>NZ_HE997452.1:104518-399283 GCF_000312525.1 Bartonella florencae | reverse complement strand
AATCGTATGGCAGCGATAAAGGCGGAAAGGATCTTCTAAATTATCAAGGCGCTCTCCACACATCTCATCACGTGAATCAGCAATCCAACGATAAGCTTGCAGCAGAATTGCTGGTCCCAAATAACGATCACCATTCCACCAATAACTCGGACATGATGTTTGACAACAGGCGCATAAAATACATTCATAAAGACCATCAATTTTTTGACGATCGGAGTGACTTTGCAACCATTCTTTAGCGGGTTCAGGTGAAACGGTTTGCAACCAAGGTTCAATTACCCGATGTTGCGCATAAAAGCGCTTTAAATCAGGAACCAAATCTTTCACCACTGGCATGGAAGGCAAAGGATACACCTTAATGGGGTGCTTTACATCATCCATACCTTTGGTACAAGCCAGCGTATTGAAGCCATCAATATTCATGGCACAGGAACCACAAATACCTTCACGACATGATCGGCGAAGTGTCAAAGTGGGATCAATATGGTTTTTAATAAACAAAAGCCCATCCAAGATCATAGGACCACAAGCAGAACGATCCACATAATAGGTATCCAGATGAGGATTTTCTTCATCATCAGGTGACCAACGGTAAACATGAAATTCTGTCAGTTGCGATGCACCTTCAGGTTTAGGCCAAACTTTTCCCATTTTTACTTGAGAGTTTTTGGGAAGCTTAATTTGTACCATAATTCATTCTCCCCTTAGTAAACACGCTTTTTAGGTGCTATGCGTTTTAAGTCGATACCACCATCTGCCTCAGCTGTTAATGGATCAACATGAACAGGTCGATAAGACAAAGTTACCTTCCCCTCTTTTGTCAAATGTGAAAGTGTATGTTTGCGCCAATTTTTGTCGTCACGCTCTGGATAATCTTCACGGGCATGAGCACCTCGACTTTCCAAACGTGCTTCTGCAGAATAAACAGTGGTAATGGCATTAGCCATCAGATTTTCGAGCTCTAATGTTTCAACCAAATCAGAGTTCCATATCAGAGAGCGATCTGTGACTTTGAGATCAGCCAATTCATCCCAAATTTGGCTGATCCGCCGACATCCTTGCTGCAAAGAATCTTCTGTACGAAAGACAGAAGCATCTTCTTGCATTGTGCGCTGCATTTTTTCACGCAAGACAGCTGTTGGCGTTGTGCCTTGAGCAAAGCGTAATCGATCAAAACGCGCGATAATTTCCTCAACTGCCATCTCATTAAGAGGTGGAATTTCGGCATTTCGATCAATGACTTCACCGGCACGAATTGCAGCGGCACGACCAAACACAACAAGATCAATTAATGAATTTGATCCCAAACGATTAGCACCATGAACAGAGGCACATCCAGCCTCTCCCACTGCCATCAAACCTGGTTGAACACGATCAGGCGAATCAGCTGTTGGATTGAGAACTTCCCCATAGTAATTGGTAGGAATCCCACCCATATTATAATGAACCGTAGGAAGGATGGGGATAGGTTCTTTTGTCACATCCACCCCTGCAAAGATTCGAGCGGATTCCGAAATCCCCGGTAAACGTTCATGCAATATGGCGGGATCAATGTGGTTAAGAACCAAATGGATATGATCTTTTCTTGGACCAACACCACGCCCTTCGCGAATTTCAAGGGTTATACAACGTGAAACCAAATCCCGTGAAGCCAAATCCTTAAAGGAAGGTGCATAGCGCTCCATAAAGCGTTCGCCCTCAGAATTAATCAAATAGCCACCTTCACCCCGTGCTCCTTCTGTAATGAGACAGCCTGAACCATAAATGCCTGTTGGATGAAATTGCACAAACTCCATATCCTGAAGTGGCAAACCAGCACGTGCAATCATTCCACCCCCATCACCCGTACAGGTATGCGCCGATGTTGCTGAAAAATAGGCACGCCCATAACCACCAGTTGCGAGAACAACCATCTTGGCAGAAAAACGGTGTATTGTACCATCATCAAGATTCCATGCCACCACACCGGTACAGACACCATCGGTCATGATGAGATCAAGTGCAAAATATTCAATAAAAAATTGGGCATTATGTTTTAAGCTTTGTCCATAAAGTGTATGCAGGATAGCATGTCCTGTGCGATCTGCTGCGGCACAAGTCCGCTGAACAGGTGGCCCTTCACCAAATTGTGTTGTATGCCCCCCAAAAGGACGTTGATAAATTTTGCCTTCTTGCGTACGTGAAAAAGGCACCCCATAATGTTCTAATTCATAGACAGCAGCAGGGGCATTACGTACCAAATATTCCATTGCGTCAGTATCGCCCAACCAATCAGATCCCTTCACGGTATCATACAAATGCCACTGCCAATTGTCAGGTCCCATATTGGAAAGCGAAGCTGCAATACCCCCTTGCGCCGCAACGGTATGTGATCTTGTTGGAAAAACTTTTGTGATACAGGCTGTTTTTAATCCTTGCTCTGCCATCCCAAGTGTTGCGCGCAATCCTGCACCCCCTGCCCCAACAACCACAACATCGAATTTATGATCAACCGTGCGATAAGGGGCATTGCCTGCTCTTGCGCCCAGAGACGATACTGTACTTGCCATATCCGTTAACCCCCTAACGCAATTTTCAAAAGAGCAAAAATGATAATACCTCCCAAAACAAAACAAAACAAAATATTTAATGCCAGAAAGAACATCCGGAAACCTTCACGCGGAATATAATCTTCAATAACCACCTGCATTCCAAGCTTCATATGATAAAGCACTGAAATCGTAAGCAATCCCATTAAAATAGCCACAACAGGATGCGCAAGCCGTGCGCGCACAACGCTATAATCCTCTCCAACGAGTGAGAGAATAAGAACAATAAAAAAAATCAAAAGCGGTAGATTTATAAAACCTGTCAAACGCTGTAACCAAAAATGCTCTGTCCCTTCATGGGCACTTCCACGCCCACGTACTTTGGCAAGTTCCGTTCGAAAATCTTTTTTCATAACCCTCTCCACCCCCAGCTAAACAATGCTATATCCAATAAGCCAAATTGCAAGAGTCACAATAAGAGAAATAAACACGGTTGCCCATGCCACTATGGTTGCTTTTTTTTTCGCTAAAAGGGAAGGTTTCAGATCCCAAATAATATGACGAACTCCACCAACCATGTGATGAACGCCAGCAAGAGTATAAAGAAACAAGATACAAAGCCCAGGCACGGAGCTATAAATCTCATGAATGGCTCTAAAAGCTTCTGCTCCACAAGCAATTGCCATCAACCAAAGAGCAAGAAAAAGCATTCCAAAATAAAGCGCCAGCCCCGTTATACGATGTGCAATAGACATCGCCATCGTAATGGTCCAACGATAAATACTGATATGGGGGGAACGTGGGCGCTCTTTTATCCTAATTGTCTCTGTCATAAAATATCCTGACCTGGCTTTTACTGCAATCACATCATGGGCGATAAGATTCGCACAAAATGCCAAGTGCATTATCGTTTCCACTTATTTGGCATTTCAAGATGCCAATATTACAGGTCGGTTGTCTCAAATAACGGATTAAAGGTCACGCATAAAAAAAACCGATTTTTTACAGCTATATAGCTGTAAAACGTGCTTCAATTTAATATAATTTTATCTTCACGTCAAAGGTCTAACATCATTTCTCAAATATAAATAGCTATTTTTTTCAAGTAAACTCCCACCCATTTATGCATATCAACACTCTCTTTTAATTTAAAAATCGTGCAAGTTAGCCATAATTGAAGAAAAACGAAGCACCCAAGGCTTTGAGAAGCATTTTATGCATACTCAAAGCCACTTCTTTAACTAAAAACAAAAAATACAGGGAATAAAAAAACCGCTTTTTATAAATTTTAACAAACACAGCTCTTATTCGGCAACTGGCGCTGGTGTATCTGCAGGCACAGCTGTTGTTTTTACAACTTCAGCAAGTTTTTCAGTCTTTTTGCGGTAGTCTCTCTTCTCGGCGATACGGGCAGCTTTACCTCTCAAACCACGAAGATAATAAAGTTTTGCACGACGCACTTTACCTTTGCGCACAAGCTCAACACCCTCAATGAGGGGAGAATATACTGGAAAAACACGTTCAACACCTTCACCATAGGAAATCTTACGCACTGTAAAGGTCTCATTTAACCCACCACCGGAACGAGCAATACAAATTCCTTCATAGGCTTGGACACGGGTACGTGTACCCTCGCTCACGCGTACCATCACACGCACGGTATCGCCTGGTTGAAAAGCTGGCAATTGACGTTTTTCTGCAATTTTTGCACATTGTTCAGCTTCGAGCTGTGCGATAATATTCATTTTTTTATCCTTCATGATTCTTTATCGAACAGTCAGAGCGCTCAACTCTTGCCGAAAAAAGCCTTTTCATAAACAGAAAAGAAGTTCTTTAGGCTATGCATGACACAGGAGCGAATACACCATTCCTTCATTTTAATTTTGGAACTATAAAAATTTTTTTAAAAGAGAGCCATGGCATACACCACCTTACAACATGAATCAAGTTTTCTGACGATTTTTATCATAACAGGCATAAAGATCAGGCCGCCGTTGACGTGTTAACAGTTCAGCTTGTTGTTGTCGCCAATCGGCGATAGCTTTGTGATGCCCAGAAGTCAACACTGGTGGAATAGTGCGTCCTTCGAAAAGAGCAGGACGCGTATATTGGGGGTGTTCCAGCAAACCATTCTCGAAACTTTCACATTGAGCAGAATCCGCATTACCCATAACACCGGGGAGAAGACGTATAACGACATCTAAAAGAACCAGTGACGCTGTTTCCCCTCCTGAAAGGATATAATCCCCAATGGAAATCTCTTCCAATTTCCGCGCTTCTATGACCCGTTCATCGACACCTTCAAAACGCCCACAAACCAATGTCACTCCCGCCTCACGCGCCAGAGAACGTGCATAAGTCTGGTCAAAAGGCCGTCCACGCGGACTCATTAACAATCTTGGCGAATCATTTGGACAACTGTCCAGTGCAGCCGCTAACACATCCGCCCTCATAACCATACCAGCCCCCCCACCAGCCGGTGTATCATCAACACTATGGTGTTTATCGAAAGCAAAATCCCTAATTTGCACTGTCTCCAGAGACCATACTCCCTTCTCTAAAGCTTGACCAGCTAAAGAATATCCCAGAAATCCAGGAAACATTTCAGGATAAAGTGTTAAAATGCGTGCATGAAACTTCATTACTTATTCTTTCATCTCTGCCTTCTATCCCCGAAACGGCCTATCCCCAAAACGGCATGAGTCCCATAGGCCATCACCAACGCCATAATACGCAATTCACCGCAAAAGCCCACATTTCTTTGGTATAGAATACCCATATTCCCCGCTTGCTTATTTTGCGAAAAAACTCCAAAAATCCAAGAACATTTTAGGATTCATACAGATGCTTAGAATCGCATTTTTGTATTTCCGCACCTTTTACTTTTTACTTTATTCTTTGCCTTTACCTTTATTTTAGAGTTTAAGGCAATTTATTCTTTTCTCAGATATCACTTAAACCAGCAGCCACTGGATCAACAACCAAAAAGCCAGAAGCAAGGCAAATCTCTGGCACCGCTGCTTTGCTAAAGGGAATAAGCACAGTTTTACCCGTATTCAAACGCATTTCAAGCAAATCACCAGCGCCAAAATTAAAAAAACCACTCACCTCACCCAAAGTCTGACCAACAGCATCTTGGACATGAAGCCCAATTAAATCAACTTGATAAAATTCATCTTCAGTTAAATCCTCTACCAATTGATCGCGGTGAATATACAAACGAATGCCTTTTAAGTTTTCCGCCGCACTGCGATCTTCAATGCCTTTAAAATGCACAATCGCGTTATTTTTTTGCATGCAAAGTGTTACAATTTCATAACAACGCCCCATATCATCATAAAGAACACCATAAGTCTTTAAGGACTCTGGTTTAGCACTAAAAACTTTCATCAAGACGTTCCCTTTTATACCATGAGCGGAACCAATAATGGCAAGATAGACTTTATTTTTAAGCTTTTTTTTATTATACTTCATGTAAAAATATTATCTCTCACAAACGAATCTTTCACGCATAATTTTCTGTTCAATCTTGTTGCCATATGAGACAATCTTCCCCAAAGACCTTTTTTGGTAACAACAGCAAATTAATTAAACAAATTATATTAAGGAGAAGTCTTATGGCAAATGTTATGCTCTTTTACAAAGATATCACCCCGATCAACAAAGTTTCCCATAAAAATCTAAAATTTGCGCCTCCAAGTGATATGTCTTTTGCCAAAGATACCCACTGGGTTCCTCTCGCAAGCAGTGAATATTTTCAAGCAGCATTAGATTATCCGATTTTATTTATGTGTGCAGAAGATGAACAAAAGAAACGGCACTATACATCTGCTGCTCTTGTTGGTCTTTCTAATGACGAGAATGACTATATCGCCTCTGATAAAAATTGGAAAACAAACACTTATGTTCCGGCTTTTGTCCGCCGTTATCCTTTTGTTCTTGCGCAACTGAGCAATGAAAAAGAACTTTCCGTTTGCTTTGATCAAAAATCAGGCATGTTTAATGAAGTAGCAGGCACAGAACTTTTTAATTCTGATGGCTCTATTTCTCCTTTTATGGAAGAGCGGATTCGTTTTCTTGAAAGCTTTAAAATCGCTATGGAAAAAACTGCTGAATTTATTGATGCCCTTGTGGAGATGGATCTTCTCAGTCAAAAATCCATCAATGTGAAAAATGACAAAGGTCTTTCAGCGCAATTAGAGCATTTTTGGATTGTTGATGAAGAAAAACTCAATAAACTCTCTGCAAGCCAACTTGCAAAGCTGCACAAAAATGGTTTCCTAGGATTGATTTTTGCACATTTGATGTCAACGAATAATCTTCTAAAAATACTCTCTCTCAAAGGGGAAAAGCAACTTGCCAATAGTGAAGAGCAACTACAAAGTGAGAAGAGTGAAAAACCTAAAAAGAAAGAGACACTTAATTAAAAAATGCCCATAAAAGATGACACGAGAAAAGACGAAAATATCCCTCTCATTCCAGCAAACCATGTTGTTTTAACAGCAAGAAAAAATTGGCTGGACTGTCTGCGAGAAACACGTCGTATGGCTGTAAAAACAGTAGAAGCCTATGAACGTGATACACGACAATTTTTGTTTTTTCTCTGTCAACATTTGGGGCATGAACCAACCTTTAATGATCTCGCCAATTTGCGTGTTGTTGATTTGCGGGCTTATTTGGCTTATCGACGCGCGGATAATATAAGTGCACGCTCGTTAAGCCGAAGCATAGCTGGTTTACGCTCTTTTTTCAGCTATCTCGCCCGCGAAGAAATTGTCAGTATCCCTGCAGCTCAGCTCATAAGAACCCCAAAACATCCAAAATCTCTGCCAAAGCCTTTAACGGTAAAGTCAGCACTGCATTTAGTCAAACAAGAAAACCAACAAGAAAATGAACCATGGATCACCGCTCGTAACAGCGCTGTTTTGGTACTTCTCTATGGTTGTGGCATGCGAATATCAGAAGCTTTAAGCCTCACACCAGAACAATTTTCTGATCCGCAAAAAACAAGTTTATACGTGACAGGAAAAGGTCAAAAAACGCGCCTTATTCCTCTAATCAAAATTGTTCACGAAGCGATACAGAATTATCTCAAATGCTGCCCCTATCCTTTAGTAGAAAACCAACCAATGTTCCGCGGTGCGAGAGGTGGCCCCCTGCAACCAGCCATTATTCAACGCGCTATGCGAAACTTACGGGCGCATCTTGGTCTACCAGAAACAGCAACCCCACATACATTGCGTCATTCTTTTGCCACCCATCTTTTATCACGAGGTGGGGATTTACGTTCTATTCAAGAACTTCTTGGTCATGCGAGCCTTTCTACCACCCAAGCCTATACCCATGTGGATACAGACCACCTTTTGGAAATTTATCAAAAAGCACACCCACGTTCTTAAAAGATTTACAAAAAGAAAAAACGGAAGAGATACAGCTTCCACGCCAAAGCATGAAAATCGATTGTAAGCTTCATTCTAAAAGACCCAAATAAAAGCCCCTGATGGATTTCTACACGCATCATTCCTATAAAACTATACTTTGTATCTCAACACTCTTATAAAACAAGAAAAATTAAACAGGCGCAATCTCCAAAGCTAAAGCATGAACGCAGGTTGCCAATTCTTTTTCTAAGACTTTATAAATCGACCGATGGATCTCTACACGCGTCATTCCTTTAAAAGAAGAAGACAAAATTTTCACCCGAAAATGCGTTTCCCCTTTACCATCAAAAGCATATTCATCATGTGGATGTCCTTCATGCAGGTGACTCTCGTTAATCACCTCAAGTTTTTGTGGATGAAACGCGTCTTGAAGCTTCATCTTAATCGTTGTTTGAACTGCTGTAACCATTTTTATTCCTTCAGAAAATGAACGATGCAAAGCATTTTCTTCATGAGTAAACTAAGTGTGAAAATAAATTTTTCAAAAGTCAATTCTTGTAAAATTAATTGATTTTGCATAAATCTAAAGATATGACAATAACATCTAAATTATTCGATTCAATTCGAATCAGCTCTAATAAAAAACAAAAAGCTGAATCAGAGGCGCAAAAGTGCCAGTGGGAAGGTTGTGAAAAATCAGCATCCCATAAAGCGCCAGCGGGCCGAAATCACGAAGGCCAGTATCTGCATTTTTGCATTGAGCATGTACGTGCCTATAATAAGAATTTTAATTATTTCTCTGGCCTTAGTGACAAAGATATTGCAAAGTTTCAAAAAGATGCCCTTACAGGACATCGCCCAACATGGCCTACCGATTTTAACAATGGCACATCGAAAAAAACAGCTGCCAATTATGCACAAATTCGCTCTGGAACAGCGGCCTATCAAAATCGTATGCGTGATCCCTTTACGATTTTTAACAAGCGTCATTCAACCGATAATCCGTTGCGAAGGTTAAAACCCTTAGAAGCAAAAGCTTTTGATACATTAGGATTACAAGCAAACGCTTCCGCTGAAGATATTAAAACAAAATACAAAGAGCTGGTAAAGAAACACCATCCAGATTCCAATGGTGGCAACCGCTCTTCAGAAGAGCGTTTTCGCGATGTTTTACACGCCTATAATTTGCTCAAAAAAGCTGGTTTGTGCTAAAAAAATACATTCCAATACCCTCATTTTATTTTCACTGTAAGAAAATTCAAAGAGCGGACAAAAAACGTCATTCAGATTCCAATGGTGGCAAGCGCTCTTTGAAAGAAGTGTTTTGATAATCTTCTATAGGCACCTATAATGTGCTTAAAAAATTAGTTTATGCCAAGGGAAATTACCCCTATCAAATTCACTCTCACACGCATTATCGTTTTTTTCACAAAATATGATAAAGCCTAAATCTGCTCCTCCCTATCCAAGACTTTCATTATAGGGCATTGCATAAGAGCTCTAACTCTTGTATCACTTCCTAACAAATGAAAATAGCATTCTTTCCCTTCCAGAAAAACCATGACAAAAACAAATCTTACAGTAGAAAATGTGCCCAATATTACACTCTGTGCTCGTGATCTGTTTCATGTTGATACGGATATGAAAGTTCCTGCTTTTAGTACAAAAAGCTCCCATGTTCCGGATATAGATCCCGATTATCTTTTTGACCAGCAAACAACTTTAGCGATTTTGGCAGGTTTTGCCTTTAACCGCCGTGTCATGGTTTCCGGTTATCATGGTACAGGGAAATCGACGCATATTGAACAAGTTGCAGCACGTCTCAACTGGCCTTGTATCCGAATTAACCTTGACAGTCATGTGAGCCGTATTGATCTAGTGGGAAAAGATGCCATTGTTTTAAAAGATGGCTTACAAATTACTGAATTTAAAGAGGGTATTTTGCCATGGAGTTATCAAAACAATATTGCTCTTGTTTTTGATGAATATGATGCCGGTCGTCCTGATGTTATGTTTGTCATCCAACGCGTTCTTGAAGCCTCTGGACGTCTCAGTTTACTTGATCAAAGCCGTGTTATTACGCCTCACCCAGCATTTCGTATTTTTGCAACGACAAATACGGTTGGACTTGGTGATACAACAGGGCTCTATCATGGTACGCAACAAATCAATCAAGCCCAAATGGACCGCTGGTCTATTGTAACGATTCTCAATTATTTGCCCCATAACAAAGAGGTTGATATTGTCTGTTCAAAGGTCAAATCTTTTCAAACAACAGAAGGAAAAAAGACAATTTCACAAATGGTTCATGTTGCTGATATGGTACGTCAATCTTTTATCAATGGGGATCTTTCAACCGTCATGAGCCCACGTACAGTAATCACTTGGGCAGAAAATACGGAAATTTTTCAAAATGCGGGCTTTGCCTTCCGGCTTACTTTTCTCAATAAATGTGATGAACTTGAACGCCCTATAGTTGCAGAATTTTATCAACGTGCTTTTGGAGAAGAACTTTCCGAGTCACTCATTCACGGTGTTTTGCCTTAAGGAATCTGTCACGCATGACTACCGATATTGGTGATAACAAAAATCCGGCAAAGGACTCTCCCAACAACACTCTTGATGTTGAAGCTTTTAAAAAAGCACTTTCCACCTGTATGCGTGCCATTGCAGGTACACCCAACCTTGAAGTTTCCTTCAGTCATAATCGAGCATCTTTGAGCGAAAATTATGCGCGTTTACCGGAATTTCCTGTTCATACCACAGAGAAAGATATCATGATTAGCCGTGGATTAGGAGATTCCATGGCTTTGCGTACGGCATGGCATGATAAGCATATTCACACACAATTTTCTCCACAAGAATCGCAAGCACGTGCCATTTTTGATGCTCTTGAGCAAACACGTGTTGAAGCCATTGGCACTTTAAGCATGGAAGGAATTGCACAAAATCTTGATGAAATGCTTGCCGATAAATATCAAAGAGCCCATTATCAAAAGATAAGCAGCCAAAGTGAAGCGCCCATTCAGGAAGCGCTTGCGCTTTTATTGCGTGAAAAAATAACAGAACGCCCTCCCCCACAAGAAGCAGGACCTGTCTTAGAATTATGGCGTCAAGAAATTGAACAAAAAGCCGCCACGCAGCTGAATGAATTAACACAGCATATTCACGACCAACAAGCGTTTGCGCGGATTGTTCGTCAAATGCTTTTTACACTCAAAATGGCAGTTCAACTTGAAGAAATCTCTGAAAGTGAAAACAATAAAAAATCAAAAGATGGGTGTGAGCCTCAAAACCCAGAAGAAAAAGAAAACCAACACCAAAAACACGAGAAGAGTGAAGAACAAACAACTACTGAACAAGAAAGTGATGTGCAAGACAAAGGCAAAACCCAAGCAACAAAATCAAACGACAATGATAAAGATGAAGAAGAGCAAGAAAGTGATGCTTGGCAAAAAAAATCGAGCCAATCCAAACATCTTTTGACTATTTCAGAACAAATGCAAAAACTGACTGATTATAAAGTTTTCACCCGTGAGTTTGATGAAATTCTAGAAGCGACAGATTTTTGTTCTGAAAGCGAATTAGATCATTTACGCCGTTATCTTGATAAACAAATCAACCATCTACAAAACATTGTTGGGCGCTTAGCAAATCGTCTACAACGCCGCCTTATGGCACAACAAAATCGCAATTGGAATTTTGATCTTGAGGAAGGATATCTCGACACATCACGGCTTTCACGTCTGATTATAGACCCCATGCAACCTCTTTCTTTTAAAATGGAGAGCAATACTCAATTTCGCGATACCGTTGTTTCACTGCTCATCGATAATTCGGGTTCCATGCGAGGACGCCCCATTACGGTTGCAGCAAGTTGTGCAGATATTTTGGCACAAACTCTTGAACGCTGTGGAGTAAAAGTTGAAATTTTAGGCTTTACCACCAAAACTTGGAAAGGAGGAAAATCGCGAGAAGAATGGCTCAAACAAAATAAGCCTCATCACCCAGGCCGCCTGAATGATTTGTGTCACATTATCTATAAAAGTGCGGATACTCCATGGCGTCGTGCGCGGCGCAATTTAGGTCTCATGATGCAAGAAGGATTGCTAAAAGAAAATATCGACGCAGAAGCATTAATTTGGGCGCATCAACGCCTTTTATTACGACGCGAACAACGGCGCATTCTCTTGGTCATTTCTGATGGAGCCCCTGTTGATGACTCAACGCTATCGGTTAATTCCAGCAATTATCTGGAAAAACATTTACGCGCAGTGATTCAAGAAATCCAAACACACTCACCTATAGAGCTCATTGCCATTGGCATTGGTCATGATGTCACACGCTATTATCAACATGCTGTAACAATCATGAATGCCGAAGAACTTGCCAATGCTATAACAAAACAATTAGAATCACTCTTTAGCGATAAAAAAGCTCGTTCTCATCATCATAAGAGAATTTAACACAAGCTCTATACTCTTTATTTGATTTTCTCCTTTTAAAAACACCTTCACCACAACATAAAGATACCTAGTTAAATTGTTTTGCACCCTTCTTTCGCGCCCCCACCCCATGAACCGTTCCCCTCTTATCAGCAAACCAACCATAGCACGTAATCAACACCATAGGACACAATTCCTACAATAAGCCTTGCCTGCCTAAAGCCAATACCGCTTTTCTTTTTGCCAGCTTTCACTGCACGTTCTCTTACATTGAAGAATAGTCCCTCACAAAAAACAGAGGGCGCCACAAAGTACCATTGTGTTGAAAAGAAACCATCCCCATCAGAGCACGGCGATTTGTAAAGCGCCCTTTATGTTTCCCAATCATTTATAAGAAGTTATTACATTTGAAAAAATTGAATGTCTAGAACGCACACAATCATAAATCTTTAGAAGACGATCATCCCCTCAACCAAAACAGCCTCTTGAAGTTATGCGAGAAAATAAGAAATCTATAAAAAATCTCTATACAGCACACACAACTAAAATGCCTCTAATAAAGACACGTAAAAATCTTTTTTTCTCTAAAGAAATAAGAGGACAAATAATGATTATTTGCTGCTCACAAAAGATGGATCATCTTTTGAATGTCCTTGATAAAGAGGTATTCTCACAGCGCTAAGAATTGTTCCATAAGGAATTAACATAAACAGACTCATAATGATTTTTACAGAAAAATCGCCAAAAGCCAGCGAAAACCAAACTGGAAGATCTATCACACCAAAAACAGTACTCTCCAAAATGGAACTATCAGCATAACCTGTTATCTGATCGATAACAGCAAAAGCGCTAGAAAAAGCAAGAGCAAAAAACACAACCGTATCCAAAGCCGAACCGACCAATGCTGCTGCGAGAGGTGCCTTCCACCATGTTTTACGTCTCAAAGGAGTAAACACAGCAATATCGAGCAGTTGCCCAAACAAAAACGCTAAACTTGATGCAATTGCAAGCCGTGGTGTAGCCAATACCCACGAAACAAAAACACCGGAAAAAAAGCCAGCATAAACCACGTGCCGTGCAGCAGCCGGACCATAAAAACGATTGGTTAAATCATTAATGAGAAAAGCAAACGGATAAGTAAAAGCCCCATAAGTGAGCAGTTCATTTAAACCAAACCAGTAGACAGGATACTGAACTAAAATATTAGAAGCCGTCACAGCAAGACACATGGCAAGAGAAAAAGCGATATACTTCTTCTCTTTCCATGCTAATAAAAAATCGTGTTTTGAAGACATTTTTTTTAACCTGGGATATGGAACCAATCAAATACAACGAATCAAAAACTGCAAATCTATAAGACAATACCCCTAGAGAATATAAACAAACAATTGAGCTTCATAACAACCAGAGGCAATTAAGCTGCTTGTTCAGCTTTTTTCTTAACGATTTGGCGCTTTAACAAACGCGCACGTTGTGACAATTCTTTATCATCGGCTTTAAGCAAAAAACCATCCAAGCCACCGCGATGCTCCACAGACCGCAAAGCACTTGCTGAAACCCGCAAACGGTAATTTTGCTGTAACACTTCAGAAATCAATGTCACATTGCAAAGATTTGGTAAAAAACGACGACGGGTTTTATTGTTCGCATGGCTAACATTATTGCCATAAAGAACTGTTTTTCCTGTCAATTCGCAAGCACGAGACATAAACTTCACCTTTAAACTCTAAAAAACTCTCAAAATCCCAATACCCATAAAGCAGAATGAAGGCAAACAGCGCACAACACCCCTTAAACAGATATTAGGGAAGTCGTGCTTTTAATAGGGTGTCGATACCAAAAGGTCAAGTCTTTTGTAAAACCTTTTGCATTCCTTACCGAATCGTACGGCTCTCTTTTCTTAATGAAATGAGGCAGAAAATGGTTTTTTTTACCAAGTATCATGTTAAAAGAATGCTTATTATCTTAAATAAGGAAGCAATTCATCATGAGCAAAACAGATTCCTCCATGACAAAGCTTCAACAAAAACAAAGTCATTTTTCTTCATTTCTCTTTGGCATATTCTGTATGTGTTTTTTTCTTCTCTTCAGTGCACTTGGTATATGGCAAGTACAACGATTAAACTGGAAAACAAATCTTATCACCAGTGCCAATCAACGTATTCATTTACCTCCCATAATAGCCCCATCACAAAATCAATGGGAACAAATTACTTTTGAAAAAGATGAGTATCGCCCTGTCACGATCACAGGAAAATTTTTGACAAATAAAAACATCTTAGTCACGGCTGTTGCTCAAGATACGAGCGGTTACTGGGTTTTGACCCCTTTACAAACAGCAGATAACGCTCTGACCTTTATTAACCGTGGTTTTATTCCTATGGACGCACGCGATGACTTTCAAAACTCTGATTCATCACAAACAAATACGCAATCTCATCAATATGAAGCTATAGATACCCAACAAACCACCATCATAGGGTTGTTACGCATGAGTGAAAAAAATGGTTTTTTTCCACGTAAAAACGATCCTGATAAAAATATATGGTACACGCGCAATCTTCCCACTATGGCAGAGAAACTTGGTCTTTCCACAGTTGCACCTTATTTCATTGATGCTGGCAAAAAAACAACACCACAAGAAGCCCTTCCCATTGCTGGTCTCACGATTGTTCACTTTCGAAACAATCATCTTGTCTACGCCATCACATGGTTTATCTTAGCTGCTGGCATTTTGGGTGCCTCTCTTTTTCTGCTACAGCAAAAAAGATAAAAAATAAGATATTTACCTTAAGAAACATCACCACAACAAAACATATTCTCACCCCCATTATGCAGAGAATTTTATCAACGATAACATTTGCTTTTTCAAGAAATAGCACGCAAGCCCGCCACTAGGGCAAACACAGAGGATCCCCTGCTCTCTTTACCGTATTATAAATGGAGAAAAAACTCTTCCTTTCATCTCATAACAAGACAAGAGATTGATTTATAAGGATAACAAAGGTTTTACACCTATTCTGAGAGAACCAAATACACGCAGACTCTCTGATATCAAACCTATTTATGGGCAAGCAATTAAAATGATTCCCTTACCCCATCACAAACAAAATTTACGTATGGCAAAATTTACGTATGGACAAAGCTCTCAACGAAAAGGAGTAAAGATGCCCCTCCTAAACACTCTCAAATGCAAGAGCTTGTTGCAACACTAAAGGACTCGCACACCGGACAACTGCACCGATTTGCACTTTTTTAAACGTAAAAATGACGGTTCCCGACAGCATTTAAACCACACTGTCACACGATCCACCAGCAATATCATGAAACCAACTTGAAAACATCGCAAGATGCTTCTTTACAACAAAACAGCTTTTTTAAACGCCAACATAAATAAATCTTACAAAGGCTTCCGAGAATAACGCCGCGCAATGGAATCAATATCGCCACGATGAATGCCAAGATCATTAAGTTCATATGTTGAAAGACGACTCAACGCATTTACTGTCCGCCGGTAACGACGCCAATTACTATAAGAACGCAAAATATCCATATCTTTTACTCAAACTTTATTCTAATCCCTCTGCTGTATAATTTAGAGCAAATTACAAAAAAGTGTTGTGCTATAAAATCATAACAGACATGCGTCCACGACATGAGAAGCGCCTTTAAAACTTATTCGTAAAAAACACCAAAACCCGTTAATGACGGAAATGCCGCACACCCGTAAAAACCATTGCTAAACCATGCGCATCACAAGCCTCAATCACTTCTTCATCACGCACAGAACCACCTGGTTGAATAACTGCTGTTGCGCCTGCCCCAGCAGCTGCCAATAAACCATCAGCAAAAGGAAAAAAAGCATCCGATGCAACCACAGACCCTTTCGCAAGAGAGTGTGTTAAACCTGCTCTCTTTGCACTTTCTTCAGCTTTACGTGCAGCAATTTGGGCCGAATCGATACGACTCATCTGCCCCGCGCCAATTCCAACAGTTGCACTATTTTTTGCATAAACAATAGCATTTGATTTAACATGCTTTACCACCCGAAAAGCAAATTGAAGATCACGCATTTCTTCTGGACTAGGTGCCCGCTTTGTCACCACTTGCAGTTTAAGATCATCAACCACCATATTATCACGCGACTGCACTAAAATTCCACCTGCAAGCGTTTTGGCAAGAAGTCCTCCACATCGTGGATCAGGAAGACCACCCGTTATCAGCAAACGAAGATTTTTCTTGCTTGCAATAATTTCCCGTGCCGCCATTGTTGCATCAGGAGCAATAATCACTTCCGTAAAAATTTTAACAATCTCCTGAGCACATTCTTCATCAAGAGTTTGATTTAATGCAACAATTCCGCCAAACGCGGAAATATCATCACACATCAAAGCCTTCAAATAAGCCTCTTTCAAACTCGCACCTTCTGCAACACCACAAGGGTTTGCATGTTTAATAATCGCAACAGCAGCAGTTTTTTTGGGATCAAATTCTGTTACCAATTCAAATGCCGCATCAGTATCATTCATATTGTTATAAGACAGCGCTTTACCTTGCAAAAGTTTAGCTGTTGCGACCCCAAAACGTTTTTCACTATTGTGATAAAATGCTGCCTTTTGATGCGGATTCTCCCCATAGCGCATAACCGTCTCAAGATGCCCCGAGAAACTCTGCCATGCTGGTGTCTCAATTTTTAAATCCTCTGCAAACCACGAAGCTATTGCCGCATCATACGCAGCCGTATGTGCATAAGCATGCATTGCTAACTGACGTCGCAGAGAAAAGCTTAAACATCCCTCATGCTGCTTTAATTCAGTAAGAACCACCTCATAATCACGCACTGCTGTTACCACAGCAGTATAAGCATGATTTTTCGCCGCAGCGCGGATCATTGCTGGTCCACCGATATCAATATTTTCAAGAATGGTTTGTCCATCTGCTCCAGATTGAACAGTTTCTTCAAAAGGATAAAGATTCACCACCAGAAGATCAATTCCATGAATGCCATGCTGCTCCATAGCACTCGCATGGCTAGGATTTTCTCTGACTCCCAAGAGAGCCCCGTGAATCAAGGGATGGAGTGTTTTGACACGTCCATCCATTATTTCTGGAAATCCTGTGACCTCCGCAACATCTTTTACCGGCAAACCAGCAGTCATTAAGGTTTTGGCTGTTCCTCCTGTTGAAATCAATTCAACACCGTAAGCGTGAAGCGCTTGTGCAAAAGCAACCACACCTGTTTTATCAGACACGGAGAGAAGAACACGACGAACCCGATGAAGATCAGGTATGGGAAAATTTTTTGCAACAACACCCATAACAGAAACCCTAAAAATGAAATGGTTAAAATTCAAATAAAATAATCTTATAGCTTCATAGCACACGCTCTTATTAAAATACACTGCAAGGATAAAATCCCTTTCTCTTTTAACAGAGAAAGAAGAACGCTTCATTTATCAGCAATGATTAAGAAGAGGATCATTTTTCTCATGAACGGCGGATAAAACGCCAACGAACTTTTTCCTGAACTGTAGGGTGGAAATACAAAACAATCTGTTGTGTACGCTGCGGTCCTGTTAACGCAGCAAAATCAATTGAATCTTCAAGGTAAATATCTGCATCAGGGGATATAAAGTACCACACTTGCCCATTCTCCACAGCTAAACGCACATGCTTACCATCATAATTGACTTCTACTTCTGGGTGAAGATGAAACCGAACAGCAACATTATTTTGTTCACTTTGTACTCTCTTCTGTCGCTTTGAGAGTGCTTTATTTGGCATAAAAAAGCGATCAAAACCCTCGATCATGTCGCCATTTGTCGCTAAGATGAGACCACGCTCATGCACAAGATTAAAAGACCGCACATATCCATCATGGCTAGCAATAAAACCAGTTTTCTCTGAATCGTCTATACGACGCACTTTCACATCTGTTGGTCCCTCAAGCAAAAAGGAAGCACCCGTTCTTTTTTTATGAAAAACCCCGACACAGCAATCATTCACCGTTGCTGTTGAATGTGCCGCGGTAACACGCCCTAAATGTCGATATTCTTCACGTCCATAAGGATCAACACCCATATTAATAACAAAACGACTTCCCTTTGAGGACATTTCAAAAGACAAACATCCCGAACCAGCATATTTTGCAGCGGAACGTGGTGGAAATTTTCCTGTATCGGCAAGCACTGTTGTTTGATTGGCTTGTAAACGCTGAAATCCTGAATAACGCGCAAAACTAAAAGGTTGCCCTACTGTCTCATCGAGCTCTAACAGTGCAGATAAGCGTTCTGATACAAGGGGCCCCACTCCATTAAAATGCGCCAAAGTTTGATCTTCATGGATAAAAAACCGTAAAGCTGGCAACATACGCTCTACAGAATCAATCAAAATACGCGGTGCCGTTTCATTGCTATGCATAAAAAGATGCCGTAACGACAATAAATCCGTTAACAAATTCATCAAAATAACAGGGCTACGCGAAATATGTCCACCATCAACCAAAATTTGGCATGAAAGCTCCTCTATAAGGAAATTTTGCGCCTTTTTTTTCATAACTGCAGAAACAGGCAAAGCCAAAGAAGCAAATGTCAAAGCTATTGCGGCTTGTAGACGTTGATCATTATTTTCCATACTGGAAATCGTGACACGCAAATATCGAAATTGGAATCCCAGTGCACGCAAAAAGCGTTTTTCAAACTCTTCACTTGCTCCTTGCAAGAGCATTTTTGAGTGACAAATCCAAGAAATTAGACGCCGTGCCACCACCGGTGCACTCCAAGCCAATCCCTTTACTTTTTTGCCTCCATGATCCAGCCAATCCTCTAAGAGCGTGCGTGCATGGGCTGTTGCCAAATTGCTCTCTGCTGCTGTCATATGTCGCAACCAATGAAAATCATGAAGAGCTGCCTCCCATTCCGGTGTTGGCGGAACCAATGCAAAAGGGGAAACAGCACCAGAATGAACAACCTGACCCATAAAAGCAAAACGTCCATGGTAAAACTCATGTGCCATCACCGGATCAGCCAAATGCAAATCCATGGGATGCGCTAAAATTGTATGGGGACGAAATCCTGAAAATCGCCAACGAAACAGTGGTCCAACCGATAAACGCCTTATAAATTGCTGTGCCCCATAAACGAAGTCGGACGCCTTTATCTGAGGACCTTTTACTGCAATTGCCACAATCTCATCTCCGTACCTACTGAATCGTGCACAATTTCAGCCATTTTAGTAAATGAACCGTTAATTAAGCTACTTTTCGCAGGCGTGCGGCAAAAAAACCATCCATTCCTAAAAAAATATTTTTCTCAGCGTCAAAATCTTCCTGACAAAAATCTGCAGGTGTTGTGCGCAAAATCCCCTCACACGAGAGCAAATGCGCCATCACCCCCATTTCCTCTGCAAGGATAGGCTCTAAAACAATATCGTTACGTGTCGACAAAATTTTTTCAATGACACCTTCACCTTCTTCTTTTGCCAAAGAACAATTAGAAAAAACAATGCAGCCACCTTTTTTCACCAAAGCAACTGCTGCAACAAGCAAATCATATTGTAAGGCCGCTAATGTGGCAATATCATCCATTGATTTTGTCCATAAAACGTCCGGATGACGGCGTATTGTGCCCGTAGATGAACAAGGAGCATCAAGAAGCACGGCATCAAAAAGCTTTTCAGGATGAAAATTTCTCACATCCCCCTGCCAAGTAGAAACTGAAAAATGCAGGCGCTCCATATTCGCCTTTAAACGCTTTATCCGACTAGCAGAAAGATCAATTGCTGTCACATCAGCGCCCTGCAAAGCCAATTGAGCAGTTTTTCCCCCAGGACTTGCACAAAGATCAGCAACCCGTTTACCCTGAATATTGCCAAGTAAGCAAGCAGGCAACGCCGCCGCAAAATCCTGAACCCACCAAACTCCCTCCTCATAGCCCAGCAAATCAGCAACAGCACAATCTAAACTGTTCAACCGAATAGAACCATTGGGCAACACAACACCGCCCAGCCGTTTAGCCCATTCCACACTATCGGATTTCACTGTCAAATCGAGAGAAGGTGGAACAGTTTGAATTGTCAAAATCTGTTGAGCCTTTTCTTTTCCATAAGTTGACACTAAAAGCTGGGAGAACCATTCTGGCACTCCTTCAACGCTAGGAGCTTGAAGGCGCAAAAAGGCTGCCTCACGTGCAACATTGCGTAAAAGAGCATTAACCACCCCTGAAAACCGGCGCATACGCGGATCAAATTTAGCCACACGCACTGCTAAATCAATGGCAGCATGATCGGGAATATTAAGATAGAGAATTTGCGCGACACTGATATGCAAAAGATGCTGAAGAGAAAATGCTTGTGAAGGTAAAGGGCGCGCTAAAAAGCGTGATAAAGCTGCTGTAATCTGTCCTCGATGACGCAACGCCGCTGCCAAAATAGCGCGACACAACAAACGATCTCGCTGAAAAAGCCTTAAATATTGAGGATGCCCATGATCATTATCCGTTAATCCTGAAAGGGAAGCATATTTATCAAGCACCGCGCCTAAAAGACGAACACACACCTGCCGAACAGTTAATCCCAGAATCTCTTTTTCGGACACATGCCCCGCTTTTTTGTCTTTCAAAACAACACCTTTATGCCTTTATTTCTTTAAGATTTCTATAGTCAAGGCTTTTTTAGTCTCCATAATGAAGCCAAGAAGGGCGTTTTGTAACGCGCTGAAAATCACTCTTTTGTTGATGATCCGATACACCGGTTTGGGCATAATGCTGGAAAGCTCTCTCATGAAAGGCGCTGCTTTTTTCCTTCAAGCCATCCTCTTCATTCCATCCTATGTTTTGTGCAAGATCCCCTTTCATTTCTTCAGCCTGCCGATAAAGAGCAGCAATACGATTTGCCGTTGCTGGATGGGTAGAAAAAAGGCTATCAGCTCCCTCACCACTCAAGGGATTAATAATAAACATATGCGCTGTTGCTGGATTATGCTCTGCCTCTTCATTATATATTTTATGCCCACCATGGGCAATTTTACGCAATGCCGAAGCCAACCATAATGGATTACCACATATTTCAGCACCTCGTCGATCGGCAGCATATTCACGCGTGCGGCTAATAGCCATTTGCACAAGCATTGCAGCAAAAGGTGCCACAAGCAGAGCAACAATTCCCCCAATTCCGCTCATACCATGAGAATCCTCTGAAGAATGACGCCGTCCACCCATAAAAAAAGCGAAATTACCAAGCATTGAAATTGCACCCGCAATCGTTGCTGTCAAGGTCATTGTCAAGGTATCACGATGCTCAATATGTGCAAGTTCATGTGCCATCACTCCCGCAATCTCCTCTGGACTTAACTGCGCTAACAATCCGCTACTTGCCGCAACAGCTGCATTTTGAGGATTACGTCCTGTAGCAAAAGCATTAGGCTGCGCGTTTTCAATAATATAAACCTTTGGTTGAGGAAGAGAAGCTTTTTTGGCTAAATCGCTTACAATCTTATAATAAACAGGCGACGAATGCTGATCCACTTCACGCGCGCCATACATGCGTAAAACGATTTTATCTGAATTCCAATAAGAAAAAAATTAAGACCACTTGCCATAATCAGGGCAATGACCATACCGCTGCCCCCTCCAACAAAATAACCAACTCCCATAAAAAGAGCGGTCATAAAAGCCAAAAGCATGGCTGTACGCATTATATTCATTACTCAAAAAACTCCATGATAAAATATAATCAATACTATATGATGGGGTTTTCTTTCTGCTTCTTCAATGGAATAGGTTTAAAATGGATAAAAAATATGAGAAAATAAGCACACAAAATGTCACTATCGATAAACAACAATCCCTCTCTCCTGCCGCACAACGTGCACTAAAAGAGGCCGAAGAAAGGCGTAAACATGAAAAAAATGAAGCAAAACCCTTAGAAAATGGCGGACGTGGCGGCAAAGACCCTTCACGCTACGGAGATTGGGAAATTAAAGGCCGCGCCATTGATTTTTGAAAATATATCTTCATTTCTTTGAAAAGAAAACGGCTTTTGGCAAACAAAAGCCGAGAGCAATGATTATCCTCTCATAAAGACTTTTCTACAAGGAGTACCCAAGTCCTATTAAAGAAATGAGGCATAGCAGTAAAAAACCATCTTCTTATGAAGACAAAAAAACCACACCATGACTTTTTAAAAAGAACATTGATTTAAAAAAAATCAAACATCTTTTTAAAGAAATATCCGTTTTTGTTTTTCAAAAACGGATAAGGGTTATTTTTTTCTATAAAAGCTTTTAAAGCAGAGACGATGATTCTTTAAAAACAATCATTCTTATGCTTCTGAAGCAGCTTCAGCCGCAGCTGCTTCTTCAGCCGCTTGTTTTGCAGCTGCCACACGTTCTTGTGCCTTTTTGCCCAGTTCACCTTTTTTTGGATTATTACGGGTTGGACGTTTTTTCAAGCCAGCTGCATCTAAAAACCGTAACACGCGATCTGTTGGCTGTGCTCCTTGACCAAGCCAATATTGGATACGTTCTTCATTAAGTTTCACACGTGGTCCATCTTTTGGCAACATTGGATCCCATGCACCAACACGTTCAATAAACCGTCCATCACGCGGACTGCGTACATCCGCAACAACGATGTGATAATAAGGACGTTTTTTTGAACCTCCACGGGACAAACGAATTTTTAATGCCATATTTTATCTCCTATTGTCAGCTCTGGCTTTCGTTTAAATTAATTTGCATCATTTTTGTTTTTAGCAATCACCTCATGGTGCTGCACAACCTCTTTAATAATAAACTTCAAAAATCTTTCAGCAAAATCGGGATCAAGACGACTTTCTATAGCCAATTGCCGCAATCGTTCTACTTGATGTTGCTCACGCAAAGGGTCAACAGCAGGCAAATCATAATGGGCTTTTAAATGTCCCACCAACTCTGTACAACGAAACCGCTCCGCCAAAATATGTATCAAAGCTGCATCAAAATTATCAATAGATGCTCGTAAATGCGTTAATTCATCTAATATTTTTTTCTGCATCCTCTTTCCTTATTCTCTTCGCATCTTACTTTTTCTTGGGATGTTGAGGAAATTTTCCTCTCTCAGCAATGCCACTGGAAAGCCCAGGAAATGGAGACCTACTCCCTGGAAGACCAGGGAGAACATTCCCTCCCTTACCACTTTCTATTTGCTTTTGCAGTGTTGCAAGCTGCTTTGGATCAAACCCCGATAAATCAGGTAGTGTAGCGTAATCACCGCCCAAAGTATCCTTACTACCAAGCCCCATCTTAGAACCAAGCCCGCTCAACATTTTTCCCATAAAACCGCCTTTACCTTTGCCCCCAATAGCTTTTACCATATCAGCCATCTGACGATGCATTTTTAAAAGCTTATTAATATCAGCAGCGCTCGTGCCAGAGCCTTTAGCAATTCGTTGTTTACGGCTATGTTTTAACAGCTCGGGATTAGCACGCTCTAAGGGTGTCATGGATGAAATAATAGCCAATTGACGATTAAACAAACGATCATCAAGTCCGGCAGCAGCGATCTGATCTTTTACCTTACCCAAACCTGGCAACATTCCCATAATGCCGCCCATTCCGCCAAGTTTTTTCATTTTCTGCAATTGTTCCGCCAAATCATTGAGATCAAATTTACCAGCCTGCATTTTTTTTGCAAAAGCAGCCGCTTTTTCATGATCCATTGTCTCAGCAGCTTTTTCGACCAGAGAAACGATATCCCCCATTCCGAGGATACGATCAGCAATACGGCTTGGATGAAACTCTTCTAAAGCGTCTATTTTTTCACCGATCCCGATTGCTTTAATCGGCTTACCCGTAACAGCACGCATGGAAAGCGCCGCCCCACCGCGACCATCACTATCCATACGTGTTAAGATAATTCCTGTAATTCCCACCCGCTCATCAAAAGAACGTGCAAGATGGACAGCATCCTGACCTGTCAAACTATCCGCGACCAACATAATTTCATGTGGCAGAGAACAAGCTTTAATTTCAGCCAATTCAAGCATCAAAGCTTCATCAACATGGTTACGACCTGCTGTATCAAGGATTAACACATCATAACCACCCAATTTGGCTGCTTGTACCGCACGTGTTGCAATATCGACAGGAGACTGCCCAGCAATAATAGGTAAACTTGGCAAATTTACCTGTTCTCCTAATTGACGCAGTTGTTCTTGTGCAGCAGGACGGCGCGTATCCAAAGATGCCATAAGAACTTTTTTATTATTTTTATCCGTGAAACGCTTGGCAAGTTTTGCTGTTGTTGTTGTTTTTCCAGAACCTTGTAGACCAATCATCATGATCACAACAGGTGCAGGCGCATTTAAATCACTAAGAACACTTTCACTTCCAAGAACATGAACCAGTTCGTCATGAACAATTTTAACAACCATCTGGCCCGGTTTAATTGATTTAACAATCTCAGCCCCAATAGCTTTTTCACGAACCCTATCGGTAAAAGAACGCACGACATCGAGTGCCACATCGGCTTCCAATAAAGCACGACGAATTTCGCGCAATGCCTCTGCAACATCCTGATCCGACAAAGCGCCACGTCCTGTCAAATGAGACAGTATGGACCCAAGTCGTTCTTGTAAGGATTCAAACATTCTTTACCTCATTGCTGCACAACAACCAAAGCGAAATGACATCCGAGAACGCATCGCGTCGTCGGATGTTGACCTCTGAGATCTATTTATACCCTTAAACACTGGGGTCTCAGTTGGTGGCTCCAAGTTAATTTTGTCACTGAAAGCTCGCTCTTTCAAACAATAAAACCAAGCATTTGTCAAGATTTATCATACAATAGCTTCAAAAGACAGCACATATTACCCTTCATCTGTCTCAACTTCAACACGCACAAAATTCCCTGTTTCCTGTTCTACACTCCATAATTCACCGCTTGAGATATCAAACCAAACCCCGTGTAATGTCAAAATACCTTGATCTTGGCGTGCTTTTATCCATGGAAAAGTCTCTAAATTTTTCATCGAATAATGTATAGACAATTGCTCCAATGTAATTTGCTGTTCTAATGCGGACAGTGATTCATCTTTAAGGACTGTTTGTGCTGCTGGTGCTAAAAGACTTATCCATTGGCCAATAAAATCATTTGAAGATAAAGACTTGCACGCTCCTTGCAGAGCAGTACCCACCCCACCACAATGAGCATGACCAAAAACAACGATATGCTTCACCTCAAGCAATTGCACAGCATATTCAATTGCTGATGATGTTGCGTGATACTGGTTATCAGGAGAAAATGGAGGAACCAAATTTGCCACATTGCGTAATGTGAAAATTTCACCTGGCTTAGCATCAAAAATCGTTTCTGGTATTGCCCGCGAATCACAACACGCAATGACCAAAACTTCAGGTTTTTGCCCTTCAACTGCCAATTGTTGATAATGTTCTGTTTTGCGTGAAAAATGATTTTTTCTAAAGGATTGATAACCACTTAAAAGTCTTTCAGGCAAACATGTCATTCTTTACTTTACTTTCATTCTGTATATTTAAAGAAACAAAATATTAACATTAAAAAAATACTAAAACGTCTCTTTATAGACGCAAGATATTGCTTTAAAATAACAGATTATCACCATAAAATGGAAGAAACCAATTTATTTTCTCCAAATAAATTACTATTTCCTGCAAAAAGAAGGTGCTACATTAAAGAGAATAATGTAAAGTCTATTTTACAAAAAAGGAACACCAAGAGCAAACAAAAGGGAAAACGCTGTGTTAAAACAACAAACATCAGACAAAACAAACAATCAAAATAAAATAGAACAAGTTCTTTTTGCTCATACTGATACAGAAGATATTATTTGTTACCAAGACAAAGAACTCCAAAAAGCCACAGCCATTGCCACTGAAGCTTTTAATCTCCATAAGGCAGAAAAGAGTATTATCTGCTTTGAACAAAATTTAACCCGCAACAACAAACCTATCACAGTTATCACGCTTGTTAACGATAATAAACCCTTTCTCCTTGATTCTATTTTAAATGTCTTTAATCAGCATAAAAATCATATTTATTTGATTGCCCATCCTGTCCTTGATTGTGCCTCTGGACAACGCATCAGTCTAATGCAAATTCATATCGAGTCCTTAAGTGAACAACAAATCCAAAAGCTTAAGGAAGAACTTACTTTAGTTCTTGAACAGGTCAATGCTGCTGTGAAAGACTGGCAGCCTATGCTTGAAGAAGTTAAAAAACATATCCACGCTTATCAAACGGGTCTCCCATCAAATTACAAACAAGAAGGTGAAAAAGCCATTGAATTTCTCAATTGGTTAATGGACGATAACTTCATTTTTCTTGGCATGCGTACTTATAACTTTCTTAAAAACCAAGAGCCTACAAAATCCTTTACAGCCAGCAATATTGAACTTGGTATTCTCACCGATGCTTCTATTCGTATTATTGGTGATGCAAGCGTGGAAGAACCCCCTCAAGAAATCCTCTCTTTTATGGAAAGTGATAACCTATTTATTGTTACAAAAGCCAACAGTCGCTCAAAAATTCACCGTCCTGTTTGGCTTGATTATATTGGTCTAAAAATCTTTGATAAAGACAATAAACTGTGTGGAGAACTACGCATTGTTGGACTTTTTACCTCCTCAGCTTATACGCGCTCTATTTTGCAAATTCCTTTCTTAAAAGAAAAAGCCAAAACCATTATTCAACGGCTTGGACACAATCGTGCTGACTATTCTGGAAAATCCCTTATCAGTGTTTTAGAGACCTATCCAAGAGATGAAATGTTTCGCTCTGATATTAATATATTGACAGAACATGCCAAACTTATCATGCAACTAGACGAACGTCCACGTTTGCGAGTGCTTGCTCATACTGATTCTTTTGGGCGCTTTGTTTCTATCCTCGTCTACATACCGCGTGACCAATACAGCAGCAATATTCGTGAAAGAGTTGGCGAATATTTTGTTGAACTTTATAAAGGTGACTTCTTTGAATCCTATCCTCTCTTTTTGGAAAGCACCCTCATACGCGTTTATTATGTCATTCATCGCAAAGTCAGTGAAAGTGCTCCACTTATAGAGCGTACCACACTTGAACAACATGTGCGTTCTATAGCAAGAAGTTGGGAAGACAGTATTCAAACTATAGCTCTTTCTGGTAAAACAACAGAACCACAAACACGTTTGGCCAAACAATTTCCCAACAGTTATCGTGACTTATTTTCCGCTGAAAACGCTATTGAAGATGCTAAACATATTTTAAGTCTTCATGATAAAAAACCGCTTTTTGTTACTTTTTATCACACACCTAATAAAGAAAAGCGCAGCATTTCTCTTCGGCTTTTTCACCGCCATGAAGCACTAGCTCTTTCCAAGCGCGTACCACTTCTTGAAAATATGGGATTTCGAGTTATAGCTGAACAAACACTTGAATTACCCGATGGCAACGGACATTCTGTTTATCTTCATGACATGCAATTAGAAAGTGCTTTCCAAGTCTGTATTGATTTCGCTAAAAACGGTCAAAAACTCGCTGAAACATTTGAAGCCATTTGGGCACAAGATGCTGATAACGATGCTTTTAATGCTTTAACACAAACAGCTGAGCTTAATTGGCGTGAAATTGTCATTTTGCGTCATTATGGACGCTATCTGCAACAAGCTGGCATTCCTTATTCACAAGACCGTGTTGCCCAAACTTTAAATGCCTATCCTGACATTACGCAAGATCTTTATGCCTTGTTTCATTTAAAATTTCATCAAAGCCATACAGAAAAAGAGCGAGAAAAGAATCAGCTAATTATTCAAAAGCGCATTGAAGAAAAATTACAAAATGTATCAGGTCTCGATGATGATCTCATCTTACGTCGTTATCGTAATCTTATCGATGCGAGTTTACGAAGTAATGCCTTTACCCCTCTTAGCAATGGGAGTCCACGGCGTATTTTAGCTACCAAGTTAGATCCACGTCAAATTGAAGGCCTGCCTGAACCGCGCCCTTATCGCGAAATTTTTGTTTATGGACCAGAAGTAGAAGGGGTTCATTTACGCTTTGGTCCTATTGCACGCGGAGGAATCCGTTGGTCTGATCGTGCACTCGATTATCGTACTGAAGTGCTCAGTTTGGTTAAAGCCCAGCAGGTTAAAAATGCTGTTATTGTTCCTGTTGGTGCTAAAGGTGGATTTTATCCTCATTGTCTTCCCCAAACGAATGATCGTGCCATAGTCATAGAAGCTGCACGACAAGCTTATATTGATTTCATCACAGCTTTGCTTTCCATTACCGACAATCTGGTTAATGACAAAATCAGCCCTCCTCACGACATCATCAGCCATGACGGTGATGATCCTTATTTTGTTGTTGCAGCAGACAAAGGTACGGCAACATTCTCTGATACAGCCAACAGCATTAGCCAAGCAAACCACTTTTGGCTTGATGATGCCTTTGCCTCTGGAGGTTCCGCAGGTTATGATCACAAAGAAATTGGGATTACAGCCAAAGGTGCATGGGAAGCGGTTAAAAGACATTTCCGAGAATCCTTTAACCACGATATTCAAACGACTCCTTTCACCTGTGTTGGGGTTGGTGACATGTCTGGTGATGTTTTTGGCAATGGAATGCTGCTTTCCAAACAAACAAGATTGATTGCCGCCTTTGATCACCGCGATATCTTTATCGACCCAGATCCAAATATAACTGAAAGCTATGCAGAACGTATGCGCCTCTTTCAACTTCCTCGTTCAAGTTGGCAAGATTACGACAAAACAAAATTATCAAAGGGTGGTGGCATTTTCTCACGCACCATGAAAACCATTACGCTCTCACCCGAGGCAGCACAAGCTATTGGTTTTGAAAAACAAACAGGAACGCCCTTTGAAATTATCTCTGCACTTCTTAAAGCACCCGTTGATCTTTTATGGTTTGGCGGCATTGGTACTTATATCCGTGCAACAACAGAAACAGATGCACAGGTCGGAGATCGTGCAAATGATTCACTCCGCATTACTGGTGAACAAGTTCGTGCAAAAGTAATTGGTGAGGGAGCTAATCTTGGTGTGACACAACGTGGCCGAATTGAATACGTCTTAAATGGTGGGCGCTGCAATACGGATGCCATTGATAATTCGGCAGGTGTTAATTGTTCAGATATTGAGGTCAATATCAAAATCGTTCTGGCATCAGCCCTTCGTGCAAAAACGCTTACCCGCGAAGCACGCAATGAACTCTTGAAAAAAATGACTCCACAAGTTGAACAATTAGTCTTGCGCAACAATTATTTGCAATCCCTTGCTCTTTCTCTGACTGAAAGCCAAAGCATTGTTGATTTACCTTATCAAATACGCTTTATGCATAATTTAGAACAGAAAGAACTTCTGGATCGTAGAGTAGAAATTCTCCCTGATGAACAAATTCTACGCCAAAGAATAACACAAGGTCAGGGACTTATACGTCCAGAGCTCGCTGTTATTTTGGCATATGCTAAATTAACCCTAAAAGAAGAAATCGCTCACAGCCCCATCGTTGATGATCGTTATTTTGATACAATCTTGTTACACTATTTTCCAACACAAATTCAAAAAAACTTTGAGAAAGAAATCCTCAATCACCAATTGCGCCGTAATATTATCGCAACAATCCTTGCCAATGATATTGTCAATCGAGGAGGCCCAACATTTGTAAGTCGACTACAAGATTCTACAGAACAAAAGGTTGAAAATATTTTTCGCGTTTTCGTTGCTTTGTGCGATGGTTTTGAAATACCGCAATTGTCTAATGAAATTGATAAGCTCGATAATAAAATACCCGGTCTTGTCCAAAACAAATTTTATGCAGCCATTACTTCGATGCTTTTTGAGACAACAAATTGGGGATTGCGCAATATGGATCTCTCAACTCCATTAGAAGAACTGGTAAAAATAATAAAACAAGCCCGCACTGTTATTGAAAAACTGCTTACACATTCCAATAACAAAGATATCAACCAAAAAATTAAAGAAAAGACGATACATTATAATGAAGAAGGAGCAGCAAAATCTCTAGCAAAACAATTAGCCCTCTTGGAAGCTGCTCCAATAATTTGTGATATTTCTTTAATTGCACAACAAAGTGACAGCGACCTCATTAAAACTGCAGAGATTTATTTCTCACTTGCTCAAATCACTCGTATCAACCGTATTAATGAAGCAAGTCGAACAATTCCTATACTGGATTATTATGATAGTATGGCCTTAAGCCAAGCTAAAGAAAATATTGCCGAAAACTTACGGAAAATTGTTATGAAAATCTTGAAAAATTATGGAGTAAAAGAAGATCCATTTACAGCTTGGAGTAAAAGGGAAGAAGACCACATTTACAATATAACAAACCGTATCAGTGCCCTTATTGAAAATGATCTCAATATTTCTCGCTTTACTTTTGCAGCGGGGTTGATCGCACAACTTCAAAATACTGGCTTTCAAACTTAAAGCATTGCAAAACAGACTAGGTTTTCAAGACTTCGTTTTGCCTACTACCCATGGGTAATTAACAAAAAAGCAGGTGCACTATCTTTAATTTTAAGACAGTACACCCTCTTCACTTTGCTAGTAAAGTTAATTGTGCAACCTCAAGACACTGACTTTTAAACTTAAAACGGAGCAAGACGGCCAAGTTTTAAAAATCCTAACTTTGCCCATCCGTGATTAATGAACAAGGGAATAACAGGATAACCATCCGCACTTTTAGGCATAGCACCCAGAACAAAAAATAAAGCCTGTAGATTATTAGTTTGCTCAGGAAACAAGTGTTGCATAGTTGTAAGAAGTTCCATATGCTTAACAAAAACAAGTTCAAATTTTGCTGTCAAATATCCTTCATTATCAAAGGAAAAGGGCCCACTCACACGGAATGTACCACCTGTGTGAAAACTCAATTCACCGCGCTTTAAAAGTCCATTTTTTCCATACAGATGTTGTTTCCAACTGCTTCCTTCATTTTCGAACAGACGAGGCATATCATTGAAAACCCATTCCAAATTTCCATCAATTTTTGGAACTTCCCCAAAATAAGAAGCAAAAAACGCAGAAGGATCAAAATCATCAAAAGTAATATGCCCCGATAAATGATTTTTATCGTGTTTCAGATCAAAGCGTAAAAATTCTGCTGTTATTTTTGGAGGCACATCTTCTTGATCTAACACAGGCACAATCACATCTGAAGCATCTTTTAAAGATGCTTGGTCTCCAATATTTTCTTGCACGGTCTTTTTACTTTCCGTCTGTAATTCCGGTTTTTTTTGAGATTTTTTCTTTTCCAAAGATGAAGAAATGGGGGAAATTTCAATCCCTTCAGCGATCAATTGAAATGTCTTATCCATTTTCCGATAAGATTCTGTTTCAATCACCAGATTACGCCAATGTGACACGATAGGCGTTTTTCCATCTAAAACAATAGATACAGGAGAATGAACGTTAAGTTCTATTCCATAAGGAGCATAAATTGGTGTTCCAGCTGTCAAATATCCCGTCGATAAAGAAAGCTCGTGTAAAGGCCAAGTAAAATGAAATTGATCACAAGCAACACCAATACGTAATGGATAACCGTTCTTGTGTAGATGCTCGCACTCCACCTTCATATCATGGGCAGCTGCTCTTGCGAAGAGATCAACAACACGGTCTTCTATTTTACGTGAAAAAAAAACCACATTGCGGTGTAAATAAGTATCAGAGCAAGACAAAATAGCCCATAAAATAAATAGCTTAAAGAAAAACTTTTCCGTATTGATTTCAATGAAGGGAACATAGACAAAATAAAAACTTTCCTTATTTCATAATGATCAAAATTCTTAAATCTCACGCATGGGCGGCAGACACACAAAAGATCTGTTGCAATGCATTTTCAAACCATTTACTCAAAGCCTGATCATAAATTAAACGACCTTGCAAATGTGCAGGAGCAGGTTGAGCACCTTTTTCCATGAGTTTATGTGCCGAACGAGCCACCAAACGCCGCATCATAGCACGTGTGAATTCAGCATGAAATTGCAAACCCCATGCATTTTTTCCATAACGAAAAGCTTGTGTAGGATATGTGTGACCTGTGGCCAAAATTTCTGCTTCTTTAGGTAAATCATAAATACCTTCATCGTGAAAATGATAGACCATGTTTGGCCAATTCATCACTTCCTTTCCTTGCAATGTTGCTTCCAATGGATACCAGCCAACTTCAACAGTTCCATCACTTCTTGTTCCAACACGCCCCCCTAAATTTCGTGCCAACATTTGTGCTCCAAGACAAATACCCAAAAAAGGTTTATTTTCTTTTAGTGATAGAGAAATCCAATCAATTTCCTCACCAATATAAGCATCCCTGTCATTTACACTCATTGGTCCGCCTAAAACGACAACACCAGCATAATGCTTCAATGTATCGGGAAGTTTCTGCCCCAAAATAGGACGATAAATGTCAAGAACAAAACCATTTTGTTGCAAAAATTTTCCCAAACGACCAGTATATGTAGACCGACGATGAATAACGACAGCAATTCTTTGTTTGCTCTTTCTTTGTTTTTGAACAATACATCTTTGACTTAAAAACATTTTTTAACCAATCACTTCTGCAATCAAGTAAAATTTTATCCTTCAAGTATAAGAAAATAATTTTTGCAAACAATATTGATTATAACTCTCCTTATTTAAAATAAAGGAAATTTATTTTTTTATAAAGATGTCTTCTCATCTTCTGTGTTAACCCCTGGATCATCAACATTTAAATGGGTTTTGCTGACTGTTTTAGTCTCTTGCTCTTTGATATATTGTTTCTCTATTTGTGCATCATACAAAAAAGAATTCTCTAGAGGAGGCAACTTTTCTGGTATCTTATCTTCAACATTAACGACTTTTTCCACAATATCTTCTTTATCTTGTTTTTGAGGCACAATATTGGCCGCCTCTAATGTAATGGGAGGCATGCTGGGAGGGGCCTTCCATTCAAAACAGCCCAAACGCCCACTTATTGGAGAAACCACCGACCAAGAAGGAAAAATAGCCCCCTCACACATCCACACCGGATCCCGCTCAGCACGTAGTGCTAAAGAAAGCCATTGACGCACAGCCCCCTGATTATTGCCCTGTGCCTCTTCAATATCTGCCAATAATAAATAGACACTTTCTCGTTGATGATATTGCAGAGCTTTTTGTGCCTGTTGCCTTGCTAATACTATCTCACCAGCATCCAAAGCAGCTTTAGCAATAAGAAAGGTTGCTGCAAATGTATCTTTATTATAAGAAGCAAGCTTCTTAGCCTTTTTCAATCGCCCGACAGCTCCCTCTTCTCCTTCAAGATAAAGCGCACTCAAATCAGGATGAGGTTCTTTCTGCCAAGCTGTAATAATCATTTTATCAGCTTTACGTGTTTCATTTAACTTATAAAGTATATTAGCAGCAACAACTGTTATCGGAATAAAATCAGGCTCCAATTTATGTGCTTTCAAAATGGCAGCACGCGCTTCTACCGGATGTGTCTCAAACAGGTAACGTGCTTTCCCACAAAGCAGCAAAGCCTGTGTATGTTGACGCTCTAGAGTCGAGCGAACAGAACGCGGTAAAACTTTTTGCGCGCGTTCAAAAACAGTAAGCGCCCTCTCCCACTGCCCGCTCATACTAAGCTGATCAAGCACCGCCTGATGTGCCCACACAAGTGCTGGTGATAAATTCAATGCTTCTTCTGCATATTGCTGTGCTGCTTCATAAGCTTTGCTCTTTATAGCTTCACGAAACAAACCGTACAGCCCTACCAATTTTGTTGGTGTTTCTTTTTTCATTTCCTCATAAAGATTTATGGCAGAGGCAGAATTATTTTGCAAAGACAAGGTCTGCGCTTTTAAGAGTTTTACCAACGGCTCACCTGTACCTGCAAGATATTTATTAACACGTGCTTCCATTTGTTTTGCCAACACACTATCTCCAGCAAACACTGCGAGAATTCCTTGTGAAAGCGCTTCATAACCGCGCCTTTTATGGCGTTTATAAAAATAATTGGAAAAAATACGAGGTACAGAAAAAAGTACAGAAAACAACCACCATAAAAGTGCTGAAATTCCAAAAAACAAAATCAGTATGCTGAACACTGTAAGCAATGAAGCAGAAAAGCGAAAATGCAAAAATGTTAGGACTAAAACACCATTGTGATTAGCAACAAAGCCAAATACCAAACCCAGCACACATACAACAAAACTATAAATAAAAACACGTATCATCTGGAGCCTATTTACATCTTTGTTGCTTTAAAGGATTCTTGTTGCACAGACATCAACAACTTCTGAAACAACTGATGAACAGCAATATGTGTTTCAAGCTGACGAATAAAATCCACTGAAACATCTTTTGCATTTTGAGGCAATGTTTGCCATTCACCCAAAGCTTTTTCATAATCCCCCATCTGAATGGCAACTTCCATCCGCGCTGCAATTGCCCCCAATGTCATACCTTCAATATTTCCAATCGGACGCGAGACAATAAGACCTTTTGCCCATGCTAAAATCCGTTGAAAAAAACCGGTATTCGGTGGAACACTATTTTGTGTCGCAACGATTTTATCTGCAACACGAGCAAAATTCGCTGCAAGCTGTGCTGAACTTGGCAATCCTGCGATCGCTGTTTTTTGTAACAAATCAAGTCCATCAATCGAAGGTGATAATTGCTGTAAGAGCTTTAATTCATTATTATAAGATCCACCACGTTCTACAGCATTTTTCAAAGAACTGATTGCACTAAACAGTGCGGTATTTATTTCTTGTTTTTCATTTTTTGTCGCAACAATTTCTTTCTGCATAGTTTCTAACTGTTGCTTTAGGAGAGCAAGAGCGTTTGCATTGGTTTGTCCAGCCGATAAAGCCGTTTCTATTTCTTTTGAAACATCAACAAAAGCTTGCACAGACTTTTCAAGATCATTCACTTTTTTCTCTAAAGAAGCAAAAGCTTTTCTGCCATCTTCTTGCATTCCTTCATCATTGTGAATTATTTCCACCTGTTGTGATGACAAAGAGGCAAACTCTGCTTTCAATGCCTCAATTTCTTTCAGCATATGCCCCAATTGCTTGTGTGTCTCTTCACTTTGACTTTTTGCAATTTCTGCAATTTGTAAAGCCTTTTCCTCTCTCGCATTGTTTTTCAGCAATGAAGAAGGAAGCATGCTCGCCCATTGCAACCCCATCAAAATACCTAAAGCGATAAGTCCACCTAAAATTCCTGAAATAAGCAAGTAAAAGCAAGTTATACGAGACATGCATTGTTTCTTCGTACTTTCTTTGCTCTGTTTTTCTTTCACACCCGATTCTGCTGGATTTTGTGTTACTTGTTCTGAAGCATGATTGACAATTTCATTTTCAATCACTGGTGCTTTACGGCGCGTACCAGCATAATGTGATTTAACTTTTGGTTTTGCAGAATCTACCATCTTAGTCACTTTTTGTGCACATTTTTTCTTATTGATAAAATAATAAAATGAAAAAATCTTTAAAAAATAAAGAATTTCTCAAAGAGCATAGCTTGTTTTAAACCTTTTGTATAAAGTTTATAACTTCAGGAAAATTTACAACACTGTATTTTTAGCGAACACCTTTAAACTTATATACTTTAAATGAACAAGATTTTGCATACATATCATTATTTTATACTAAAAAATACAGCTTCATTTTTAATAAAAGGAGTTACTATATTAAAATCATTCGTTAAAATGCATTTTTTCATAGAGAAATTAATTTCAAGAGGAATTCTTTGCATCTCCACCTGTCCGTGCTACCCACAAAAGAAAAAGAATCTTTAACATAAGGTTTTGTTTGAAATGCGCCTATTAGGAATAGAAACCAGTTGCGATGAAACGGCTGCTGCTGTTGTTGAATACCACAATGATCAAAACAGCCAAATTCTTTCCAATATTGTTTGGAGTCAAATTGATCATCATGCGCCCTATGGTGGAGTTGTTCCTGAAATTGCCGCTCGTGCCCATGTTGAAATTCTCGATAGTTTAATTCTAAAAGCACTCACAGAGGCAGAAACAAAATTGAAAGATATTGATGCCATTGCAGCCACCTGTGGCCCAGGTCTCATAGGAGGTCTGTTGGTAGGCGTTATGAGTGCAAAAGCACTTTCTCTTGCCACGGGAAAACCATTCATTGCCGTAAATCATCTGGAGGGCCATGCGTTAACAGCCATACTAACGCATAATGTTCAGTGTCCTTATTTATTATTGTTGGTCTCGGGTGGACATACACAAACAATTCTTGTTCACGAAGTAGGCAACTACCAACGTTTAGGAACAACCATCGACGATGCCTTGGGAGAAGCTTTTGATAAAACAGCAAAACTCTTAGGCCTTCCTTATCCTGGAGGTCCAGCACTTGAAAAAGCAGCTTTATTGGGTGATAAAAATCGCATTGCTCTTCCACGGCCTTTAAAAGGTGAAAAGCGGTTAGATTTTTCTTTTTCCGGTCTTAAAACCGCTGTCCGGCAAGCAGCAACGGCCATGGCTCCTCTTACAGAAAGTGATGTTGCTGATATTGCAGCAAGCTTTCAAGCAGCCGTTACCGATACGCTACATGATCGTGTTCATTTGGCTCTACAATATTTTACCCACCAATACCCCCTTTCTCATAATCAAGAGCGTCGTCCTCCTGCTTTAGTTGTGGCAGGTGGTGTTGCGGCCAACCAAGCTATTCGGTTGACACTGCAAAAGCTTGCACATCAACATGGTTTTGAATTTATAGCGCCTCCCCTTTCCTTATGTACCGATAATGCTGCAATGATTGCTTTTGCTGGTGCACAAAAACTTGTGCGTGGGGAAAAAAGCCCCCTTGATCTCGCCCCTCGCTCACGCTGGCCATTGGATGAAAAATCCGCACCCCTCATCGGGATGGGACGCCGTGGAACAAAAGCATAACCAAAAGAAATAGCCCCCTGTGTTCTACAAAACATAAGAGCAATCACCATTATTTAACATCTTATTTGTTACACTTATCATTGGAATCTTTAAGACTTCTAAGACACAATTTTCCTCCATCATTTTTTCAACGCAAAGCAATCAGAAGCTGCTCTTTCCAGACAAAGGTTTTAAAGAACCAAACTTGTTATTAAGTAGCTTACTTTAAGCACAATACTGCAATTCATATGCTTATCTTCTCTCCTAAAAGGACGCAAAAAACAGAGCAGTCTTATGCAATTTCCTCTAGAAATCTATGAAACAGCTCCAGCGCATGATACACTCGAGGATTTTTAAAAAAGAGCAACAAAATCGATATTGCGCATTCTTTACTTGATTTTAAAGGAAAAATCATAGTTGGAATGTTATATAAAAATAGACACGTGGTGTGTGAAATAAATTCACAGTCCATAAAAAGGAGAAAGCATGGCTTATTGGCTTTTTAAATCTGAACCCCATAAATGGTCATGGGATATGCAAAAGAAAAAAGGTGCTGAGGGCGAACAATGGGATGGTGTACGCAATTATCAAGCCCGTAACAATATGCGCGCCATGAAATATGGTGATAAAGGTTTTTTTTACCACTCTAACAAAGGATTAGAAATTGTTGGTATTGTAGAAGTCTGTGCGCAAGCACACCCTGATTCTAGCACTTCTGATCCTCGTTGGGAATGTGTAGATATTCGTGCAGTTTGTGATATGCCAACCCCTGTTTCATTAAAACAGATTAAAGCCAATCCTAAACTAAAAAATATGGTACTAGTCAATGCAAGTCGCTTATCAGTACAACCGGTAACAGAAGATGAATGGAAAGAAGTTTGTTTGATGGGCAACCTTAAATAAAGAAATGTTCTACCTTAACACAATAATTTTGTTCATCTGCACATATAGGACAAAAGACGTTCCATATCACGCTGGGCAAGTGCAATACATCCTTCTGTTGGTGGATAATTCTCCTGTGCTAAATGCATAAATATGGCACTTCCTCTTACCATTTTGCGTTCTGTAATATTCCAATCCAAAACCACAGCAATTTCATAAAGCCCATCTTCACGCTGCATTTTTTCAGCACTGTTACCATAGGGAAGACGTATCAAACGATTATAATTGGCATCACCACATGTATCACACCAACCATCTCGTGTTCGAATACGACGTAAAGGCAAAGCAGAACGTGGCAAGAAACGATAAGAGTTGCCACAAAATCCACTCAAACAACGCATATGAGTTAAAGGTGTAGCATCATCTCCCTCGCGCTTAAAAGCAGAAATACCAGCCCACTCCAGAGCACAAAAAAATGATTTTGATCAACACGCAAAACACGCCGTCTTGCACCATGACCTGCTTGTCGACGAACGACCATAGAAACAACAAAAGTTCGTTTTTTAGAAGCTTTCTTTTTCAATTTTCCTTGCATGAAATCTCATTTTTCAGAAAACTATTTTCCACCTCTTTTGTGCATTAACATATCTTATAAGGAAAAAAAATGAACCGCCATACTCTTTTAATTGTTGAAGCAGACAATGATTTGCGCCCTATTTTGGTAGAACAATTACAAATGCATAAAGAATTTGAAATATTCCAAGCAAAAACAGCGAAAGCAGGGATAACGATAACCCAAACAAACAATGTTGATCTGGCTATTTTGGGACTTGAATTGCCTGACCTTGATGGCCGCAAAACTGTTAAACAATTACGCGCCCAAGGATTTCGTGCTCCCATTATCATGATCACAAATCATGATACAGATTGCGATACCCTTTTACATCTTGAAACAGGTGCTAATGATTATGTAAAAAAGCCTTTTCGCTTTGCAGTATTATTGGCACGAATTCGCGCCCAATTGCGCCAATATGAACAAAATGACGATACAATTTTTTACATTGGCCCCTATATTTTTAAACCTAGACAAAAGCTGCTCATTGATCAACACAACAACAAAATTCGTCTTACAGAAAAAGAAACAGCAATTCTTAAATACCTTTATCACTCTCATGACCAAATCGTGAACCGAGAAACACTGTTAGAACAAATTTGGGGCTACAATGAAAATATTGTCACCCATACCTTAGAAACCCACATTTACCGTTTACGAAAAAAAATCGAAAAAGACCCCTCCAACGCGCAAATTCTCATTACTGATCAAAACGGCTATCGTTTAAATCTTTAAAACCTCCTCAATATAAAGAGCTTCAAAACAATTGTGATACTTTCAAATTTTTTAAAATACGATTTTTAGCAGAGACAATTCACCGTTTTGTAACTTAAACAAGCTAGGTGGATAAACTAAGCTCTCTCACTGCAAACGTACCTTATAATCAATCTAATACGATCTTCCACTTGTCTATCAACAAAATGCGCACAGAAATAAAACCATTTGAAACGAAACTCCCTATCGTCTCATTACCCCATGCAAAAGCAAGAACAACATTGTAAGCTAGCAAACAGAATATGTCATCGACAAATTCTGTCTTATACTCTTCATGGACACTGTCGTGCGAGAGCATTCGAAACAGACTGAGAAGAGCTTTCATAGGCTTGAGGTGATAAAGCAGGAATAAAAACACGCCGTGATTGACGAGGCTGTACAAGCAAGCCTTGATAAACACGTTTTTGCGCCTTACACATTAAGAGTCCCCCAAAATAAGGCAAAAGATGACGTGCAAATGGCTCATAAAAAAATGAGAATAACCGTGAAATATAACCCAAAGAAGGTGTATAATGTACAATTTCTTGCATTGACTCAGAAATAAAGTTTGTTTTTTCAAACAAACGAGCAATCTGTTGTCGGCTATAAGGTTCGCCGTAACCAAAAGGTGTAGAAGTATTGCGCGCCCAAAAACCGGAACGATTAGGAACAATAACGATCAAGCTACCATTAGGAGCTAAAATACGCCATATTTCATTAAGAGTTTCGTATGAATTTTCTGTATATTCGAGTGCATGTACCAATAAAACACAATCAATTGAAGCATCAGGAAGCGGCAAATCTTCTTCAAAAACAAGTGCTGTAGCGACTTTTTCAGCACAAGGCCAAGGCGAAGCACCCTGAGCAGCTGACATAAAGGCAAAACATTGTCGTGCCCGTGTATGTAACACATCAAGATAAGGAAGGGCATAACCCAAACCCATCACCCGTTTATCAGCAAGATCAGTCCACCATAAATTTAATTGATCAGACAATGTCGCCTGCACGCGCGACCCAAGGGGCGAAGCATAAAAATTTCTCAGAGTGACTATATCCAACGCAACATACCGTTTTAGAAAAAAATGTTAAACATTACAGGCTTTCATATATCTCAATTTATATGGATTTTTGCCTTTTCTCCGCAATAGCGAACATCTCAGTATCTCACATTTTAAACGCAAATAATAAAAAATCGTACAGAACATTTTTATTATTACGTAAAACAAGCCTTTTAAATATGATTTTTATTTTTGGACCTTGTGCTCAATAAGGCTTCCAATGCATTTCTCTTGGTTAAAAGAAAATCAGCGCCTAATTAAAATGGAGCAACCTCTCAAGATAGTTTTTTTCTGCTTCTAGAATATGTTCTTTGCCAAGACGTTTACGAATTTCTTCCAAAATCTGTCTTGTACGCATCTGGTCACTTTCTTGTGGTATAGCCGTTCCTTCTTGTCCTTGATCTGTTTTTGAAGAAAGTGGACGCCCCAATGGATCTTCAGAACCAACAGCAGTATTTTGATTATCTCCAGCTTCTTTAAGTGTTTCGCGCATTTTTTCTAAAACATTTTGTGCACCTTGCCGCAAAGCTTCTAAAGCATCTGCCTGACTATGCATAGATTTTTGATGATCTCCTTGATCAAGAGCATCTTGCGCAGAATTCATTTTCTCTTCTGCCCTTTTGAAGGCATCACTTGATTCAAATCCTTGCGCTGAGAGTTCTTTTTCTAACACTGACAATTCAGACTGCAATTCGGCTTGCCGCTTTTTTAAAGATTCTCTTTGCGTTTCTGGAACATTTTCTCCACGTCGTTGTTCTTTTTCTAATTTGTGTGTTTCATTGAGGATTTCTTGCTGACGACGCATTAAGTCTCCAAGCTTATCCATTTTTTCTTTCATCTCTGCCGATTGGCTTTGGCGCTTTTCCCCACCTTGATTGCCTTTTTGGACTTGTAAATGATCAAGAGTTTGTTCAACTTCAGCCAACAGCTGTTCAGCCGCCAAAGAAGAGCCCATTTTGGCCATTTCTTCAATGAGATTCAGCTTTTTTTCTAATGAATCCTCTGAAAGATTGGGACGACTAAGATTGTTATTGGCAGCATGCGTACTATTTTGTGCATTTTCAGCCAAAGCGTGAATATACGCATCCATAGCTTGGCGTAAATCTGCCATAAGCCGTTCAATTTCTGCTGCTGGAGCACCATAACGAAGCGCATCACGCAAAGCAGCTTGTGCTTGTTTTAAATTTTTCTGGACAGACTCGAGCTGATTACCTTCAAACCCCAAAGCAATCTGCCACAAATAGTCGACCACCCCACGCAAATCATCCTCTGTTTCTGCCATAGAAAGCTTTGTCCATGCACTTTGTAGAACAAGAACATGTGTAAAATTTTGTAATCCATCTTTTGGACGCACCAGCAAAACAGCAAGCATATCAAGGACACGGTCTTTCGCAGAAGTATTAAGAGCTAACATACGACGCAATTCAATCACTGCACGTGCAACAGGATTAGAAAATACACGCTGTGGTAGGGTCATTACAAAAGTTTTGCTCTGTCCTTGTTGTCCCGCACCATCTTCTGCCAACAAAGTAATTTTGACTTGCGAACCAGCCCATGGATGTGCAGATATATCTTGTACCGTCCGCATTTTACCCTTTCCACTGCGAGGAAGAAGAAGTTTTATTTCAGGTGCCGTATAGAGAGAAAGAGTGTTTTTGTGCTGATTAAAAAAAGGCTCTATTTCAACAACAGCTTTTGTCACACCATAATCATCATCGAGCTCATACTGCAACTCTAACGAACCGGTTAAAATTCGCCCTGGCTTTTCCAGCCAACGAATTGTTGGATACTGATCTTTCATCACCTGTAAATGCCACCGCTGTTGTTTGTGACGTGATGAGACCAACAAATCTATTGAATGTTTTAAATGTGTTTCAAACTGAACGGTTGGATCATTCAAAGCCACCTTTTCATTTTTCTTTTCAAACAAAACCTCACCTGCATCCTCTTTAGATACGGCTTTTACTGAAATACCAACACCATTTGTAACACGCACAACCACAACACTCCCTTCAGGAACTGCTAGCTGTTTTGTTTCGCCTTTTGTTAAATAAAGAGGCGCAACACCGGTATAAGCAGGAGGTGTTACCCAAGCATCAATCCGCATGGATGCTTCATCGATGATAGGACGAAAATCAAATGCATCTGCCAAATGGCCTCCTCGCGAGCCAAAAGAAAAACTAAAAGCGCACACACAAAGGAGAACACATAAAGCCCTCAAAGCGAAAGGATCGAAAGCCGCACTATTTAGAGAAACAAATCCAATTTTTAAATGATCCAATTGCTCTGCCATGCGGCGCTGGTGTTCACGCCAAACAATCGCATGAAAATCTTCATCATTTTCAAAACATAAACGATCGGTTTGAACACTTAAAGGCTGATGCTGAAGACCGTTTGCTTGTTCAAGACGCTGATTAACCTCCCGCCTTGTAGGAAATCGAAAATGTTGAAGAAAAAATAAACTCCCCATGGCCAAAACGAGTATTAGCAAAAGCAAAAGCAGATGTGACCAATAACCCAGAATGCCAAAAACACCCAACCAACTCAGCGAACAAAAAACACTAAGGACGAGAAAAAGCGGGAACAATCGCCCCCATATCCGCTCCAAAGAGAGGATAAACCATATCAAAATGCGCACACCAACAAGTTTTATTCCTGCAAAACTTTTGATGTTTTCATTTTTCATAGACAAATGTTTGTCCCCTTTTACAGCGATGAATTGGGATCATAAAACCCATATAAGACAATTTCCAGAAAATAAATTGTTTCATCGAAGTTTAATAAAAATAAGACCTAAAAGACTTAAACAATACTAGATCCAACTAGGGATATGATCAGATTCTATTAATTGCGCATAATCAAGACGTGGACGAATGATTGCATACCGCGTGTCCTGCACAAGAACTTCTGGCACCAAAAGCCGGCTATTATATGTGCTTGCCATCACTGCTCCATAAGCCCCCGCTCCCATAATCGCCAAAAGATCCCCCGGTGCCAAAATTGGCAAACAGCGATCTAATGCTAAATAATCGCCGGTTTCACAAACAGAACCAACAATATCGGCTCGAATATGTTCTGCATCTTTTGATGTTTGTTTGATCGGCCACACATTCTGCCAAGCATCATAAAGCGTTGGACGTATAAAATCATTCATCGCCGCATCAACAATAACAAAATTCCGCCCTTCTCCCCTTTTTAAATAGAGAACAGATGTCACCAACACACCCGCTTCACCAACAATGCTCCGTCCTGGCTCCACGATAATATTGATTCCTAAAGGGGCAATATGTTTTTTCACAAGTGCTGCATAATCAAAAGGAGAGGGTATGACATGTTGTTCATGACCATATGCTATACCAAGCCCACCGCCAATATCGATATGCGTTATCGCAAAGCCATCACTCCATAATTGATGCACAAAATCTGCAATAATACGAAATGCCTCTTCAAAAGGTTTTAAATCACAGATCTGACTGCCAATATGCATATCGACACCGCAAACCTGCAATCCAGGTAAAGAAGCGGCTTTTTTATAGGCTTCTCTTGCAAACAACAATGGAATACCAAATTTATTTTCAGACTTTCCTGTTGTAATTTTCTTATGTGTTTTTGCATCAACATCTGGATTAATGCGCAATGAAATACGTGCTGTTTTTGCAAGTGCTACAGCACGCTGTGACAATTGTTCAAGTTCTGGCTCTGATTCAACATTAAAACAATAAATATCTTGAGCAAGAGCAAAATCTATCTCTTTCACACTTTTACCAACACCAGAATAAACAATACGATGAGCAGGAATACCAACAGCAAGTGCGCGTCGCAACTCACCTTCTGAAACCACATCAGCTCCCGATCCATTTACCGCCAAAAGCCTTAAAACTGCTTGATTAGAATTGGCTTTAACCGCATAAGCAATCAAACTTGGCATTTCTTGAAATGCCTTTTGATAATCTTTAAAACGTGTTAGCAATGCATTAGCCGAATAACAATAAAAAGGCGTTCCTACATTCTGCGCAAGAGCAGAAAGTGAGAGACCTTCAGCGTGAAACATATCTTGACGATAGGAGAAAAACCGCACATCTCTCTCCTATTTTATCAAACGATCAAGAATAAAAGCTTTATCTTCTTCACTTTTGGCAATAGATGCCCCTTTTACAGGCTTCTGGACATCGAGAGGAGGCATCTCCAATGCTCCCTTACGCCCACATCCAACAAGGACAATCCCCCCCAAAAGGACAATTGTTAAACTCCTTAAAACGATTTTCATACGCCCTTTTCTCTCCTATCGATATTTCTTTTTATGCTGTTGGATTGCAAATCCATCCCTTCAGGCTGTAACAAGATGCTTTTTCCAATAGGCAATTTGATGAATTACCTCTGAAGGTGCTGTACCACCAAAACTTTTACGGCTTTCAACTGATTTTTCAACCGTTAAAACATCAAAAACTGCTGTATTAATCTCAGAGTATATTTTTTGCAGTTCCGCCAATGACAAATCATTAAGACGACATTGTTTTTTTTCTGCCAATGCGACAACATGTCCTGTAATATGATGTGCTTCACGAAAAGGAATCCCTAACACACACACCAACCAATCAGCAAAATCCGTTGCCGTTGCATAATAAACATCAGCTGCTTGCCTCATTTCTTCTTTATCGACCTGCAAATCACCTATAATCCTTGTCATTACAGCCAGCGACAACTCTAGATTCAAAGCCCCATCAAAGACATATTTTTTATCTTCTTGCATATCTTTTGAACAGGCAAGAGGCAATTCTTTCATCACCGTTAACAATCCCATCAGTGCGCTATTCAGTCGCCCTGTTTTAGCCCTTATCAATTCCGCTGCATCAGGATTTCTCTTTTGCGGCATAATAGACGAGCCAGTAGAAAATGCATCTGACAAACGAATAAAATGAAATTGTCCTCTTATCCAAAGCGTTATTTCTTCTGCCAAACGCGAAAGATGCATAGCACAAAGAGCACCAGCGCTTAAAAATTCTAAGGCAAAATCACAGTCCCAAATACTATCAATGGAGTTGCGTGTTGGCTCACGAAAGCCTAGCGCTTGTGCTGTCATAAAACGGTCAATCGGAAAGCTTGTCCCTACCAAAGCTGCCGCCCCTAATGGCAATTCATTCATTCGCTCAATCGCATCCTTGATAAATCTCGACCAAACATTTCAACATAAGCCATTATGTAATGAGCAAATGTTACAGGTTGTGCTGATTGTAAATGGGTAAAGCCTAGCATAAAGCTATCGACATGTTGCTCTGCGCGAACAAGCAATGGCTCTATCAACCCTTTTAAAGCTTGCGCTATTCTCTGTAATGCCTCACGCACCCACAAACGAAAATCAACGGCCTCTTGATCATTACGTAAACGTGCTGTATGCAAACGTCCAGCAACAGGACCAATTAATTCAGAGAGTCGCGCTTCAATATCTTGCCGATAAAGTTTTTGGTCAAAATCAATTGAGGCATTAATTTCTTCTATAATTGCAGCAGGCCCTGCTATAAATGGGCCACCCCACATTTGGTTTTTTAACTTCTCGACTGTCATATTCTAAAAATGCCCATAAAAAGGATAAAAATCATGGTTTCTCAAATTTTTGATAGCCAAAAAAAGAAAAACAAAAAGAAGCTCGTTATCGCATCCTTTCTCGCTGCCTTAATCTTAGCTGGTGTCAGTTTATACGCAATAAAAGCCTCTCATGACAAGAGAGCGTCTCCTTTTGCCAATTTTATTTCAGAAAAAAATACTGAAAAAAGACAAGTAGAAAAAATGGGAACAATACGAAAAGCAGCAAAAGGATTTTTTGCCAATATACGATTTTCTGATACGCTATTAGATATGAACACTCTCTCTTTCAAAGATCTTCAAGGAAAAGATCACAAACTCTCTGAATTTACTGGAAAACCGATTCTGATCAATCTATGGGCGATCTGGTGCGCCCCCTGCCGCGCAGAAATGCCTGAACTGGCGCAATTAAAACGTGAATTAGGTGGAGAAAATTTTGATGTGATAGCTATTAATACCGATAAAACAGCTTCTTCTGAAAAAATTCAGCAATTTTTACAGAATGTTGATGCCAACAATTTAGTCTACTATCGTGATGAAACAATGAATATTTTCAACAATGTTCGAAAACAAGGGTTAGCCCTAGGACTACCCATCACACTTCTGATTGATAAAAATGGTCATCTTATTGCTTCCTATAATGGTGCAGCTCCATGGGCTAATGCGGATGCTAAAGCACTTATAAAAGCTGTCATAGAAGAAGCACAATAACCTAATAGCCACATCTTTTTAAACGTTGTATAGCGACATCCAATGCTGACAAAAAAGCAGAACGATCTTTGCGCCCAAAAGGACGGGGACCACCTGTCATATTGCCTTGTCCGCGCAAATCTTCCATTAAATTGCGCATTGCCAAAGCTTGACCGACAGAGCTTATATCAAAAACACGCCCCGTTGGCGAAAGACAAGCCCCTCCCGCTCGCACAACTCTTGCTGCTAAAGGGATATCGCTGGTAATAACGATACTCGCCTCATGCACATGTTCTACAATCCAATCATCTGCACCATTGAATTCATCAGCCACAATGACTCTTTCAATGAGCTCTTCATCTGGAAGAGAGAGAAAACGATTTGCCACAACAAACGTCTTTAGCTGATAACGATTCATCACACGATAAACTTCATCTTTTACAGGACAAGCATCCGCATCAACCAATAAAGTAATGGCAGGTTTTATTTGTCTATTCGTCTTTAAGCTTTCACACACACATTCGTTCTTTCATTCTTCTGAATGCTGTAGATGATTGCGATAAAACATAATTGCTGCGTTTATTTCGCCTCCCAAAATAAAAATTGCGCTTAATATGTAAAGAAAAATAATAGCAACCATAATAGATGCTAACCCCGCATAGGTAGAAATATAATCAAACATCGTCAAATATTGTGCAAAAGCAACGGAAGCTATAAACCACACCGACATTGTTACCACAATTCCTGGTAAGATATCTATAAATTTCCGCCTTTCTGCTGGAAGCCATTTATGAACAATCAAAAGACTGATAAACAAAACGACAACTGCGATTACATAGCGCCATAGACGAATAACACTTATATATTCTGTTATGAAAAAAGAATGATTTTTCATAATCTTAATCAACAAAGGTGCCAAAACCAACAAAAAGCTGATCACCACAAGACCAACAGCTCCAAGAATGACAAAAAACAAACTTTGGAAACGACAAAACAATAAACCACGCTGCTCAGTGACACGATAAGCTTTATTTAAAGCCGTACGCAAAGCCTCTATTCCGTTAGAGGCAAAATAAGCAGCTACAATGACAGAAATCGTTACCACATCCCCTCGTTGAACAGTTAAAACATTGATAATTTCTTGAGATAAAGGCTCTGCAATAAAATCTGGTAATAACTGCACAAGCGCAATAATTTTTTGCGGTGTATAGGTAAAAGCGCCGAGAAAACTAGCAAGGGACGTTCCAAAAATAAAAAAGGAAAAAACGCTAACAACCCTGATAACGCGACATGACTGGCAAAAGCACTTCCATTATCACGCCAATAATGGCTTATTGCATTAACAAGAATATGGTAGCTATACCAAAAGATATTTCTTAACAAATCTCAATACTCTCTGGTAGTACTCTCTCTCATATATACAAGTTTCATAATCATCATCAAAATTTCAAAACAAACTTGCCTAGTATAAAGGGCAATAATCAAGGCGGTCAAGTCTAACTTTTGAGCATAATAAAACGATGAAAATTAATATAATAAACCATTGATATTATCGGCAAAATAGAGGACAGATATAAATTTATACAAAGCATATTTAAGCATAAATACATCACACGAAATGATCTAAAAATAACCCTTAAAATCGCGTTGTATCAAACTCTCCAACGACTTAAAGGAGCTCTCTTCTAAACTTCATAGCCTCTTATCCTACATCCCATACTCTACAGAACCAAAAATGATAATCTCCCAACCATAAAAACCTTTTAACTCTTAAGCCTCTCCACACAAGCAATCACCATTTTCAAGCAATTGTCACTCTTCTGTATAGAAATATAAACTTCTAGAAAAACGAGAGAAATTCAATAAAAAACCCTTTTTACATGCTCTCTTTAGAAATATTATGGCGTCCAAAATCAGGCACATCAATTTCCTGCCCTGCATCAATAATATTACGACGCACAGCACGCGTACGGGTAAAAAAGTTAAACAGTGTCTCACCATCACCCGAACGAATTGCCTGTTCTAAAAAAACAAGCCCTTCAGTAAAACGGCTCAACATTTCTAAAATAGCCTCCTTATTATGCAAACAAATATCACGCCACATAACGGGATCAGAAGATGCCAAACGGGTAAAATCACGAAAACCTGAAGCAGAATAAGCAATCACTTCCGAATTGGTCACTTTTTCTAGATCACTGGCTGTCCCCACAGTATTATAAGCAATTAAATGCGGCAAATGGGAAACAATAGCCAATACAAGATCATGATGTTTAGGCTCCATTTTTTCAACACGCGCACCACAAGCTTCCCAAAACGCTGTCAATTGCGCTACAGCTCCAGCATCACTTTCCGCAAAAGGAGTTAAAATACACCAGCGATTTACAAACAAATCAGCAAAACCAGCATCTGGTCCTGAATATTCTGTTCCAGCAATCGGATGCCCTGGAATAAAATGAACTGTTTTGGGCAATAAAGGAGCCATTTCTGCAATAACCAATTCTTTTGTAGAACCAACATCACTCACAATCGCGCCTGGCTTTAAATGATCGCGTATAGTTTTTGCCACCTCTGCACTCGATCCAACAGGAACAGAAAGCATAACAAGGTCTGCTCCTTTAACAGCTTCTGCATTATCGGTTGTATAGAAATCTCCAAGTTGCAATTCACGCGCTCTTTCCAATGTTTCTTGACGACGCGTTGCAATAGAAATCTGAGCCGCAAGATTTTTCTTTTTAATCACTCTTGCTAAAGAAGAGCCAATCAAACCAATCCCAATAAGGGCTATTTTTTCAAACCGAATATGGAGCATTTCTCACCTTTAAAGACTCTTTGGAAACAGCAATAAAACCAAAATTTATCTGCCTCTTTGTTCAAGAGTTATCTACCAAACATTTAAAAAACCACAACCAGCAAGAAAATAAAATAATAAGATTGCACAGACCAGCCAATATCACTTGGCACAAGCCATCAACAGATCATTTTATCTAGAAAATGCCCCCAAAAATGATAGAGAGCGTAACATCACACCTTAAAACTTGTCAACTCTTGGCCCGCAAGCGCAACTCATGGCACCAAAGACAAATGCTCTTTCTTCTCTTGCACGGTAACAACAACCGCTCTCTATAAAACATCACTGTTTTACTTTAGAAACTGTTATCTTAAAAAAACAATAAATCTTATAAGAGATAGCCTAATATTTTAAGCAGCCTTCTGGCGTCGCGCAACAATTGTAAGCCCCAGCAAAGCCTGGCGAATAATTGCTTCACTCAAAAGCGGGTTTTTACGGCTTTCTAAAACAGCAGTTTGAATTCTTTCCATCGCATAGGAAATCTGTTCTAATTTCCAATATCTTAAAGCTTGTTCAACTGTTTTTTTCCGTTGAAAAAAAATCGGCGGTCGTGCTTGAGAAATCACGATAGAAGGAGATTTTCCTTCAACCTCCACTTGATAACGCAAAAGCTGCAGTTGCTGAAAATGCCTTTGTGCGGTACTCAAAATCAAAAACAACGCCCCACTCAATAGAGCATTTTGACTAAAACGCGCCTCAAAACTTGATACATCACCCAATAAAAGAGCATCAATCACTTCATCGAAAGAAACAGCACTCACATGACTCACGATAGCTTTCACATCCTCAAGAGTAATCTGTCTATCGGCAGCATAAAAACAAAGCTTCTCTAATTCACTTCGAGAAACAAGGCGATCCGCTCCCAAACTTTCATGCAACCACTTGCGTGCATCCAAAGAAATACTCTTTTTAAAATAACCCACAACCTCATCAATCAGAGCATCCAGAGAACGAGCATCATCAGCAAAACAAGGCAGCGCCATCGCTTTTTCTGCTGTTTCAACAACATTGCGCAAACCCGTTCCTTTTTTCAAATCTCCCGCCTCAATGAGAATAAAACTTTTCTCTGGAGGCTCTTCAATGAGAAGCTTCAAGGCTGTAAGAAAACCTTTTTGATTAGCAGCATGAGAGATCCATATCAAACGATCGCCTCCAAAGAGTGATAAAGTGCGTGCTTCATTTTCCAAACGTGCGGGATCTTTATCAATCTCAGCTGCATCCAAACGAATTGTTGAAAACGGATCATCTATTGCTATTTGCGTCAGTTTAGCAAAGCGTTGCGCAGACTCACAGACAAGCCCCCGATCTGGTCCGTAAATGAGCACAATAGGAAAAGCACGTGAAAGACGCATTAGAAAATGACCAACTTCATGCGCTTTTTTCTGAGCCAAAATATTAATCCATTAACAATTCATCATCATCAAGAGCTTCCCCACGAACTTTTTGAAACATGCCAATTAAATCATTGACATTCAAGCCTTGACGCTCTTCTTGACAGACATCCAAAATCACTTTTCCGCCATGCAACATCAATGTGCGATCTCCATGATCAAGAGTTTGACGCATAGAATGCGTCACCATAATAGTTGTTAATTTTTTCTCTTCAACGATTTTTTCGGTCAATTGCATCACAAGATCAGCCATTCCTGGATCTAAAGCTGAGGTATGTTCATCAAGCAGTAAAACATCGGCATGCGCCAAAGTTGCCATCACAAGACAAACTGCTTGGCGTTGTCCCCCCGACAAACTATCCATAGGATTATGGATATATGCTTCAAGACCAATGTCTAATTTTGCAATTTCATCTTGAAAAAATTGTCGTCTCTGATGATTTAAAGCTGAACGCAAACCACGGCGACTCCCGCGAAGAGCAGCAAGAGCCAAATTTTCTTCAATTGTTAAAGAACCGCAGCTTCCCATTGATGAATCTTGAAAAACACAAGCAACCTTTCCCGCACGCTCACTGACTGATTGCCTAGAAACATTTTGTCCATTGATGATCACTTTTCCTGTGGTAGGCAGAGTTGCACCTGCTAAAACACTCAGCAAAGTTGATTTACCAGCGCCATTTGAGCCGATAACCGTAACAAAGCTCCCACGATTAATCTTGAGATTAATATCAATTAAGGCTTGTTTTTCTAAAGGTGTTTGCGGTTTAAATGTGACTCCAACATGTGAAAACTCAATCATGTTTTACTCCTCCCCCAATAATGTGGTATAACAAGGGCTAAAACAACCAGCAACGCAGTGATCAATTGCAAATCTGTCGATGTATCAATACCAATCCCATTTGCTTCAAAGGCAAATTGCACTGCAACACGATAAAAGACAGAACCCACAACACAGCTCACAATAATCCAAAAGATATTGCGCGTACGAAAAAGAGTTTCTCCAATAATAACCGCTGCTAAACCGAAAACGATTGTACCAGCTCCACCGGTAATATCGGTAGCAATTGCAGTTTGAATATAAAGAGAGCCACCAAGGGCAACACAAGCATTAGAAAGCCCCATACCAAAATAAATCAATGCTGAGGTATGAATGCCTTGCGCCTTAGCCATCCGCGGATTAACTCCCATTGCACGCATAGCAAGACCTATTTCACTTTCTAAAAAGCGCCAAATAAAAAATGCCACAATGAATAATACAGCACCAATAAAAAGAGGACGCACAAAGATATCAGACAAGCCAAACAAGTTATAAAAGGGTGTTAAAGCTGTATCAGAAAGCGCCAAATTAATATTAGAGCCTCCCATAATCCCCATAATACGAAGATTAACCGTATAAAGTGCTGACATTGTTAAAATAGAAGCCAAAAGATTTAGAATGCCGAAACGTAAATTGAGCAAAGCCGTTACCAAACCTGCCAGCATACCAGCACAAAAAGCACCAGCCATAGCAATCCACGCATTAAAACCTAAAAGAATCAACACACCACAAACACAGGAACCAAGGAGAAATGATCCATCAACTGTTAAATCAGGAAAGTCTAAAACGCGAAATGAGAGATAAACCCCTATAGCCACAAACGCATAAATAAGACCTAATTCCACAGCGCCAGAAAAGGCAAATATATTCATGTAAAACCACCCATGAAAATTTAACGTACTTTTATTGTGTCAATATTATACGAATGAAAGCCTATTGAAGAACTTTTGTTGCACGCTCAATAACTGCCTGCGGAATAACAATACCAGCTTTTTTTGCAGCCTTCATATCAATTCTAATGTCGTTATTAGCCGCCTGCACCACATCAATATCGCCAGGCTTTTCACCTTTTAGAATGCGCACTACAATTTTTCCAGCATCAACCCCAACATCGTAGAAATTCACGCCTTGCGTCATAAAAGGCCCTCTCCCAATAGCGTTAAAATCGACAGTAAATAGAGGCATATTGGCTTCCTGTGCAACTTTTACTGCCCCCTCTAAAACAGAAAGCACTGTATTATCAGCAGGAACAAAAATAATATCCGCCTTACCAATTAAAGCACGTGTTGCAGCCTGCACATCAGAAGGTTTAGGCGCGGATGAGGGAATAATTTCAATACCAACTTTATTTGCCTCCTCCTTTAAGGTCTTCAATATTGCAACAGAATTGGCTTCAGAAGCATTATAGAGGAAACCAATTTTTTTTAAATCTGGTTTTACTTCTTGCAAAAGTTTAACACTTGCTTCCACATCTATGCGATCAGAAGATCCGGTTACATTTCCGCCAGGTTTAGTAAGCGAAGGCACTATTTTGGTCCCCACAGGATCAGAAATCGCAGCAAAAACAATAGGGATTGTTTTTGTTGCCGCAAGCATTGTTTGGGCTGAAGGTGTGGTAATTGCTACAATAACATCGGGTTTATCACCAACAAATTTACGTGCAATCTGTGTTGCTGTAGAAATATTGCCTTGAGCTGATAAAAAGGTAAGTTCGAAATTTTCACCCTGTTTATACCCATTTTCCGCAAGCGTATCGATAACCCCTTTACGAACAGCATCTGCAGCAGGATGTACCATAATTTGTGTAACTGCAACCTTAATGTGTTTAACGTGATCATCAGCTTTTGCAAAGCAATTCATCATAAAAACAGCTACAATCACAATGCATAATATATTGACTCTTTTCAACACTCTACTCCACCCCTTTTTTGCAACAATTAAAGAGCGATTAATTTATTGAAGAGTACTATCAAAATCAATCTTTATTTTTATTTTTGAAACATTTACAAAATAAATCAGACTGACATGTTATTTTTTTGTTGCAATTCGCTAAAGCCTACGCCATACAGACAGCATCTGAAGCAAAATATGTTTCGAATCGGTGAGCGGGTGTAGCTCAGGGGTAGAGCACAACCTTGCCAAGGTTGGGGTCGTGGGTTCGAATCCCATCGCCCGCTCCATTTAAATCTTGTGTTGCGTAAAGTTTACATTTGTAAATGCCTTTTGTAGTGTAGCCCCCCTGTAGCTTGCCAGCGGGTTTTGTATATTTTGACACTGGTTTTTGTACCAATTTATTTTCTTTAAAATGATTTTTATAAGGGTTCTCAAAGGGGCTTCAAAGACCTTTCAAAGCTTTTTAAGATTCGTAATTTTTTGTAAAAATCTATTGGATTTTACTCCTAAACCATCGGATGATAATTTTTAGCTCAAGCGGATTTTTCTAAAAAGTGGCTCTTATCTGCTAGGTCACTAAACCGTGTAAAATAATCTTGAAAAGCGAGAAGAACATTTCCTGTTGGTCCATGACGTTGTTTGGCAATAATAACGTTAGCTTTGCCAAGAGTATTTTTATTATCTCTTGCCATCCCGAAGATAATTTTTTAGGTAGATCTTTTGCGAACTTACAGTTTATAGAGGCTTATTTAAAAGAATTTGCGATTACCTTTAAACTGATATTCTTTTACAACCCCAATATTGAAAGATCAATTTAAAATGATGAGCAATTATAGTGACAACAAATGTTAAACAAATCAAAAATCGACTTGCTGTTAGAGAATAATTTTTTTTCAAAGGTACGTTTTTTACCAAAATTGTGTCCCAAAATGAAGGTTGTTGATTTTTCAAATGGAGTGTCTTCTGTTAATTCAACATTTGCTTCAGACACATTCAATATTGTCTCTGCTAAAAATTTACAAGAAACGGTACCTGTAGACCAAGCAAAATCTATAATCGATTCCTTTAATGCACAAAAACTGCCTTTAGCTTGGTGGGTTGGATCGCATTCATCTCATTATAAAGTTGATGAAGTTCTCTTATCTATGGGTTTAGAGCATGTTGAAACAGAAGTAGGAATGGCAGCTTTAGCACAAAATATAGACTCACATGTTACTTCTATGCCGGATAATTTCAAAATCAAAGAAGTTAAATCCCTTCAAGATTTTAGAGATTACGGAAATGTTATGGCATCAGTATTCGAGCCTTTTGATGAAGAAGCGGTCATATTTTATGAAACAATAGGAAGCTGTTATAAAAAAGATCCTAATGTAGATCTATTCGTTGGTTATATAAATAACAATCCTGTAGCCATATGCTTTTGTATTAAAGCGGATGAAATTGGTGGAATATATGATATTGTTACCAATCCAGATTTTCAGAAAAAAGGTATAGGGACATTCATGACAAAAATTGCTATTAAGCATTTAAAAAGAAAAAAATGTCATGTTATTGGTATGCAAGCATCACACGAGGGAATTGGCATTTATAAAAAATTGGGTTTTATAAATTTTGGTGAATTCAAAGTTTATTCCAATAAACACATGGTCATTTAGTTATGAACCCTCCTTTTGCTCATCTATTAAGAGAATTTATGATTTACAGATCCAATTTGAACCAGTGAATTTTTTTGATATAATTGATAAATGAATATTTGTTGTTGGTATTTATGAAGAGCTAAAAAACAAATATTTAAAACTATATTTTCATCATAGTTTATTAGATGATTATTCTGTGAGTAAATTAATAGAAAATTTTTACTTTATACAATAAATAAAGGGGCTTACAGAACCTTTCAAAGATTATTTAACACCTCTTTAAGGAGTTTTTTCTTTTTCTCAATATCGCAATTGGGAGGATGATTTTCTTAGTACGAATTGCATTATTTGAAGAGTTACACAAATAAACTTTTTTCATTTCTTTTAGTGTAAATTGACTGAAGGTTTTTTGTATCTCCAACACATCTTAAATACACTGAGTGGCTTTCTTATTGCCTTTGTCCATAAAGCTTTAAATTTAAGCAAACACACCGCTTGTTTTTAAAGCTTACGGTAACATCTTTGGACACTACAAATAATCAGAAAAAACATCGGATGCGATAAAAGCTTTTACAACTGCTCTTTTTAGAAAAACGCGCATTTAAATCGAATATACCAACCAATAACTACGCTTTCAGTGTATCGATAACTTTCCCCTTTTTAGTGACTACAGGTAACTCTTCTATAATTTCTGCTACCTCATCACAGGATATTATTTTTTGCTCATTGAACTACATCAGCATAAACTTTTTCTTACACAGTTTTGCACATTGATCGACATGCTAGTTTAGACTTTTTCACTTAATTCTTGCCAAACCTTGTGCGCTTCTCTCTTCAGCTAAACCATGGAAAAATCTTGACCGATTTTAATATTATCCTCTTGATAATAAGTATTTTGATATTTTGACGTTTCAAAAGAATCCGCAATACCAATCGGGCTTCTCAAATAATCACGATTTTTCATTATTTTTCATGACATTCAACACCTGTTGACTTATTTTCTGATGGGTAAGCCAGCATCAACCATTTGGTGTTGTTTTTCGTCCTAATTTAACAGATATGAAATCAACTTTATTTTTGCGCGCACAATCAACAAACACTTGATCATGAGAATTGGAACCAAAAACATGAAGAATACATGGTGCCTTAGCCAAAAAAGCCAACTCGCTCAATTAACGCACAAGAAAATGTATGGGCAGGCGAATGAACCCACAATATGCAATATTTCAACCCACCCCATTGTTTCACAGCTTCTAAAAATTGTGCCCGCGAAGCCGCACAATAATAATCTAACGACACACACAGAGAGTTTTTTTGTAATGCTCCAAGCTAATTCTGATGAGAAAGAAAGCGCGCGGCAATAATCACTTCTTGCGGCTCAAGCGAAAGACATAAAGAGACAAACATCCTCGTGCCACCTACCACAAAATAACGATATTGCGCATCATTTTTTGTCATCTCTCCCAGCTTTTTGGTCTAAAAACGCACACATTTTATCAGCAAGACACTCACAATGTTTCCGTACTTCTTCACTGATAACTTTCCATGTACGCCCCTCATCATCCGACACAAAATCCTCTTTAGCTGAAGCAACTTGACACTGCAACGGATAACCATAAAGCATACACACCACCGGCAATAAATGCTCACACGGTTGTACACATTTTTTGGCTGTATTACCATGAGAAATAAGCCCAACGAGTTTCCTTAAAAAAGCATTATAGGCCAAATGATCAAGAGCATTTTTTTAAACACCCGAATAAGACCCTTGGTAAAGAGGGCTAGCAAGAATAACCCCATCAGCCGCCGCGATTGTTTTAACAGATTAGCGTACAGCAGCGCTCGTATGAGCCTCCACATCATGATGATAATCTGGATCAGCAATCGGCAAAGGCTGTTCACGAAAATCAACCCAACAAAGCGCTCCACCCCGCGCCAATAGGTAATCAGCCAAGCAATTTGCGACAGTTCTTGTTAACGATAGTTGACGCACAGCCCCTAAAATAATTGCAATATTCAACAGAACTCTCCCCTTTATTTGCCCCGAAAAATCTAACTACATGGTGAAAAATGATCATAAACAGAATAGCTAATATAAATACACCATCTCTATAACACCAACCGTGATTGCAAAGCATAGTCTAAAATCAGCCAACCTTAACAATATTATTGGCAAAACAAAAACGAAAAAAATCTTGAAAATAAAATTATAGCAATAGCCCGCAGCCATTTTAACATTCTAGACTAAGAAATAACTGCTGTTTGTGGAATTATAATAAATACTAAAAATCAATATCGCTGACCAATGCTCATGAAAATCTTTTTTGCTCTTTTGTTTTTTAGTTGTTTTTAAGACGCGTTAAACTTTTTGCTTAATTTTTATAAAAAATATTCCCAAAATGATTTTCTGGACTTTTACAGATTTTTCAAAAGAGCTTACAAACTCTTTTCTCCTTTTACTTCCCTTATTTCACCTCTTTCCGCTTAAGCTAAACCCTTGTACCAAATGGCACCTGTTTTATCCGTTTTTTTATGAGCATAGAAAATATCACGACGAAACACGCGGCAGAGCAAAAAATTTTTTTACATCTATTGTTTCATACACTCTTCCATAATTCATAAAAATGATGAAGAGGGCCCCGTCCTTTCCCGACTTGCAAAGCATGTGAGGCAGATAACGCTCCATGTAAATAGTCCTTTGCTTGTTTAACCGCACAAAATAAAGGCTGTGTAGGCAATAAAGCTGCAATTGCAGCAGAAATGGTACAACCCGTACCGTGATCATGAGTGGTTGTAAGACGAGGTGCCTCAAGCATAATAAGATCTTCACCATCACAATAAAGATCCGGACTAGAACACTTGTCATTCTCCATAGTCTCTCTTGCAAGAATGCTCAGATGTCCCCCCTTCAATAAAACGGCATTACAACCAAGCCCCAGCAATTGTGGGGCATATTGATACATAGCGTTTAACGACCATTGCACCTCACATCCCAACAGCAGAGATGCCTCAGGTAAATTTGGCGTGATCAAAGTTGCCATGGGCACAAGAACATCACGCATAATTTCAATGGTGTCAGGCTGTAAAAGCACATCTCCACTTTTTGCCACCATAACGGGATCAAAAACAATGAATCGCGCTTTGTGATATGCAAGGCGCTCTGCTATAACCCTTGCAATCTGAGCATTTGCCACCATACCAATTTTAACAGCATCAACATAAATATCTTCAAAGACTGAATCAATTTGATCAGCAACAAAAGAAGCATCCAACGCTTGAAAAGCACGTACACCCCGCGTATTTTGTGCAACGACAGCTGTAACAACACTCATACCATAAGTTTTCATGGCTGAAAAAACTTTCAAATCCGCGTGCATTCCAGCACCGCCGGAAGGATCAGTGCCAGCAATAGATAAAATCCGTGGAATAAAAAATTTATTTTGGCTAAGCTGTAACTCCATCAATCTCTTTCCTTATGTTTTTAAATATCAGAAAATAATTTAGCGAAAAATAGCTGTTTGAAAAAATATAAAGAAAGATGTTTTCTCATATAAATTACGTTATATATACGGTCTTTTTGTAGAGATAAAATGGAAAATTTAGTGCTTATCCTTCGCTCCCTTCTTTTCACATTCGCTTTTTATACGACAACTTTCATACAAATGATTCTTTATGCACCCGTTTATTTTCTCATGCCACGCAAAAAAGCATGGATTGTACCAAAAACATGGGCGCGCGTTACGCTTTTTTTGCAAAAATACATAGCAGGTACAAACTATGAAATTGAAGGATTAGAAAATCTCCCCAAAGGGGCCTATATTATTGCCCCCAAACATCAATCTGCATGGGAAACCTTTGGTCTTGTCCCGCATCTTGATGATCCTGCTCTCATTCTAAAACGTGAATTGACATGGATTCCACTTTTTGGCTGGTACATGGCAAAAACACAAATTATCCCCATTAACCGTACAACGCCCATCAAAGCCCTGAAAACTATTATACAAAAAGCCAAAGAAAAAACAAAACAAGGGCGCCAAATTCTCATCTTTCCCGAAGGAACACGCCGCAAACCAGGTCAAGAACCAGATTATAAATCAGGGATTGTTGCTCTCTACAATGAACTAGGGCTTCAAGTTGTTCCTATTGCCCACAATGCCGGCCTATATTGGCCACGAGGCAATTTCCGCCGCTATTCAGGAACAATCCGCGTTCGCATTCTTCCTCCCATAGAAGCTGGTTTAAACAAACGTGATTTTCTAGAACAACTCATCGAAAAAACAGAAAAAGCTTGTGATGAACTGCTTCTCCTAGCAACACAAGATATAAATCCTCCACCTCTGCCACCTTGTGCTGTTAAAAAACTTCAAAAACTAAATCAGCATAATCAACATATTGATTTATAAAGTAGTTATTATTTTTCATATTGCGTTAAGAGGGCTAAATACAGGAGTCTTTTTCACCCTGCTCTTTTAACGATAAATCATTTAAAATTTTTTACACCTAAGAGAAAGTCATATGTGGACAAACAATATTTAAGAGAGAAGTGCATATATCTGAAGTATTTCAAGAGAAGAGCAGTTACACCTCTAAGAGCTGTTAAATAATATTATACAGCTACATCTTCATAAAAATCCAAAGAATATTTTCCAAGAAATTTCATATTACACACTCCATAAGTTGTACTAAGATATGAGATTGAGATAAATTAAGACATCTCTTAAAAAAAAGATGGAGATAAAAAGAACAATAGCCTACTCTTTTTTAAGAAAAGCAGAGTAAACATAAAGCATTGCCCAATATCTATTATTGAATAAATATTACTCTAGAAAATTTTGCATGCGATAAATTTAAATTTAAAGGGGATGGCATTTTTATCTCGATAAGCAAAACTAATACGCAATTAACCATTTTAACTCTCTATCATAGAATAAAAAGCTTTTTGTACTAAATTAAAGTGTTTTTAAAACACTGATAAGAAGGCATTGGACTTAAACTTAATGAAAAAACTCTTTACTAAACTGTTTTTATCTTTTATTTTGAGTTTGACAAGCAATCTTTGTCGAGCTCAGCCCTTTATATCTGTTGATGTTACAACGGGACATATCTTAGAGCACCATCAAGCCTTTGAGCGTTGGTATCCAGCCTCCTTAACAAAATTAATGACTGCTTATGTTATCTTTCATGCTATGAGAGCAGGGGAAATTTCACTCAACAAACACATCACTATCAGCAAAAATGCAGCCAAAGCCCCTGCACACCGTTCAGGATATAAAGCCGGTTCTGTACTCACCCTTCATACAGCCCTAAGCATTACTTTAGTGAATTCCACCAATGATTTAGCCATTGCCATGAGTGAAGCCGTTGCTAGTTCACAAGAAGCTTTTGTACAAAAAATGAATACTGAAGCCAAACGCCTTGGCATGATTGGTACCCATTTTGCCAATGCAAGCGGATTACCAGACCCACAAAATTACTCCACCGCACGCGATATTGCTCTTTTAGCGGTGCAAATTCGCCGTGAATTTCCTCAATATGCACATTATTTTTCTATTCCTGCCATTGATTTTGGTAATAAACGAAAAATCAAACCCAATTCAAATAACCTCATTGGTCGCTTTAATGGCATAGATGGCATGAAAACAGGTTTTATTTGTGCCTCTGGTTTTAATCTTGTTGCCTCCGCAACGCGCCATAAACGCACAATTATTGCTGTTATTTTAGGAGCAAACAATATAAGTGAAAGAGAAGAAAAAGCCGCCCAACTGCTCGAAGCAGGTTTTTTACATCAAGGTACACCTCAATTAACGCTGGCAACATTAAAACCCTATGGTACCAAGATGACACAAGCAAATGATATGAAACAACAAATGTGCACACCTGAAGCCATAAAAATGCATGCAAATTCTTATGACGATCAAGGAAATATTATCTTTACTTCACCTTTTATTACTGATCCACCATCTTCCATACTTCCTTTACAAGTACGACTTATCAGTAAACCACAAACAAATGAATCTACACCTCAATATAAAGTGAAAGTGAAAACAAAACCGCTAAAAACTTCATATTCCGTATCAAAACAAGAAAAAAGCTCTATAATCAAGTCGGCAAATGACGGTCGGTAAAAACATGAAAATAAAGCGCATTCCCCTCACTCTCATTACCGGCTTTTTAGGTTCTGGCAAAACAACTTTGCTCAATCGGATGCTACGCGACCCTCTTTTGGCTGATTGTGCTGTAATTATCAATGAATTCGGTGAAGTAAGTATTGATCATCTTTTGGTTGAAAAAACAACGGAAGGAATTATCGAACTTGCCAATGGTTGCTTATGCTGCAATTTACGCAGTGATCTTATTGATACCTTGACTGATTTAATAAATCGCGTTCAAAGGGGAAGTCTCAAACCATTCAATCGCATTATCATTGAAACAACAGGCATGGCTGATCCTGCGCCTATTTTACAAGCCCTTCTAAGCTACCCTCTTTTTATGCAAACATTGTTCATTGACGATATTTTGACAACATTTGACACATTAAAGTCGATTTCTCTCTTGGAACGCTATCCTGAAATACACAAGCAATTAGTACTTGCGGACAAAATTATCCTCACCAAAACAGACCTTATTGACGAAAAAGTGCTTTCCAATACACTTCTCAAAACACTCAAAACAATTAATCCTACAGCACAAATCATCGATGCCAATTCTCATCATTGCTGTGCAAATGTATTAATAAGCAAAACATTATGGGATGAAAAAGAAGAAAATATACAACATAAACAATGGCCCCCCCATGCTCCCCATAATCATGCACACCATTCAACCATTTGCGCTTTTTCACTAGACTGTGAAGAACCAATAGATTACGCTAGCCTTGATGCTTTTTTAGAGCTCGTAAAAGATCTTTATGGTGCAAAATTGCTCCGTATTAAAGCGATCGTTGCGTTGCGTGATGATCCACATCGTCCCCTTGTTTTACACGGTATACAGACATTTTTTCATCCACCCATAAGATTGCCAGAATGGCCAAAAGGAATCATACAAACGCGTTTTGTTATCATAGCCGATGGTGTTGAAAAGAAAGCAATACAAAAACTTTTCAATGCTTTTTTAAACAAACCAGAAATAGATACAGCAGACAAAACTGCTCTATTAGATAACCCCCTGAGCATTCTAGGAATAAAGTTTTAATTTTTTTCAAAATTCAATAAATGAAATTTTTTAAGGAACAACACAGCTAATTTTTGAATATGCTCTATGACATTTCATGACAAACGCTAACATATCTTTTAATCTCCTCCTAAAAGACAAAAAATCTAGGTCTCCCCATCTATAATCAGATTGATTTCTTTTTAATGGTGCCATTCCTCTCACGCAAAACAGAGCGCCATAAAATGCCACTATATTGCCAATTCATAGGTTTTTTTAAAGAGAAATTTCTCAACACACCTAGATCTATTTCACGAGGAATCCATAAATGGATAATGGTAAATTCATTGTACACCAACAGCACCTTTACACTCATGAATGAGAAAACCGACATCATCATATTGCTTCCAATGTTGCATACTTGCACTTAAGTGCGTTTATAGAAATTCTTTCTTTAAATTTTTTATCCACATGCTCCCCTTTTGTAAGATGCAAGCAAATGATTTTGAACAATTGAACTCAAACAGACCAGCAATGAGAGAATTTCACGGTATGAAGATTTCTCATCCAAGTTGCAAAACAACGGAATTATAACAAATCAATCTATTTCCCTTGAATAACCTTCACCTGTTTATCACTCATGTGATTTACTTCACCAGAACAAGCTTCATCCTAAAATATTCCTCTTAAGCAATACATACCCTCAGTGGATTGATACAAAAAACAAACATCAAATAGTTTTTAAGATGCGAATAAGTTTTATATCACCGTACGACAAAACAATATTTTACAGCATTACAGATAAAAGAATAAAGCATTCTGAAACAAGTAATGAGCATTCCATTTTGCAATAAGATAATACTCACGGTTTTAGAGCCATTGAAGTTTTATGAATTCCACGATTGAAAACGTAACGCTTTTCATAAACATCTACCGTTGGGGGCATACGATTTTTCTCAAAAAAATCATAACCTTCCTTAAGCATAACCCAGAATGGATAATGAGGGTCAGTCTTATAGCGTTCCATATTTTCATGAGTCATGCGGAAAGGAAAAGCCTGCAACTGAAATTCTCTCTGTCCACCTTTAAAAGCATCCCGTGCAAACGCATAAATCTGTGCCATATTCTTATCACTCATGGAGTAGCAACCAGCAGAAAAGCAAGAACCATGCACCATCAGATTACTTCCTGTTCGACCATTTGCTTTATCATAAAGGTTTGGAAATCCTATATTAAAAGAGAGATAATATTTCGAATAAGGATTCATTTGATTTGCGCTAATAGTGTAAAAACCTTCCGGTGTTTGAAGGTCTCCTTCCTTATACTTAGGTCCAAGTTGACCAGACCATTTGCAAATGCCATAACGCGCCATCAAAACAAAAGTCCCTGAACGAGACTGCTTCCAAATTTCAGCAACATTTTCTTCTTTAAAAAACCGCATCATAATTGGTGCATCGGGATCAATATCATGCATTAACATTCTATTTTTGATTTCTTTGGGGAGAGGCTGTTCAACTTTAGCACGAATAGAAGCTGGCAATCTTCCCTCACATGCCATTAATATTCCCATTGCAAACAACACACATACTGTGAGGAATCTCTTGAATATCATCGAATTAAACTCCAATCCATCCTCTCACAAAAAATGGCTTATGCTAAAGACCTACCAATTTGAAGATACTTTTCCCAACGATCTTTTTTAAGCGTTTCCCCATCTTTTCCAGCCATAGTTTTTAAAGCCTCTAAAATAACATCGCCCACATCATCAATCACAGTCTCTTTTCCACGATGTGCGCCTCCTAAAGGCTCAGGAATAATGCCATCAATAATCTTTAATCGATACAAATCTTGCGCGGTAATACGCATATTCATTGCAGCATCTTTAGCCCGCGTTGGATCACGCCATAAAATAGAAGCAGCTCCTTCTGGTGAAATAACAGAATAAATCGCATGCTCCAACATATAAACTTTGTTAGCTGCAGCAATTGCTATAGCCCCTCCAGAACCACCTTCTCCAATAATAACCGAAACAACAGGAACTTTTAGGCGCAAAGTTGCTGCCGTTGATTGGGCGATTGCTTCTGCTTGCCCACGTTCTTCAGCGCTTACCCCAGGATAAGCACCCGCTGTATCAACAAAAGTAAGGAGCGGTAAACCAAACCGATCAGCCATTTCCATAATACGTACGGCCTTACGATAACCTTCTGGACGTGCAGAACCAAAATTATAGCGCAAACGTGTTTGCGTATCATGCCCTTTTTCTTGACCTATATAAGCAACTGCTTCCCCCCGAAAGCGTGCAAACCCAGCTTGAATAGCTTCATCTTCAGCAAACTTACGATCTCCTGCCAAAGGTGTAATATCGCTGAGCAAATGTGCAGAATAATCCATAAAATGGGGGCGATCAGGATGGCGAGCCACTTGTGTTTTTTGCCATGGTGATAATTTTTTATAAATATCGCGCAATGCCGTTTGAGAACGCACTTCAAGACGTGCAATTTCATCGCTCATATCAAGACTGCCCTCTTCTTGAGCAATTTGTTTTAATTCAAGAATTTTTCCATCGAGATCAGCAACTGGTTTTTCAAAATCAAGATAATTATACATTTTACCCAACTTATTTGGTGTCACTTATACACTTATAATCCGTTTTATAAATCATTTTTCAAAAACATTACCCTTTCTTTAACGAGCCTTCTGCTCATCTGCAAGTGGATGATTCTCATTAACAAGACGATAAAGCCCCGCTTCCAATACATGAGTATAAATCTGAGTGGTAGCAATATCAGAGTGGCCTAACAAGTGTTGAACAGCGCGTAAATCCGCACCATTTTGCAAAAGATGGCTCGCGAAAGCATGGCGCAACACATGAGGAGAAAAGCCACGATTGCTTATTCCCGCTCTTGTGGCAAGATTTTTCAACTCCCGTGCAACAACTTGTCGCGCAATATATCCTGTTTCGGAATGCGCAGGAAAGAGATAAGGGCTTGTCGAATCCTTTCCTTGATCACGCAAGTCTAACCACTGGGAAAGAACTTGGCATGCTTTTTTTGATAAAAGGACCATTCGTTCTTTCTTACCTTTACCGCGCACCAAAACACTGTATCCCTTTCCCCGAACAGCTTGCACAGGAAGACTCACCAACTCACTAATACGCAATCCTGTTGCATAAAGCATTTCAATCAACAACTGAAGACGCACTGCACGCAAATACTCTTTTGTCCCATAATCTGCTTGAGCGACTTCCATTTCAGCCAAATCAAGCAATTTTTTCACCATATCTTCACTGATAATTTTGGGCAAAGGGTGCCCTTGACGAGGCGCATCAATATCATGAGAAGGATCATCTTCTCTCAATCCTTCAGCATAAAGAAATTGGTAAAATTGACGCAAAGTCGATAAACGGCGCGCTTGTGAAGATGCTGCACAACCAAGAGTGTGCATAAGCGACAAAAGACCAATTAAATCTTTTTTTTTCGCCATAAAAAGCGAAACAGAATGCGAAGACAAGACCTCTTGTGCCCACTGCAAATCATGCTGATAAGCAGCAAGTGTATGGTCAGAAGCACCTCGCTCAGCACTCATCATCTCAAGAAAACGATCTATCACAGCAGCATTTTTCATTTCATTGATCCTTTTTTGAAGAAAAATTCAATGAATCCAAAGGGACATCGATATACATATCCACAGTTACCGGTTTAACAAAGACCACAAGAGCGATCATGATAGTAAAAAGGATAGCAAGTGAAATAAAAAGAATCATTAAAAATCTGGTCAACGTTGGCATAAGATAATAAACTCTCCCCCGAACACTTCATCTTTAATTATGCCTTATAAAGATTAACAGGAATTGACTTTAAAGCAGATAAATGTCGAAATAAGTTATGGAAAATAATCGACCAAAACATATTCCAATAACACAAGTAAAGAATCAGCTCTTATCATCTCTTGACAAACAGGCTCTTGTCTTTGTTGGTCTGATGGGTGCAGGCAAATCAGTCATCGGTAAACGCGTTGCCACCATGCTCCATTTGCCCTTTTATGATTCCGATCATGAAATTGAAAAAGCCTCAAAAATGACCATCACCGAGCTTTTTAAAACTTATGGTGAATCAGAATTTCGTGCTCTTGAACAGCGTGTTATTTTAAACCTCATAAAAAAAAATCCTATCATTTTAGCAACTGGTGGTGGTGCTTACATCAATCAAGACATCCAAAAAGCCATTCATCAAAATGGGATATCCATCTGGCTCAAAGCCGATCTTGATATCCTCATGCAACGGGTCTCAAAGCGCAAAACGCGACCGCTCCTTCAAACAGTAAATCCTAAAGAAACCATGCAAAAACTCATGGAACAGCGTTATCCTATCTATGCAAAAGCAAACATAACAATTAACACTCATAAAGAAAGCTGTCTTACCGTAGCAAAAACCGTCATACGGTCTGTACAACACTACCTCGATACAGAAAATAAACAATAGGAAGAACAAACATGCAAGCCAAGACCGTCACTGTTAAACTAGACAAGCACTGTTACGATATTATTATTGGCCCAGATCTCATTGCACAAGCGGCTTTGCAGATTAAGCGTTCTCTTAAGCAAAAAGATTCGCATCAGACGCGTTTGGCAATTATTACAGATACCAATGTTGCTTCCCTTCACTTAGAGACATTAAAAAAAGAATTAACAAAGAATAAAATTCATATTGTTCCAATCATTGTAGAAGCAGGAGAACAATCAAAATCATTTTCAACCTTGCAAACTGTCATCGACCAAATTCTTGCCGCACGCTTAGAAAGAGGTAACTGTGTTATTGCTTTTGGTGGCGGTGTCATTGGAGATTTAGCGGGATTTACTGCAAGTATCATACGCCGCGGAATGAATTTTATTCAGATGCCCACAACATTGCTTGCACAAATTGACTCCTCTGTTGGAGGAAAAACCGGCATCAATAGTCAATATGGAAAAAATCTTATAGGCACTTTTTATCAACCGCAATGTGTTATTGCTGACACATCTGTTCTTGATACCTTACCACCACGCGAATTTCGCGCAGGTTATGCGGAAATGGTCAAATATGGTCTCATTAACCAGCCTGATTTCTTTGAATGGCTTGAAAAAAACGGACAAGAAATTTTCCCTAATGGCTCTATGCGAACAGAAGCCCAAACAGAAGCCATTGTTCGCTCATGCCAATTTAAAGCTGCCATAGTAGCACGTGACGAATATGAAACAGGAGAGCGTGCACTCTTAAATCTTGGTCATACCTTTGGACATATGCTTGAAACAGCAACCGCTTATGATTCAAAGCGTTTAATTCACGGTGAAGCTGTAGCAATTGGCATGATTCTCGCACATCAATTCTCTGCGCAACTGAATCTAGTAGCCCCCACACTCATACATCGTATCGAAGCACACTTTAAAGTTGTTGGTTTGCCTACAGGGTTAAAGGATATTCCAGGAGATCTACCAGATGCTGAAACACTGATGAGCCTCATCGCTCAAGATAAAAAAGTTTCACAAAATAATTTGACCTTTATTTTGACACGCGGACTTGGCCAATCATTTATTGCAAAAAATGTTCCACCAGATGCAGTTTTATCCTTTTTGGAACAAAAATTAACAGAAATTCGTTAATTCATCTTGAATATAATTGATTCGTTTTTATACTTCTATTAAAGAAATAGTTATGATGATGTCTGCGTAGCTCAGTAGGATAGAGCACAGGATTCCTAAAGAAATTGGGCGCCTTGAGGAGAAATCCTCAAAGCGGATCTGCTCAAATTCGGGGAAAGCTTCATAGGCAAAACTATATGCCAATCCCGAGCCAAGCCTCTCTTCACATGAGAGGAAGGTGTAGAGACTGAACGGGCAGCACCTAAGGAGCATGGGCTCTACGGTGAAGAGACAGTCCAGACCACAAACAGCCAATAAGGTTGGCGGTGAAAACCGAAGTGGTATGAATCCTGGGGTCGCAGGTTCGAATCCTGCCGTAGACACCATCACATAAAGACAAATTACTCTTCGTATAGGAAAGCATTATGAAAAAAACTCTACAAATTTTAGGATTTTTTTCCTTTTTGTTATTTTTCAATGTCAACAGTGCCTTAGCTACTGCTTTAGTCATTGAAGTGTCAGATAATCCAGAAACAAAAACCATAACCTATCAATGTGTTATGGGTGAAAATAAAGAACGCGTTAAAGCAACTTATTACAACTCTGATAATATTTCGTTGGTTGATTTTAAATGGAAAGACGACCGGGTCATCGCTGCTAAGGTTGATTTTAAATGGAAAGACGGCCGCGCCATCGCTACTAATGTCATCGATGCATCGGGAGAAGAATATGAAGGAGCCCAGTATATCTGGTGGAAGACGAACAATGAAGTGACACTTCATGATCTTCTTCAAGACCCAGAAGGAAAAAATCTCATCCACTGTAAAGATGAATCACTGTTATTATTTTAAATAACTGAGGAAATACCATGAAAAAAATTGCTTTTATTGTAGGATTTTTTGCTGTTTTAAGCCTACCGCTATTCGGTTCACTTAATGCCTTTGCTGGCTCTTTAGTCATCGAGGTCCCAGATGATCCAGAGCCAACAACAACAGTTGCTGTCTATCAATGCGAGACAGGCACAAGTAAAGAGCGTGTTGAAGCAACCTATCTTAATGCTGGCAACATTTCACTTGTTGATTTCAAATGGAAAGGAAAGCGCATCATTGCTTCCAATGTCATTTCTGCTTCCGGAGCACGATATGTTGCAGGACCCTATATATGGTGGTCAAAAGCAGATGAAGCCACATTTTATGATCTCAGGAATGATCCAGAAGAAAAAAATTCTATTCATTGCGTAAAAGAACAAAAAACAGAATAAAAAAATTTATTGCATCTTAAAAATCGCTCTGGCTCGTATCACTTGACATTTCGTCGGAAGTAGATGTTTGTTTTTCCATCTGACGTGATAAAAGAGCGAGCGGTTTTTTTAATTCATTTTCTGAATAGTATCGATAAGCCGCTGCTTGTGATACCAACATAGAAGCAACCGGTATTGTTGCAAGTAAAAAAATCACCAACAAAAATTCATGAAAAACAAAATGATGATCTACAAAGGTTGAATAAAGAAACGACGCAATAAGAATACTCCCAGCGCCCCAACTTGTACTCAACGAAAGCATATGTAAACGCTTATAAAAAGTGGGAAGACGCACCAATCCTATCATTCCAATCAACGTAAGACCAGATCCTAATATCAAAAACACCGTAACAGCAATAGCAACAACAAGCGATACATCATCCTTCATTCAATAATCTCCCCCCGCATGAGAAATTTTGCCAACGCAATACTTGAGACAGGACCCAATAAGCCAACAACGAGAGCAGCCATAAAATAAATGGTCGTTCCTGAACGGATATCAAAGGTCAGAAATAAAAGAATAGTGATTATATAAAGAGCATCCAACCCCACAATCCGATCTTGCGCTCGTGGACCACGAATCAACCGAAACAGTGCGAGAATCATTGCCAAACTTAAAAAAAACTGTGAAAGATAAAGCCCCCAATAAAGGATCACCATACTCATTAAAAAATCTCCAAAAGTAATTTCTCATAGCGTTTTTTGATCAATTCTTGGTAATCACATCCATTTTTAAAATTTAAGACATGAAGTAAAAGTTCTTTATTCTTTCTATTATAGGCAATCCAAACAGTCCCTGGAGTTGCTGAAATAATACATGCCAAAATAGCTAAAGCCGTGCGACTTTCAAGCGAAATGGGCACCACAATAAAACCAGACTGCTGTTTTCGAAATCTTTTGGTTAAAACCAAGCAAGCCACAGAAACATTTGAAATAATAGAATCAATAAACACATGAAAAAACAGCTGAAAAATGGCACTCCAACTTTTAATAGTTATCTTTTCCGGTTCAAAAAGCCGCATCACCCAGCCCCCAAACAAAGCAACAATAATCCCCAAAAGCAATTGACCGAAACTAAAGCCATTTAAGATCAGCCACATAAAAATAATTGCCGCGCTAGAAAAAGGGAAAAAATAACAATATTTCACTAATGAATCCCCCTATTTTCAAGAGATACATCATCTAAAACGCTGCCAATATAATTTTGAGGCTCATACAAAGTCTTGGCTGTTTCAAACATATAACGACTAACAGGATCAGCAACAATTGTAATAAGAAAACACAAAGCAAGCAGAACGGCAACAGGGGCAAATTCAATCACCTGCACCCGTGGAATTTTCCCTTCAAGAGACACCCAAAAAGTTCGAATGCCCGTTCGTGTCATCGCAATCAAAGCAGCAAAACCAGAGAGAGTGACAAAAATAATAAAAAGCCAAACGTGATAAATGGGTAGAGAGGTAGAAATATTTTCTTTACTATGGTTTAAAAGTGCCACAAACATCATAAATTTAGCAACAAAACCAGAAAAAGGAGGCAAACCAATAATCAAAAGTGCACAAAGGCCAAAACAAGCTCCAAGAATTGCCAAAGTTACCGGTAAATAAGTCCCTACCTCATCTTCTTCCTCCTCTTCATCGTCCCCATAGACTTCCATTGTCACTGTCAAAACATTGGCTGCCACATCTTGACAGCGTTCAACCAATTCCACCAAAAGAAAAAAAGCACCCAGTGCCAAAGTTGAGGAAACAATATAAAAGAGTGCACCTGCGATCAGTGCTGTATTACCGATCCCGATTGCTGTTAACAATGTCCCAGAAGAGACCAAAACACTATAAGCTGCCAAACGTACCAAGACTTGGCTTGCCAACACCCCAATAAAACCAAAAGTCATGGTAGCAAGCCCACCGTAAAACAAAATCACATGACCAAAATAGCTAAAATGTCCACTTTCTGGTCCAAACCATAACAATGTTAAACGTAAAATAATATAAATACCGACTTTACTTAAAAGTGCAAAAGAAGCTCCAACAGGCGCTACTGCTGCACTATAAGTTGGCATCAACCAAAAATTCAATGGCCACATCCCTGCTTTAATTAAGAAAGCAATTCCCAAAAGCGTAGCCCCTATTTCGAATAAAGTCATATCGCTAGAGGCTATCTGTTTTATTTTTACGGCCAAATCAGCCATATTGAGGGTACCTACGATTCCATAAATGAGCGCCGCACCAACGAGAAAAAACAACGAAGCAACCAGATTAATCACAACATAATGCAACCCAGCGCGCACACGTAATGGACCAGAACCATGCAACGCAAGGCCATAAGAAGCTGTTAACATCACTTCAAAAAACACAAATAAATTAAATAAATCACCTGTTAAAAAAGCGCCGTTTATTCCAACCATGAAAAATTGCATCAATGACTGAAAATGAGGACCCGCTTTATACCAATGTGCCCGTGCAAAAACCAATGCCGCGCTGATCAACAAGCTAGAAAGCAAAAGCATCATAGCACTTAAGCGATCGAGCACCAAAACAATACCAAAAGGAGAAGGCCAATTACCAAGCCGATAAACATCCACAGCTGGTGCAACTTCAAGAGCATGCATCACCAATAAAACAGCAATGACAACTAACAATGCGGCAGAAAAAATACTTATGAGTGATTTCAGTTTTGAACGGCGTTCATCATAGAAAAGAAGAAGAGCTCCAGTACTTAACGGCAAAAGAATTGGTAAGATAAGAAGATGATGCGCATAAGCTTCCATCACTGTACCTCACGTCCATCAACGTGATCTGAACCTGTTAAACCTCGTGAAACCAACAAGATAACCAAAAATAAAGCTGTCGTTGCAAAACCGATCACAATAGAAGTTAAAACCAAAGCCTGTGGAAGAGGATCAACATAATTCGCCGGATTGACCACCATCGTAGGATCAACGATTGGCGCTGCATTACTCCGTGGTCTACTCATTGCAAATATGAAAAGATTGACACCATAAGATATCAAAGACAAACCAAGAATAACCTGAAAAGTTCTGGGACGCAAAATGAGCCAAATTCCAGATCCGACAAGAACACCAATAGCCAAAGAAAGAATAATTTCCATTAATTTTCCTTCCCTTTTAAAGCAGGTTTTTTACCGATTCGGTAACTCCGTATTGATTGATGTGCCAGTGCAATTAAAATGAGAATCGTTGCTCCCAACACAAGAGAAAACACACCAAAATCAAACAAAAAGGCAGATGCTATAGGAACCTTTCCAATCAATGGCACATGAATATATTGGAAAAATGATGTTAAAAAAGGATACCCAAAAAACAAAGCCCCTGTTCCCGTTACAACCGATAGCAATAAGCCAAAGCCCATCCAGCGTAAAGGCAAAACTTTTAAATGATTTTCCACCCAACGAATATCCCGTGCAAGATACTGCAAAATAAAGCCTATAGCTAAAGTCACCCCACCAACAAATCCCCCTCCTGGAAGATCATGCCCTCGCACGAATAAATAAAAAGAAAAAGCAATAATAACAGAAAAGAGCCACCCCATAATAACAGAAGGGATATCCAGATAATTCAACACTGTATCCCCCACATTTCGATCCGGCTGTACTTTATCAAAAGCTTTCTGAACACGTTGTTGAAACGGCGCATCAATACTTTCAGGAGCAGGGCGGAATCGACGCAAAAGAGCAAAAACAGTCAACGAAACAACCCCCAAAACAACAACTTCTCCCATCGTATCAAAACCGCGGAAATCAACCAACAATACGTTCACAACATTGCGACCACCAGCACCAGAATAAGCATTTTTCAGAAAAAAATTAGAAACTGTTGTCTCTTGAGGACGTGTCATCATCGCAAAAGAGAGCCACGCAACACCAGCGCCTCCTATAATTGCTATGATGAAATCACGAGCGCGACGTAAACGCACCCCGAAACGAACAGACATTGGAGCAGAATTATACACACGCTTAGGCAACCAACGCAAACCAAGCAATAATAAAACAGTTGTCACCACTTCAACAACCAATTGCGTTATAGCCAAATCGGGCGCAGAAAGCCATAAAAAGGTTGCACACGTCATCAGTCCTGCTCCCCCCAAAAGCATGAGTGATGCAAGACGATGAAACTTTGCTTGCCAAGCGACTAAAAGCGCGCACAATCCACCGACCAACCAAAGCGCGAGAAAAGGCATATCAAGTGGAAAAAGCGGTAACCGTCCCAGAGCAATGAAACCATCACGCCAAAGCAAAAGACCAACAAAAATAAAACACACAGCAAAAATCCAGTGCAACTGGATTTGCAAACGGCGTGTTGACAAAACAGCCTCCACCGCACGCGCCCATTTCCAAGAAATAATCACAAGAATACGTTCAAAAATACGCAGTCCTTTCAAATGACGAAAAAAAGGCGCACCATCATCACAAGATAAAAAATAACGCCGCCCAGCAATATAGAGCAAGCTCCCCCCAAATAAAGCCACCAAACTCATCATTAATGGCGTATTAATCCCATGCCAAACAGCCAAGCTATAAGAAATCGTCATAGGTCCTAAAACAGACACAACAGCATTATCTAAAATAGACCCAATTGTTAAATTAGGAAAAATACCAACGGCCAAACAAACAAACACCAAAAGTTCTATAGGTAAACGCATAAAATGGGGTGGTTCATGCGGAGTTTTAGGTAATTTATGAGGTTTTGGTCCCCAAAAGACACCATGAATAAAGCGTATAGAATAGGTCACACTAAACAAGCTAGCAAGCGTTGCTATATAAGGAGCGATCCAATCAAGCCATGATTCCATATGCCTTTCAACAGCTTCAGCAAAAAACATTTCTTTTGATAAAAAACCATTGAGCAAAGGAACACCAGCCATCGCGGCACTTGCTACTAAAGCAAGAGTCGCTGTAATCGGCATAGAGCGATAAAGACCTGTCAGCTTACGCATATCACGTGTTCCCGTTTCGTGATCAATAATGCCAGCAGCCATAAATAAAGAAGCTTTAAAAGTAGCATGATTGGCCATATGAAAAATCGCTGCAACACATGCAAGAGGACTCCCAAGGCTTAAAAGTGTCGTAATCAATCCAAGATGACTAATCGTTGAATAAGCAAGCAATCCCTTTAAATCTTGCTGAAACATAGAACAATAAGCCCCAAGAAGAAGTGTTGAGAGTCCTGAAAGGCCGAGCATCCAAAACCAAGACTCTGTCCCAGAGAGCACGGGCCATAAACGAACCAGCAAAAATAACCCAGCTTTTACCATTGTTGCCGAATGCAAATAAGCCGATACAGGTGTTGGAGCTGCCATCGCATTAGGCAACCAAAAATGAAAAGGAAACTGTGCGCTTTTCGTTAGTCCTCCCAACAAAATACAAATAAGGGCAGGGATATAAAGTGAACTTGAACGGATCACATCTCCAGACTGTAAAATTTTATCCAGATCAAAACTACCAACGATATACCCAATCAATAAAACCCCAATAAAAAGGGCAAAACCACCAAAACCTGTAATTGTTAAAGCCATACGCGCCCCTTCACGCGCACTTGCATTATGATACCAATAACCAATCAACAAAAAAGAAAAAATACTGGTAAGTTCCCAGAAAACAACCAAAAACACCAGATTACCTGATAAAACAATCCCTGTCATTGAGCCCATAAAGGCTAGGAAAAAAGAAAAAAATCGTGGTACAGAATCTGCGGGATCCATATAATAACGGGCATAAACAACGACAAGCAGCCCAATTCCTGTAATGAGCAAACAAAAAAGCCACGACAAGCCATCCATACGCAGGATAAAATCAACACCCCACTCTGAAAGCCAAGAAATATCTAAACGCACGACACGATTTCCGTGAACTGCTGGATAAAGTGTTATTGTAAAAAGAAGCGTGAAAAGTGCAATAATCCCAGCAAACCATGCTTCATTATTTTTTGCTGTCGCACGAAAAAAACCAACAACTGCACTCCCGCCAAAGGGAAGCAAAACAAGCAATATCAACATTGCTTCCCGTATTGTCATTCTTCAAGCTCCATTCTGTCTTTAAATATTTTGTCATAGACAAAATAAAAATTTACATTGTCATCCCCTCATCCTGCACTTAACGATAATAAGATTTAATAAAACTTAAAAGTATTTTAATTTAAAAAAAACAACTGTTGCGTTAAAAAACATCCAGCATACAAATCCTCTTTTTATTCTAAGAACTGGAATGAGAACGACAAGAGCTGATAGAAAATTTTCTACATTTAATAAATTCTACCCTTTAAAAAAGCGCGAAAAACAGGGCTTACGAGGACCATAAAAAGGCTGATAACTGTTATCATTTTTATTATAAGAGCGATAACGCACCAGACAAGATTCAATATGTTGTCTAAGCATCCAAGGCTCTTGTTTTTCTAAAGAAGAAATTAAAAGTGTGCTTTTCACATCTGATACAGCTTTTAATGGAGGGTGTTCCGTGTTTAGATGTGTTAACGCAACAAAGGCGGCTTCAGGATACCACCAATTATCTTTATATTTATGATAACCATGTCGGTAATTACGGTATCCCTTAAAACCATTAAGTTCTCTACGCCCTGTAAAAACCAACGGCTGCAACCCCTCCTGAACAAAAGTCAAAGGAGCCATTTTAGCTTCGACATCGCTGTTATTTTTTGCCAAATGAATAATATTGGTGGTTATAATGAAAAAACTACCAAAAACTAAAAAAGCTAAGACATAATATAATTTTTTTTTCATACGCATAACGCAAATCTCAAAATAACAAAAACAAAAAGCAACTCTAGAAAATCTTTCTACCGCTAAACAAAAACAGATTCTTTTTTCTTGAGATATTCTGTTGCTCTTTGTACTAAACGTTGATCTCAAGAATAAGATCCTTCAAAAGAGAATGAGTAAGCAATGATAAGAACCCCCTATTACCTCATAGATAAATCTAAGCTCATAAAGAATATGCAAGTTATCACTCGTTTACGTGAAATATCTGGAGCGAAAGTTTTGCTTGCTTTGAAATGTTTTGCCACGTGGAGTGTTTTTGATTTCATGTCTGAATTCATGGATGGAACCACCTCATCATCCCTTTATGAACTGCGTTTGGGAAGAGAAAAATTCGGCAAAGAAACCCATGCCTATTCAGTTGCTTGGGCTGATCACGAAATTGATGAAGCTTGTAGCTACGCAGATAAAATTATTTTTAATTCCATCCAACAACTTCAACGTTTTGCTGATGCAACCAAAAACATTCAACGAGGTCTAAGGTTAAATCCAGGCATCAGTGCCTCTCATTTTGATCTAGCCAATCCCTCTCGCCCTTTTAGTCGCTTAGGAGAAACCAATCAAAGCGCCATTAAAGAAGTCCTGCCCCTTATCAACGGCTTAATGATTCATAACAATTGCGAAAATGCTGATTTTAATCTTTTTAACCAAATGCTAAATTACACGGAAAAAGAATTTGCAGAACTTTTCTCTGCTGTTGATTGGATAAGCCTTGGTGGGGGAATTCATTTTACAGCTGAAAATTATCCTCTAGAAGCTTTTGCAGAACGCTTAAAACACTTTTCAGAAACCCACGGTGTCACCATTTTTTTAGAACCAGGAGAAGCTTCTATAACAAAAAGCACCACACTAGAAGTCAGTGTTCTCGATACATTATATAATGAAAAAAAACTCGCTATTGTTGATAGTTCCATTGAAGCTCATATGCTTGATCTTCTCATTTATCGCGAAAATGCCAAATTAGAACCAAATCAAGGGCCATACGAAATTATGGTTTGCGGAAAATCTTGTCTTGCTGGTGATATTTTTGGAACATTTCAATTTCCCAAACCTCTTAAAATAGGAGATAGGCTATCTTTTCAGGATGCAGCAGGCTATACAATGGTTAAGAAGAATTGGTTTAATGGCGTTGCAATGCCTGCCATTGTTATCAAAGAACTTGATGGAACATTAACGCTTCAACGTCAATTTAACTACAATGATTATCAGACAAGTCTTTCATGAAAATAACCATTAAAAACCATCATACAACAAACAGTATTGAAAAGGAGATAACCCTACGATGAAGAAAAATGTTCTCATTATTGGTGCTGGAGGTGTTGCACAAGTTGTTGCGCATAAATGCGCTCAAAACAATGATATTTTCGGTGAAATTCATATTGCTTCACGAACAGTCAAAAAATGTGAAGCCATTATTGCTTCCATTAAAGAAAAAAATTCTATGAAAGAACAAGGTGTTCTTAAAAGTCATGCACTCAATGCAATGAATGTAAAAGAGACTGTAAAACTCATCCAAAAAACCAAATGCGAAATTGTCATCAATGTTGGCTCAGCCTTTCTTAATATGTCCGTTCTTTCAGCTTGTATCGAAACAAAGTGCGCTTATATCGATACTGCAATTCACGAAGACCCCCTTAAAATTTGTGAAACACCACCTTGGTATGGCAATTATGAATGGCCTCGTCGTAAAGAATGCGAACAAGCTGGTATCACCGCGATATTAGGTGCAGGATTTGATCCAGGTGTCGTGAATGCTTATGCAGCATTCGCGCGTGAATGTTATTTTGATAAGATCACCGATATTGATATTATTGACATTAATGCCGGAAGTCATGGACGTTGGTTTGCCACGAATTTTGATCCAGAAATTAACTTTCGTGAATTTACGGGACAAGTATGGTCTTGGCAAAATAAAAAATGGGTTTCCAATAAAATGTTTGAAATCAGCCATGAATGGGATCTCCCAGTTGTTGGAAAACAAAAAGCTTATATGACAGGACATGATGAAATTCATTCCTTATCCAAAAATTTTGATGTTCAAAATGTCCGTTTTTGGATGGGATTTAGTGAACATTACATCACTGTTTTTACCGTTTTGAAAAATCTCGGACTCTTATCTGAACAGCCTGTAAAAACAGCAGAAGGTCAAGAAGTCATTCCTTTAAAAGTTGTGAAAGCTGTCTTACCCGATCCAGCTTCTCTAGCACCAGACTATACAGGAAAAACTTGTATTGGAGATCTTATTAAAGGAGAAAAAGAGGGAAAGCTAAGAGAAATTTTTATCTATAATATAGCCGATCATAAACAAGCTTTTAACGAAACTGGAGCACAAGGCATTTCCTATACAGCCGGCGTACCAGCAGCAGCAGCAGCTCTCCTTATTGCCTCCGGTGAATGGGATGTTAAAACCATGGTCAATGTAGAAGAATTACCACCACAACCCTTTCTCAAATATCTCGACCATATGGGTCTTTCCACCTGTATAAAAGAACAAAAAGAAGAGAGAAAATTGCAATTTTAATTGACCTATAGAGCCATATATTGTTTTCCTTTAACGCTAATAAAGCCCTTTTGTGTATGGTAAAAACTTTTGAGGTTCGCTTTTGCATCAAAAAATAGAGCAATCTATAGTTAAAAGAAATATTGAGAAATAAAATTGCTTTGTAGAGGCTATGTGAGAAATAGCACTCTGTATTTTACTTATAGATTGGCACACTGAGAAAACTTTTCTGATATATAAAGAAAAATATAGAAAAACCGCTCTTGAAAGAGCGGTTTTTCCGAAAACATGCAACTTATGAAGTAGCCAATAAACTATCTTTTAGGCTTTTCCAAGAAACATCATCAAATATTCAAAGCCCATTTAGATATGAAGTGGTTTAGCAAATGTTGCTAAAGCTGCTTCACGCACAGCTTCTGATAAGGTAGGATGCGCATGGCAACAACGCCCCAAATCTTCTGATGAACCACCAAATTCCATTAAGACTGCAATTTCATGGATCATTTCGCCAGCACCAAATCCAAGGATATGTCCCCCTAAAACCCGATCTGTTTTTTTATCAGCAAGAATTTTAACAAAGCCATCACTCCTTTGCATAGCACGTGCACGACCATTTGCCATGAAAGGAAACTTACCAACATTATATTCAATACCAGCAGCTTTAAGCTCTTCTTCTGTTTTTCCTACACTAGCAATTTCCGGCTGAGTATAAACAACGCTAGGAATCACATCAAAATTAACATGTCCTCTTTGACCAGCCAAAATTTCTGCTACAGCAACGCCTTCTTCCTCTGCTTTATGTGCCAACATTGGTCCTTTAACAACATCACCAATCGCATAAATTCCCGGAATATTTGTCTGCCACTTTGCATCGGTCACAACAAAGCCGCGCTCATCTACTTGAACACCAACCTCGCTCAAACCAAGACCTTCCGTATATGGAGAACGTCCAGTAGCAATAAGCACAACATCAGCCTCTAAAGTTTCAGATTCACCACCTTTGACCGCTTCAAAACTAACCTTAGCCATTGAACCAGATTGCGTAATAGCTGTGACTTTTGCACCAGTTTTATATTCAATTCCCTGCTTTTCCATGATTTTTTGAAACTGCCGTGAAACCTCACCATCCATTGATCCTAAAACTTTATTAAGATATTCAATAATGGTCACCTTAGCCCCCAAACGGCTCCAAACCGAACCAAGCTCTGAACCGATAACACCGGCTCCAACAACAATCATACGCGTTGGCACTTTTTCAAAGGACAGAGCTCCCGTAGAAGAGACAACAACCTTTTCATCAATTTCAACATTGAGACCAGGAATGCCTGAACTCTCTGATCCAGTAGCAATAATAATATTTTTTGTTTCAATTTTTTGTGTGCGACCATCCCGCATAATAACTTCCAAATGACCTGCGCTTAAAATTTTGGCTGTACCAAAAAAAGTGTCAACTTTATTTTTTTTCATCAAAAAAGAGACACCGCTTGTATTTGCTGTCACAACAGCTTTTTTATGTGCCATCATTTGTTCAAGATTAAGCTTAGATTTTGCAATAGAAATACCAAGTGTTTCAAAACCATGTTGTGTTTCGGCAAACACTTCTGATGCATGCAACAACGCTTTAGAAGGAATACAGCCAACATTAAGGCACGTCCCTCCCAACGCCACACGTTTTTCAATAATTGCTGTTTTTAGCCCCAATTGCGCCGCCTTTATTGCCGCAACATAACCACCTGGTCCTGCTCCAATCACAACTACATCATAAGACATCCGTTTTTCCTTTCCTCCTGAAAATTGTACTTTTACAAGTCAAGAACAAGGCGTTCCGGATCTTCTAAACTTTCCTTAACACGCACAAGGAAAGTCACAGCTTCTTGACCATCTACAATACGATGATCATAAGAAAGTGCCAGATACATCATAGGACGAATTACAATTTGCCCATCCACAACCATTGCCCGCTCTTTAATCGCATGCATTCCCAAAATACCAGACTGTGGTGCATTCAAAATTGGCGTCGACATTAACGATCCATAAACCCCCCCATTTGTAATGGTAAAAGTTCCACCCTGCATGTCAGAAACAGCTAATTTCCCATCACGTGCAAGACGTCCCAAACGACCAATCTCTTTTTCAATTTCTGCAAATGACATATGATCAGCATTACGCACGACAGGAACAACAAGTCCTTTATCCGTTCCAACAGCAATTCCTGCATTAACATAGTTTTTGTAAATAATATCTGTCCCATCAATTTCTGCATTAACAGCAGGAAGTTCCTTTAATGCATGACAAACAGCCTTGGTAAAAAATCCCATAAAACCAAGCTTAACACCATGTTTTTTTTCAAAAACATCTTTATAACGCTTACGCAAATCCATCACCGCGGACATATCAACCTCATTAAATGTGGTTAAAATTGCCGCCGTATTCTGGGCATCTTTAAGACGACGAGCAATTGTTTGACGTAATTTTGTCATACGAACGCGCTCTTCGTGTATTTCCTGAACAGAAGCAACCGAAGAGCTGGATTTAGAAACCGCAGGAGCAGAAGAAGGAGTCTTTGTTCCCTTTTCTAAAACTCCAAGAACATCTTCTTTAAGAATTTGCCCACGCTTTCCAGAACCAGAAACATCAGTTTTTGCAATATTATTTTCTGCCATCATTTTTGCTGCTGAAGGCGCAGGAGGCATTGTAGCACTGGAAGAAGACTGCTCCACCGCAGATTTAGCCGCAGGAAGAGGTGTAGCAGCAGGCGAAAATGATTGAGAAACACCAGCGGCTCCTGCTTCAACCGCCCCCAAAAGCGCATTCACTTCAACTGTATCGCCTTCCTTTGCAATGATTTCAGATAACTTCCCTGCAACAGGTGAAGGAACCTCAACTGTTACCTTATCAGTTTCTAATTCAACCAAAGGTTCATCCATAGCAACAGTTTCGCCAAGTTTTTTAAACCATTTACCAACAGTCGCTTCGGTAACCGATTCGCCCAAAGTAGGAACACGAATTTCAGTAGTCATAATATTTTTCCATAGATCAGAGTAGTCATAAATTAAGAGCCTAATGCGTCTTCAAGAAACGCAGCAAGCTGTTCAAGATGTTTCACCATCAACCCAGAGGCTGGTGATGCACTAGCAGGACGTCCAGCATAACGTGCCCGTGAATATTGCGCACTAATATGTGTCAAAACCCATTCTAAATAAGGCTCAATAAATGACCAAGCCCCCATGTTCTTTGGTTCCTCTTGGCACCAAACAACTTCTGCTTGCAAAAAGCGAGATAACACATCCACTAAAGCTTTTGCAGGAAAAGGATATAGCTGTTCAACACGAAGCAAATAAACATCATCAAAACCCCTTTTTTCACGTTCTTCATAAAGATCGTAATAAACTTTTCCTGTACAAAGAACGATACGACGAATTTTATTGTCTTTTTGCAATTTAATGACAGAATCTTTGAGTCGTTCTGCATCATCAAGCAACAAACGGTGAAAATTCGTTTCTGGTTCCATTTCACTGAGAAAAGAAACAGCTCTCTTATGACGCAAAAGTGATTTTGGCGTCATTATGATCAATGGTTTACGGAAGTCACGTTTAATCTGCCGGCGCAAAATATGAAAATAATTTGCAGGCGTTGTACAATTAGCAACCTGCATATTATCTTCTGCACAAAGTTGAAGAAAACGTTCTAAACGCGCTGAAGAATGTTCTGGTCCCTGTCCTTCAAAACCATGAGGCAACAAACAGACAAGACCAGACATACGAAGCCATTTACGTTCAGCAGATGAAATAAATTGATCAAAAATGACTTGTGCACCATTAGAAAAATCACCAAATTGTGCTTCCCAAAGTGTTAATCCCCGTGGTTCAGCAAGAGAATATCCATATTCAAAACCAAGAACCGCCTCCTCAGAAAGCATAGAATTAACAACCTCATAAAGCGCCTGTCCCTTTTGCAAATTATTTAATGGGATATAACGGGCTTCATTTTCTTGATCGTAAAGAACCGAATGACGTTGTGAAAAAGTTCCCCGTTCAACATCCTCACCGGAAAGACGAACAGGTGCCCCTTCTAAGCAAAGCGACCCAAAAGCTAAAGCTTCAGCGGTTGCCCAATCAACGCCCTCACCGGTTTCAAAGATTTTAGCACGGTTGCTTAAAAAACGCTGTATCGTTTTATGAACATGAAAATCGGCTGGAATCTCGACAAGTTTCTTACCAATTTCATTTAAGGTTTTTAATTCAACACCCGTCATCCCACACTGTTGCTCATCGGTACTCGTAGAAGCTTTAAGCCCTGTCCAGCTCCCATCGAGCCAATCAGCCTTATTAGGCTTATAAGAAGCACTCGCTTCAAGCTCAGCTTCAAGTTTATCACGCCAGAGCTTTTTTTGTTGTTCAATCTCTTCTACAGTAACCACCCCTTCCGCCACCAACTGGTTGCCATAAAGCTGAAGGGTTGTTTTGTGATTACGGATAGCTTTGTACATAAGTGGCTGTGTGAAGGAAGGTTCATCACCTTCATTATGCCCATAACGACGATAACAGAACATATCAATTACTACCGGCTTATGGAAAATTTGACGAAATTCTGTCGCTACTTTTGCAACAAAGACCACCGCCTCAGGATCATCAGCATTCACATGGAAAATAGGTGCATCGATCATTTTTGCTACATCTGACGGATAAGGTGAAGAGCGCGAAAAACGTGGATCCGTTGTAAAACCAATCTGATTATTAATAATCACATGGACAGAACCAGCAACGTTGTAACCTTTAAGACCGGAAAGGCCAAAAGTTTCCTGAATAACGCCCTGCCCTGCAAAAGCAGCATCACCATGAATAAGCAATGGCAAGACCTTTGAACGCTCATTCAACGGGAGATCGTCAACATGCATACGACCCAAAAATTGATTTTGTTTAGCACGCGCCTTTCCAATCACCACCGGATCAACAATCTCAAGATGAGATGGATTGGCTAAAAGCGACAAATGAACTTTTTTACCATCAAACTCAAGATCCGCTGAAGTTCCCAAATGATATTTGACATCACCCGATCCCTCTACATCATCAGGCTTATAAGACCCGCCTTTAAATTCATGAAAAATAGCCCGATGTGGTTTTGCAAGAACTTGTGAAAGAACATTTAAACGACCACGATGTGCCATTCCTAAAACAATTTCCTGCACTCCCAAAGCACTACCGCATTTAATAATTTGTTCAAGAGCAGGAATCAGCGCTTCACCACCATCAAGTCCAAAACGCTTTGTTCCTTTATATTTTGTATCTAAAAACTGCTCAAACCCTTCTGCCTCAATAAGCTTGTTAAGGATAGCTTTCTTGCCATTCTGTGTGAAAGCAATCTGCTTATTTGGTCCTTCAATACGTTCTTGAAGCCACGCTTTTTGAGCAGGATCAGAAATATGCATATATTCCACACCAATTGTTGAACAATAGGTACGATTGAGAATTTCAAGCATTTGCGGAATAGTGGCGTACTCCAACCCTAAAACATTATCAATAAAAATGGGCCGTTCATAATCAGCAGGAGTAAAACCGTAAGCTTCTGGAGAAAGTTCTTTGTAGTCCTCAAGTTTTTCTGCCAGTTGAAGGGGATCAAGCTTTGCACGAAGATGGCCCCGTGCACGAAAAGCACGAATCATCATGAGAGCATGAACAGAATCACGAGTCGCGCGAATAACATCTTGTTCGCTAGAAGTTATCCCTTTTTTTTGCGCAGCATCTGTTGCTGCCTTTTCCTTTAATTTATCTCCAACCTGTTTTTCAAGAACAGTCCAATCACCATCAAGAGCAGAAACCAATTCACCATTTGCTTTCAACGGCCAATGGTCACGTTGCCATGTCGCCCCTTCAGCGTTTCTGAGAACATCCTCTTTTTTATCATGAAGATTTTCAAAAAAAGTACGCCACTGTGAATCTACACTGGTGGGATCCTTTTCATATTCGGCATAAAGCTGATCTATATAATCCGCATTTCCACCATACAGAAACGATGTTTGTGCAAAAAGACTATTTATCTCGTCCTGCCTTGCCATATGTCTCTCCGGAACATTTGTTCCGTCTCCTTATATTTTTCTACCTTTAAACGTTTGTAAAGCAAACGTAGACCAGAAAATTCAAAAAAGCTTTAACTTTTTACATACAATACTTCATCCGAATAAGGATATATTCTTATTCAGATGAAATTTTCTTTTAGCCTTTCAAAACCGAAATCAAGGTTTTGCCTATTTGTGATGGCGAAGGCGAAACCCGAATCCCTGCTGCCTCCATTGCAGCAATTTTATCTTCTGCTCCACCTTTACCACCAGAGATAACAGCACCTGCATGCCCCATTGTCCGCCCTGGAGGTGCTGTACGCCCAGCAATAAAACCAACCACTGGTTTTTTATGACCTTTCTTTGCCTCATCTCGAAGAAACTGCGCCGCATCTTCTTCAGCAGAACCACCAATTTCACCAATCATAACAATAGATTGAGTTTCATCATCTGCTAAAAACATTTCCAACACATCAATAAATTCAGTACCTTTAACAGGATCACCACCAATACCAATAGCTGTTGTCTGCCCAAGACCTTCATGACTTGTCTGAAAGACTGCTTCATAGGTTAAAGTTCCCGACCGCGAGACAACTCCGACAGAGCCTTTTCTAAAAATAGAGCCAGGCATAATACCAATTTTACATTCATTTGGTGTAAGGATACCAGGACAATTAGGACCGATAAGGCGCGATTGTGAATTTTCTAATCTCGCCTTTACTCTTACCATATCCATAACAGGAATACCTTCAGTAATACAGATAATCAAACGGATCTCTGCATCAATAGCTTCTATAATAGCTGCTGCTGCCCCTGCAGGAGGAACATAAATAACGGAAGCATCCGCACCTGTCTTTTCCTTTCCTTCTGCAACACTGGTAAAAATAGGAAGCGTTTCACCTTTTGACCCCTCCCATGTTTCACCACCTTTTTTAGGATTGACACCACCAACCATTTGCGTGCCATGATAAGCAAGCGCTTGTTCTGTATGAAATGTTCCTGTTTTTCCTGTAAGCCCTTGAACCAGAACTTTTGTATCCTTATTCACAAGAATTGACATCACTTAAGCTCCTTTTACGGCTGCTACAATTTTTTGAGCAGCGTCATCCAAATCATCCGCAGGAATAACATTCAAACCACTATCACTGATAATTGCTTTACCCTGTTCAACATTCGTACCTTCAAGACGAACAACCAAAGGAACCTTTAAACCAACTTCACGAACAGCAGCAACCACTCCCTCAGCAATGACATCGCAACGCATAATACCACCAAAAATATTGACGAGAATGCCCTTAACATTTGGATCAGCCGTAATAATCTTAAAAGCAGCCGTCACTTTTTCTTTCGATGCTCCACCACCAACATCCAAAAAATTTGCCGGTTCAGCTCCATAAAGCTTAATGATATCCATAGTTGCCATCGCAAGACCCGCACCATTGACCATACAACCAATTGTGCCCTCAAGAGCAACATAAGCAAGATCATGCTTTGAGGCTTCGATTTCTTTTGGATCTTCTTCTGAAGTATCACGCAATTCCAAAATATCTGGATGACGAAACAAAGCATTATTATCAAAAGAAACTTTCGCATCAAGGACGCGCAAATGACCGTCTTTCATCACAATAAGCGGATTAATTTCAAGAAGACTCATATCTTTTTCACAAAACACCTTATAGAGTATTGGAAAAAGTTTTTCTCCGTCTTCTCGCGCACTATCTTGCAATTCCAATGCATCACAAAGCCTTTTACAATCAGCAGAAGTAACACCTTGTGTAGAATCAATGGGTAGAGTTAATATTTTTTCTGGTGTTTCTTCAGCAACTGTTTCGATATCCATTCCCCCTTCTGTTGAAACAACAAAAGCGACCTGACCAACGCTACGATCAACCAAAATTGAAAGATAAAGCTCGCGCTCGATATCGGCACCATCTTCAATATAAAGACGATTGACCTGCTTACCTTCTGGACCAGTTTGTTTGGTTACCAAAGTTTTACCAAGCATTTCTTGGACATTTGCAACAACTTCTTCAACAGATTTTGCAAGCCGAACACCACCTTCTGCTTCAGGATCAAGTTCTTTAAACTTACCCTTACCACGACCACCAGCGTGTATCTGACTTTTAACCACATAGAGTGGTCCAGGCAATTTTTTTGCCCATTTTTCAGCTTGCTCTACAGAATAAACAGCAACACCATTTGCAATTGGTGTTCCATATTCATGAAGCAGACGTTTGGCCTGATACTCATGGATATTCATGCATTTGTCCTTTTCTTTTATGGATTACTTTATTAACCTTCAAACCCCAAATATTTTAATACTCTGTTTTCATGAACAGAATCACTTAATTTTATTTGAGACTAGGCATAAGTGCGATACAAGCTTCACAAAGCTTCTTAACCGCATTCACCGAATGCTCAAAAGCACCTCTTTCTTCTTTATCAAGATCAATTTCAATGACTCGCTCAACACCACCTGCACCAAGCACCACAGGAACTCCAACATAGGTATCATTAACTCCATATTCTCCTGAAAGATAGGCTGCAACAGGAACAACACGCTTAGTATCATTCAAATAGGCTTCGGCCATAGAAACAGCTGAAGCTGCTGGTGCATAAAAAGCAGAGCCTGTTTTTAACAAACCAATAATTTCTGCACCACCATCACGAGTACGTTGGATAATTTGATCAATTTTTTCTTGTGTGGTCCAGCCCATCTTCACAAGATCAGGCAAAGAAATTCCACCAACCGTTGAATAACGTACCAAAGGCACCATTGAATCACCGTGCCCTCCTAAAACAAACGCAGTGACATCTTTAACAGAAACCTTAAATTCTTCAGCCAAAAAATAACGAAAACGAGCCGAATCAAGGACGCCAGCCATACCAACCACTTTATGTGTAGGAAGACCTGAAAATTTCTGCAATGCCCACACCATTACATCAAGGGGATTGGTAACACAAATAACAAATGCTGAAGACGCATATCTCTTAATCCCAACACCAACTTGCTCCATCACTTTTAAGTTAACACCTAAAAGGTCATCACGGCTCATACCTGGTTTCCGCGCAACCCCTGCTGTTACAATAACAACATCAGCACCCTCAATTGCCTCATAAGCATTAGCACCTTTTAAACTTACATCAAAACCATCAATGGGGGAGGATTCAGCAATATCAAGAGCCTTTCCCTGTGGTACACCTTCTGCAATGTCAAATAAGACAACATCACCAAGCTCCTTAAGCCCAATCATATGTGCTAAAGTGCCCCCGATCATACCAGAACCAATAAGAGCTATTTTTTTCCGTGCCATTTTATTTTTCCTAACCTTAAAAATTCAGTGTATACTTACCCGTGCCGATATATAAATATTTTTTAAGTTTAGCTATATTTTAACAATATCTTCAAAAGAAAAAAAGATAAAATCTACTAAACTTCTTTATTTCATAGAAGCCACAGAAGCCACAATCCTCCGTACAAACATGCTATAAAAAAACCACCATAATTTACCGATAAAGTGAATTTTTAAAAAATACAATAGAATTATTACACTTATTTTAAACTCAAAAAGTTATTGTTCTTACAGTTTAGATAAAAGTAAAGCTAAGCTTTTCTCGTTAACTAAGAAAATTTTCTGCCCATAGCTTTAAATAATCTTGACTTTGCATCTCGAAAAGACGTGATTGTGTTCTCTGAAATTCAAATGTCTCAGACGTCTGTGCATGCCCCTGATATAAATTTTCAAGTTTTGCCGCTGCTGATATAAACAATCTTATATGGCGTTCATAAAGAACATCAATAAGTAAAATAAATCGTTTCGTTTCATTGCGACATGCATCATCCATCACCGGTACATTATCGACAAAAATTGTATGATAGCGCTCTCCTAATGCTAAATATTCAGCCGCTGCCAAAGGTTTTGCACATAAATCTCGATAATCAAAGCGAGCACAGTCCCCTCCAACGCGTGGAATAGGGATAAGACGTCCTTTTATAAAAAGCTCATCAGATGTTTCCTTTTGTCCTTGCAGCACCAATACCCAAGCTTGATCCATGTATTCATCGGCTTGTTTTCCTAATGGCGTTACATACACATGTTGTAGATTTGATTTTTCAAGACGATAATCCGTTTTTGCATTAAGATTGATAACGTGAACATGTGTTTTCAAAGTTTGAATAAAAGGCAAAAAAAGTTCTCGATTTAAACCATTATAATAAAGGTTATCAGGAGCAACATTTGAAGTTGCTACAAAAAAAACTCCTCTTTCAAATAAAGCCGTGACAAGACGACCAAGCACCATGGCATCAGCAATATCTGTTACAGTAAATTCATCAAAACAAAGCACTTTAGCTTCTCGTGCAAGATCTTCTGCAACGGCTAAAATAGGATTATCCTTTCCAGCTTTTTTGTGTGTTGAAGCTTGACGATAAACATTAATACGCTCATGTATATCAGCCATAAAGTCATTAAAATGCGCGCGCTTTTTACGCTCTTGCGGCAAACAAGAAAAAAACAAATCCATCAACATGGTTTTGCCTCGTCCTACCTCACCATAAATATAAAGCCCCTGAAAAGAACTGTCCCCCTCACCTCGTCTTGAAACACGCGTAAAAGTTTGTTTTTTTCTTTTGAAAAAATGCCAAAATGCTAGAGGATGTGCAACACTTTGCTCGGCAATTGCTTGTAATAAATGATCAAGATGCTCCGTTAAAGCCAATTGAGCTGGATCAAAACTAATTTCTCCTTTGTATACCAACTCTTTATAGCGCGTTGAAACCAAAATCATCCAAACACCTTTTTTCAAACCGTTTTCAATAAAAAATACCTGTTTTCCTTACAGATCTGTGCATATATTTCTTATTTTTCATAAACGGTAAAAAGCGCTTTAACGGCTTAAAACAACAGGATGATCATCAAGTGTACGTCCCTCAAAACGATCAACATGAGAAGAATGAAGGGAAACGATAACACGACCTGAATTGTTATAAAAATATAATCTTTTTCCTTTAACTGCCCACGAATTCACTTGAGAAACGATCCCTGGACAGTGTAGAGGAGCAGCACGGTATCCCTGACCAAATTTCGTTTGTGGTGTTGCAATTCGGCAAACCTTACCTCCGATAGAAAGATTCCACACCCCAGAAATACTTGCAGGAAACAAATCAATAGCATTACTTGGCAAATCAAGGCTAGCCATTCGTCCATCACTTTGAGAGTCTCCTTTCTCATACATCGAACCATCTTCTCCAGACGTTGATGAACGAGAATTTGCGACATCAGACATTATTTCTGTTTGCATTTGTTGCGGATAAAAAACTTCTAATGTGTTGCTACTATCATTACTGTCAAACCGTGAGGTTGAACATCCTCCTAAAAAGGTTACCGTTGATATTGCAACGAAAAATGAAATTCTTGAAAATGACATATCTATACTTTCCCACGACAAAAAATAAACTCACTCAAGAAATGAATGAATGAATATTTGTTATATGTTACAAAGATAAATTAACAAATTAAAAAAACAGGGTGAAAATTATTTATTTTAGAAAAAATATTCCGCGACCAGTTTTATATTTATTAAACACTAGAAATTTATAAGATTTTCAGCCATATATCCTTTGTGGGCAATCGTTAAAAATAGAGAAATTTCATGAAAACGCCATTCAGCAAAATGAACGGTCTTGGAAATCAAATTATTGTTGCTGATCTGCGTGACAGCGAAGAGGCTCTCACACCACAAGCAATTTTTGCCTTAGCAGCAGATCATGAAACCCGTTTTGACCAAATTATGGCAATTCACAAGGCAACCAAAAAAGAAGCTGATTTCCGCCTTGAAATATGGAATACTGACGGTTCAATGGCTAAAGCTTGCGGCAACGGTACCCGTTGTGTCATCGCATGGCTCACAGATCACAATTTGGGTGAAACTTTTCGCTTAGAAACACCTGCAGGAATTATTGAAGGCAAACGCCAAGCCAACAACCTCATTTCTGTTGACATGGGATGCCCAAATTTCAATGCAAAAGATATGCCTGTTTCACGTGAAATAGTTGATACCAATCATGTAGATATTACCGCTGGTCCCTTAAAAGATGCTTGCCTTGTATCGATCGGCAATCTCCACGCTATTTTTTTTATTGAAGGTGATATTCAACATATTCCATTAGAAAAATATGGACCAAAACTTGAACACGATCCCCTTTTTCCAGAACAGTGCAATATTTCTATTGCGCATGTTATGTCAAAGAAAAGCCTAAATTTACGCACATGGGAAAGAGGAGCTGGATTAACACAAGCATGTGGAAGCGCTGCTTGTGCGAGTGCGGTAGCTGCCTATCGACGTGGATTTACAAAACGTCATATCGATGTGAATTTACCAAGGGGGAGACTTAATATCTTTTATAGAGAAGACAATCACATTATTATGACAGGTCCAATTGAATATGAGTTTAGTGGTTTTTTAAATCCTTTAACAGGGGACTATAAAAAGGATCACTTTTAATGGCAATAGAAATTGTAACATTTGGTTGTCGATTAAACAGCTACGAATCAGAAATCATACGCAAAGAAAGCACTTCTTCAGGGTTAGATAAACTCAAAGATGGTGCTATTATTTTTAATACTTGTGCTGTCACTGCTGAAGCCGTACGACAAGCAAAACAAGCTATCCGTAAAGCAAGACGTGAAAATCCTCATACCCGCATTATTGTCACAGGCTGTGCCGCTCAAACAGAAGCACAAAACTTTGCCTCGATGACAGAGGTGGACCTTGTTTTAGGGAATGAAGACAAGCTCCATGCCCATTCTTATCGTCAACTTCCTGATTTTGGTATCAACCACTCCGAAAAGCTTCGTATCAATAACATCATGGAAGTACAAAAAATTGCCCCACATATGGTGGGTGCAATGGAAGAACGCACACGTGCCTTTGTACAAGTGCAAAATGGATGCGACCATCGCTGCACCTTTTGCATTATCCCTTATGGACGCGGACCATCACGTTCAGTTCCCATGGGTGCTGTCATTGAACAAATTAAACAGCTCATAGATAATGGTATTCAAGAGGTAGTCCTCACAGGAGTTGATCTTACAAGCTATGGTCACGATCTACCTGGAAAAGCGACTTTAGGAAAATTAACTTCAGCCATTTTGCATCACGTATCTGATTTACCTCGATTGCGCCTTTCATCAATCGATTCCATTGAAGCGGACGAAGAATTGATAAATCTTTTGGCCTATGAAACAAGGATCATGCCGCATTTACATTTATCCTTGCAAGCCGGTGATAATATGATTTTAAAAAGAATGAAACGCCGCCATTTACGTGAACATGCTATTCAATTTTGCCAAGATTTGCGTGCCAAACGTCCTACAATGGTTTATGGTGCAGATTTAATTGCTGGTTTTCCTACTGAAACAGAAGAAATGTTTCAAAATAGTCTTTCTCTAATCAATGATTGTCACTTAACACACCTTCATGTCTTTCCTTTTAGTCCAAGAGAAGGAACACCCGCTGCGCGCATGCCACAAATCAACCGTAAAATCATTAAGATGCGCGCAGAACGATTACGCAAAGCAGGTGAGGAGGCTTACCAAAAACATCTTATTCTTTTACAAAACAGCCAACAAACAATTCTCGTTGAAAAAGATGAAATTGGGCGAACAGAAGACTATACCCTTGTACAAATCAAAGGTGCAAAAGCTGGAACAATTGTTCAAGCCCTTATTGTTGACCATGATGGTGACAAATTAATTGCTGTCCTTCCAAAATTAAACGCCGCTTGAGCAGGAAAGCCCTTATGACAAAATCTTTTATCAAAAAAATCTTTTCTTTTAAAAAATCTGAAGATCGAGAAATGGAACACATTTCCACTTCTAAAGCTGATATCGTAAAAAGCAGTGAAAGCAACCTATCCCCTTCTATCGACAAAGAAAAAGCTGAACAACCAGAAAGCCAAAATACAATATCTGCCACGTGTGATGAGAAAACTCCCTTTTTTGAAAATGACTCTGCAAAAGTATCTCTTTCTGGAAAAGTCCCCCTTTCTGGAAAAATTATTGTCACGGACACAATCAATGAAAAGAAAAACGAAGAATTATCCCCTAAAACGTCTGTTGAACAGAAAAAGACAGCGTGGTTTGCACGCTTAAAAAACGGTTTAGCTCTTTCTTCACAACGCTTAAGCGGATCGATAGCTGACATATTCGTTAAAGGAAAACTTGATGAAAATACACTGCAAGAGCTAGAAGATATTCTTATTCAAGCTGATCTTGGTGTAGAAACTGCTACACGTATTACTGATAGTCTCGCTTCTAGTCGTTATGAAAAAAATCTCTCTCCTGATGACATTCATACCATTATGGCAGATGAAATAAAAAAAGTATTGGAGCCTGTAGCTGTTCCATTAGAACTTGATCTTAATCATAAGCCTCACGTTATTTTGCTGGTCGGCGTAAATGGTACTGGAAAAACAACAACGATTGGAAAAATTGCAGCAAAACTCACAGCAGGGGGATTAAAAGTTATGCTAGCTGCTGGTGATACATTTCGCGCTGCAGCTATTGAACAATTGCATATTTGGGGTGAGCGCACAGGTTCTCCTGTTATTTCAACAAAGCTAGGAGCAGATGCTGCAAGTTTAGCATTTGACGCTTATGAAAAAGCTAAAAAAGCAAACACTGACGTTTTGATTATCGATACCGCTGGACGCCTACAAAATAAAACGGAACTGATGGATGAATTAGCAAAGATTATCCGTGTTTTAGGGAAACAAAACCCCCAAGCACCCCATACAATTATTCAAACACTAGATGCCACTACCGGACAAAATGCGCTTAACCAAGTGGATATTTTCCGTTATATTGCTGGTGTTAACGGTTTAGTCATGACAAAGCTTGATGGTAGCGCACGAGGTGGGGTACTTGTTGCTATTGCAGCAAAATATAAATTACCCGTTTATTTTATCGGTATAGGAGAGAATGTCGAGGATCTTCAACCTTTTTCTGCTTCTGATTTTGCCGAAACAATCACAGGAAGATAAACATGAAAAAAACTTCATTAAAAACCAATACTCATAATAATTACAACGCAAAAAATACCAATGACAATCAAAAAACACCTCTTTCACCAACACTTAAATTTCTCTTAGAAATGGGACCATTGGTTGTTTTTTTTCTTGCCAATTATAAAGGGGAATGGCTATTAAAAAATGTTGAAATTTTTAAAAATTTTCAGAAGCCTATTTTCCCTGCTACAGCTATTTTCATGGTAGCAATCATTATCGCATTAAGCTTATCATGGATTCTTACACGAAAAATTCCTTTAATGCCTCTCATCTCAGGAGTATTTGTTCTCGTCTTTGGCTTTTTAACACTCTGGCTTCACAATGACACTTTCATTAAAATGAAACCAACAATCATCAATAGCTTATTTGCTATTATTCTTTTTGGTGGCATGTTTTTTAAGAAACCTCTATTGCGTTATGCACTGGATTCTACTTTAAAGCTTGATGACTTAGGATGGCAAAAACTAACCTATCGTTGGGCATTTTTTTTCGTTCTCCTCGCTCTTTTAAATGAAATCGTTTGGCGCAATTTTAGTGACAATGTCTGGACAAGTTTCAAAGTATTTGGCGTTATGCCCCTAACAGTTCTCTTTATGCTTACCCAAATGCCTCTTATACTAAAACACTCACAAGGGCTTTTTACAGAAAAGGATAACTCTAATTCTTAAATATAACATATTTATAATACACGTTATGATATAAATTTTATCACTGCACACTGTTCAGGAGAAAGAGCATGTTGATTGAACAGTTCCTTTGTAGAGAAGATAATTTTGGTGTGCTTATTCATGATGAAAAAAGTGGCATCACAGCGGCAATTGATGCGCCTGAAAGCAAAGCTATTCAGCATGCCTTAAAACGTCGTAACTGGACACTTCAAACTATTTTTATCACACACCATCATCACGACCATGTGGAAGCCTTAGCAGAATTAAAGCAGCAATATAAAGCTACAGTTATTGGACCAGAAGCAGAAAAAGAAAAAATTCACCACCTTGATCAAACACTTCAACCTGATGAAAAAATCTTTTTTGGCTCTCACACCCTTTTAGCTCTCTCAACCCCTGGTCACACTTTAGGAGCAGTATCCTATTATTTTCCTGAAAAAAATTTACTCTTTGCTGGAGATACACTTTTTTCACTTGGCTGTGGACGTATATTTGAAGGATCAGCAGCACAAATGCTAAATTCTTTAAAAAAGCTTCGTCAACTTCCCAACGAAACACTTCTTTATTGTGGACATGAATACACAAAAAATAATGCTCTTTTTGCATTGACGCTTGATCCATATAATCAAAAACTTCAGAAAAGAGCAGAAGAGGTTTTTTTATTGCGCTCACAAAATGCCATGACTCTCCCAGTCACTTTAGAGCAAGAAAAAGCAACGAATCCCTTTCTTCGCTGGGATGATCACACAATCAGAAAAAATCTTGCTTTAGAAAAAGCCACAAATGAAGAAGTCTTTGCTGAAATTCGGAAAAGAAAAGATATCTTTTAACCATGCTTAGATTTTTATTGTGTTTTCTCTTCCTTTTCTTCTTCGCACTATATGCTCAAGAAACAAAAAAAGAAACAGACAACCATCCCCCTCTATCAGCTCTTGTTGCTAATTACCCCTTAACAAAAGATTTTCTTTTAAAGCTGGAGAAAATTGAAAACGAATGTAAAAATTTACTTCCAAAAATAAAATATGACCTTACCGCTTATGATTCTATAGTTCGCTCTAATATTGAAAACTATACTTCTTATATTTCTCGTAAGCCAGAATTCATGAATATTTTAAAAGAAAACGATCTCACCGCGAAAGATTTCGCTGCTGGCACCTTAACACTTGAAATAATATTAATGATGCTTTTAATGGTACCCGAAGAAGCACATTATGATAAAGAAGTCATTATATCTCAAAACAATATTGAATTTGTTAAAAAGTATCTTTACAAAGCAATGACTCTTTTAGGAAGCTGTAAAAGACTTCTTTTTCCTCTTGTATCATACGCTAAAGAAACAAAAGAAGAAACGGATGATCTTTTTCATCCACCTCTTGTTGCAAATTATCCCTTAACAGAAGATCTTCTTTTAAAGCTAGAGAAAATTGAAAACGAATGTAAAAATTTACCTTCAGAACCAAAGACAGCTAAAATCGAAAATCGTTCTATTATTCATAAAGATAGAGTTGAAGAATATATCGCTTATATTTCTCGCAAGCCAGAATTCATAAGTATTTTAAAGGAAAATAATCTCACCCCAAAAGATTTTGTTTTTAGTCACTTAACACTTCAAACAACATTAATTGTGCTTACAAATGAAAAAATTTTTCCTCATGGACAAAATATTGTGTCTTCAAGCAATATCGAATTTGCTAAAGAACACATGTACAAAATAATCAAAATTTTAAGAGGAGCTTGTTAAAAGAATCCTTTTTATTTGGCATAATTGATTACTTTTGCAAACGTCGACAAATATCATCCAATTGTTCTAATGAAGAGTAGTGTATTTTTAAATCACCACCTTTTTTACCATGCTTAATAATGACTTTCATTCCAATTACATCTGCAAGCAATTTTTCTAAAGATTTTGTTTCAGCATCTTTCTCTACAGAAGTTCGTTTTTTGACCTTTGGATTAGCCTGTTCATATGCAAGTATTTCTGTTTGACGTACAGAAAGACCCTCACGAATAATTTTTTCGGCCAAATCCAGTGGATTATCTACGGTTATAAGACAACGTGCATGACCAGCAGAGAGTTGTCCATCGGTTAAAAATTGTTGTACTTTTAACGGTAACTTTAATAAACGAAGCGTATTTGCAACATGACTTCGGCTTTTTCCAATGACCTGAGCCAAATCTGCTTGCGTATAATCATGTTCATTCAGCAAAAGTTCATACCCCATTGCCTCTTCAATAGGGTTAAGATCGGCACGCTGAACATTTTCAATAATTGCCAATTCCAAAGCTGTTTTATCATCCACATCACGAACAATCACCGGCAATTGACTTAAATGAGCACGCTGAGCAGCACGCCACCGTCTTTCACCAGCAATTAATTCAAATCGCTGAGGATTATTCTGTAAAGGTCTTACAATAACAGGTTGAACAACACCATGCTGACGTATTGATTGTGCTAAATTATCAAGTTCTGATTCAGTAAAATGACGCCGTGGATTATGTGGATTACACGAAATAGATTCAATCGGAATAAATCTTTCAGAAAGATTAGAAAACTGACGGAACTCTACTAATTTTTCAGTATTTGATGAACGTGTAAGACCATTATTTAAACTGATATCGCCAATCAATGCTGCCAATCCACGCCCCAGTCTTTTTTTTGATTGATCATCATTCATAGTTTTACTCTTTGAATTTTCTTTTTAAAAATTATTATTACATTTCTAAGCAGCGGCACTTGCTTGTTTTTCACGTTGTATTACCTCTGATGCTAGACGCAAATAAGCCTGACTACCTGCACATTTGAGATCATAAAGCAATACAGGTTTACCAAAAGAAGGTGCTTCTGATACTCGCACATTTCGTGGAATAACGGTACGATAAACTTTATCTCCCATAAAAGAGCGCACATCTTCAACAACTTGATTTGAAAGATTATTCCGCCCATCATACATGGTGAGAACAATGCCTTGAATTTCTAGGGATGGATTAAGTACGGATCGTACTTGCTTTACTGTTTCAAGCAATTGGCTTAAACCCTCAAGTGCTAAAAATTCACATTGCATCGGCACCAAAACAGAATCTGCAGCCCCCATAGCATTCAGCGTAAGAAGATTAAGAGATGGGGGACAATCAATTAAAATATAACTGAATTTTTTTTCCATCTTCGGATCATCATAGAGCGCTTTACGCAGCCGTTGAATACGATCTTTTGACGAAGAAATTTCCATTTCTACACCTAACAGATCAAGTGTAGAAGGAACAATATAGAGATTTGGTACCGCTGTTTTTAAAGCGGCTTCTGTCACTGAAACTCCTGAAACCAAAACATCATAAGAAGACAAAGGACGGTTATTACGATCTATTCCAAGTCCTGTACTCGCATTTCCTTGTGGATCAACATCCATAATAAGAACATTTTCCCCAATGGCTGCTAAAGCTGTTGAAAGATTAATTGCTGTGGTTGTTTTCCCGACCCCACCTTTTTGGTTTGCAATAGCGATAATTCGTGTTTCGCTCATTTTGCTTTACCCTCTATATGATCGAAGATGAGAAATTTCTAAAATAACAGAATTTTCATCAATTTTGCTTTTATGTTTTAGCAGATCAAACTGCCAATTGGCAGAGGTATTTTTAATTTCTGCAGAGTAATCCCTACCTTTTTGTAAAAGAGCGATTGTTTTTTGTGTGAATAAAGGAAAAATGAGCTTTAAAAGATCATCAAGAGAAGCTAATCCCCGTGCTGTAATAACCTCTGGTTTTGCTATTTTTTGGTATGCATCCTCAATTCTGTGGTGATAAACTGTCGCTGGCAGATCAAGTTCAGCAATGACTGTCCGTAAAAAAGAAATTTTTTTTCCATTGCTTTCAACAAGATCAATATGTCCTCTTTTTTTTCTTTCATAAAGATAGCAATAACAATTGCAGGAAATCCACCACCTGATCCAAGATCACACCAATGCAGTAAATTACTGTATAAAGGATAAAGTTGTGCTGAATCTAAAATATGACGTTTCCACAAAAGAGGTATTGTTGCAGCAGATATTAAATTAATATGCCGATTCCATTGCATTATTAAAGTTTCAAATTTTATTAAATTTTCCATCGTTTCACGTGAAACAGAAGGAACAACATTTAAAAGAGCTTGATATTTTTGTTCTGTAGAAAGATTCATTAAGCTATTTTAGCCTTTTCACGTCGTTGACGTTGAATATATGTAATAATAAGCGATAATGCTGCAGGTGTCATACCATCAATTTTTTGTGCATCAGCAATTGAGCGCGGTGAACTTTCCTGAATTTTTGTTTTGAGTTCATTTGAAAGACCAGAAATTGACTGAATATCAAGAGAAGAAGGAATTTCTAAACGCTCATCTCGCTGAAGAGATGCAATATCTTGTGCTTGTTTTTCTAAATAAACTGCATATTGTGCTTCAATTTCTAAAGCTTCAACAGTTTTACAATCAATTGATTGCAATTGTGGCCAAAAATCTGAAAGACGTTTTAAACTCATATGAGGATAAGCAAGAAGATCATAAGCGGAACGCCGAATTCCATCACGATTTATTTGTAAACCATGAGCAGAGGCTTCATTAGGCGTGAGAAAAAGACTTTGGCATAGTAATCGTGCTTGATCAAGACGTTGTTGTTTTTTCTGATAAGAATTCCAACGCTCTTCCCTTACAAGTCCCCATTGCTGTGCTAAAGGTGTTAAACGAATATCAGCATTATCAGAGCGCAAAGACAAACGAAATTCAGCACGCGATGTAAACATTCGGTAAGGTTCACAGACCCCACGTGAAACTAAATCATCTACCATTACTCCAATATAAGCTGTAGAACGACTTATGATAATTTCATCTAAACCACTTACTTTGCGTGCTGCATTTAACCCAGCTAAAAGCCCCTGTGCTGCTGCTTCTTCATATCCTGTCGTACCATTAATTTGCCCCGCTAAAAAAAGACCTGGTAAACAGCGTAATTCCAAATTTCTTGTCAACTGCTGTGGATTAACAAAATCGTATTCAATAGCATAACCAGATTGTAAAATTTTCACATTTTCCAATCCTTCAATAGTTTTCAATAAGGAAATTTGTACATCTTCAGGAAGAGAAGTAGAAAGACCATTTGGATAAATAGTATCATCATTTAATCCCTCTGGTTCCAAAAAAATCTGATGCCCATCACGTTCACCAAATTTGATAATTTTATCTTCAATAGAAGGACAATACCGCGGACCTAATCCTTCAATATTTCCAGAATATAAAGCAGAACGATGAATATTTTCATGAATAACTTGATGTGTTTGTGTATTTGTACGTGTTATTGCACATTCAATTTGCGGTTGTTGAATTTTTTCTGTCAAAAAAGAAAAGGGAACCGGATCTTCATCAGCTTGTTGTTTTGCAAGAGATTCCCAACGAATTGTCTTTTTACTAAGACGCGCAGGTGTTCCTGTTTTTAATCTCCCAAGCTTTATATCATAACTTTTCAAACGCTCAGCAAGTTTTATACTTGACTGATCTCCCATACGTCCAGCAGCCCATGTTTTATCACCAATATGAATAAGACCATTTAAAAATGTTCCCGTTGTTAAAACAACAGCACCAGAAAAAATTGAACCTTGATTTTTTAAAACAACACCTGAAACATTCTTATCTTTAACAATTAAATCAACAACTTCATCTTCAATAAGAATAAGGTTATCCTGTTCTTTCAAGAGTTTTTGAATTGCTTCTTTATAGAGTTGTCTATCAGCTTGCGTACGTGGTCCTCTTACCGCTGGACCTTTCCGTCGATTAAGAAGCCTAAATTGAATTCCAGCAGCATCTGCTGCACGTCCCATGAGACCATCCAAGGCGTCTATTTCACGAACCAGATGCCCCTTTCCAAGCCCGCCAATAGCTGGATTACATGACATTGTTCCTAATGCAGCTATTTTATGTGTAATAAGAGCTGTCCGTGCTCCAACACGCGCTGAAGCACAAGCCGCTTCACAGCCAGCATGTCCACCTCCAACAATGATAACATCATATGAGCACATTCGAATTTATCCCATAGATAATCTATTCTCAAGTTTCACGTGAAACAGAATGTATAAAATACATAATCTTTTAATTCTGTCTATGAAATAATAAATGTTTCACGTGAATCATTATTTACCAATACAAAATTCTGAAAAAATAATATCAAGTAAATCGTCAACATCTATATCTCCGGTAATTTTTCCAAGAAAATCACTGGCACGACGAAGATGTTCTGCACGTAAACTGAGATCAAGAGAAGTATAATTTATAGAAGCTTTTATTTCTTTAACAGCTTCTTTTAAGAGTTGAATTTGCCTTTTACGTGCTGGAACAAGATTTCCAATTTCAGAAAAACGACGTGAACAAAATGATTCAAGTTCCTTAATAAAATGATCAAAATTTAAACCTGTTGATGCGGAAAACTGCATTAAAAAATCAATTTCACTTTTTTCACAAAGATCAAGTTTGTTGCCAACACGCCATATTTCAGCTGACGTTTCTGGCAATTCAATTTCCCTTGGCTTTACCATATCATAAACCAAAATAACCAAATCAGCTTCTCTCACATGTTGCCTTGCAACTTCTATTCCTAATTGCTCAATTTTATTTTCTGTTTCTCTAAAACCAGCAGTATCTGTCAAAAAAATTGGTAAACCACCAAGAACAAGCCTTATCTCTAAAGCATCACGCGTTGTTCCTGCCTCATCTGTCACAATAGCAACAGATCTTCCAGCCAAACGATTCATGATACTTGATTTTCCAGAATTTGGAGCCCCCGCAATAACAATTTTTAATCCATCACGTAAAATACTCGCACATTCTCCCTCATCAATATGTTTTTGAAGAGAAATACAAAGATCTTCTATATCTTTCCAAACTTTATCAGATACGGAATTTGGGATATCAGCTTCATCAGCAAAATCAAGTTCCGCCTCAATAAAAGCGCGTGCTTTTATAAGTTTATGGCGCCAATCACGATAAAGTGTTGTTAAATGCCCACTTGTTCCCATAATTGCCAAACGCCGCTGACTTTCCGTTTCTGCCTCTATTAAATCAGCAAGACCTTCTGCTTGAACAAGATCTAACTTCCCCTCCATAAAAGCACGGCGTGAAAATTCACCCGCTTCAGCCATACGGCATCCAACAAATGTAGACAATTCATCAAGAAAACGATTTACAACCGCTTTTCCTCCATGCAAATGAAATTCTGCACAATCTTCCCCCGTAAAACTATGAGGAGCTGGAAAAAAAACAGTTAAAGCGGAATCTAAAAAGCTACCATCACGAGCCGTAAGATTTCCATAATGCATAAACCGCGCTTTAGGTAAACGACCACAAAGCGCCTTTACAACATTAACAACATGAGGACCAGAAAGCCGAATGACAGCAACCCCTGAAGGCAACAATCCACTCGAAACGGCAAAGATTGTATCCACAGGATATACCCTAAAAAAATGCAATATTTCTATGTATTCATTGAATCAAAAAATTCACTATTATTTTTTGTTTGTTTTAATTTATCAATCAAAAATTCAATTGCATCCGTTACATTCATTGGTGCCAAAATACGGCGAAGTACAAAAATTTTGTGTAAATCTTGCCTTGCTACTAAAAGCTCTTCTTTACGAGTTCCTGATTTCAAAATATCCATAGCAGGGAAAATACGCTTATCCGCAACTTTACGATCAAGAACAATTTCTGAATTGCCCGTACCCTTAAACTCTTCGAAAATAACCTCATCCATACGACTACCGGTATCAATCAAAGCCGTCGCAATAATAGTTAAAGACCCACCTTCTTCAATATTACGTGCTGCACCAAAAAAACGTTTAGGACGCTGTAGAGCATTTGCATCCACACCACCAGTTAAAACCTTACCTGACGAAGGAACAACTGTATTATAGGCACGTCCTAGACGTGTAATAGAATCAAGAAGAATAACAACATCACGTCCATGTTCAACAAGACGTTTTGCTTTTTCAATAACCATTTCAGCCACTTGTACATGACGTATTGCTGGTTCATCAAAGGTAGAAGAAACAACTTCTCCTTTTACAGAACGTTGCATATCGGTAACTTCTTCTGGTCGTTCATCAATTAAAAGAACGATAAGATAACATTCAGGATGATTAGTGGTAATAGAATGAGCAATATTTTGAAGTAAAACCGTTTTTCCTGTCCGAGGGGGCGCTACAATAAGCCCTCTCTGACCTTTTCCTAATGGAGATATTAAATCAATCACCCGCGATGACATATCCTTCTCCATCGGATTTTGTATTTCCATTTGAAAACGTTCATTTGAATAAAGAGGAGTGAGATTATCAAAATGGATTTTATAACGAATCTTTTCAGGATCTTCAAAATTAATAGTATTAATTTTAAGAAGAGCAAAATAACGCTCTCCTTCTTTTGGACTCCGTATAGGACCTTCAACGGTATCACCTGTTTTTAAAGAAAAAGATTGGATTTGTGCAGGTGAAAGATAAATATCATCAGGCCCAGGAAGATAATTAGCATCAGCAGATCGCAAAAATCCAAATCCATCTTGTAAAACTTCAACAACTCCTTCACCGATAATTTCTACATCTTGCGAAGCAAGTTTTTTTAAAATAGCAAACATTAATTCCTGTTTGCGCATCAAAGAAGCATTTTCAACTTCTAATGTTTCAGCAAAAGAAACAAGCTCAACGGGATTTTTACTTTTAAGTTCTTGTAGTTTCATTTCTTGCATGAAATATGCTCTTTAAGTAATGGAGAATTGCCCCTGATAATCTATGGAAAATTTTAGAGAACAGAATATTCTTATAGGAAAAGGGCATTTTACACCCAATTTTTTTAATCCGCAAGCATCATTTATACAAAATATTCTGCATGAAATAAAATAAATATATTATAAAATACCATAATAAATTTTAATAATATAAAGTTATTCTAAATAGAAACAGATTCATTTTATATCATAGATAAATTAATGTTTAAAGCTATTAATTTTTTTAAGCTATTTTTTGTATTAATAAATTTGAAAAAAAGGTGATTATTCTTATTAATGTCTGTGTTTAATGTGAATTATTAATTATACTTTATTTATCCTCAATTTTATTCACAAATAAAATATAAAAAAAGACAATCATACCATTATCTTAAAGCTATTATCCCCATAATTTTCTTATAAGGAAAGATTAAATATCACAATTGTTCAATTTGTGCATAGTAATGGAGAAATTTTCTTGAATTTTCTTTTTATAAGAAACAATAATCATATATGCACATTTGTTAACAAGGAGTTAAGATTTTTGTGACAAGAGATAAAAAATCCTTTCATTTACACATGCTTTCTGATGCAACAGGAGAAACATTGATCTCTGTTGGAAGAGCTGTTGCATCGCAATATGCTATGAATCAGGCAACAGAACACATTTATCCAATGATTCGCAATGAGACACAGTTGCAAAGAGCTCTTGATGAAATACAACAAGAACCAGGTATTGTCCTTTACACAATCATTGATAAAAAAATTAAACTTCTTCTTAAGAAAAAATGTGAAAAAATAGGAGTTCCCTGTATTGACATATTACATCCTGTTTTAGATGCTTTTCAATCTTATCTTGGAATACCAACAAATTTACGTGTCAGTGCACAGCATGACCTTAATGCGGATTATTTTCGCCGTATTGAAGCGTTGGATTTTACAATAGAACATGATGATGGGCAGTCCTCCAGTGATCTATCTAATGCGGATGTAATCCTTGTAGGAATCTCAAGAACTTCTAAGACACCTACCAGTATTTATTTAGCAAATCGTGGAATTAAAACAGCTAATGTTCCTCTTATTCCAGGAATTGATTTACCAGAAGCTCTTTTGGAAGCAAAAAATTCTTTGATTATAGGTTTAATTGCTTCCGCTGAAAGAATTTCACATATTCGCCAAAATCGGGATTTGGGAAATAATTTTGCTATTGAAAGTTATACGAATCGTATCAGTATAGCTGAAGAGTTAACTTATGCAAAACGCATCTGTGAACGTTTTAATTGGCCTATTATTGATGTAACAAGGCGCTCTATTGAAGAGACTGCTGCGGCTATATTCGAACTTTTATCACAATTTCGTGAAGGGAAATGAAAGAGATAAATGGCAACAAATAAGTTAATATTAGCATCCCTTAGTTCTTATCGTGCACAATTGTTAAAAAAAGCAGGTTTAAGTTTTTTCATTGTAGGAGCTTTTTTTGATGAAAGGGAGATAGAAAAATTAGGAAAAAAAAGACTCCTAAAGAACTAAGCTGTTTTCTTGCAAGTGCAAAGGCAAAAAATGTTTCTGATCGCTTCTCTGATAACTTGGTTATTGGTTGTGATCAAGTGCTTGATTTGAGAGGACAAGTTTTTCATAAAGTCAGAAATAGTGAGGAAGCACGTAAACGTTTACGTGATTTATCAGGAAAAACCCATTCTCTTCATAGTGCAGTAGCTTTATTTCAGAATGGCCAAGAAATTTGGACAGAGGCTTTTAGTGCACATATGTCAGTACGTCCTCTCTCATCAGAGTTTATTGAACGTTATTTAGCGCGTGTGGGAACAGATGTTTTTAACAGTGTGGGAGTCTATCAAATTGAAGGAGAAGGAATTCACCTTTTTGATAAAATTGATGGGGATTTTTTTACCATTATTGGTTTACCTTTATTACCCTTACTTATAAAACTGCGTCATTTAGGAGTTATTGATGGGTAATTTAACAATAAAGCACGAAAAAACAAAACCTCCACGTGCCTTTGTTGCAGGTAGTCCTATTCATCATTCAAAATCGCCGAAAATTCATAATTTTTGGCTTAAACAATATAATTTACAAGGCGAATATATTGCACAAGAAGTAAAGTCTGAAGAATTTAGGGATTTTTTTAGGTCTCTAAAAAGGAGGGATTTTTGTGGGGGCAATGTTACGCTACCCCATAAACAGGAAGCTTTTCATTTAGCAAATTATAAAGATGATGTAGCAACAATGATTGGTGCTGTTAATACGCTTTGGTATGAGGGAGATAAACTTTGTGCTACAAATAGTGACGCCTACGGTTTTAGTGCTAATCTTGATGATTTTGCTCCCAATTGGGTGGGAGAAACCGCTGTTGTTTTTGGTGCAGGAGGTGCTGCACGTGCTGTTCTTTATGCTTTGAAAAAACGTGGATTTGAACGTATTTTCTTAGTCAATCGCACAAAGGGGCGCGCAGAAGATTTGGCGCAACATTTTGGAAATCCTATTGAAGTTTATGACTGGCAAAATACCCATGAAATACTTTATCAGGCTGATTTAATTGTTAATACAACTTCTTTAGGTATGACAAATTCTCATGAGAAAGAAGGCGCTTCTCTTTCTTGTGATTTTCATAGGGCAAAAACAACGGCATTGGTGACAGATATTGTTTACACACCATTGGTAACGCCTTTTCTACGACAAGCAAAAGCGCATGGTTTAAGAACAGTTGATGGACTAGGTATGCTTTTACATCAAGCGGTTATAGGTTTTGAACGATGGTTTGGAACAAGACCACAGGTTACAAAAGCACTACGAACAGCAATTTTACAAGATATGAGTGAAAACAAGAGATGAAAATCATAGGGTTGACCGGATCAATCGCTATGGGAAAATCAACAGTTGCTGATTTTTTCAAACAAGCGGGCATTTCTGTTTTTAGTGCTGATGATGCAGTACATAAACTTTATAACAGTGAACCAACAGTATCGCTTATAGCGCATACATTTCCTAGTGTTGTTAAAGATGGTAAGATTGATCGTCTAAAACTTGCTGAAATTTTTTTAAACGATCATGAGAAATTACAAACATTAGAAAAAATAATTCATCCTCTCGTACAAGAAAAAGAAAAAGAATTCATTGAGGTAGCACACAGAGAGGGAAAAAAATTAGTTGTTCTTGAAATTCCACTTCTTTTTGAAACAAAGAGTGAAAAGCGTGTAGACAGTGTCATTGTTGTCTCTGCTCCACAAGAAATACAAAAAGAGCGTGCGATGATTCGAAAAAATATGAATGAAGAAAAATTTGCTTTTATCAATGCGAGGCAAATGTCTGATGAAGAAAAACGAAAACGTGCTGATTTTGTTATTGATACAGGGAAAGATTTAGAGAATACACGTGAGCAAGTTTTTTACCTCATAAAAAATTTATTAAAGAATTGAAATCATGCGTGAGATTATTTTTGATACAGAAACAACAGGTTTAGATAAAGAGAAAGATCGCATAATCGAGATTGGTTGTGTGGAGATGGTTGACCGTTATCTTACAGGACGCCAATTTCATGTTTATTTGAATCCAGAAGGTATTATTATTCCTGATGAAGTTGTAGCGATTCACGGATTGACTAATGAGCGCTTAAAAAATGAAAAAATCTTTAGTGATATTGCTGATGAATTTTTAGAATTTATCAAGGGTGCAACAATGATTGCCCATAATGCAAGCTTTGATATTGGTTTTCTTAATGCAGAATTAGGGCGGGCAAATAGACCACTTATCAGTGTTGATAATATTCTTGATACATTGGCTATGGCACGGCGTAAGTTTCCTATGGGTCCTAATTCACTTGATGTTTTATGCAAACGTTTTGGAATTGATAATAGTCATCGTGTTCTTCATGGTGCTTTACTTGATGCGGAGATTCTTGCTGATGTTTATATTGAACTCATTGGTGGCAAGCAGGGCGTATTAGGTTTTAATAAAAAGCAGGGGGATGATGAAGATCCCGAAAATGACAAAGATGCCCTCTATGCGGTTAAATCTCGTCCACAAACCTTACCCTCAAGATTAAGTGTGCAAGAAAGAGCCATGCATGCTGATTTTATCAACAAAATGGGAGAAAAAGCTTTGTGGAATGATTTCAAAATTTTCAAATAACAATGCACTCTTTCTCTCAAAAAGTCTGGGAAGAATAAAATCTCTAGAAAACATTGCTCTTAAAAATACGGTCGTTGTGGGGAGGGGAACACCACAACGACCATGTCGCCACATCGTACCTCAGCTATCATAGGAGGAGCAAAATGAAAGCTATTATATCCTGTAACAGCAAAGAAAAGCTCTAGGTACCGAATATAAATTGTAACGACTCCATACCTTATGAAAACAAAAAATGGCTTTTTAGAGGCATTTTTATAAATTTTATCATAAGCGCAAAAAAAAATGTATAAGAGAGAATTATTTTCAAGCTGAAATGGAGAAATGAGATTGTCATGAAAGCAACAGATCATCTTTTTTTGGTTGATGGGTCGGGCTATATTTTTCGTGCTTACTATGCTTTGCCGCCTTTAAAGCGCAAAAAAGATGGGCTTCCTGTAGGAGCTGTGGCTGGTTTTTGTAATATGCTGTGGAAACTGCTCTGTGATGCACGTAATACAGCTACCGGCGTTGTTCCAACACATTTTGCTGTTATTTTTGATTATTCCTCTGATACATTTCGGAAACAAATTTATCCACAATATAAGGCGAATCGGGAGACTCCGCCTGAAGATCTTATTCCGCAATTTGCGTTAATACGCCAAGCGACAAAAGCTTTTAATTTGCCTTGTATTGAAAAGGAAGGATTTGAAGCAGATGATTTAATTGCTACCTATGCAACATTAGCAACAAAGGCTGGAGCAAAAACAACCATTATTTCTTCTGATAAAGATCTTATGCAACTCGTAAATGCAGATGTATCCTTGTATGATAGCATGAAAGACAAACATATTGGTATTTCTCAAGTTGTAGAAAGATGGGGTGTTGCACCTGAAAAAATGGTCGATTTACAAGCTTTGATTGGAGATGCAACAGATAATGTTCCAGGTATTCCAGGCATTGGTCCTAAAATTGCTGCCCAATTGCTGGATCAATTTGGTTCTCTTGATCTTTTATTACAGCAAGTAACGGAAATTAAGCAAATAAAACGGCGTGAAAATATTCAAACTTATAGTGAACAGGCAAAAATTTCTCGTGAACTGGTGCGCCTTAAAAAAGATGTGCCTATAAACAATGATTTAAATGATTTCATTTTGGAACCCCAAGATGGTCCACGTTTAATCGCTTTTCTTAAAGCGATGGAATTTTCTACACTAACACGCCGTGTGGCGGAGGCAACGATGTGTGATGCAGCAGTAATTGATGCGCTTGATATAGATGTTGAATGGGAAAAGTCTGAATATAAGCGTGATTCTGTTACCAAAGAGGCCAAGAGTACACTCCCACATAATTTTTCTGAAAATTCTCCACAAAGTTTAGCCGAAAAACGCAAAGATCAAGCACTAACACAAAAAATTACAAGAGATTCTTATACGACCATTCTTGATGAAAAAGTTTTGAAAGAGTGGTTATTGCAAGCAGAAGAGCAAGGTTTTTTTGCTTTTGATACTGAAACAACTTCACTTGATCCATTGCAAGCAAAGCTTGTTGGTTTTTCATTAGCATTACAGCCGGAAAAAGCAGCTTATGTGCCCCTTGAACATGTTGAAGGGGAAGATGACCTTTTAGGAGGGGCACGCGTTGCAGGACAAATTGAAAGGCAGAAGGCTTTAGCACTTTTAAAGCCAATATTAGAAAATAAAGCAGTTTTAAAAATTGGTCAAAATATAAAATATGATTGGCTAGTAATGAAGCAAGAAGGCATTGTCATAAACTCTTTTGATGACACCATGCTTTTGTCCTATGCTTTGGATGCTGGATCTTTAACCCATAATATGCATGATTTGTCTAAGCGTTGGCTTGGACATACACCGATTTCCTACAAGGATTTAACATCTAACGGAAAAAAGATTACTTCTTTTGCAGAGGTAGATTTAAAACAGGCAACTCTTTATGCTGCTGAGGATGCTGATGTAACGCTCCGTTTATGGCAAGTTTTAAAACCACAGCTTGTATCTCAAGGGATGACAAAAATTTATGAGCGTCTTGATAGACCGCTTGTAGAAGTCCTCGCGAGAATGGAACAATGTGGGATTCTTGTTGACAGGCAGATTTTATTGCGTCTTTCAGAAGAACTAGCACAAGCTGCTTTGATTCTAGAAGAGGAGATTTATCAGTTAGCAGATGAGAAATTTAATATTGCTTCACCGAAGCAATTAGGTGATATCCTTTTTGGCAAAATGGGATTACCCGGAGGTGCTAAAACCAAGGGTGGGCAGTGGTCAACTTCTGCTCAGACTTTAGAGGAATTGGCTGCTGAGGGTCATGTTTTACCGCGCAAAATTATTGATTGGCGCCAACTTGCAAAACTAAAATCTACCTATACAGATGCTTTACCCTCTTATATTTTGCTAAAAACAGGACGTGTTCATACGAATTACTCTTTGGCAACAACGTCAACGGGGCGATTATCATCATCAGAACCAAATTTGCAAAATATTCCAGTACGAACCGCTGAAGGGCGTAAAATTCGCACAGCTTTCATTGCTCCAAAAGGGCATGTTTTGCTTTCGGCCGATTATAGCCAGATTGAATTGCGCATTCTTGCGCATATTGCTGATATCACGGCATTGAAAGAAGCTTTTGCTAAAGGTCAGGATATTCATGCTATGACGGCATCACAAATGTTTGGAGTAGCACTAGAGGGAATGGCTTCAGATATACGGCAACGTGCAAAAGCGATTAATTTTGGTATTATTTATGGCATTTCAGCATTTGGATTAGCAAATCAATTGGGGCTTTCACGCCAAGAAGCGGGGCGTTATATTCAACTCTACTTTGAAAGGTTTCCAGGAATTAAGGATTATATGGAAACAACAAAAATCTTTGCACGCCAAAATGGTTATGTAGAGACGATTTTTGGACGTCGTATTCATTATCCAGAAATAAAAGCAGCGAATCTGCAAGTTCGTTCTTTTAATGAGCGTGCGGCTATTAATGCGCCGATTCAAGGATCTGCGGCGGATATTATTCGCCGTGCCATGATTCACATGGAAGATGCTTTACAAAAAGAAAAACTGTCAGCAAAAATGTTACTGCAAGTGCATGATGAATTGATTTTTGAGGTCCCAGAAAATGAGAGTGAAAAAACTATGGCTGTTGTTAAAAAAGTTATGGAAAATGCTACAATGCCTGTTCTGTCTCTATCTGTACCCCTTGAAGTAAAAGTCATGGTTGCAAAAAATTGGGATGAAGCACATTAATCTTTCTCAGTTATTTTGATTTCGTTTTTAAGAATAGTCATTGCATTGGCAAGATCAAGATGAGCTTTAATAGGCAAATGATCGGAGGCTATGCGTGCAAGCGATGAGTAATGATTTTCAATATTTGTCACCAATTGATGAGGAAAAGCAAAGATTCTATCAAGAGCGAGAAAAGGAAAGCGGGAAGGGAAGCTTGGTACAGTTCGAAGTGTATTATCAAAATAGGGAGAAAAATGCTCTAAAGAAGAACCTTTTCCCATTCGCCATTCATTAAAATCACCAATGAGGAGAGTGGGCATAAGAGAGCGTTTTTCTAAAAACGCAAGAAGTGTTTTTGTTTGTTGTTTGCGAGAATGACGTAATAAACCAAAATGAGCAGCAATAATACGAAGAAGACCCACATCCATTTCTAACTCTAAAATCACAGCACCACGCGGTTCAATACCAGGAAGGGTGACCTGTAAGATATCACGCACATGTCCTTTTCGCACAAAAAGAGCGTTACCATGCCAACCATGGCCATCAGGTGACATAGCATTCAGGGGCACTCGAGTGAGACCTGTTTTTCTTTTTAAAAATTTGAGATCAATCAAGCCAACGCGTTCACCAAAACGTTTATCTGCTTCTTGAAGGGCAAGAATATCGACCTGTAGTTCAGCAATAACATGGACAATACGCGTAGGATTAAAAATTTTGTCAACACCTACGCATTTGTGAACATTATAGGATGCAACGGTAAGATCATAGTGACGGTTTTGATTAATTGTATTTGGCTGATGATGAAAATGATTATCGCTTTCCTTTGTAAAGGAGTTCTGTAGTTTTTGTTGGATAAGTGTAGAGAGACGAGAAAATCTCTGTTTGTAAGGCATCTTTGTCATTTTATTAAAGTGGGGACACTAGCAGGAAAAGGGGACAAGCCTTATGTTAAAAAAGCATTAAAAATAAAAGAACCTTGCTTCTTTTAAGAAACAAGGTTCTTCAATTAAGCTATAACTTTCGCAATTAGTCACGGTTTGAGCCGAGAAATTGCAACAAGAAGACAAACATATTGATAAAATCAAGATAGAGACTCAACCCCCCCATAATAATTTTACGCCCTTTTGTGTCACCTTGATCTCCTTCATAATACATTAACTTAATATTTTGTGTATCGTAAGCTGTTAAACCAGCAAAAATAAATACACCGATCACAGAGATAGCAAATTGCAAGGCAGTTGATGCAAGAAAGATATTCACAAGCATGGACAGCATCAAGCCAACCAAACCGATGAAAAAGAATGAACCCATCGCCGTGAGATCACGCTTTGTTGTGTAACCATAAAGAGAAAGAGCACCAAAAGATGCTGCGGTAATAACAAAGGTTTGTACAACACTTTCTGTCGTATAACGCAAAATAATCGAAGAGAGTGAGAATCCAACGAGAGCAGCATATCCAAAAAAGAGGCTACGGGCAGCATTTGTACTCAATGTGTTTATTTTAAAACTAAGGAATAATACCGCTACAAGTGGTGCAAACATAACAATGTAGGAAAGCGGCGATGTATAAAATGTTACTCCAAATGAAGTTAAATAAACACTGCTATTGATTTGAGCGGCTGCCTGACTCATATCTGTTGTCGTTGCTAATGATGCAACTGCATAAGCAGCAGCGGCTGTAATAAGCAAACCAATGGCCATTGTATTATAAACGCCCAGCATATAGCTGCGCAATCCTAGATCAATTGATGCATCGGCATGAGAAACAGATGCCGAACGTAAATTTCTGAAATCAGCCATAATATAAAGTCCTTTAGTATATGTTCCACCAGATTTTGGAGTTAAAAAGAATCTTTGTATATTATAACAGCAGTTTTTAAAAACCTCTACTTAGCAAATACAAACAACTCTAGGCGCCGCTGGCGGAATTCCAGCATACCTCCCTATATTATGGGGATTTATTTTAAAATTACAAGAGACTTATCTTGGAAAGAAACCTTACAAATTAGTAAGGAAAAGGCTTATTTTCAGTAAAACCATTAAGTATGTTTTATAATATTTTATGCGAGGGAAAAGATTAAATAATAAGCCTCTATTTCTATATGAATAACATAATGCAGAATCCACAAATATTAAGCATCTTTGCCCTAATGCGATCACACCTCTCATACAAAATAGAACAGTATTGTATTGTACATTTGCGCGCTTGTTTTAAGAGAGACACCTCTTTATATTTTTAAACTTATCTCACACAAGCAAAGAGTTTTGATTGATTCCTAAAAACGGATAGGAATGAAAGAATCTTACGATGTTCGAGCTTCTCAATCAAGTTACAAGAGATAAAATTATTATTATAAATCAATTTGTTAATCTTATAATGGCAGGAAAAGTAAGTAAAAAATGCTATTGATTCAATAAACCAAGTGATGCTTTATACTCTCAAGGCATAAATACAAAAATTTCTCACCAAATATATTCTGAAAGAGAAGTTATAAAAGCGTAGATATTTTATAAAGCTACTGTATGAAATGTGTTTCTTTTTAAGAAATAGACAGAATCTTACTGTGAAGATGGACGATTGGAATGACGCTTTGCTTTTATCCAGATACGCAATTCGTCAATAAGGATAGCTATGACACCAATTGTGATAAAACTATCGGCAAGATTAAAAATAGCAAAATAAAAAATATCATCGATATGAAAGAGGATATAATCAGTGACATGGTGAAAACGAATACGGTCAATAAGATTGCCGATTGCTCCACCAATGATGAATGTAAGACCAAAACGCATTAAAGACCTATTCTGTGCAGCACTTTTCCATAACCATAAAAGAAAAACAATAATAGCAAGCGTAATGGCAATAAGTCCCCAGTGAGAAAAGGAAGAAAAAAACGAAAACGCAATACCAGAATTACGCACATGGTAAAGAGAAAGAAAAGGGAGAAGCGGACTTGCTGTTCCAAGGGGCATATTGTGCATAACCCAGTATTTGACTACTTGGTCAAGCCCTACTGTAACGATCAAGCCAAGAAGAAAAAAAAGCAGTGATTTACGTGTCATATTTTGGTTTCGCATGGTTCTAATGTTAAATAAGGACGACGAATTTCATAAAGCATGATAGCTGTTGCTATTGCTAGATTAAGTGAATCAGCGCGTCCACTTTGTGGAATACGCGCAAGTTTATCACAGCGATTTGAAAGAATATCTGATAGCCCCTGCTTTTCATTTCCCATGAGAAGTATAATGGGTCCATTTTTGAAATTAATGCTACGGTAATCGGTAGATGCTTTAAGATGTGTGCCAACGAGCATGGCTTTAAAGTGATCAGACCAGTTTAAAAAAGCACTTTCATCACAACGATAAAGTGGTACAGAAAAAATCGATCCCATTGTTGCGCGGACTGTTTCAGGTGAAAAAGGATCTGTTGTCTCACCAATTAAAATAACGCCTTTAGCACCTATGGCATCAGCAGTGCGAATAATGGTGCCAAGATTTCCAGGATCACGCACCCGATCAAGTGCAACATAAACATCCTCGACTTGTTCTTTGATCATTTCAAGGGAGAGCCACTGTTGTTTGAAGATACCAATAACTGTTTGTGGGTTATCGCGTTTGGTAAGTGATTCCATCACCTTTTGTGAAGCTTTAATGACAAAACCACCATTAGCTATAGTGTGTGCGGCGGTGTTTTCGACAGCGGTATTACCAATTTTGCTTTTAGAAAAAATCAGTGTTTGTATTGTCCAGCCAAGATTGAGAGCATCAATCACCAATTTCAGTCCTTCTGCCATGAAAAGACCTTCCCGATTCCGGTTTTTCTTCTGGCTGAGTGCACGGAGGTCTTTGATAATAGGATTGCTAAGGGAGGTGATTTCTTTGACTTTACCGGTTTTTGGTATACACATATTCAAGCAATCCAACGACTAAAAAGAGAAGTAGAAAGAGCGCGTCCAGTGGTTTCTTCACGCAGGATTAATTCTCCTGATTCGACAATAGCACCAAAATTTATCAATTTATCACGCATGAGAGCGTGAAGAGCATAGAAAGAAGCGCGAATAGAATAAGCAGTAAGTACGATTGCAAGAGGTTTATCAGAGAGCAGTTTACAACAATTTGTAATCATGTTTGGTAAATGATCAAACAGTTGCCAAACTTCTCCATGGGGTCCACGCCCATAGGCAGGAGGATCAAGAAGAATCATATCGTAGCTTTTTTTACGACGCAGTTCACGTTCAACAAATTTTACAGCATCATCGCAAATCCAACGAATAGGATAATCTGATAATCCTGCTCTTTCTTGATTGGCTTTAGCCCAAGCGATGGCTTTTTTAGAAGCATCAACATGTGTAACATTTGCACCCGCACGTGCACCAACCAGAGAAGCAATACCTGTGTAGCCAAAAAGATTAAGCATTTTAATCGGACGCGTGGTTTGTGTAATTTGTTCTTCCATAAAGCGCCAATGGGCATCTTGTTCAGGAAAAACTCCTACATGACGAAAGGAAGTAAAACGACCTAAAAAAGACAATCCATTCCAAGAAAGAGGCCAAGTTTCACCAAGCGGTTTTTTAGGAAAATGCCAACGACCAACCCCTTCTTCATCTCTGTTACCAGTGAAAATGGCATCAACATCTTCCCATTGCTTTTGTGATAAAGCAGGTTTCCATAAGGCTTGCCCCTCTGGTCGAATAATGCGATAAGCTCCATAACGCTCTAATTTTTGCCCATTACCGGAGTCAATAAGAGCATAATCTGCACTTGCCCTTGTTTCTAAAATAACAGGCACTTTTTCTTGCGGATATCTATTGTTATGATAAGATTGAAAACATTGTGCAGACATATGGAATATCACGATACAGGTATTGTTTAAAGCTCTCAAATTCTTTGTAAGAGTATAAAGCCCTAGAGTCAATTAATAGAGAGTGAGTTAATTAAAGCATGTATAGGAAAAAAGAAAAAGAGCATTTTTTATTCTGTATTGAGTACACAAATTTATACTATATCTGTGATTGATTTTTTTAATTTTTCGATTTCAGCTTTGCTTTTTTTGAGTTTTTTTTTGCATTTATGATATGTAAACCAATTGTTTAAGCCTCCCAACAAAATGCCAAGTCCAAAAAAAATAAAGAGCCATATAAAAAAAGGAGCGTGATAAGTAAAATTTTCTGAGTTTGTCTGAAAAGGATCAAGCGTCAAGGTAACCATTTGACGATTCGCTAAAATAAAAGCAACCAAAAATGCTGTAGGAATCACTAAAATAATTGCAAAAAGAATATGTTTAAATGTCATAAATTTACTCACTGATTAAGCCGATCACGCAAATCCTTACCTGTTTTAAAAAAAGGAATCCACTTTTCTTCAACTGCAACCGTCTCACCTGTCCGTGGATTACGACCATTGCGGGCTGAACGGCTTTTGACAGAAAAAGCTCCAAATCCGCGAAGTTCAACACGATTGCCATTTGCAAGTGCTGTTGAAATTTCTTCAAAAATAGCGTTTACAATATTCTCTACATCACGTTGAAAAAGATGTGGGTTTTGACGTGCAATAATTTGTATAAGCTCTGATTTAACCAAAATAGTCTCACTTTCACACCAAAAAAGGTTTTCTACAATTGTGCATTTCATACATACACATTACAATATATAAATGAATGAGAATAAAACCAAGCAAAAACAAATTGGCAAGAAACAAAATTTGAAAATACTTCCTAAGGAGGTTATACAGATTGAAGGACACGGAACATTTAAGAGATTAGGGAAATATGTCCGTACATAATTATTATAAAACCTTTTCATCTCCGTCACCTTTGGCTGATGTTTTTAAAAAAGCATCTCGTCATTCGCGTCGCATTAGCATATTAAAATTTTTTCTACCTATTGCTGCGTTGGCTGCAGCACTCACTTTTTGCTGGTTTACATTTTTTTTACTCCCACTGCTTCTGAACCTATGACTTTGAATAACGAAGAGGAGGGAATAACCAAATTGACAATGCTCAATCCCAAATTAGAAGGTTACACGCGTGCTCATGAACCTTATTGGCTTAAAGCAGAAAAAGCATTTCAAGATCATACACGTTCTGGAATAATTGGTCTTCAAAACATTACAGCTGAGGCATTTGTTGGCAAGCAGAAACGGGTTTTTCTTGATGCGCAAGGGGGATTTTATGATAATATGAATGGTTATTTACAGTTGGATAAGCCCTTTACCATTAAAACCAATGACGGAATGATTGCAGAATTTTTGGCAGCAAATATTAATTTATCTGAGGGACAATTAAATACAGATAAACGTGTCAATATTCAACGCGCAGGTTTACATCTTGCGGCAAATGCTTTGCAAATTCGAGAAAAAGGACAAAACATATACTTTCATGGTGGTGTACATTTAGTAATTGATCAGCAATGAAAGCATATCAATTACAAACCTTAAATGATTTCTATAACAGTATAGAGATCTGTGAACAGAAGAAGTGTGAGAAATGATAAAATGAAGCCGAAGGAATCATACAAAAAATGGATAGGTATTTCTTTGGCTTTGAGCATGGGAATATTAGGGGTTGAAACAGTTTTTGGATATGCTGAAGGAACTCATTTTGGTATTAATTTATCAAATGACAAAGACTCGGTAGAACTTTATGCAGATTCTTTAGAAATACGTGATAAAGAGGGAATAGCACTCTTTCAGGGTGATGTTTCTGTGGTTCAAGGTGAGCGTCTTTTGCGAGCGGCAAAATTGATTGTTTACTACGATAAGACGTACAAAGGAGCGGATAAAGCCCAAGCAGAAACAAAGGCATCATCACCTGCTTGGTTTGGTTCGACAGGTTTTAAGAAGATGGAAGCTTTAGGAAAAGTTTATATAAAAATTGCGACACAAATCGCTACGGGTGACAAAGGCGTGTTTGATGGAAAGTCAAAAATAATGCGCTTGACAGGGAAGAATGTTGTATTAACCGATGGTGATAATGTAGCAACAGGATGCGCACTTACGGCAGATATGAAAAACGGCAAAGCTTTTTTAGAAGGTTGTAAGACATCTGAAAAAAAAGGCCGTGTTTCCATCATTTTTAAACAAAGTCAAAAGAACGGCCATTAAGATTTCATGTTTGGAATCAAAAGAAAAAAACAGATGGATAGATCTGATTTGGTAAGTGAAGCTTTAAGAAAACGCTTAAAGGGAACTTTAATTGCCAGTCATTTGATGAAAATTTACCGTGGAAGAAAAACGATTAAGGATGTTTCTTTTGGTATTCGTACTGGAGAAGCTGTTGGTATTTTAGGTCCTAATGGCGCGGGAAAAACGACTTGTTTTTATATAGTTACGGGACTCATGAAATCTGATGGAGGATCCATTAAAATTGATGGATTTGATGTCACACACCTTCCTATGTACAGACGTGCGCGTTTAGGTATTGGCTATCTCCCCCAAGAAGCTTCTATTTTTCGTGGTCTTTCGGTAGAAAATAACATTAAAGCTGTTTTGGAGGTTGTAGAGAAAGACCGCTTCAAACGACGCGAAGAGTTAGATGCACTTTTACATGAATTTAAAATTGACCATTTACGAAAAATGCCTGCCCTTTCTTTGTCAGGAGGGGAGCGTCGACGACTTGAAATTGCACGTGCTTTAGCTTCTCGCCCCAATTTTATGTTGCTTGATGAACCGTTTGCAGGAATTGATCCTATTGCCATTTTTGATATTCAGCAGCTTATCCGTCATTTAACGAGGCGTGGAATTGGTGTTTTGATAACCGATCATAATGTACGCGAAACATTGGGGCTTGTCGATCGTGCTTATATCATTCACGCAGGGCAAGTGCTCGTTCATGGCTCTCCTGATGATATTATCAACAATGTTGATGTGCGCAGAATTTATTTAGGAAATCAATTTTCTCTCTGATTGCACTTTCATTTATGCCTAAAGAGATCAACATAATGAGCATAAAAACAGTACCCATACATTGATGAAATCAAATATATTTTCAGAAGAGGTATGAAGCTTCGTTTGATTATTCATAAGCTCTTATCAGGATGTATTTCATTATATAATAGAAAAATAATAACTGTTCTCTTGCAAGAATTATAACGGTTTTGTTAAAAGCCTTCAATGGATAAGGGGATACTGTTGTTTAGAAGAAAAGAAAATTTATTTTGGCTAGGCGATAAGATTTTCTTAGAAGATTGGTTCATAGTACCATCGTCGATAAGCATCTTATTTTTTGCTAAAATTTTTTTATAATATAATCTTAATTTTTTAAAGAGTGGGTAAAGAGTTTCATAAAGATGGGATTACCTCATTGCTTTAGACGTCTAGTTTGCTTTTGAGTGTATGATAAAAAAGATATCACTAGATTAACCTGACAATGAATGATAAACGAGACTATAGATAAATGCACGTATTTTTGAAAGGTATATGGATATTCATAATATTTTTCGTTGTTGAATCAAACAAACATATCGATAATGCTGTTTCGGGTATTTTTATGGTAGTACTAATGGGTTATATTGCTTAAATAGAATTTGTGGTATTTTATTAGTCTACATTGCGCATTTAAAGTGGTTCATAGCTGCGGATATCAAGCCCAATACGTAAATTCCTTTAAAGTAACCATTGAATGACTTAATACCTTTATTGTAATCAGGTAGCACGCGAGCTACACAGGTAACTATTAAAGTAAAATACTATTTTGTTTTGGTACCCTTCTCATCTTATGGAAGTCGGTTTTTAAAAGTTAAAGAGGAAAGTCTGATGAAAAAGTTGTATACAAACTTTTGTACTGGAAAGCTCCAGAAATTTATAAATGATTGGCTTTGCAACGGATCATAGGAAAATGAAATTTATGGACAATACCATTTCCATGTTTTCTCATACTTTTAATTAGGAGCGAGATGACTATTTATTGTTGCGCTGAGAGCAATATGAGATGAATTGGGCCATCACCCGTTATAAAATTGGAAATAAAGTCACATGTGATGATGCGAGAAAGTGAAAGAGCTTTAGAGAACACCGTTTACAAGTTTGTAGGTGAGCATTTGAGCGTGTAAAAGGAAAATTAAAGTATGAATTTGAGTGAGTTAATTGCACCGGAAGCAATTATTCCGGCTCTTAAGGCGAATTCGAAGAAACAAGTTCTGCAAGTTTTAGCCGAAAAAGCTGCTGAGCTGACAAATCTTAGTGAGCGTGTGATTTTTGATATTGTTTTACAACGTGAAAAGCTTGGTTCAACAGGGCTTGGTGGTGGCATTGCAATTCCTCATGGAAAACTGCCAGAGATTAACCGAATCATTGGTATATTTGCGCGTCTTGAAAGCCCTGTTGATTTTGAAGCTCTCGATGAAGAGCCGATAGATCTTGTTTTTCTTCTATTAGCGCCTGAAAATGCTGGTGCAGACCACTTGAAAGCTTTATCACAAATTGCACGTGTTTTACGTCATGGCGATGTTGTTCAAAAATTGCGCAATACCCATGATGCCGATGAACTTTATACTTTATTGATTCAACATTCAGAATCGAATGCAGCTTAAAAGATGATGTGGTGTACGATTACAGATCATGCATCACAGATATGGGAAAAAATAATGTAATGTACATTTAAACGGCTAAAAACTACCGTTATGTTATGTAATTAAAAAGGACCTTCTCAAAGGAATCATTTCTTGCAAGAACGAGAGAGGAAAGGATTCCTGACTTTTGTTATTTCTCTCTACAAAGCATTTCATTATTATTATGCTGTGAGATGTTCTATGACTTTAAAGAGGGCTTGTGATTTGATTTTTTCGTAAATCGCATTGTTTAAGGGCGCATTTTGCTTAAATGGCAATTGTTCTAGAGAGCTAATACTAAACGACAATTTTTTACGGTGATAATAAAAATCATAGATTTTAGGTTGAGCCCAAAGATCTTTTATGCATCTACAAGGGTGTTCTATGAAGTTTAATGAAAAAGCCCTTTAAAAAACGATAAAGGAGAGGGTTTAGGAATGATTGTGGAAAAAAGTTTAAACTTTTTGTGTATCTGCGACAGAAAAAATATGGTTAAATTCATGTAAAATGCTGAAATTGTTTTAGAAATTGGCAACAAAATAGGAAAGCATATGGTGGGGATAAGTGGTTTGAAAGGAAGAAAAGTTATTTGCAGTCACTGATGTGGGAGTTTCTGTATTTTAAGGTTTTAAAAGTGTGAAAAGGTTGTATCTCTAGGATATTGAACCCCTATGAGCGCGTTATCATTTACAAAAGATAAAGAGTATTTTAGGATTTTTGTTAAGGAAAATGGTTGGATATGGTAAGCTTGTAAATGATACTCAAAAATTAGAATAGTTTTTTTAAATGATGTGCATTCCCAAGATTTGGTTGTGAATTTCTTATGATAAAAAAGAGCGTAGTTTATTTTTTAACAGGGAGATGGTATATTCAGACTTTATTTTAGATTCCAATTGCTTAAAGAGATGGCTTTTTATACGGGAAACAAATTTGGTTGCATAACACCAAAATATTGTTTTTTTAGTCTGGTTATTGAATAAAAAATTCATACTTTGTATTAACGAAAAGGTCACAATGAAAAAGAAGAAACTGTTTTGGTTAATATGAAAATATTTTGTTTGTTGAAAGGATGGGGACAGCAACATTAAGGCGTCAACGAGTTTTTGTTGAGCTTTCCAATGAAGAGAATCTTGTGAGAGACTAAAGAAGTGAGCTAAATGAAGATGTTTGAAAAGACTGTTATTGCTGTATCTGTAATGGTTTTGGTTACTACCGGAGCTGTATGTGCACAAACGCCAAACCGTTTAAATCAATTTGAAGCTTGGGGAACTTATTCTTATAAATCATCCAAAGATACAGTTTGCTATGTATTGTCGGTACCTTTACAGTCTCTTCCTGCAACGGTTAATCATGGCGATAATTTCTTTTTGGTTACCAAGCGTTCTCCTTCGCCTGTCTCCTTTGAACCACAATTCATGGCGGGTTATACACTGAAAGAAGGATCAAAAGTTACTGTGACTATTGGAGATAAGGACTTTGATTTTTTCACGAAAGATTCATCGGCGTGGTTATCTTCATCAGAGCAAGAAAAGCAGCTTGTTTCTGCCATGCGCGCTGGAATGAATATGACGGTGAAGGCACTCTCGAAACGAGGAACTTCTACCACCTATACTTATTCCTTAAAAGGGATTACTGCTGCATTAAATGCGGCAGCGAAATGCCATTAAGGTCTCTGTAACATTAAACTATGATATAAATTGGAAAACAATGGCCATTTCTTATGACCTTAGACCAGTTGGGCTATGTCCATCACGGGAAACAAAGAGTGTTGTCATTAAAGAGAGCACTAAGCTCTCTTTAATTGGTTTATCGCAAGATGAAATGGCGCAAGCTTTAAAAACAATAGGGATACCAGAACATCAAACGCGTATGCGTACACGTCAACTTTGGCATTGGCTTTATGTCCGTGGTATTTCAAATTTTGATGAAATGCGAAACATTTCTAAACCCATGCAAGAAATGCTTAAGGGTCATTTTTCTATTGCGCGCCCAGAAATTGTTGGTGAACAAATATCAAAAGATGGCACACGTAAATGGCTTTTACGCTTTCCAGCACGTGGAGCAGGAAGACCTGTGGAAATTGAAACGGTTTATATCCCTGAAGAGGGCCGAGGGACTTTATGTCTTTCATCGCAGGTAGGGTGCACGTTAACTTGCTCTTTTTGTCATACAGGAACGCAAGTACTTGTTCGCAATTTAACAGCAGAAGAAATTTTAGCGCAATTATTGGTTGCACGTGATTGTTTGGGTGACTTTCCTGATAAGGATACGCCTGATGGAGCAATTGTTCCCGTTGAAGGGCGTAAAATCACCAACATTGTTATGATGGGAATGGGGGAACCACTTTATAATTTTGAAGCAGTCAAAAAAGCTTTATTGATTGCCTCTGATGGAGAGGGGCTTTCTTTGTCAAAACGCCGGATTACACTTTCAACCAGTGGGGTGGTACCTGGAATTATCCGAACAGGAGAAGAAATTGGCGTCATGTTAGCAATTTCACTCCATGCAGTACACGATACATTAAGGGATATGCTTGTTCCTATCAATAAAAAATATCCACTTGCTCTGCTCATGGATGCTTGCCGTCAATATCCTAGTTTGTCTAATGCAAAACGAATCACATTTGAATATGTTATGCTGAAAGATATCAATGATAGTTTGGATGATGCTAAGCGATTGATACAGTTGCTAAAAGCTATTCCAGCGAAGATTAATTTAATCCCTTTTAATCCATGGCCAGGGAGTAATTATCAATGTTCTGATTGGGAACAAATCGAACGTTTTGCCGATGTGGTCAACCAAGCAGGCTATGCCTCCCCCATTCGGGTACCGCGTGGGCGCGATATTTTAGCTGCATGTGGTCAACTTAAATCGGTTTCAGAGCGTTTACGTAAATCTGAACGTTTGCAGTTGGAAAACGCTATAAACAGCCAGTAAACTCAATTTTCGGTTATAAGAAGATGGAGAGCAAAGCTGGTAAAAGTACCAGCAATAAGCCAGTTTAAAAAGCGCATATAAAGGGGATTCTGTTTGAGGCTTTTGAAAAGTTTATGCGCCATAAAGACCGTCGAAATTGTGATGGGGAGAGAAATAGGAATATAAGAAAGCCCTAAGATGAGTAACTTTTGCGTTGCCATAGGATCATTCGCATTAATAAATTGCGGTAAAAAGGTTATGTTAAAAAGAATAACTTTGGGATTTAAAAGATTAATTCCAATACCAGCAAGATAGTTACGTTTAGAGCTTTTGTATTGAGAGGGTGCCTTTTCAATAGAAAACGTTGAGTGTTTACGTAATGTTTGAATGGCAAACCATAGAAGGTAAAAAGCGCCAGCAACTTTAAGAAGAACAAAAGCACGTGGTGAAGCGAAAATAAGAGCAGATAAACCAAGCGCTACACCTGTTACTTGAATGGCAAAGCCTGTTGCACTTCCAAGAGCACACATAATGCCAGCTTTTTTGCTTTGCGTGATGGTACGCCCTATAGAGAGCATCATATCAGGTCCTGGAATAAGTGCTAAAATCAATGATGCCATAGAAAATTGTATCAAAATAGGCCATTCAGGAAAAAATGACATATAAACCTCTTTGATTATTGTGTAAAAATATTCAAATAATTCACACTTTTTACAAAAAAATCTTCTTTACACTTTTTTGTGTTTTTTTGCATCTTTTAAATATTGTTCAAAAGGAATTTATTTTCATAATTTACACAGTTTTTAATCTTTAAGTATTAAAAAATAAACATGGTGAAATTTTAAAACGAAAAAGTGGCAAAATATTAGAAAAGTTGTTTTAGCTTATTCTAGGGGCTTGGATACGTCTATTATTCTTAAATGGTTGCAAAGTGAACGGGATGTTGAGGTTGTAACTTTTACAGCTGATTGAGGGCAGGGGGAAGAATTAGCTCTCGCGGGTTGTAAAGCAGAAATGCTGGGTGCGAAAGAAATCTATATTGAAGATTTGCGTGAAGAATTTTTACGTGATTTTGTCTTTTCAATGTTTAGCGCTAATGCCGTTTATGAAGTGAACTATCTTTTGGGGACATCAAAAGCGCGTCCATTCATTTCAAAACGCTTGATTGCAATTGCTAAGGAAACGGGTACAGATGCAATTGTCCATGGGGCAACAGGAAAAGGCAATGACCAAGTACGCTTTGAATTTTCTGCCTATGCCCTTAAACCTGATATCAAAATCGTTGTTCCATGGCGGGATTGTGATTTTAAGAGTCGAACAGATTTGATTAGTTTTGCGCATGTCCATCAAATTCCTATAGAGAAGAATAAGCAGGGAGAAGCACCTTTTTCGGTTGATGCAAATTTATTGCATTCGTTATCAGAAGGAAAAATTTTAGAAGATCTGGCGATTCCTGCTCCTGAATATGTGCATATACGGACTCTTTCGCTGGAAGCTGCTCTAGGTCAAGCAACTATCATCACTATTAGCTTTAAAAAGGCGATGTTGTTTCGATTAATGGGAAAAATTTATCTCCTGCAAATTTACTGGCTGAATTAAATAATTATGGATGCGACAATGGTTATCGGTCGGTTAGATTTAGTAGAAAATCGTTTTGTTGGTATGAAATCACGGCGCATCGGGCAATGGAATCTTTGACATTGTATCGAGGGGCAGTGCATTTGAAAGATGAATTAATGCCGCGTTATGCAGAACTCATTTATTATGGTTTTTGGTTTTTACCTGAACGCAAAATGTTGCAAGCGGCCATTAACTTATCTCAAGAAAATGTTGAAGGTGAAGTGACATTAAAGTTTTATAAGGGTAATGTAATTGTTGAAGAACGCCAAAGCAAAAAGTCACTATATTTTAGTAAATTAGTGACTTTTGAGGATGATGAAGGTGCCTATGATCAAAAAGATGCGGCAGGTTTTATTAAATTAAACACTGTGCGTTTGCGGACATTGGTAGCAGGTTCATCATAATTGTAAATAAATGCTTGCATATTCCACTGACAGTATAACAAAAGGATATTTTCTGTATAAAATATCTCATTTTGTCATTTTTCTAACTTATTGATGTTGGCAAAGTGGTTTGTTGTCCAATTTTTAGCTCAATGCTAGAAGACTTTTTTTCTTGCTGATAAGTGTGATAAGTAAAGCCTAGAATAATGGCAATTAAAACACCAATAACCAAAATGAGAAAATTATATTTCATAATATTTATACTTTATTGATATAAAAATAAAAGACAACACTAAGGACAAGAATAGGTCAGAAGTTAGTCATAACAAGAGTATAATAAAAAGATTTTTGGCAGCTTTTCGCTTGCTCTTATTGACGAATGAATCCAAGAAACATACACCATACCGTTAAAGAGTTTAATTTTTTAGGATAAAGATAATGATGCGTGATCAGTGTGATGCCCTTAGCCTTACGCCTGAATTGAAAGATGCGGCTGCTCAATCGAAAACTTGGCCCTTTGAAGAAGCACGTAAAATTATCAAACGGTATGAGAAAACAGGTTATCCAGAGAATGTTTTATTTGAAACAGGCTATGGTCCTTCTGGTTTACCGCATATTGGTACTTTTGGGGAGGTCGCGCGTACAACTATGGTACGCCATGCTTTTCATATTCTCACGGAGAATAAAGTGAAAACAAAATTGCTTTGTTTTTCTGATGATATGGATGGTTTGCGTAAAGTTCCTGATAATGTGCCCGATCGCGAGAAAATGGAAAGCTATCTTGGTCAACCACTTAGCTGCATACCCGATCCTTTTGGTGATATTTATCCCTCTTTTGGAGCAGCGAATAATGCACGTTTGCGCGCTTTTCTTGATCGTTTTGGTTTTGATTATGAATTTGCCAGTGCCACTGATTATTATAGCTCGGGTCGTTTTGATGAAACGCTTTTAAAGATACTTGCCTGTTATGACCAGGTAATGGCAATTGTTTTGCCAACCTTGGGTGAAGAAAGGCGAGCGACTTATTCACTCTTTTTACCTATTTCTCCATTTTCTGGTAAGGTCTTACAGGTGCCGATGATTTCTCATAATGTTGAAAAAGGCACCGTCACCTACATTGAACCTGAAACAGGAGAAACCATTGAAACGGAGGTAACGGGTGGCAAAGTGAAGTGTCAGTGGAAAGTGGATTGGGCTATGCGCTGGACAGCACTTGGTGTTGATTATGAAATGGCGGGCAAAGATCTTATTGATTCCACAAATCTTTCTTCTAAAATTTGTAAAACACTTGGTGGAAAACCACCAGAAGGATTTAATTATGAGCTTTTTTTGGATGAGAAAGGGCAGAAAATTTCTAAATCGAAAGGAAATGGCTTAACGATTGATGAGTGGTTAACATATGCACCAACGGAGAGTTTAGGGCTTTATATGTTTTCAAAGCCCAAAACAGCAAAACGGCTTTATTTTGATGTTATTCCCAAAGCCGTTGATGAATATTATGCGCATCTTGCAGCTTATGGTCGTCAAAGTTGGCAAGAGCGACTTAATAATCCAGTATGGCATATCCATAATGGTTGTCCTCCACAAGTTGATTTACCCGTACCCTTTGCTCTGCTCTTGAATTTGGTAAGTGCTTCAAATGCAGAAAATAAAGAGGTTCTCTGGGGATTTATTTCTCGCTATGCTAAAGGAGCAAATGCACAAACTTATCCAGAACTTGATCAGTTAGTGCAATTTGCCCTTAAATATTTTGATTTTTTTGTTAAACCCAACAAAAAATTTCGAGCAGCAGATGATAGTGAACGAGCAACATTAGCGCAAATTGATGAAAAATTAGCCAGTTTGCCTGAAACTTCTGATAGCAATATGATTCAAAATGCACTTCTTGATATTGCACGTTTAATAGAGCGCTATCAAGATCATAGCAAAAAAAGCCCTGAAGGGGGCCCAGGTGTTTCAAATGTCTTTTTTCAAATGATCTATGAGGTCCTTTTGGGGCAAGAACGAGGACCCCGATTGGGATCATTTATTGCTTTATATGGGATTAATGAAACGCGTGCACTGATTGCTGAAGCGCTTGCACGACCTGTGGAGGCATAATGGAAAAGCGCGTACAAGAAGTAAAACGGCGTCGTACATTTGCAATTATTGCCCATCCAGATGCAGGAAAAACAACACTAACGGAAAAACTGTTATTATTTGGTGGAGCTATTCAGCTTGCCGGAGAAGTAAAAGCGAAAAAAGACCGTATTCAAACTCGTTCCGATTGGATGCATATTGAACGTGACCGCGGTATTTCGGTTGTGACATCGGTAATGACATTTGAATATGAAGATCACATTTTTAATTTGTTAGATACTCCAGGCCACGAGGATTTTGCTGACGATACTTATCGCACTCTTACTGCTGTGGATAGTGCTATTATGGTGCTAGATGGTGCACGTGGGATTGAACCGAGAACACTGAAATTATTTGAAGTGTGTCGGATGCGGGATATTCCTATTGTTACTTTTATTAACAAAATGGATCGTGAGGCACGTGATCCCATAGAGCTTTTAGATGAAATTGAAGAAAAACTTGCCCTTGATACTGCACCAATAACTTGGCCCATTGGTACGGGGAAGGATTTTATAGGAACATTTGATCTTCATCATAATAGGTTTCGTCAAAAAGATGATGAGGTAACACAACAAAAAGTTTCTGGACCCCATGAGGTTGCAGATTTGCTTCCTGAGTATCAACGTTCAACTTTTATTGAAGGTGTAGAAATTGCACGAAATGCCTGCAAAAATTTTGATCTTCAAGCTTTTCGTGAAGGACATATGACGCCGGTTTATTTTGGTTCGGCTTTACGCAATTTTGGGGTTCGTGATTTGATCAATGCGCTCATTGATTTTGGTCAAAGCCCTCGTGATCAGGATGCAGATCGTCGCAGTATTGTTGCAACGGAATCTAAAATGACAGGGTTTGTTTTTAAAATTCAAGCGAATATGGACCCTAATCACCGTGATCGTATTGCATTCTTTCGGGTTTGTTCTGGAACACTTGAACGTGGCATGAAAACAAAATTGGTGCGAACGGGAAAACCTATAACACTTTCAACACCACAATTTTTCTTTGCGCGTTCACGCCAAATTGCTGATCAAGCCTATGCCGGTGATATTGTAGGAATTCCTAATCATGGCACATTGCGTATAGGTGACACCTTAACAGAAGGAGAAGATATTTTCTTTAAGGGAGTACCCAATTTTGCACCAGAAATTTTGCGTCGTGTGTGTTTGGGTGATCCGATGAAAGCAAAAAAACTCAAAGAAGCTTTGCAACAAATGGCAGAAGAAGGGGTTGTGCAATTATTTATCCCCTATGATGGTTCACCCTCGCTCATTGGTGTCATTGGTGCTTTGCAGATTGATGTTCTAAAGGAAAGACTGAAAATAGAATATGGTTTGCCGGTAAATTTTGAATCAGCACGCTTTAATGTATGTCGTTGGATTTCAGCACAAAGCAAAGATGAATTACAAAAATTTCTCAGCAATCACCATTCTGCCATTGCCCATGATTTAGAGGGTGATCCAGTTTTTTTAGCAGAAAATCATTTTTCATTGAATTATGAAGCAGAGCGAGCCCCGAAAATAAAATTTGCAACTTTTAAAGATTATCAAACACGCTCTGAATAAAAAAATATTTTTTTACAAAAAATTGTTTTTAACATCTAATAAGGAGGAGAGGTAAGATTCCTCTCCTTTTTAGAAAAATCACATGAGCAATTTAACCAAGTGCCTCTTTAATCCATTCAGTAACACGTGCTTTAGAGGCAGCACCAACCATATTCGATGAAACATTTCCCCCTTTAAACATCAACAGGGTAGGAATTGAGCGCACCCCATATTGGGTAGCCAGTTCGGGATTTTCATCGATATTCACTTTGGCAATTTTAACTTGATTTTGCATTTCTATTGAAATCTCATCCAAAATTGGAGCAATCATTTTGCAAGGACCACACCACTCTGCCCAAAAATCAACCACAACAGGGGTGGAAGAATTCAGAACTTCATTTTCAAAATTGCTGTTATCAACTTTTATACACATCATTGATTTATCCTTTATATTCATTTCTATAGATTGGTACGATAACGATTCATATCAAGTTATTGCTAAGATAAATTATAAGAGGCTTTAAGGGGGAAAATTTTTCATAATTTGTCAGGCAATTTCATCGAGAAGCGCATCGAGGTGTTCTGGAGGAAGTTTAAACACTTTTACTTCTTTACTGTAGACGAGAAGTGCTTGGATATCTTTATTGGGATGAATAGTTTGCAGCAATTTTCGATAAAGAGCCATTTGCAACAAATGGTGTTGAGGGATTGCAGCTTCATTTTCAGGTGGAAATCCTGTTTTAAAATCAGCAAAGATTATGCTCTCTTCTGTTATATAGAGACGGTCAATTTGACCGGAAACAGCTTGTTCTTTTCCACGAATTTTTACTATACCCATTAAGGGAACCTCAGCACGAGAATGATCAGAAAAGAGAGGTGTAAGGTAAGAATGATCTAAGATCTGCCAAACATGATAAAGTGCCTTTTTTCTTTGATTCTCAAACCAATGAGACGCTTTAGCATTAAGATAATGCTGAGCGTAATCTCGACGTCTTTGGGGAGGGCAATTGGGCAAATATTGCAGCAATCGGTGAACAATATTTCCATATTCAATGAAGAAAGTTCTGTTGCTATTTGTTTCTCCTAAGACAGGAGAGAGATTCAAATATTTTGGATTTGAGGAAATTTCAGGATCAGTTTCAATAGAAAGGCTAGCAACAGAGGGCTTCAATGGCTTAGGTAGAGTTGGTTCTGTCGGAACTTTATGGGAAAAAAAGGTTGGCAGAGATGGTGGTGTTTGGCACGCAGTATGAGGGAGCTCTTGGTTTATAGAGGCAGATGAAGAAGATGTAATACAATAGCGCCAAGCCGCGATATCTTCTGCTGGACCTTTTATAGCAACGGCATGGGGTTTGAGAGCATTTTTTACCAATTGTAGCCATGTGTGAGGGGAGGTTTTCTCACCACTATATCCGCAAACAAATAAACGATCTTCAGCGCGTGTCATTCCCACATAGAGAAGGCGCCTATATTCTTCTTCAGCGCGTTCTTTTAAAGATGACAATGCTTGTTTAGAGGGTGGTGTTTCGAATTTTGCATTAGGGCGCCAAATAAAAGCTTGTTGATCACAATCTTGCGCATGACTTGAAGGGACTTTAAGCAAGTGTGGTGCATGTTGAGGGTGCCAAATAGCACTCCCTGGGTCAACCAGAAACACAACAGCAGCTTCTAGTCCTTTTGCGGCATGAACAGTCATGATACGAATTTCTTCATGATTTTGATCAAACTCACGTTTAATTTCTGGATCGTTTGCACTTAATGTTTCCAGAAAAGCCTGTAACCCTAGTAAACCGGTTTTTTGAATAGTGAGTGTATAATCCATAAAAGCATCAAGCACATCATTTGCTTCCACTCCTAAGCGAGCCAAAATCTTTTGGCGTCCTTTATCATTATTCAGAATATAGCTATAGAATTCAAAAACCGGTATTTTATCCACGAGAGTGCGATAATTGCTTAAACTTTCAAAAGCATTTTTAAAAGATGCATGGGATGAAGCATGCATACAAAGGCTTTGCCACAGAGAGCCTGTACGATGTGCAGCAAGCTGATAAAGTTCCTCTTCACTAAGGGCAAAAAGAGGACTTTTCAAAACACAAGCAAGAGAAAGATCATCCTGTGGTTGCAAGACAAAACGTGCCAGCGCCATTAAATCACGCACACTAATGTGCTTAATCAGCTGTAAACGATCAGCACCAGCGATGGGAATATCGCGGTATTTAAGAGCACGAGAAAGAGCAGAAACAAAGTGATCACGTTTACGAACCAAGATCATAATATCACTTGCGCGCATGAGGCGCCCTTTTGCTGGAAATATTTCTCCTTTGTGTAACCAACCAGCAATTGTTTCAGCAATTGTTTCTGCTAAACGTGTTTCAGGGGTGTCTAAATGATCAACGCTTAAATGCCAATCATCAGGAAGTTCGCTTTTTTCTTTAGAAATGGCATCCCATATAATAACCTCTCCTGGGCTATGAACACGAATAGCTTCATGGACTGTTTTGGTATTTTCTGCTGAAAGTCCTTTGTAGTTTTCTGGTGTTTCAAACACAAGATCAACACTTTTAAGAACATCTGCCGTAGAACGAAAAGAATAATTCAGTTGTATTTTTTCAAATTTTTGTTTTGCTTGCTGGGCTTTTTTTTGAATTATTCGTCCATTTTCGGCAAAATTTTCTGGTACCGCACCTTGAAAAGAATAGATGGATTGCTTTTCATCTCCAACAGCAAAAAGAGTACGTATATTTGTACGCTGACCATAACCTGTAAAAAATTCTTGCGTCAAAAGTTGAATAATTTGCCATTGCTCAGGGTTGGTATCTTGTGCTTCATCAAGTAAAATATGATCAAGACCACGATCAAGTTTATAATGCACCCATTGGCTTGCCCCTTTGCGCCGTAACAGAGAGAGAGTGCGTTCAATGAGATCATCAAAATCCAACAAACCATTGACTTTTTTTAAATTCGCGGTGATTTTAAGATAGAGGGCACAAAGCTGAAAAGCTGCCCTATTGAATGTGACGATTTTTGCGCATTGATATTTCTCTAAAAGAACAGAAAGTTTATTCTGTTTATCCTCAAGCATTTGTTGAATAAAGGGCCAAATTTCATCTGATTTTTTACAAGATAAAGATGAAAAATTACGTGGTTCGCCTTTCGTTGTAAAATAAATATCGGAAATAATATCAATAATATTTGTTTCATCATGAGTCTCTTCTAATTGGGAAAATTTCGCGATTATTTTCTGGAGGCTTTTATTGCCGTTGGTTTGGCAATGTGTAAGAGCATAAAGAGGCAGACGAGCAGTTTGTTGAATTTTTTCTAGCAACCGTTCCTTTGTTTCATCGGCTGCTAAATGAAAGAGTGCACGCAACTTTTCTTCTGCGTTTTCAGAGAGAACAGAGGACAAAAAATCAGTTAGTTTATGCCGCTTCTCAATTGCCTCATACAGCAATTGGTTAAGCGTGTGCTCACTAACAATTTTAAGCAGCTGTTTTAAAGCGGATTGCGCATCCCTATGCTCCAAAAGCTGACGACGGGCTTCTTGGAGGAGTTTTTTTCGACTGATATCATCAAGCATTTCGAAATGCCCAGCAATATTAGCTTCTAGCATAAATTGATGCAAGAGAGATTCACAAAATGCGTGGATAGTTTGAATTTTTAATCCCCCTGGTGTTTCTAAGGCACGGGCGAAGAGTTGACGCGCATAGGTTAGTTTTTGTGCATTGATGGGTTTCTTTTCAAGCTGCGATAAAGTTTGTTGCAGCTGTGCATCATCAAGTTCATTCCAGCTAGAAAGTGTGCGAAAAATCCGCGATTGCATAACAGCAGCCGCAGCTCTTGTGTAAGTAAGGCATAAAATACGTGCCGGAGGGGTACCGTTTAAAAGCAAACGAATAACCCGTTCGCTTAAAACGTGGGTTTTTCCAGATCCCGCATTGGCAGAAACCCATACATTCGTTTTGGGATGTGTTGCTGTTTTTTGTGCTTCAAGAGCTGCTTCAGGAATAGAAAAAAAAGTCATTCTTGATCTGCTTTCTGAAGTCCACTTGACCATTCCCATAAACGTGCCAAATGGTCATAATCATCTTCATATTCTCGTTTAAAAGGAACTGCATTTGAAAGATAACCTTGTTGTGGATTTTGATAATAATTCATTAATGCGATAAGACGTTTCCATGCCCTCTCACCAAGATCAATGGGGCTTTGGTGAGCTTTTTCTTCTTTCTTTGAAAAAATTAACTGGGAAGTGATTTTACCTTTTTGATTAAGAGCGACATAAAATAAATTTGTAGGGGTAAGATTTTGAAAATCTGGAAAAGCGCCTTGCATAAACAAAGCTGTTTCTAGTGCCAATTGTGGAAACAATAAATCGCGCACTTCTTTTGATGAGGGGGGAGTACTAGTTTTAAAATCAAGTATTTCCACTGTTTTATTTGGCAACACATCAATACGATCAGCACGTCCCGAAAGGGTGACACCTGTGGTAGAGATGGGTATTTTTTGTGATACCACTTCGGCATATCGTTCTCGAGGTCCTAAGCTTTGTTCCCATTGGAGTAAAAACGGAGCAAGATTTTCAAAATTGTTCCACCATATTGCTTCAATATCGGCAGGCAAATTGAATTTATCAAATTCTTGACGTCCGATATTGAGAAGTACATCAAGTGCATTCGCAGCATTTAGGTTTTTTACTTGTCTACAAAAAGTAGCAAGAATAGCGTGATAAAGTATGCCACGTTCAGCAGCGCTAGGAGCATGGAGGAGGGCTTTAAGCGGTTTAAGATGTAAGATTTTTTTTGCATAAATAGCGTAAGGATTATAGCGCAACGTTGCTATTTCGGTAACGGAAAAATGGCGAGGACGCGCATCAAGGGGGGGGGCAGGACAAGGACGTGTCGCACCAGCAATGATATTTGTATGATCAAGCATTTTTGCCCAATGAAGAAATATTTCACCTCGAGCACGGATTTGTTGCCAAACTTGTTTTCCTATAACCGTTTCTAAGCGCTGTAACCAGCGTGATGGAATGGAAGGCGTATGATTGACTCTTAATGCTCGGCTCATCACCACTTTATCCATTCCCATAGCCCATTGAAAATCATGTGCGGAAAGGCCAATACGTTGTTCGGGTGGTTCAAGAGTTAGCATTATTTTCATCGGCCGTGATAAAAAAGCATCATTGTGGGTTGTAATTGGCCATGATCCTTCATTAAGTCCTCCGATGATGACTGTATCAACCGTTTGCAGGCGTGATTCCAAAGTACCCCAGATGAATAAGCGGGGATGTCCTCCAGGGGATGGTGTGACAGAACGGGTTGCTATCAGGGCTGAGAACATAGCAGGCCATTCGCAAAGAGGGAATTTTAACCCCGATTGATCGCTCACCAATTCACGTAAAAAAGTCAACAGAGCTTGACCTGCTTCATATTGATAAAGATGAGCAAGAGAATTGTTTTCATCACGCCCAAAATTTTCAAAAACTTCAACTGTTGCTACCGCAACCTTGTTGATTGTGCATTCCTGCTCTTGTTTCATGAGCGATGCTAAAGGCTCCACAGCTTTGATCAAAAGATCACCAAGCAGGCGTGCTTCTTCACATTTTTGTTGATCTAAAGCATCGGGTTCAGAAATATTGCTCAAATATGTTGCGGTCCATTTTTCGAGAAATTTATCGCATTCACAAAGATTGATACAGCTTGTGTTTCCTCGAAGAACAAAGAGTTCAAAATTTTCTGCCATTTCGCGTAAATGATGACGCTCTTGGCCCAATGTGGTGAGTGGATGTTTAAGAAGGGAAAGAAAAGCAACAGGATCATAAGGCTGAAAGATATTTTCTAAAAGAAGTCGTAACAAGGTGGCAGGGAGTGTTTGTGCAAGTGGTATTCCACCTGAATCATTTGCTTCAATGCCAAAGCGCTGTAATTCAGCGGCCACACGGCGTGCTAAATTGCGGTCATTAGTAATAAGAGCTGCATTTTTTTGAGGCTCTTCAATAGCATTGCGTAAAGCAACAGCAATAGCGAGTGCTTCCTCACGCTCATTTATCGCTTCAATGAATGACCAATCGGTACAAAGATGTTCGTAATCATCGCGGACAATTTGTATCCAGCGCTCTGTTGTAGAAGCTGGTCGTAGCGCTTCCGATAAAAGAGCCATACGCCTTTTCTTTATTGCACTTTGTTGACCAATTTCGCACACATCCATGCGGTGGCATTTCATGAGAGAAAGAAGTTTTTTTAAATGATATTGAGGATGGCTAAAAGCATTCACTGCATGATCAAAAACATCATAAGTTGTTTTTTCTTTATGGGTTACACCTAATGCCTCCCATTGTTCTTCATCCATATCAAGATCAAGTCCAGGAAGAACAACAGCACCTTTTGGCAGAGAGGCAATGACTTTTAAAAGATGAGAAACTGCAGGTATAGAGCCTGACACACCCGCTGCAAGAATAGGCTTATCAGGCTGAGTTTGCCATAAAGTCTCGGCGTGCATTTTAAGTGCTTGATTACGCCATGCAGCTGGATTACTTTGCCCTCTTTCTTGTAAGATTTGCGGCCAGCTTTGTGTGACAATGGTAAGGAAATCGACTGTTATTTGCCACCATTCCGCAACCATATCGGGGGCAATGTCTTTAAGTTTTGACCAGTCTGCTGCTTCTGTTTCCATTTCATCCATAAGCCTTACTAAATCTTGTGCAAGCCAAATTGCATCGGCCGTATGAGCGGGAATAAGCACATCTTCTGTACCAAACATGGCACGCAAATGAGCAGGCAAATTTTCACGCCAAGGACGAATGAAACGCGCGAGCAGCAGAAGGCGTTCACTTTCTCCGATAGGAGGGTTCAGAGCATTAATATGGTTTTCACTAAAAAGGAAACTCTCTTCATCCACATCTCCCAAAGCGCGAATGGTTGGCAAGAGGGTTGATCGTGTATCACTTCTTTCCACAAAAGCTAGACGCAAAGCACGCGCAGCACGGCGTGTTGGAACATAGATAAGGGTATCTGCAAGAGCAGTTTGAATATCTCCATGAGGTGCGAAATTATCAATAAGTACACCAGAAAACAATGCATCGACAAAATGCGATAGAAAAGATGTTCCTGGAGAAATAGAAAAGACACGCGGTTTATAGGTCATATGATCTCGTTTGGGATGTATGGAAATGTTCCGCCTTATTGATGATTTATGTTTTTTCTACTTTATACAATTTTTATAAAGGGTAAAACTGAAAAACTGCATCTATAAGAGATTGTTAGTTTGGGTTAAGCAACTTTGATAAAAAGACTCACTCATTGTTATGAAAGGGGTTTGGAACAGAAAAAGGAAGCAAAAATATTTCTTCTTCTCGCATCCCATAGTAAAAACAGCTTATTTTTGTAAAAAGAATTTTTTGAAAATAAAAAAGAGAAATCTCTATCCTATTTTTAGAGTCCTATTTCTTGATAGAGGTTTTGTAAAGGTCCAAGCATTGGGTGTGAAAGATTGCGGGCAAGATAATCTTGTACATGGGGGAGATATTGAAGATAAGATGATTTTCCATCTCGCTGATGAAGACGTAGAAAAATTCCTAACACTTTCGAAGCGCGTTGGGCGCCCGCAAAAGCATAAAGCTTGCGGAATTCTCCTTCATCAAAGGGTCGTGGCGCTTTATGACGTGCATTGCAATAAGCATCAAGAATTTTTACTTCAAGTGTTGGGGAAATAAACACACGTGCGTCTTGTGCTAAAGAAACAAGGTCATAGACTGTTGGACCTATTAAGCCATCTTGAAAATCAATCAAACCAATACGATCAAATCCTTCCTTATGTGCACGCCAAAGAATATTGGGTGAATGGTAATCACGCATAACAAAGGTATTTTCTCCTTTGGAGAGATGATCAAGATAGGGCTGCCAACAGGCAAAAAAAGCGTCACGTTGTGCTTGATCTAAATTTTTTTGTGTTTGAAAGGGGATATACCAGTCGAGCAACAAGGAAAGTTCTGCCTGTAGTGCTTGGCAACCATAGGGAGGAATTTGCAGCAAAAATGTTGTAAATTGCTTTTGGGAAGGCCATGATTTTTGATGAAAAGAAGAAAGCAATTCACTACAGGCGATGTAACGCTCTTCTAAAGGATAACCGTTTTGATCTAAAATTCCTTCATTTCCAAAATCTTCCAAAATCAAAAATCCCTTTTCAACATCTTCGACAAAGATATGAGGAGCAGAAAAACCATTCTCTAATATGAGTTGATTAATTCCAACAAATTGGCGGATATCTTTTGCAAGCTGTGCCATTGTTACGTAAGAGAGATCGGTATTTTGTTTCATCTGCATGGTTGGTGCATCCATGAGCACTTCCTTATTCTGACCATCATAAAGAAGTTCATAAATACGTCCTGAGGCATCACCAGCTAAAAAATGACGATGAACATGACCACGTTCATGGGTTTTTAAGAATGTACGAATTGCAAAAGAACGTTGTAAACGTTCAAGAGAATTTTGTGCTGCTGTAAGCGTTACATGACGCCCACAGCCTTCATGTTGTAAAGTGAGCGCAAAGGTAACCGATTCTAAGAACTCTGCCCCTTTTTCTGGCCATTCAATGAGTAAAATGCTTTGCTCACGTGCTTCATGAAGACCTAATTCATCAATTTCTTCTGCCATAGAAAGGCGATAAAAGTCTGCGTGAATAATTTCAAATTTTGGAAGTTGATAGTTTTGCACAAGAGTGAAAGTAGGGCTTGGAACATCCAGACTATTGTCATTTGCAAGTGTGTGGATAATTGTCCGTGCAATGGTTGATTTTCCTGCTCCAAGATCACCTTGTAGTGTCACCAGATCACTAGGCCTTAAAGCGAGTGCTAAATCTTGCGCAAAAAGCTTTGTTGCTTCTTCATTTTCAAGAAAAAAATTAAAATTCATGAACTGTTCCCTACAGGGATGAAAAATTGTGTCACAATAAAAGATACGATTAAAAAACTTTATCTCTTTGGGAAATTGGAAAAAAACATTTCACTGTTGTTCCTTGTCCAGTACCGGTAAGAATTTCAACGCGTCCATCATGGAGCTCAACAAAGCTTTTCACAAGGGACAAACCAAGACCTGCTCCAGCACGCCCACCATGATGTGAATGGGAAGAAAAAGGTTTGAAAATGCGATTGAGAATATCTTCTGGAATATCAAATCCCTCATTATGGACACAGAAGACGATGTTATCATCTTGTTCATCGACACAAAATTCAATCGTACTTGCTTCTGGTGCAAAGTTAATGGCATTGCTGAGAACATTAACAAAGATTTGATGCAAACGCGTTGCATCCGCAGAGATACAATTTAGGGAGGGAGAAATTTGCTGTAAAAGCGTAATATGGCGCCCATTAAGGCGTTCTTCTACACGTGTTACTGCCTGCACCATAGCATCGGCAATATTAACCAGCTGTATATCTAGCTTCATGATACCTGCATCAAGGGTTGCAAGATCAAGGATATCATTAACAAGATTCAAAAGAGAACCTGATTCTGAATGAATGTGCCCCAGATATTCCTTTTGGCGTTCATTAATAGAACCAAAAATTTGATCGCTTAAAATATCAGAAAATCCAATAATATTGGTGAGAGGTGTACGGAGTTCATAGGAAACATGTTGAACAAATTCATTACGCAAACGATCAGCACTTTCTAAGGCTTCATTTTTTTCTTGGAGAGCACGTGCAACATGAACAGTATCTGTAACATTAACAAAATTGAGCATTGTCTGCCCATCGGGAAGAGGTACAAGTTTATAGTCAATGATCATACCATTTGTAAGGTCCATGCGCCCTGAAATGGTATCACGTTTTTCAGCAAAACCTGTAATAAATTTGGTAAACTGATCCCATTCTTGTCGCAGGCTTAAGGCCGAGCAATGGTTTTGTAATTGTGTAATATGGGTACCTTCTACCAATAAATTATAGGGAAGAGACCATAATTTTGATAAGGCAGGATTTGATAAACGAAGACGTCCATCAGTGCCAAAAACGACAACACCTTCTGAAAGTTTATCAAGGGTTTCACCTTGTATTTTAATAAGGGTATTATAACGTCGTTCAAGGTCAATTTTTTCTGTAAGATTTTCATAAAGCCAAGTGATGCCTCCTTGGGGATGAGGGTTCGAGACAACCCGTATGGTGCGCCCGTCTGGCAAATTCCAAATTTGTTGATTTGATTCTGTTTGCTGGTAGGCTTTTAAAAGTTCTTCTTTCCATGCACGCCAATCTGGGGGTTGTGCAATGAGTCCTTTTTCGCGCAAACGTTCAAGAAGCAATGTATGGCTTGGTTCACTTTCTAAAAAAGAACTCTCCAAGGGCCATAAAATTTTAAAAGCATGGTTGCAGAATTTTAATTTTTGATTGGTATCAAAAACAGCGACAGCTGTTGAGATTTGGTCAAGTGTTTCACAGTGGCTTTGAAGAACGCGCCTTAGTTCATTAGAAAGATTTTCATATGCGCTGTCATCATGCGCAAAAGCGGCCATTCCTTCAGCAGTTGTAATCCGTGTAAGGTGAAAATGATGCCGTTCTCCATCAATGACCGTATGAACATGCTCTTGAAAAATTGTTTCTTCTTCATCTGTTTTATATTTTGCTGTGTCACTAAAAAGATCATTTACTTCATTAATACCTTCTTGAAATCCCGTTATTTCTTTAAAGGCACGATTAACAAAACAAACTTTTCCTTCACCGTCTCGTATCCATACGGGTTCTTGAATACGATCAAGAAGATTACGTTGCATTCTAAGTTCAATAAGGATTTTGGAGATATCCTTTTGTAAACGTGCATTTTCGCTCTGCTGTGTTGAGATATCTTGAAAGCGCGCAATGGCTACAGTTCCTGCAATGACTCCTGTAACCTGTAACAGTATATTATTTTTCGTTGTGATAGAAAGTTCAAAAGGATGCGCTTCATAACGCAATTGCGTCAGTGCATAATCAAGTTCTCGGTTTGAATTTTCTTCAAGCCAGAGTTCAAAACATTGAAAATCTTGCTGAAGAATTCCTGCTTTTTGTAACGCGGGAATGTTACCAACCAAACGAGGTAAAGCGTTCGGATCTTCCCAAATCAGAAGGGATTGTCCAGTTTCTTCTAGAAGCCATTCATAATATTTAATTTTCTCAGAAAAGTTTACTGTAATTGTTTGCTGAGGTTTCCACGAAGCTTTTTTTGCACATCTCATAAGAGCTATACAAGTGAGCAGTAAGGCACAAGAAATCCCTCCAAAGAGAATAACAAGAAGCCACGGACCATCTGGCAAGGTAAAAGTAAATGGTAAATGCATTTCCAATGATTGAGCAAAAACGCATGTCGGAAAAAAAAGACAAAAAATATGCGTACAGATTCGGATCATTTTTTGAACTTTTTCTTTGGAGGCATAGTCACCAAAGTGGAACACGGCGCCTTTTCCCTTTTTCTTTTAACCCAAGGAAACATTTTAATAACGATAATGATTTGGTTTATAAGGTCCTTGAGGCGTAACTCCAATATAAGCAGCTTGTTCTTCTGATAAAATGGTTAACTTTATTCCTAAACGATCAAGATGAAGGCGTGCAACTTTTTCATCAAGATGTTTGGGCAAAACAGCCACTTCATTTTTATAGTGTTCTGAACGAGTAAAGAGTTCAATTTGCGCTAAAACTTGATTGGTAAATGAGGCTGACATAACAAAAGAGGGATGCCCCGTAGCATTACCAAGGTTAAGTAAACGCCCCTCAGAAAGCAGAATAATGCGCTTTCCATCGGGAAAGGTAATCATATCGACCTGTGGTTTAATATTTGTCCATGGCAAATTTCGAAGAGCTGAGACTTGGATTTCATTATCAAAATGGCCAATATTTCCAAGGATACACATATCTTTTACTTGCCGCATATGGTCTAAGCGAACAATATCTTTATTGCCTGTTGTTGTGATAATAATATCGGCACTAGAAGCGGCATCATCTAAATGAACCACTTCATAGCCATCCATTGCTGCTTGAAGAGCACAGATTGGGTCAATTTCCGTTACTTTGACACGAGCTCCAGCACCTGAAAGAGAAGCTGCTGAACCTTTACCCACATCACCATAGCCACAGACAATAGCTGTTTTACCAGCTATCATCACATCTGTTGCACGTCGAATACCATCTACGAGTGATTCTTTACAGCCATATTTATTATCAAATTTCGATTTCGTAACACTATCATTGACATTAATAGCAGGAAAAGGCAAAAGACCTTTCTCTTGTAAATGATGAAGACGGTGTACACCTGTTGTGGTTTCTTCACTCACACCTTTGATTGCGGCGCACTGTCGTGTGAAAAAGCCCGGTGTTTTATTTATACGCTTTTGGATTTGTTTGAAAAAAAACGCTTCTTCTTCTGTTTTAGGATGAGAGAGAATATCGTTATTTTCTTCTGCACGACATCCCACCAAAATATAGTTTGTAGCATCAGCTCCATCATCTAAGATAAGATTGGAGAGATTTCCATCAGGCCATTGAAAAATGGCATCTATATAAGTCCAATATTCTTGCAATGTTTCACCTTTTACCGCAAAAACAGGAGTACCCGTGGCAGCAACAGCTGCTGCTGCGTGGTCTTGCGTAGAAAAAATATTACTAGAACTCCACCGTACATCAGCGCCCAATGATTTCAGTGTTTCAATCAAAACAGCTGTTTGTATGGTCATATGCAATGAACCAGAAATTCGTGCCCCTCGTAAAGGTTGATGGGAAGAAAATTCTTTCCGACAAGCCATTAAACCGGGCATTTCTGTTTCGGCTATATCGAGTTCTTTACGACCATAAGGAGCAAGTGCAATATCTTTGACAACATAATCTGGGGTTGCCATTTTTTATTTCCTTTAAAATTATTTTTCCCCAAAACGGTAGGAGAAATTAAAAAAAATGCAAGCCAATAGAAAGATTTCTTTATGTGAAAAAATTCTTATTTAAAACCTCTATAAATTTGTGCACAAAATAGGCATTTATCTGTATTAAATGACAGTAATTGACAAAATACAGCGGGTTCAAAAATTTTCTTAAGTAAGCATAATTTACCAATATTTGCTGTTTTTAAGGCATTTCAGTTTTTGTATATACAGCTAGGTTGAAATAAGAGTTCCACACATTCTATTTAGTTTATTTGTAAAACAGAAACACAGCTTCATTTTGGAAGAAGATAAAAACAAATTTCTAGATTTGTCATTTTCTTTTACTTAAGCTTTACAACTTTAAAAACCATTCAAGCAATATTATTTTTAAGAATGAAAATTACAGAATACCTTACATTTTTTGTATAGATTCTTTAATAGGGTCATGTCCTTTCACGAGGAAGAGCACGCCATTGTACAGCTTATCATATACTTGTTTAAAAAGACATTTCACTTTGTTCTGAGTTTCAGTTTCAAGTATTTGCTCATAAGTAATATAATGTGAGATTATTGGGCGCATCTTTATGCCTATGAAAAAACAAGAAAACCCTATTTTTAAATACTATAGCTATTTTTGCACTAAGAAGGTTTATAAGAATATTTTATTTTTTCCACAAACATCAAACAATTCTTATACTTTTAAATGTAAGGATTTAATGATAAAAACCGTTATAAATCAAAGAATTAAGTAATCTTTCAGAGGATTTATGCTAGGCTGGCAAATTTTTAGAAAATTGGCCATGTGGACGAAATCGCCAGAGGTAACTTGGCAAGAGAGCAGCCATTGCTCTGGGGGCAATACCTGCACCTTCCAAAGTATAGCCTTTTTCAAGAGCTTCTTGAGAAACAATATTATCCACTTGTAAGAAGTGTATCTGATGTTTTGTTACCAGTGTTGGCAAGAAAGGCAACTTACCGATAGCTCCCAAAAAACCTCCCATCAATAGCCCCACAGAAAGAGGCATAGATAGAATTGTTTTTTTGCGACGGATGATTTTGAGTATATTCTCGAGAACATTTTGGAAAGTAATAATCTGAGGGCCACCAAGATCATAACTTTTTCCAGAGGCAACTTTTCCTTCTAAAGCGCGTACGACAAATTCAGCAATGTCACCGACATATACGGGCTGTAATTTGCTTTGTCCTCCTCCAAAAAGGGGCATAATTGGTAAAAAACACGATAAGTTTGCTAAAGTGTTAAAGAAACAATCTTCTGGTCCAAAGATAACGGATGGACGCATAATAATTGCTTGAGAATGCGTATTTTGAACGATTTCTTCACTCATAAATTTGACGCGTGCATAAAGAGATGGAGCATCTTTATTGGCGACAAGCGTTGACATATAGAGAAGGGGAATACCAGCTTGAGCTGTTAATTCAGCAACATTTTGTGCCCCATCAATTTGTGTATTTTGAAAGTTTGATTGATTTGCTTGCGCTAAGCTGCCAGGAAGAAAGACTGCGCCATCTGCTCCAAGCAAGGCACGCTCAACAGAGGCACGATGCTTGATATTGGTTTGCAGCATTTGGGTTTGTCCCACTTCTCCTATTTGGAGCATATAATAAGCTTTTTGTGGACAACGAACAGCAATGCGAACACGATGCCCGCGCTTGGTTAAAGTTTCAACGACATGTCGCCCTACAAAACCAGAGCCACCAAAAACAGTGATAAGTTTAGGATGTTGATAAAGTGCACAATCAAGTTGCATGATTAAAAGGTCTATCTTTCAAAAGCTCCATAGATAATCAGTTTTTAACATGGTGGTGTTTTATTGTCACGTAAAATATCACCAGCAAGGTAAAGGGAACCACCGATAAGAACGATAGCCTCTTTATGATTTGTATTAATTTTATGTAAAGCATCTTTTAGATGCGTGCATGAGATGGCACAAATCCCTACTTTTCGTGCTGATTCAGCTAAAGTCGTTGGATAAATGCCTGCGTTGTTGTCGGTTAATGGGATTGTGTAAACTTTATCTATAAGATTTGCGAGAGGACGAAAATAACCGACAGCATCTTTGGTATTGAGCATAGCAGCAATCATAATAAAAGGACGATTTGTTTTTTTCTCCACTTGGTAAGTTCTACAGCAACCGCTTTTCCAGCAGCAGGATTATGACCACCATCGAGCCATGAATCAATATGAGGAGACAGTTGATCAATCAAATGTCCATGGGTCAAATGTTGCATTCGTGCTGGCCAGTAAATATTTTGCAAAGCATGGCTTATTGCTTGTTCTGAAAGTTGAAAACCCGCTTGATAGATTGCTTCAAGAGAAGCTCCCGCATTAGCAATTTGATGGGTTCCAATAAGGTTAGGCAGTGGAAGATCCATGAGACCTTGATTGTTTTGAAAGACCATACGCCCATGTTCTGTATAGCTTTGATAATCTTGATTAAAGAGTGAATATGGTGCTTTGTTTTTCTCTGCAAGGGTTGTTAAAACAGAAAGGGTTTCATCATGATCTTGCTTACCGATAACTACAGGAACTGTTGGTTTAATGATTCCCCCTTTTTGAAAAGCGATTTGTGCAATTGTGTTGCCAAGAAAGCTTTCATGATCATAATCAATAGGCATAATGAGGGAGACAGCTGGTCTGCTAATCACGTTGGTCGCATCAAAGCGTCCTCCCAACCCAACTTCTAAAATCACAACATCTGCTGGATGTGTACTAAACAGCATAAAAGCGGCTGCTGTGAAAATTTCAAAAACAGTAATTGGATTTTGACGATTTACTTTTATAATTTCATCAAGTATTGCCGCCAATTGGCACTCTGTAACAAGCTTTCCTCCTCCCTTTTGACCTAGCCGACAACGTTCATTCCAATTTACCAGATGAGGTGAACTATACACATGAACGCAGTAGCCGGCACTTTCCAGAAGAGCACGACAAATTGCTGAGGCTGATCCTTTGCCATTTGTTCCGGCAATGTGAATAACAGGCGCAAGATTTAAATGTGGATTACCAAGACGCTCTAAAAGATACAGAATACGCTCTAAAGAAAGATCAAATTTTTTTGGATAACTTTTTAGTAAATCATCTATCATCCTTTGTACTTGGCTTTTCTCCATGAAGTTAAGCTGCTTTGGTTTTAGAAAACGGTGTATGGGAATCTGTTGGAGATGGATTGGAAGGATTAACAGCCATAGGCTTTTTCATCATCAAGCGTAGAAGCCGTGCAATAGTTTCTTTCATTTTTAGACGCGATACGACCATATCAATCATACCATGTTCTAGGAGATATTCACTACTTTGAAAACCTTCTGGTAAGGTCTCGCGTATGGTTTGTTGAATCACCCGTGGTCCCGCAAAACCAATCATAGCACCAGGTTCGGCAATATGAATATCACCAAGCATGGCATAAGAAGCAGTAACCCCCCCCGTGGTTGGATTGGTAAGAACCACAATATAGGGAAGTTTTGCTTCTTTTAGCATTTCAATAGCTACAGTTGTACGAGGCATTTGCATCAATGAGAGTGTTCCTTCTTGCATGCGTGCACCCCCAGAGGCAGCAAAAAGCACTAAAGGGCATTTTTGGGCAATGGCAGTATCAAAAGCTTTGATAATAGCTTCTCCTGAAGCCATACCAAGGGATCCTCCCATAAAAGCAAAATCTTGAACGATAGCTATAATTGGTAAGCCTTCAATAGTACCGCGTGCGCTTAAAATATTGTCATCCACTCCAAGTTTAGAACGATAATCTTTTAACCGATCAATATAACGTTTTTCATCGCGAAACTTTAAAGGATCTGTTACAACTTTTGGATTTTCAAGAGGTGTATAAATGCCATCATCAAAGAAATGCATGAGACGATTTTTGGCACTAATGCGCATATGATAACCCGAACTAGGGATTACATATTGATTCATTTCTAGGTCTTTATGAAAGACCATTTCACCACTGGTGGGGTCTTTAATCCATAGATTATCTGGAATTTCACGGCGTCCCAATATAGAATTAATTTTAGGACGAACATAATTTGTAATCCAGTTCATCTTGATAACCTCTCTTTAATATTATACATTTTTTACATGATTTCAAAAAATAGAGAATTTAAACAATCAGACTCACTTTGCCAGTTGAATAAATAGGTCTATTTAATACTTTTTGCACTATACATATAGCTCCAACCCTATTGTTTTTGATTTTTTATCAAGGTCACAGCAATGCTTCCCATTAAGAATATTCCTTATAACAAATCTCTCAAGCAATTTTAATGTGTTAATAATTGATGGTCTTTGTTTTTTTACTTTGATATCAAACTCTCTTCCTTGCACTGGTTGGCAAATTTCACATTTGCTTTTTGATGAAAACAAACATTTACTGGGCTATTAGCCCTAGCACCCTTAAAGCAAAAAGACCTTATAGTTATAATATCACTAAGGCCAAAATGCTCTGTAACAAGAGCAAATATGATAACGTTATGTTAACGAAACACCAATACCAGAGCAAGAGTTTTTTAATGAAGGGAATAAAAGTGATCATTTAAAGTATACAACTTATTTCCTATGTTTTTTATGCATAAATCTTGTTGGGTTTTATTCTAAGTGTTATTATTTTTCACCAAGTACGTGCGGTGGTTTTTGAGAAAGCATTTTGTGTAAATATGTCATAAAGGCGGCTGCGAAAAGTGGTGTTGCTAAATTAACAATGGGAATCGAAACAAAAAGCGCGATTAACAATCCTGCGCCAAAAACCGTTATGTAATGCGTGCGCAAAAAAGCATGTGCTTCTTGTTCTGGTCGAAAGCGATAGGCGGCAAATACAAAATATTCACGACCAAGCAAGAAGCCGTTAATAACATAAAAGGCAATCAAATTAATACTTGGTATGAAAAATAAAATCAAAGCAATTCCATTACCAAGAAGACTTAAAAGCACAAATTTAAAGGAGAGAATGAGAGAACGCCCAAAAGACAGAGCATGCCCAACAGGCTCGTTTGGGTAATCTTCTTTTTCAATAATTTCAGCAGCAGAATCAATGAAAAAACCACCAATCATAGCGGTGATTGGGGCAATAAAAAAAGCCATCAATAAAGCTAAACCAAGATTAAAAATGATCAGCATACCCAGTCCTAACCATCCTGTCCAACTGGGTAATACAGGAAGAAAATGCGCAACCCAAGGCCAAAAATAAGAGATAAAAAATTGGCGTACACATAGCCATAAAATGATGAGCACACCAAAGGTAATTCCCAAAGCTTTCAATATCAAAATGCGATATTGTGGAGTCAGAAGACGTTGTAACGCACGATAGGCAGCCGTAAAAATCATAACAATCAAGTAAATAAGAAAAAAAAGTAAAAACAAGAAAGGGAGATTGGAGAATGTTTTACATATGTACTTAAGCTTTATAGATTCTATAAGTTTGTTGATACAAGAATAAATCAGCCCAAATGTATAAATACGGGGTTGAGCAGAATATTCAGCTTAGGATTTATATCAGCCAGCTAAGAAGTAAATCGCATAAACGATCAAAAAGTAAAATTTACCTGAAAAAACAATCTTGTTACAGATTGGTAGAATGAAAAATCTTCGTTTTTTAGAGTGAGGAGAAGGGAAAATATTGTAGAATATTTACGTTTTCTGTAGAGCTCATAGTATGAATAGCGTGAAAAAGTCACCATAAATACTACCAATTCTCTTTCAAATAAACTGAGATATGTAAGAATTTTATTTCTTTTAGAGAAAAGGTTACTGTTTGTACAAAGGGAATTTCAATGAAATCTGTATGTACAAATAGTTTTATATGATTTTAGTAATTAAATTTCATTTTTGTTTTGTTTTGCATTTCATTTAAAGTATTTATGTTCTCAGTTCTCAGTTCTCAGTTCTCAGTTCTCAGTTCTCAGTTCTCAATCAAATTTGTATTTTCATTTGAGATAAAGCATCTTTTGCCTCATTTATGGGTAAGGTGATGAGACTTGAAAAATGACACAATAACCTTTGTTAATTTTTCTGCTACTTGCTGTTTGCTCATATGCGGCCATTGTTCAATATTTTCTTTACTAACGAGATAAACTTGATTTGTATCAGAACCCATGACACTCGTGCCATCAGCATGGGAAATATCATTTGCAAGAATGAAATCAGCACCTTTTTCGAGACATTTTTTTTGCGCATTGACAATGAGGTCAGAAGTTTCAGCAGCAAATCCAATTACCAAAGGTGGGCGGTTTTCAGCATGTCCAATTGTTGCTAAAATGTCAGGATTTTCAACCATAGGCAAAGAGGGTGGTATTTTATGAGCAGTCTTTTTTATTTTATGTAGAGATTGTGTTTTGCTACGCCAATCGCAAACGGCGGCAACAAAAATGGCACCATCAGCAGGCAATTCGGTTTGAACGGCTTGTAACATCTGTTGTGCTGTTTCAACATGAATGGTTTTCACAGTTGGCGGGTTAGCAAGATGAACAGGTCCACAAATAAGTGTGACCTTTGCTCCTAAATGTGCAAGCGCTGTTGCAATAGCATGTCCTTGTTTGCCTGAAGAGCGATTAGCAAGATAACGTACGGGATCTATTGGTTCATGGGTAGGGCCAGAAGTCACAATAAAATGGCGTCCAGAAAGTGGTTGTTCATGTACGCCTAAAAGAGCCTCTACTGCAGCGACAATGGTTAAGGGTTCACTCATACGTCCACAACCCGTTTCATTGCGTTCAGCCATTTTACCAATTTCTGGTCCGATGATATGAATGCCATCTGCACGCAATGTTGCAACATTGCGAAGAGTTGCCGGATGTGTCCACATCGCTGGATTCATAGCTGGTGCAATTAAGAGCGGACAGCGTGCTGCTAAAAGTACGCAATCAGCTAAATCATCTCCTATGCCATTGGCTATTTTGGCAATACGATTGGCTGTGGCGGGCGCTAAAATGATGAGATCAGCATCACGTGCTAGGCGAATATGTCCGATATCATGTTCTTCTTCGCGTGAAAATAAATCACTATATACAGTATGACCGCTGAGAGCTTCAGCTGCTAAAGATGTGATAAATTTTTGCGCTGCTTTTGTCATAATAATGTTTAAGCGTGCTCCACGTTCTTGTAAACGACGAATGAGATCAAGCGCTTTATAAGCTGCAATACTTCCACCAATAATGAGAAGCAGAGACTTTGATTTCAATGATTGCACATCAATGGCACTTGCTTGAGAAAAAGATATTGTTGGAGTTGTAGGATTGCTTAAAATGCGGCGAGCTTCCTCTTCCATGGAAATGCCATTTTTTGCGGCGCGTATACGTAAAGATTCCTTGACTTCAGGAGAGAGGTTACGAATGGTAAGACTAGCCATAAAATACCTCCAAGAAATAGATTGATTGCAATGATTTCATCATTAGTGTTTTTTAGCATATTGAACAAATTAAAAAAGGTGAAAAAGATAAAAAATAAAACAAATACAACAAAATGCAATGATGAACAAACTATAACGGCCATAACGGTTGGTATGACTTTGTTCAACAGCAAGTCGTTTAAGAGTAGTGGGCGAAAGATTAAATCCTGTTTCTCTGATTTGGTTAAAGTCTTCTTCTATGCGTTGGAAGTTTTGTATTAATTGTGGTGTTTTTCGAGCGAGCGAAAGGATTGCTTGTGCTCCTTCACTAAGGTCTTTTACCACTCCTATAGGTCCTAAATTTTTGCCAATCCATTCTCTAACAACAGGTTCAGAGGCTTTCCACATGTTAAAATGAGGATCCAGTGTACGTGCAACACCTTCAACAACAACCATAGTTTTTTGGAGAAGTAAAAGTTCAGGCCGTGTTTGCATATCAAACAATTCAGTGACTTCAAACAACAGTGTGAGCAACTTTGCCATGGAAATACTTTGCGCTGATTGTCCGTGGATTGGCTCACCAATGGCACGATTTGCTTGCGCAAAGCTTTCAATATTGTGGTGTGAAGGTACATATCCCGCTTCAAAATGTGCGCGTGCCACACGGTGGTAATCACGTGTAATAAAACCATAAAGGATTTCAGCAAGGAAATGCTGTTCTTTTTTGCCAAGTCGCCCTGTAATTCCTAAATCGACAGCAACAATACATCCTTGTGAGTCTACAAATAAATTACCTGGATGCATATCAGCATGAAAAAAACCATCACGCAATGTATGACGAAGAAAAGATTGAATGAGTGTAATGGCGAGTGCTTGTAAATCAAAACCTGCCTCTTTGAGAGCAGAAATTTCAGATATTCTTATACCATCAATCCATTCCATTGTGAGAACATTGCGCCCTGTTCGTTCCCAATTAATTTTGGGTACCCGAAAGCCTACATCATGCTGAATATTTTCAGCCATTTCTGATATGGCTGCTGCTTCTAACCGTAAGTCCATTTCAATACGTGTGCTCTGTGCTAAAGTATCAACCACACAAACGGGACGCAGTCTCCGAGAAGCTGGTATATAACGTTCTTGTAAATGAGCAATGAGATAGAATCCTCTAAGGTCTCTGGCAAAACGGCTTCTGATATTGGGGCGAATAACTTTAACAGCACATTTTTTTTTATGACCGTTCTCATCATAATATTCAGCGGGATGAACTTGGGCAATAGAGGCAGCAGCAATGGGTGGATAAAAATTGACAAATAAATCATTAATAGAACGCCCAAGCGAACTTTCAATTTGTTCAACAGCATCAGGGCAAGAAAATGTTTGGACACGATCTTGTAGCTGTGCCAAATCTTCCGCAATATCACGTCCAACAATATCAGGTCTGGTAGCAAGAAATTGACCAAGTTTTATGTAAGAGGGTCCGAGCTTATTAATGGCGTAAGAAATATTTTCAGACCGTTTCTTCTTTTTTGTTTTGCCTCTCGCTAATGTTCTTGCTATACGATGACACAATGCTGGGAATCCTTTAAGATCATCGTGAGGCAAGGCACTCAATACACCTTCACGCGCCAAAACCCATCCTGCGCGCATTAATTGAAAGTAAATGGAAATTTGCACCATTTTTAAATTTTCCAACCTGAATGCAGTGCTGCGATAGCACCGGTAAGATTGCGGTATGAGACCCGCGAAAAACCTGCATCATTGATCATATGGGCAAAATCATCTTGTTTAGGAAATTTACGAATAGATTCAACAAGATAACGATAAGCATCACCATCATTTGCAATGATTTGACCAAGCTTAGGGATAGCATGGAAAGACCAAAGATCATAGATTTTGTCGAGCAGAGGCATTTCGACATTTGAAAATTCTAAACATAAAAACCGTCCTCCTGGTTTTAAAACACGAAAAGCTTCTTTAAGAGCTTTATCAATATGAGGCACATTACGGATTCCAAAAGCAATAGTATAAGCATCAAAATTTTGGTCTTCAAAAGGCAGATGTTCAGCATTAGCTTCAACAAAATCAATCAGAAAAGCAAGACCATCTTTTTGTGCACGTTTTTTACCAACACTGAGCATTGAGCCATTAATATCAAGCACTGTAGCGTGGGCTTTTTGGCGTGAGGCATTAAGAATGCGAAAAGCGATATCACCAGTACCACCAGCCACATCAAGAACCTTCCAATTGGAAAGTGCTGGTGGAGAAAGCCATGCAACCATAGAGTCTTTCCACACACGGTGGAGCCCTAATGATAAGATATCATTCATCTTATCATAATTTTCGGCGACAGAGTGAAACACACCATCAACCATGGATTGTTTTTGTGCTTCATCAACTCTTGTAAAGCCAAAAGAGTGCTCCATACCACCTTTAGCTCCTACACGCTCTGTTTCAGCTGCCATATACATGACCTTCCTTATTTTTCTTTGATCGTAAATGAAAAGAGAGGCAATGTTCAAATACGAAACAACAAAGTATAAAACCACAACGTTTATGCAGCCAGAAACAAAAGAGCTCCTTTAGATATCAAGATTGGCAACGCTTAAGGCATTATCCTGAATAAAAATTCGCCGAGGTTCTACTTCATCACCCATGAGACGAGAAAAGAGTGAATCTGCATCGGTTGCGTCATTGATTTTAACTTGTAAAAGAGAACGTGCATTAGGATCAAGCGTTGTTTCCCAAAGCTGTTCAGCATTCATTTCCCCCAGACCTTTATAACGTTGGAGCGTAATACCTTTTTTACCATTTGCAAAAATGCTCTCTAAAAGACTCATGGGGCCAAAAATGCGCTCTGATTTATCTTTGCGGTGTAGGAGAGGAGGAGGATTATATATTTCTATGAAATTTTTAGAAATGCGATCAATTTGGCGCGCGTCGGCTGAATTTATAAGCCCCACATCGAGGGTAAGAATATCTTTAACGCCGCGTAAAACACGTTCAAAACATAAACTTCCATCTGGTGTATACTGACCACTCCAACCGCGTTCCATATCATCGGCAATTAAATCAAGACGTTGGGCTATGGTATCAGCTGTTTTTTGCGCTTTTTCTGCTGTTGCTAAGGCTTCAGGATTAAAAGCCCCAACAATTGCTGCTTGTTCAACAATGTTGCGATCATAACGGGTGTGAAGACCATCTAAAAGTTGACGTAACACACGAGCATCTTTGGCAAGCTGGTATAAATCAGCGCCTGTACGAACTTCCCCTGTTGAGAGCTCTAGGGCTGCTTCTTCTAATCCAGTATCGATTAAAAATTCTTCAAAGGCTGCTTCATTTTTAATATATTGGGAAGACTTACCACGCGACACTTTATAGAGAGGGGGTTGCGCAATATAGAGATGTCCACGTTCAATCAATTCAGGCATTTGCCTAAAAAAGAAAGTAAGCAACAAGGTGCGAATATGGGCACCATCAACGTCCGCATCTGTCATAATAATAATTTTATGATAACGCAATTTATCTGGTGAAAATTCATCTTTACCAATAGAAGTTCCAAGAGCGGTGATAAGCGTTCCAATCATATCAGATGAAAGCATGCGGTCAAATCGTGCCCGTTCGACATTAAGGATTTTACCGCGCAGCGGTAAAATTGCTTGATTTTGACGAGAACGTCCACTTTTTGCTGATCCACCAGCAGAATCTCCCTCAACGATAAAGATTTCCGACTTTGCAGGATCACGTTCTTGGCAATCGGCAAGTTTGCCCGGTAGAGAAGTGATATCAAGTGCGCCTTTTCGTCTTGTGAGTTCACGTGCTTTGCGTGCTGCCTCACGTGCTGTTGCAGCTTCTACGACCTTACTGATGAGCAACTTGGCTTCATTAGGATGCTCTTCCAGCCATGTTGAAAGACCTTCATTGACCAAATTTTCAACAACGGGGCGCACTTCAGAAGAAACCAATTTATCCTTTGTCTGTGAAGAAAATTTAGGATCAGGAACTTTGATAGAAAGAATAGCTGTGAGACCTTCACGGCAGTCATCACCGGTTAAATTGACTTTTTCTTTTTTTGCAATGCCTGAAGATTCGGCATAACCATTAATTTGACGAGTCAAAGCACTCCGGAAACCTACCAAATGCGTTCCACCATCACGTTGTGGAATATTATTGGTAAAACATAAAACTTTCTCATGGTAGGAATCATTCCACCATAGAGCAACATCGACACTCATGCCGTCCTTTTCACTGGTAATATAAATAGGGGTGTCGAGAAGCGCTTTTTTTGTTTGGTCAATATATTTGACAAATTCAATTAATCCACCTTCATAATGTAATTCAACAGATTGAACATCAGCATGGCGTTCATCAACAAGAAGAATATGTATTCCAGAATTTAAAAAAGCGAGTTCTCGCAAACGGCGTTCCAAAGTTTCAAAATCAAACTCAACCATTGTAAAGGTTTCAGAGCTTGGTAAAAATCTGATTTCTGTTCCACTTTCCCTATCGCAATCACCAACAATTTTTAATGGAGAATCAGCAACCCCATGGGTAAAGGAGATTTCATGAATTTTACCATTGCGTTTGACTTGCAATTTAAGCCAAACGGAGAGTGCATTGACAACAGAGACACCAACACCATGTAAGCCCCCTGAAACTTTGTAAGAGTTTTGGTCAAATTTTCCACCAGCATGAAGCTGAGTCATGATAACTTCAGCAGCTGAAACACCTTCTGTTGGATGGATATCTGTTGGAATTCCGCGTCCATTATCACGAACAGAACAAGAACCATCAGCATGGAGTGTGACATTTACAAGGGTAGCATGACCGGCTAAAGCTTCGTCAATAGCATTATCTACAACCTCATAGACCATATGGTGCAAGCCTGAACCATCATCTGTATCGCCGATGTACATACCTGGACGTTTACGTACAGCATCAAGACCTTTGAGAACTTTGATAGAAGCGGCACCGTAGTCATTGTTAGATGTCGGTGAGGTTATTTCATCACTCATAAGTTAATCCACTTCTGTATTAAATTTACAATACCCCAATAGCTTTTTTAAAGCTTAATATTTTGACCAGTTATTTACGGAATAACCATATTAAACATTTATCGTATATCGGATTTATATTCAACATCTGTTAGTAGATAATTAAAGAGAATACTGTTTGCACACAATGTTGTCACATACAGAAATATAGGCAATTGGTCTGTTAAAATTCACTCCATTGAGCTTAATGTTTGGAGGAGATCATTATCTGCGTTTTGCTATAACAATCAAGAGTGAGATATTTTTGCTTCATTGTTTGTTGGCAGGCAGAGGGTTGCAGTGAAATATTTGAGAATATCACAAAATATGAATAGAAAAATTGGCATGTATTGATTGATAATCATAGAATCGTTTGCGCATCAGAAGAGAAGGGGGCAATATGTGAATAAAAAGGCCCGAGCATCATAAAAGAACTCTCATGAAGCATCTCAACATGGAAGTTGTTGAGACATTGGCAGTTGGCAAAAAGAATGATGATAGCGGTTCTGATTTTATAAGCATAAAGATGCTGCTGCTTGATAGATTTTGCTTTATACCATTCATGGATAGTTTTGTGAAAGAGAATGGGAAGGGACGAGAAGCATTTCTTTCAAAAATGCCGTGAATGTGTAATAAAATGGCACTTTTATTCTTTATGTGAGGGGTATGAGAATTCATGAAAGACAACACCAAGATATACTCCTGATATCGTCAAAGAGTTTGGGGAAACAAAAAACTAAGCGATCATATAGAAATTTATGAATATATGTTAAAAAACCATTTTCCTGCTTAAGAACTTTCTTTACATATTTGTTTTGAGAAGTGGGCACAAAAGCTCTATTATCTCCAATATGTTCTGGAAACTATAGGAAAATTGTTCAATTTTTTGACAACTGTTTCAGAATAATGAAAATTTTAATCCATGAGAGGAGCGGATATTTCAGTTCAATGCATTAGATATGATAACTGGGAAAAGTTATATTTTAACTTTGCAAAATGGGGGGGTAAGATTTTGAAAATAAAAAAATCGATAAAGAAATTCAGTGCTCTTATTGAAATTTTATTTGCAGCGTGGGGATTTTTGTTTTCTTCATTTGTAGAGGCTGAAACGGTTGTAAAACTCCCTTCTTTTTTTAATTCCCATGAACATTTTGTACAACCTGATACAGCAGGTATAATGCGTTTGCGTTTTGTAACAACGTTTGATTTTCCGCCCTTTAACTTTCTAGACAAAACAGGACAGCTTGCAGGTTATCATATCGATTTATTGCGTGCGATTTGCTCAAAGTTAAATCTTGAAAAACTCTGTGAGGTAGAAGTTGTTCCTTGGGAAGAGCTGGTAGATCATGTTAAAAATGGTGATGCAGAAGTCATTATTGCAGGTTTAAAAGAAACAATTAAAACGCGTCAAGATCTTGTTTTTACAAAGTCTTATTTACGTTTTCCGGCAAGGTTTGTTGCATCTAGATTTATTGCCTCTCAACTTTTAAATTTTGACGGATCAATAAGCGATAAACTAGCACATTTAAACAGTGGCGTTTTATCTAAAACTGTTCATGAAAAGCTATTTCGTAGTTATTTTCCTAAAGCAAAATATCAAGGATTTAAAGAGAGAGAAGTGCTTTATAAAGCGCTAGAGGATCATAAAATTGATATTATTTTTGATGATGGATTTGCTTTATCTTTATGGTTGAATGATCCAAAATCCACCGATTGTTGCGATTTTGTTGGGGGAGCGTATATGGCTCCACAGTTATTGGGGCAAGGGATGCAGCTTTCTGTTGCAAAAAAGAACGAAAAATTAGTTCCTATACTCAATTATGCTCTAAAATCTTTAGAAGATGAGGGTAAGCTTACAGAACTTTATCTACGTTATTTTCCGATTAGTTTTTATTGATAAATATTTTTTAAGAAAGTGCTGTTAACCTTTCAGAACCCAATCGGTACGAAATGGCTTCTGCCAGATGATGGCGTGCAAGATGTTCTGCGTCGTCGAGGTCAGCAATAGTGCGTGCAACTTTGAGAATGCGATGATATGCACGTGCAGAAAGATGCATCTTTTCACTCACATCCCGTAAGAGTTTAGCGGCATTTTTATCAGGTATGGCAATTTGTTCGATAATTTTGGCAGGGCAATCACCATTGGTGCGGATATGGTCAAGACCCAATGGTGTAAAACGTTTGGCTTGAATAGCACGACATCGTGCAACGCGCTTTGCAACATCGCAGCTTTTTTCTGATTGTTCTGGTTGCATAAGATCCATAGCTGTGAGCGCAGGGACATCAATCCGTAAATCAATTCGATCAAGCAGAGGACCAGAAATACGCGACTGATAATCGATCTGACAGCGTATTCCTTTCGCACAAACATGGTTTTTTTCGCCAGCCATACCACATCGGCAAGGGTTCATTGCGGCAATAAATTGGAAGCGTGCGGGATAGCTAATATGGTGATTAGCACGTGCGATAACACATTCTCCGCTCTCTAAGGGTTGACGAAGGGAATCAAGAACTTGTGGAGAAAATTCAGGCAATTCATCAAGAAAGAGAACGCCATTATGTGCAAGCGAGACTTCTCCAGGTCGTCCTTTAAGGCCGCCACCGATCATTGCTGCCATGGAAGCAGAATGATGGGGAGCACGAAAAGGGCAGTGGAGTGAAAGGGTATTATGGATTGTTTCTCCTGTAATAGAAGCTATCAGAGAAACCTCTAAAAGCTCGCGGCTATCAAGAAGCGGTAAAATGGAAGGTAAGCGTTGTGCTAACATAGATTTTCCTGCACCAGGAGGGCCGACAAACAAAAGATTATGCCGTCCAGCAGCACAAACTTCTAATGCACGTTTAGCGGTTTTTTGTCCTTTGATTTCGCAAAGATCTGGCAGTTCAGTTTGGATCGTATATTGGCGTGGTTGTGGACGCCTTTGAATTTGGGTTCCCTTAAAATGATTCACAATGGTGAGAAGAGTTTCGGGGGCAAGAATATTCATCTCTGCATTTGCCCATGCTGCTTCAGGTCCGCATGAAGAGGGACAAATGAGTCCTTTATCGAGTGATAAAGCTGTCATTGCGGCTGGTAAAACTCCATTGATGGCAGTAAGGGAACCATCCAGTGACAATTCACCTAAAATGACGTAGTCTTGCGCGACTTCGGGAGGAAGAATACCCATAACAAGCATTAAGCCCACGGCGATGGGCAAATCATAATGTGACCCCTCTTTAGGGAGATCAGCTGGTGCAAGATTAATTGTAACCCGTTTGTTTGGCATAGAAAGCCCACAAGCAAGAAAAGCTGCCTGCACGCGCTCGCGGCTTTCTGCGATTGCTTTATCGGCCAGTCCAACAATCGCCATTCCTATTTTACCGGAGGAAATCATAACCTGTACATCGACAGGAACCGCTTCTAGACCGCGAAAAGCAACAGTTGTGACACGCGCGATCATCATTTATTTCCCCCCTTTTAACTTAGAGGAGACAATCATATCTGTATATAAAAATCAAGAAGTCTCTATATGGTTTTTTGGAGTAAGAGATCTATATACATTGAGCGAATTTTTGTAGTGCTCTCATGGAGAGTCATTTGCGTAAATTTAACCATAATTATATGCGACTAAATAAAACATTTATAATGAGTTACGTGAATATGATAAAAAAAGGAATGTTGCTATTTGGTTGCACAACAGTACGGGATTTTATGAATGTTCAAGGGGAGGGCGCGGTTATGCATTGCAAGCAAAACTGTTATTTGATGTGATCAAACATTTGAAAGAGCCAGATTAGGCATATTTACCTTTCTTGTTTGATGTTTTTTATAGTAAAAAGTGATGTGAAATGTATTGAAGGTATCTGATTCAATGGTATACCAAATGGGAGTTTTTTTTAAATCAACAACCATGCGTAGTTTATGTATAGGTCTATGTTTTGTCTTTACTTTTCCTCAGCCACTTGCAGCATTTGATTTTTTCGGCATTCCTCTTTTTTCTCAAAAGAAAAAAACATCTTCTTCTACCATCAACAATACAGAGAAATTTTATAAGGTTGATGTTGTTGCACCATTAGGTGCACCATCCGAAGGTGTTAAACTAGTTAAGGCTGTTTCTTCTCTTGTCGCAGATAAAGATAAATCTTTTAGTTCTTCTGGTTTGTTAGCGAAAGCTCGTTCAGATTACCGGTCCATTCTTTCTGCTCTTTATGCTGATGGACGGTATGGCGGTATTATTAGTATCAAGATTAATGGTTTAGAAGCTGCTGATTTAAGTCCTATGACTCAACTACCAGCACAATCCAATATTATTATTACCATAGATGCTGGCCCAAAATATGTTTTTAGTGTTGCAGGTATCAATAAAGTTGCTCCATTTGTAAAATACAAAACAAATAAAATGCAAACAATTGATGAATTAGGTTATAAAACTGGGGCTATTGCTAAATCTGAAACCATTCTAAAAGCAGAAAGATGGGCAATTGAAGGATGGCGTCGACAAGGATATGCTAAAGCTGAAGTTATAAAGAGTGAGGTTGTTGCTGATCATGAAGCACGTCTGATTGACGCACAGATTGCTGTTGATCCTGGACAGGAAGCTTATTACGGTCCTTTAACTGTCCGTAATGTCAGTAAGAAGCCAAATGTAGATTCAGCCTATATTGTATGGATGACAGGATTGAAGGTAGGCCAAAAATATGATTCTAATGCCTTAGCTAAGGCAAATGAAAGACTTGCCAGACTTAATGTTTTTCGTGCTATAAATATACGCGAAGCTGATACAATTAATCCAGATGGTAGTTTACCACTTACACTTATTTTAGAAGAACGTAAACCACGTCGTTTCGGTATGGGTGGTAGCTATTCAACGTTAGATGGTACTGGTTTTGAGACTTATTGGATTCATAACAATCTTTTTGGCCACGCGGAAAATTTTAAAATTGAAACAAAAATAAGCGGTATTGGCAGCCACAAAGAAGAATCATATAATCTGAAAAATTTTGATTATCTTTTCGGTGCCACATTTATAAAGCCTAGTATACTTACTCCTGATACAGACTTTAGGACAGAATTAAAAATACAGCAAGATGTCCTAGAAAATTATACAACAAAAGCCATAAGAGGAAAATTCGGTATAGCGCATATTTTTAATAGTCATCTATCAGGACAGATTGCTGTAGAAATTTCGAACGGTTATTCGAAAGATGTTTCTTTTGGAAATCGTAATTTTACAACAATTGGTTTATCCAGTGGTTTGATTTACGATAGTCGTAATAATAAATTTAATGCGACAAAAGGTTTGTATGGTGAAGTGAATGTTGAACCTTTTTATGAAGTGCGCTCTAATACTTTTGTGTCAAAAATGACTTTAGAAGGTCGTTCTTATTGGGCATTGGATGAAAATAATCGTTTTGTTTTTGCTGCGCGAGCAAAGTTTGGCACAATTTTCGGAAGTGAAAAAACACAACTACCTTCAAATATACTTTTTTTGCTGGGGGTGGTGGCTCTGTTCGCGGTTATGCTTATCGCAATATTGGTGTTAAAAAAGATAATGATGGCGTTGTTGGTGGTCGGATGCTTGTTGAGGGGGCAGCAGAGTTACGTTTGTCTTTAAATGATAAGATAGGGCTTGTAAGTTTTCTGGATGGAGGTACCGTAGGGGAAAAGGCACGTTTTGATTTTTCTCAAAAAATAAAATGGGGTGCGGGTATTGGAGGTCGTTATATGACAGGTCTCGGTCCTTTACGTGTGGATTTAGCCTTTCCTCTTAAGCGAGAGAAAGGTGATCCTCGTATTGGTTTTTATGTAGGTATAGGGCAAGCATTTTAATGAAAAAAACTGTGCGTTTATTGGTTTTCTTATTTGGATTTTTGTTTCTTTTAGTGGGCGCTCTTATTTTTGTGCAGGGGGGTAATCCACTTTCTAGCAAAGCGAGAATCGATGATCATTCATGGTTTGTTTCTTTAATTGAAAGTGGACTTTCATCATCTAATCGCCAAGTTCGTTTATATAATGTACAAGGGGTATTATCTTCTCAAACTTCAATTAATGTCATCACCGTGAGTGATAAAAAAGGTGTTTGGCTTAAAATTACCAATGCTAAAATGGATTGGAATCGCCTCTCGTTACTGAGAGGACGCATGGATATTAACCAGCTTTCGGCAGAAAAAATTACGTTTTTACGTAAACCGCAAGATAACCCTTTCCTTATTTCTTTGCTTAAGGCAGGGAAAATTTCTTTACCCAAATTGCCACTTGCCATTTCTATCAATGCTCTTACCGCTCAACATGTAGCGTTTGAGGGGGACCTGTTGGGTTTTTCTGCTGATGCGTCCTTAAAGGGAAATCTAATTTTAAAAAATGATAACTTTGATATTGATATATCGGCTCATCGTTTAGATGCTCCAGGATCATTTTCCATTTTAACGAAGATATCCGATAGCAATCGTACGGCTAAAATTGATATTTCTGTTGACGAACCGCAAAATGGCATTTTGGCAAATATTTTTAAATTTGAAAAACGTCCCGCATTAAATTTCACTATTAAAGGTGATGGTACTTTTGATGATTTGGTTATCAAACTTTATTCGGAAGTTGATCACTATCCTGTTTTAGATGGCAATGTTATTCTTGCAAATTCTGCAGAAGGACATAGTTTTTCTACAAAACTTGTGGCTACACTTGGTTCTTTAATGCCTTCTCAATATCGTAGCCTCTTCGAATCTGATGTAACGTTGAGAGCTGAGGCAAGAATAACAAAAGAAGGGATCGCACACCTTGATCATATGGTGCTTCAGAGTGAAACAATGAATTTTGTGACCAATGCTGAAATAACAGCAGATGGATTTTTACGGCGCCTTTTTGTTGATGGTAAAATAGCGCTTAATAAAGAAAATGGAATGATAGATCCCGTATCAGAAGCGCCGATGCGTTTGGATAATCTTTCTTTAAAAATTGATTATGGTCGCGAAGGGAAGCAATCTTGGAACGGACAGCTTATTATACATCATATGAGGAATAAAGATATTCACATTCACGATGCAATTTTTGATATGGGGGGAGTGAGTGAAAATCTTGATAATGCAGCTTCTCGCCATGTTGGTATTCAGGTTAAAGGAACACTTAAAGGGGGCAAAAAAAATAACGATGCGTTGCGAGAAGATTTAAGTCAAACAGTTCATGTGCATCTAGATACGGATATTTTTTCTACAAAACCAGTTTTGATTCATGATTTTAGTATTACGGGGCAGGGGGTTGCTGCTTGGTTAAAAGGAAAAATGGAACGTTTTATTTTTAAAGGCGATCTTGGCTTTAAAATGCAAACACTTACTCCTGTTAGTCTATTGAGTAAAAAATCACTTTCTGGTAGCGCAGATATTAAGGCTAAAGGAACGATTGGTTTAATAAGTGGCATTTTTGATCTTCAATTATCAGGGATGGCTGACAATGTGAAAATAGGTGTGCAATCTTTCGATCGTTTCTTCAAAGGAAATTTTACGTTTTCAGGTGGGGCTGCTTACGATGCGACGAATTTTATTCTACGTCATTTAAATTTGAAAAGCCAATACGCAAATATAAGGGCTGATGGATATTTTTCAAATAAGAGCACTAAAATGGATTTTTCTGCTCAACTATCTGATCTTACTCTATTAAATCCGAAAATAACTGGTGCACTTACAATAGAAAGCACTGCTAAAGGACAAAATGGTCTTATAAAGCTTAACACACGTGCCAATGTTGCTGAAGCATTTTTAATGGGGAAGAAGCTGCAGAACACAAAATTTACGGTGAAAACACTGGTGGATAATAGATTGCCAGTTACTTCTTTAACAAGCTCTATAAAGGGTGAAGGAACTTTTGCTAAGAAGCCCTTGTATTTATCAGCTTCTTTTAAGGATTTTGATAAAACTCGCAAGTTTGAAAATATCGATATGAGAGCGGGAAGTGCAAAAATAACCGGTGATCTTTCTCAAAAGGAAGGTTTTATTGCAGGCGTTTTGCATGTTGATGCTGATGATATTTCAGAGCTTTCTGCGTTATTTTTACAGGAAGGCAGCGGAAAAGTAAAAGGAGATTTCATTTTTGATGAACAAAATGGCAAACAAAAAGCCAATTTAAAGGCACATATTGATCGGCTAAGCTTTGCAAAGAATAAAATAAAAAAACTAAAAATAGAGGCTGACATATTTGATCCATTTGGCATGACTCAGTTTGAGGGAGTTATCAATGCAGAGAATATCCAAACACCTTTGATGATGGTCGATCGTTTAAATGCTAAGGCTGATGTTAAAGAAGGGCAAACAGTTTTTACTGTTCAAGCAATGTTGCCTAATAATACAAAAGCACAGCTTTCTGGTTGTGTAATGGCGATGAAAATTCCTGAAGGTATAAAACGGGAAGTGCAAATTAAAACTGTGGATTTAAAACAACATAATTTTCATGCAACATTACCGCGTCCATCGACAATTGTTTTTGATAAAGATGGGATGACGGTCAATGAATTAGAACTTTCGGTAAATGGGGGTAAAATTATACTTCTGGGGAATGTTAAAGAGACCCTTAATCTGCATTTTATAATGGACGCTCTTCCTGTTACTTTAGTCAAGTTGTGGAAATCCGATTTTGGAGTAATAGGCCGTTTAACCGGGCAAGTTATGATTCGTGGTCATTTTAAAAAACCTGATATAACCTATGACATAAGGGGGGATAGACTGACACATGTTTCTGTTCAAGATAATCCAATTATGGATTTTACGCTCTCTGCTGCGGGTAAAATTGTAGACCAAGATCTTACTTTGAATGCAATTTTAACAGGAACGGGAACAAAAGGACAAGCACAGGGACGTGTATCTTTAGATAAAGGCAAACTTGATCTTCATATTAATATGCGAAGTCTGTCTGCAGGTTTAGTGAATAGTTTTATTCCAGGATATATACTTGATGGGGCGATGACAGGCAAAGTTGATATTGGTGGGACAATGAAGGATCCATCTGCTCATTTTGAGTTTTCTAGTCAAAATTTGATCGCTATAATGGATAGAAAATTTATAACGTATAAAGGATTTATGATAAATGCTCGTGGCTCTTACAAGAAATCGACATTTCATATTGAGAAGGTTATAGCCACTGGAGATAAAGGATTAGATCTCTCTATAAATGGTCCTGTTTCTCTCAATGGTTTAGAGGCAAAATTAAATGTTAAAGGGGCAATACCTTTTGATTTTGTTGATTTCTTATTAGCTAAGCGTGGCGCACATGTAACGGGCATGGCAAAAATTGATACCACTCTTAATGGTTCATTACTTAAGCCACAATTAACGGGAAATTTTTCTATATCTAATGGTAGTTTTTTTGATTCAAAAACAAATTTAGGATTAAACAATGTAACAATTGAAGGCACATTAAATGGCGATCATCTTCTTATAGAGAAAGCTTCTGCTTCTTCGTCTCAGGGAGGACTGGTTTCCGCTTCAGGTCGTATCTCTAATGATCTACAACCAGATTTGGTATTTCATCTTGATCATGCCAATTATAATGATGGTTCTATGATTCTTGCGATATTATCAGGAAAGATGACAATGACAGGTAATTTTCTGGATAATCTTGTTATTGGTGGTGATATTATCGTTGAAAAGGCTGAAATTTTGGTACCTGATCATTTTCAAAACACCAAATTTCTTGATATCAAAAATAAGAATTTAACCAAATCGATTCAAAAAACGCTTGAACGTGCTGACGTTAAGAACACAAACAAACGCAACAGCATTACTGAAGAATCTTCATTGGTTATGTTATCAAATCTACGTATTACGGCGCGCAATCAGTTTTTTGTACGTGGACGAGGGTTAGATACTGAATTGGGAGGACGTATCAACATAGCAGGTCCATTGCATGATGTGCACCCAGTTGGAGAGTTTCAGATGATTCGTGGACGTTTTGATATTCTTTCACAGCGTTTTAATTTTGATCAAGGACAAGCGAGTTTTAGCGGTAATCTTAATCCCACGGTCTATTTTGTAGCAAATAAGAATAGTGGTGATATTCGCGTTACGATCACTGTAAGTGGAACGATTGATGATCTTAACATTAATTTTTCTTCACAACCGAATTTACCGCAAGATGAGGTTTTGGCACGTTTGATTTTTAATCGCTCTCTTAATGAACTATCACCATTTCAGATTGCTCAGCTTGCGGCCGCCGCAGCTGAACTTGCTGGTGCTTCTAATACATCTTTATTGAACTCTCTACGGGCTAAAATTGGTCTTGATGATCTTGATGTTATCGTTGATGAAAAGGGAAAGACCGGTTTACGTATTGGGCGCTATATACACAACAATGTTTATTTAGGTTTTGAAGCAGGATCAGATGGAATGACGAAGGGAACAATTAATTTGGATATTTCGCGTCATCTCAAAGCTAAAGGTGCCATAGGAAATGAAAAGAATTCTAGTGTTGGTATCTTTTACGAAAGAGATTATTAAAGGTTAAAGTTCTAACACTTCAATTGCTTGAATTTTATATACTTAACTTTCTCGCTTAGAGAAAAATTAAAGTATAGGATAAGAAATTTCATAAAAGAAAAAGGTACGCGTGAAATATTTAATTTTTTTATTTATCGTGTTTTTTAATCAGAATTACACCCTTTATGAAAAATGACATATCATTATATTTTTCATTCATATACTCATTTCATATTTCTTGTTATTGCCAATGTTGCGATAGCCCTTGCATTGAGATCATTCATAAGAAGTATTTTTTATCCTTTTTTGTACAATTTTACTTGTACATCAATCCCGCTTGTGACGTGCAAGCAAGTGATTTTGATTGATACAGCATAGAGAGATTTGAAATGAAGAAATTTTACGATATTGAAGGCTCTCATTCGATATGAATAACGCTAATATTATTATAAACAATATATTGTTTCAGTAAGAATATCGGTATTTTCAAATATTTGAAGGAACTAAGATGCTTGAATCACATCATTTTTCTTTCCAGATGTGAGAATAAAACGCAAAAATTGGTCCAAGATATTTTTTACAGTAAGAAGTTTTATGATAAATTCCTCCCTTTTTCCATCATGGCTGTGCTTAATTATAATAATTTTCCATGATATCTCTCACTTTTTTACAAAGAGAAATAATTCTTTCTTCTTTTTTTATCTCAAACCTTATTTAAAGCTTAGAGATTATGGCTTCTGTTTTTTGAATTGGATATTGTGAAGTTTTTTGTAAAAACCATCTTCCTTTGCTAGCAACTCTTGTTGGCTGCCTTGTTCCATTAATTGACCATTTTTTATAACAACAATTTTATCAGCGCGAGCAATTGTTGAGAGGCGATGGGCAATAACAATAGTTGTACGCCCTTTGGTGAGGTGATGGAGTGTTTCATTAATTTGTGCTTCTGTCTGCGAATCTAATGCACTTGTTGCTTCATCGAGAATGAGAACTTCACTATCATGAAGCATTGCTCTAGCGATGGCGAGTCGTTGTTTTTGCCCACCTGAAAGTTTACAGCCATTATCGCCAATTTGGGTATCATAGCCATTTGGCAGTTCCATAATAAAGTCGTGAGCATTGGCTGTTTTTGCTGCTTTAATAATATCGTTATCACTAGCGCCTTCTCTTCCAAGACCGATATTATATCTAACGGTTCCCTGAAAGAGAAAAGTATCTTGTCCTACATAAGCCATTAGGTTTCTCAAGGAACGAAATGTCGTATAGCGTATATCTTGATCATTAATCAAAATGCGTCCCTTTGTTGGGTCATAAAGGCGCATAATAAGGTTGATAAGGGTTGATTTTCCTGAACCCGATGGTCCCACCAACGCTGTCATTTTTTGAGGTTCTATTTCTAGATTGATGTTTTTCAACACCATTTTCTCATCCGTATATGAAAAAGAAACATCTTCAAAACGGATACTCCCTGGCGTTTTATTCAGATCTTTAGCATTTTCATGTTCTATAACCACAAGAGGATGATCTAGTATCTCAAACATTGTGCGAATATTAACCAAACCAGCTTCAATTTTGACTCGTACATTTGCTAGTCTTTTTGCAGGTTCATAAGCGAGAAGTAAGGCGACAATAAAGGACATAAATTCACCTTGAACACCTGCATGTTGGGTTGCAAGATAACCGGAAAAACAGATAATACCGGCAATAGCAATACCAGTGAGTGTTTCCATAATCGGATTTGTAATGGCTTGCAGTTTTGCAATAGTGTTTGCTTGTTTTTCAACATTACTAATGGCATTATTCATACGTTTTTTCATGAGATCTTCTAATGAAAAAGCTTTGATGACTCGAATACCGATAGAGCTTTCTTGTATAATTTTGATAATTTCACCAAGCGAGAGGAGTTCTTTTTCGACAAGGCTGCGAATACGTTTTAAAGCCATTCGAACTCCTAAAAAAGCCAATTGTCCTACTATTAAAGTAATGGCGATTAAGGTAAAATTTTGAATAAGCATGACAAGCAATAAGCCAATAACGGAAAGCAAATCACGCACAAAAGTTGTAATAATTGTATCAATGATATTGCGCACTGCTGTAGCATTATGGGTTACTCGGACAAGAAGATCAGATGAAGTATTATTGTGATAAAAAGAAACTCCCTGTTCCATAAGACGCGCGTAAATTTTACGCTGTTGTTCAGCAACAATACTGTTGCCTGCTTTGCTTAAAAAGTAAGTTTGGGCAAAAGTGGCAATTCCTTTGAGGATAAAAATGAAAGCGATGATGCCAGAAATTAAAACAATCATGGCAAAATTCTTTCCATCAATGATATAATTAACAACGTCCCGCATAATCCATGCACTGGCAGCAGTTGTACAGGCAATAATAATCATTGAAAAAATAGCAGTACCATACCAACGTGCATGTTTATGAAAATTTTCTCGTAAAAGACGAATAATGAGATATTTATCAAAAGCGGAGATTTGTTTTTTTGTCATGAAGGGCTTTTATATTTTATCGCTATTTTATGCAAGCTTGAAGCTCTCTTACTTCAAGTTATTCAATTCTTTCGAGAAAATATTTTTTTTAAAGTCAAGGAGTTTACTACACTCTTCACCCAATTAAAAAGCACCACAACAAACTGTGGTGCCTGTACAATGTGCCGCACATGCAACTTTAGATATTCTATATACGATTTCAATAAAAAATCATTTAGCTGCTATTACCATCATCATTTGACGCCCTTCCAGTTTTGGCTCAGATTCGATTTTAGCGATTTCACTTGTATCTTCTTTAACCCGCTGAAGAAGTTTTAATCCAAGATCTTGGTGTGCCATTTCACGACCGCGAAAACGCAAAGTAATCTTCACTTTATCACCATTACCAATAAAGCGGTGAATAGCTTTGAGTTTTACGTCATAATCATGAACATCAACATTTGGACGCATCTTAATTTCTTTAATTTCAATGATTTTTTGTTTTTTGCGTGTTTCAGCTGCTTTTTTTTGGGTCTGATATTTTAATTTACCCAAATCAATGATTTTACACACAGGAGGTTCAGCATTTGGTACAATTTCAACCAAATCAAGTCCAGCTTCTGCAGCCATAGCAAGAGCCTCTTGTATTGGAACCACTCCTTGATGTTGTCCTTCATCATTGATAAGTTGAACACGAGGGACCCGAATGTCTTGATTTGCACGTGGCCCATCTTTCTGGGTAGGTGTTATTTTAAATGGTTTGCGAATGGTTTATGCTCCTTAATTTCGATTCATCTAGAACGTAATTTAATATACAATTATACACAGAAAAACAACTAGGATTCGTGCTTTTTTCATATTTGATTTATAATTTTGAAGATAAAAATTTTTACTTTATTAATAAAATAAAAATGTTTAACAAAGGAAAAGAAACATGGATCAAAATATTCCTTGCCAATTTTTTTCATATGAAGGCACTTCTCTTGCCGTACGTCATCGCAAGGGACATCATTCTCCGGGTTTGGTTTGGCTTCATGGCTATCAATCCGATATGTTGGGAAGTAAGGCGACGTTGATTGACCAGTTTGCCCAAAAGAATGATTTGTCTTGTTTGCGTTTTGATTACTCTGGCCATGGAGAATCGGAGGGTGATTTTTTTCAAGGTACGATTTCACGTTGGGTGAGCGAAAGTTTAGCGGCTTTTGAAACCTATTGTGAAGGACCGCAAATTTTGATTGGTACCTCTATGGGGGGATGGATTGCACTAAGGCTCGCTATGATGTTAGCGCAGAAAAATAAGAAGCTTGCTGGCATGATATTGATTGCACCAGCTCCTGATTTTACAAAAACTTTGGTGGAACCAGAATTAGGGCCAGTGGAATGGAAAATTTTAGAAGAAAAAGGATATATTGAACGACCTGCGGATAATGATGATGAGGAGCCAATGCCCTTTACAAAAGTGTTTATTGAAGATGGACGAGACAATTGTGTTATGAAGGGATGCATTGATGTTGGCTGTCCGATTCATATTCTACAAGGGATGGAAGACAATGAGATACCCTATCAGCATACATTAACGTTACTTAATCATTTGCCTTTACATGATGTGACATTGACACTTGTTCGTGATGCCGATCATCGTTTTTCGCGCCCACAAGATTTGGAATGTCTTGAAAGAGTGTTGAGGTCACTCATTGATCAAATTCATGCAGGATAAGGGTCAAATTTCCCAATATTAAAGACATAATATATGACGGTTTATGAACATTTTATTTTCTCTGATCGCATGATACCTCTACGTGTGCGCGAACGTAAGCATGCGTGCCGTCTTACATTACGTATTGATGCAAGTGGTCAGGAGATTTATGTGACGGTGCCACCAGCAATAAGTCCTTGTTTGATTCAAGATTTTATTGAAAAGCATCGTTCTTGGATTGAGACACGTCTTTCTCGTGTACACATTTTTCATGAAAATTCTTATCTCAAAGAGGGGACAACAATTCCTATATTAGGTGTTGCACATACTATAAGGCATGAAAAGGGACGTGGAATAACAGAAATCATTACAGGGGATATGAGACAGGAGCCTCAAATTATTGTTTATGGTCAATTAGAATATTTGCCAAGACGTATTTCTGATATGTTAAAAAAACAAGCTGCGCTCATTATAACGCCATTAGTGGGGCATTATGCACATAAAGTAGAGCGTAAAGTGAAGTCAATTTGTTATAAAGATACAAAAAGTCGTTGGGGTTCTTGTTCAATAAGAGGGAATCTCTCTTTCTCGTGGCGTCTTATTATGGCGCCAAAAGAAGTTGTTGAATATGTTGTTGCGCATGAGGTTGCCCATCTTATTGAAATGAATCACGGACCCAAATTTTGGGCTCTTTGTGAAAAACTTTGCCCCAACAGTAAAACATATCGCGCTTGGTTGAAAGAAAATGGTTATAAGCTGCAAGCAATCAATTTTCATTCCTCTAAGTTGGAAGTATAAAAAGAGATTTGAAGAAGACAATATTCGACGGAACTTTTTATTGGATATTTCATTATATGGTTATCTCATCGCATGATGAGGAATTCATTGAAGCCTCAGCAAAATTGTCTTCCCCTGCTTAGTTTGCTGAGTGTCTTCAATGTTTTTGCTTTATCTTTTTTGTAATTCAGCTTAATAATCTTTGACAATTCTTAAAATTCAGATTGGAAGAGTTATTTATGCCTGTTCTTACAGATCCACTCCAGTTATTACAGGCACTTATTCGTTGCCCTTCTGTGACACCGCATGAAGCGGGTGTTTTATCAATTTTGGAACAGTTTTTAGAAAGAATGGGTTTTTGTGTTGAGCGTCCTATTTTTTCTGATGAAAATACAGAAGATGTTGAAAATCTTTATGCCAAAATAGGTAAAGAAGGGCCACATCTTATGTTTGCGGGCCATACGGATGTTGTACCACCAGGGACATTGGAACACTGGACTTATCCTCCTTTTGAGGCTGTGGTAGATCAAGGGAAATTATATGGGCGGGGTGCTGTTGATATGAAGGGTGGGATTGCTTGTTTTGTTGCAGCACTTGCTCGAGTTTTTGAAAAACGGTCCATTAAAGGAATGGTCAGTCTTCTGATTACCGGTGATGAAGAAGGTCCTGCACTGAACGGTACAGTAAAGCTTCTTAAATGGGCAGAGCAAAAAGGCGAAAAATGGACTGCTGCGCTTGTAGGTGAACCAACGAGTGTAAAGGCTGTTGGTGATGTGATAAAAATTGGTCGTCGAGGGTCAATTTCTGGTATTATTACTGTAAAAGGTCGTCAAGGACATGTTGCTTTTCCTGAGCGGGCAGCCAATCCATTGCCTTTAGTAAGTAGGCTGATTCAAGCTTTGACAAAAACGCCTTTAGATCAAGGGACAGAGAATTTTCAACCAAGTAATTTGGAATTAACGACCATTGACACGGGTAACCCTGCAGTAAATGTGATTCCAGCACAAACAATTATCCGTTTTAATATCCGCTACAATGATCTTTGGACAAAAGAAACAGTGATGAGGGAAATTGAAAAACGTCTCACTTTAGTACAATCAAAAAACAACGGTGAACAGTTACCCTATTATCAACTTGAATGGATTCCAGGTTTGGGCGATGTTTTTTTGACCCAAAATGATAAATTGGTTCTCACATTATCAAATGCTATTAAAAGCATAACAGGGCATATACCAGAATGTTCTACGTCAGGGGGAACTTCGGATGCACGATTTATTAAAGATTATTGCCCAGTGGTTGAATTTGGTTTACCAGGGCAAACTATGCATATGGTTGATGAATGTGTAGCTCTTGATGCAATGGAAACTCTTACAGCTATTTATGAACGTTTCATCATTGATTTTTTTGCGTAAAAAAGAGGCAATCATTTTTTCAAAAACATCTTTATTATACACTGAAAACCATAAATATTATGTCACAATTGATATGCTTATAGGTTGGAACTATAAAGATTTTAATTTGCCAATTGGCAGATGATATGATCAAGAAGGATTCGTCCTTTGTTTGTCGCTTTTAGGCGTTGGTTTCCTAGCATTTTTACCAGACCTTTTTGTTGTAAATCGATAAGTTTTTCTATTGGTAAACTTTTGGAATTTAAAGTTTCATAACGTGAGAGATCCAAACCTTCACAAAGACGCAACCCCATAAGAAGCATTTCATTTGCTTGTTGCTTAAAAGTCAATTGTTCGGTTTCAATACAGCCATGTCCTGTTCTTTCTACCAATTCAAGCCAATGTTCGGGATATTTTTCATTGATTGTCACATAACGTTTACGGTTTTCAATTTGAGGGTCGGTTATTTTTGAAGAGTTTGAAGAGAGGGAGGAATGATTTGGTACATGCTCAATAAAGCGTCCATGGGCCCCTGGACCAAAGCCTGCATATTCGTGATAACGCCAATAGAGAAGATTATGTGCTGATTCGGCACCAGGCATTGCATGATTTGAGATCTCATAAGCTGGCAGTCCATGTTGTGTGGTTATTTCTTGGGTTAGATGATAGAGGTCTGCTGCCAGTTCTGATGCAGGAAGGATAAGTCTTCCTGCATCATAAAGCCGTTTAAAAGCTGTTCCTTCCTCGATAGTTAGTTGATAAAGAGAAAGATGATCGGCTGCTAAATCAATGGCTTGAAAAAGTTCACATTTCCATTGTTCAAGCGTTTGTCCGGGGCGTGCATAAATGAGATCAAAGGATAAACGCGGAAAGATTTCCCGTGCTAAAGCAATAGCATGAAGAGCTTGTTGCACATCATGGAGGCGTCCAAGTTGTCGCAGTGCTTTATCATTGAGTGCCTGTACCCCTAGAGATAAGCGGTTAACACCTGCTGCACGATATCCGCGAAAACGTTCTGCTTCCACACTTGAAGGGTTGGCTTCTAATGTGATTTCCACTTTATCATCGATTGTCCATTTTTTTGCCAGTGCTTGCAATAAGGCATCAACAGTTTGGGGAGTCATAAGAGAGGGAGTTCCTCCACCAATAAAAATACTAGTAATGTGACGTGGACCGATTTTATGGTATTGTGTTTCTATTTCACGTTCAAAGGCGGTTACAAAACGTGATTGATCAACTCCATGGATGCGAACGTGTGAGTTAAAATCACAATAAGGACATTTTGCAGCACAAAAGGGCCAGTGAAAATAAATACCAAAAGGTTCATTCATGAGAGTATCAAAAGATTTTCAGCTAAAAGTTTGAAGGCGCGTGCACGATGAGAAAGGGGAGGTGCTGTATCATTGAGTTTCCAGCCATGTTTTTGCTCTGTTGACATTTCTCCAAAAGTGTTGGCATATCCATTCGGTAAAAAAATGGGGTCAAAACCAAAACCTTTATCTCCCCGTGGAGGCCAAATGAATGACCCTTCAACGCACCCGCGAAAATAATCTGCGTGAGCATCGGGCCATGCAATGCAAATAACAGATATAAATCGGCATTTTCGTTGGCTTTTTTCATGCGCTCCATTTTTTTGGAGTTCATCTTCTATTTTTTGCATAGCTTTTGAAAAATCACGTGTGCCATCGGGTTGAAGAGCAAGGTCTGCTGTATAAACACCTGGTGCACCCCCCAATGCATCTACCTCCAAGCCTGAATCATCAGAAAGAGCAGGAAGTCCTGTATTTTTTGCTGCTGCAAAGGCTTTTATATAAGCATTTTCTTCAAATGTTGTACCGGTTTCTTTGGGCTCTGGCAATCCAAGCTCTTTTGCAGATTGTATTGTTAAACCGAATGGAGCAACCAAAGTGGAAATTTCATGCAATTTACCAGTGTTATGTGTTGCAATGACAAGTTTTTTGGTTGCTATGTTTCTCATATATTTCTCCAGAAGTGAAAAGAGAGGGCTATTTCATGCTAAAAATTAACAAAAATGCTTATATATACAAATTCTGCCAGATTTTATATGATACCATCTTTTGTATGTTTATTATTCTACTCAAATGAAATTTTTCATATTTTGCGATGACAACGAAAGACATATAGACGGTCTATTTTTTTGATGATAGCATTTTTATGATAAATATATGATAGTTACACTACTTTAGACTATTTGACCAAACCCTAGAAAAACTTATATAAGAGAGAGGTGTCTAAAGTAATGAAACAATTGTGATGAAGCACAAACCTATTGATGATGAATTAAAATATCTTGATGAGCGTTCGCGGGATATCTTTCGCCATATTGTGGAAGCCTATCTTAATGATGGTGAACCTGTAGGATCACGAAATCTTTCAAAGCTTTTGCGTCAGACATTATCACCGGCAACGATTCGCAATGTGATGAGTGATCTTGAGCATCTTGGTTTAATTTATGCACCTCATGTTTCTGCAGGGCGAATGCCGACACAATCAGGTTTACGATTTTTTGTTGATGCATTTATGGAAGCCGGTGATTTACCAAATGAGGAGCGTGAAAATATTGAAATGCAAGTAAAAGAGGCTGGTCACGCACAATCTGTTGAACATTTTCTTATTCAAGCAAGTCGCGTTCTTTCAGATCTTTCACGTGGTGCAGGGCTTGTTTTGGCAACGAAATATGAAGGGACGTTAAAGCATATTGAGTTTGTGCGCCTTGATAGAGAACATGCTCTTGCTGTTTTGGTCACCCAACAAGGTGAGGTTGAAAATCGTATTGTTCACTTACCGGAAGGGGTTACCCATGCACAATTGACAGAAGCAACGAATTTTCTCAACGCCCATATTCAAGGGTGCACATTGCGTGAAGCTAAAGAAGAAATTGCGCGTTTATGCGCAGAAACACGAGCTGCGCTCGATCATTTGTCTCATCATCTTGTAGAAACGGGGTTAGCCCTCCTAGGAGGAGAAGATGCTGATCATAAAATACATCTTATTGTGCGTGGGCGCAGCAATTTGCTTGAGGATGTGAAGGCAGAAGAAGATTTAGAACGGTTACGGCATCTGTTTGATGATCTTGAAACGCGTGAAAGTATGGCACAGCTTCTTGATTTAACGGATGAAGGTTCGGGAGTTCGTATCTTTATTGGTTCAGAAAATAAATTGTTTTCGCTTTCTGGTTCCTCTTTAGTGGTAGCGCCTTATCGTGATTCAAAGCAGAGAGTTATCGGTGCTTTAGGCGTTATTGGGCCCACACGGCTTAATTATGCAAGGATTGTTCCTATGGTTGATTATACGGCACAACTTGTATCACAGTTGTTGCGTTAAAATAATCGAGTGTTTATTTATAATAGAGGCATTCGTTATACGAAGATTGTGTAAATACCCCTTGATTTTTGTCTACAAAATTTCGATATCGAGAATAACAAATCTTATGAAGGAATGGAATTTTTATGTCTGATGAAAAAAACAAAGTGACTGATGCTTCATTTGAAAATTGCGATTTGAAAAATCCAGCTGATCGTGATGCACTTAAAAAAGCTGCTGATGCTTTTTTAAAAACACGTAAAGCCGAGGCGTGCGCAGAGGTTGAAGAGGATAAAAAGGAATCTATTGATCCTGTGGTTGCTTTACAGGAAGAAAATAAAGAGCTGAAAGATCAACTTTTACGTCTTGCAGCAGATATGGAAAATCTTCGACGCCGTACAGCGCGTGATGTAGCAGATGCTAGGACCTATTCAATTGCCAATTTTGCTCGTGACATGTTATCTGTTTCGGATAACCTTAATCGTGCTTTGGAAGCGATTCCAGAAGGGGCAAAGGAAAATGATGCTGGTTTGAAAACATTAGCTGAAGGTGTGGAAATGACTGAACGTGCCATGATAGCAGCGCTAGAACGTCACGGAGTACAAAAAATTCACCCAGAAGGGCAAAAATTTGATCCTCACTTTCATCAAGCGATGTTTGAAATCCCTAATACTGATGTGCCAGATAATACCGTTCAGCAAGTTGTTCAGGCAGGTTATATTATCGGTGAACGCGTTTTACGTCCGGCTATAGTGGGTGTTGCCAAAGGAGGAACGAAAAACCCTTCTGTTGAATCTGATTCGGCTTAAAACGTATCAATAGTAATACTTTAAACAAAGAAACAGAACTTAGAGAACGAATCTCCTACTCGTAAAGCATTATAAAAAAGAGCTCTAAAAGGGTGTTAAAACACCCTTTTACCTTTGAAGTGGCCAACTTCCTTTTACAATATATGGAGCATCGCTTGAGGGGGATGGCGATAAAAATAAAACAAAATGATCAACATCAAAGGGAGGAAATGAAAAATTACCCCGAGAGGACAGATAAAGAGGAAGATCTTCAGACTTAATATCAAGCAGTCGCGCAACAGTAATATGCGGAGTAAATTGTTTTTTATCAGGCTCTAGCCTCAAATGACTACGAATACATTGCATCTTTTCGTGTAAAAGATTAAGAATTTCACAAGGTTCAATGCGAACAACAAGAGAATGTGGAGCGTTTTCTGAACCAAAAACGTCAAAACCTTTCATTTGTAGCATAAAAGGAGGAAGCTTTATTGTGTCAAAGGCATGCATAAGTGCATCTGCTGTAGCACTTTCAACTTCACCGAAAAAAGACAAAGTGACGTGAAAATTTTGCGGATTGATCCACTGCGCATTTGGTAAGCCATTTTGCAACGATACAAGTTGTTGTGTTGTTTGTTGAGGAATTTGAAGGGCACTAAATAGGCGAGACATAGTAACTCCTTAAAATGAAAATTTGCCATTGCAAGCACAATAGCGGATAAAGGCGAAGCACACCAATAAGGATACGGCAATTCTGTAGAAAAATAATGTCTAAAAAATGGTTGTTCTATAATTATTGGATTGAATTCATAGAGCTTGTGAAACTTAAAAAAGAATGTTTATGGAAACAATAATAACCGTATTTACCTATGTTTTCTCTCTACAAACACCCAAAATTCAGCTTAAGATAAAGTGGGCATATTCAGTAAGCGATAAAAATCCTTTTTAACTGGAAAGGCTTCAATATAAATATTAAGCATGACAACAGCTATAATGGGTGACGAATATTTAAATTAATCAAAGGGAATTGAGAACGAAAACGAACCAAATATTTTGCACAACATAATTGCCAGAAAAACGCTTATGATAAACGTAATCCTAATCGATAATGAATATAAATACTGGTATTTTTAAAGAATAATGAGGAAGCCAATCAAAATAATAATGGCAAGAAGTCTTTGTTTCAGAGATGGTTATATATCTTTTAAGGAATGTAAAATCTAGTTTTCTTCTCCAAATTTATTATTGATGAGTCTTTCAAGAGCATCGAGAGCATCATTTGCTTCTGGTCCCCAAACGCGAATAGTGAGATTACAACCGCGGGAGGCTGCTAACATCATAAGCCCCATGATTGATGAACCACCAACGATTTTTCCATCTTTTTCGACTTCAACAATGGCATTAAAATTGTCAACAGTTTGGACAAATTTTGCAGAAGCACGTGCATGCAACCCACGTTTATTACAAATATTGAAATGACGGCTTATTTTAGAGGGGAGAGGGTCTTTTAAAAGCATTAGTTGTTAATTATCCGCTATAAAATTATACTGGTACATTAATATATTTCCGTCCTGCTTCTTGTGCTATTTTTAAAGCTTCTGATAATGAAATATCAGGACATTGTCGAATAGAAATGAGCTTAATAAGCATAGGCAAATTAACACCTGAAATCATTTCAACACGTCCTTTTTCAATAGCAGGAATAGCCATATTTGAAGGTGTTCCACCGAATACATCTGTTAATATAATGACGCCATGGTCTGTATCTGTAGAGGAAACGGCAGCGATAATATCACCTCGGCGCTGATCTATGTCATCATCAGGGTAGACACATATTGTTGCGAATTTTTCTTGTGTTCCAACAACATGTTCCACCGCATGTAGAAATTCAACAGCCAGCTCACCGTGCGTTACAAGCACGAGTCCAATCATTTACACAAACTCCTGTCCACTAAAAATCCAACCGTATTGGTGGAGACCGTATTTTACAAAGCTTTATTCTGCTGCCAAGAAAAATTTACAAAAAAAAGGCAAAAATGAAGATTTTTTTATATTTGAAAGAAAATTAGACCGATTTACGCCATATTTTTCTAAAAAAGAATGCTTCAATAGCCTGACAAATAGCTGTACAATCAGCTTCATGAAGGCTTGGGAGCTTTAAAAGAGGAATGTGTAGATCTGCAAATTGAAAAGTTTGATTTGTGGAAAAACGTTCATATTCAGGGCCAAGAAGAATAACGCAATCAATAATCGTTTGTTTTTCAAACTCTATCATATAAAGGCCAGCACCGCGAATCTCAATACCGCCCTGCAAACCTTCTGGAGTATATCCGTGAAGTTTTCCATTTTCTGCGCGGAGCGTTGTATAATCATCACTGATAAGTTTTGCTTCGCGTTTTGACCATTCAGCACGCTCAAGCAGCGAGAGAGTAAGGGTTGATTTTCCTGATCCCGACGGACCTATAATTAACAGACCTTTCCCTCCCAGTTGAAGACAATTTGCATGGAGTATTTCATTTTTTTTTGTCATGCTTTTTGCTCTGGATAAAAATTTATTTAACGAGGGGAAGCATAATAATAAAACGTGCGCCCATTTTACGATTTCCAAGTTCTGGATCAACAATATTTTCAGCTTTAATTGTCCCATTATGAGCTTCAATGATTTGCCGACTAATAGAAAGGCCGAGGCCTGAATTTTGACCAAAACTATCTTCATTTGGTCGATCAGTATAAAAACGTTCAAAAATGTGTTCAATATTTTCTGAGCGAATACCAGGTCCATTATCTTCAATAGTTAAAATAAGAGTTGAAGCATGACTTTTCATAGTTATACAAATTTCACCGCTCTCATGGGGAATAAAGGAACGTGCGTTTTCAATAAGATTAGACATAACTTGTCCCAAACGAAGTTCATGTCCCAATACGAGATAGGCTTTTCCATGAGGGCGCGGAACAATATTAAGGCTTATATCAATAGTTTGCCTATTACGGTACACTTCTTGAACAGCATGAACAAGGCTTTCCAAAAGCAGTTTCATATCAACGATCTGTGCAGTTTCACGCGCAAGTTCTGCATCCAGCCGTGAAGCATCAGAAATATCGGAAATCAAACGATCAAGACGACGCACATCATGCTGAATAATTTCAAACAATTGTTCTCGTGCTTCTTCATTTTTAGCTAAGGGAAGTGTTTCAACGGCACTGCGTAGAGAGGTGAGGGGATTTTTTAATTCATGACTTACATCAGCGGCAAAGCGTTCAATGGCTTCAATACGCATATAAAGGGCATTTGTCATATCACGAATAGAGGTTGAAAGATGGCCAATTTCATCTTCACGCATTGAAAAATCAGGAATTTCCACGCGCTTATTATTGCCATTGCGCACACGATTAGCAGAGGCAGATAATTTGCTTAAGGGATGTGCAATCGTATGAGCTAAAAAGAGAGAAAGGACCAAAAGCACACTTCCTACCACAATAAAGACTTTAACAATAACCAATCTTTCGCCTTTTACAATATTATCAATATCTGAACCCGTTGTTGAAAGAAGAAGTGCTCCGACCACTGCACGATAGCGTTGAACAGGAACGGCAACGGAAACGATGAGTTGACCTTGTCTGTTACGTCGTTTATTAGTAGCAAGAGATCCGTTTAATGCTTGATACACTTCTGGGTAAGCAATATCATTGTTTTTTACCTGTTCTCTACCAAGAGCAATATTATCACCATAAAATGTGCGTGAAAACCATGAGGAAAAGCGTTCCCACATGTTTTGTTCTGTTTTAAGTGGAGGTAAGTCATAGCTAAAAACTTCACCACCAGAATAAAGAACACGCGAATCAAGAAGTAAAGTCGCATCACGATCATAGATACGTGCTCTCGTTGTTTTTGGTGTGATGAGGCGTCGTAAAAGGGGGGCGACTTGTTCAGGGTTAATGGGAAAATCCCAAGAATCGGTTGATTGAGGTGCAGGAGTAACGCTTTCACCAGCGTGTAATTCTAAAAGTTTTTGTGGATCAATAAGGATAGAATTGGTATCTACCGTTGCAGAAGCGGCAATGGCTCCAGCGATAATTTTTCCTTGGATGGATAAACTTTTAATTTTCGTTTCAATGAGACCATCACGGAATTGATTAAGGTATAAAATACCTGTAACCAGAACAGCAAGAGCAGCAATATTTAATATGACAATGCGGCGTGTGAGACTAGAAAAAAGCAATTGTCTAAGAAGACGTTGTACTCGAAGGTGCAAATAAGCAGACATAGGAAACGGCGTTGATAGAATACCATTTTTTTTTGTCGTTTTTTGCAAAGTTTCCAGTTGAATATTTTTTGTCATCGATTTGATCGCTGTTCAAACTTTTGCGACAAAAGAGTTTTATACCTCGTGGAAACGATAGCCTACACCGTACAGTGTTTCAATCATTGCAAAATCATCATCCACTTGTTTAAACTTTTTACGCAGACGTTTAATGTGACTATCAATGGTGCGGTCATCTACATAGACTTGATCACTATAAGCAGCATCCATCAAAGCATCACGACTTTTTACTACTCCTGGTCTTTGTGCTAGGGTCTGTAGAATCAAAAATTCCGTGACCGTTAAAATAACAGGTTTATCTTTCCATGTACAGGTATGACGTTCTTGATCCATCACCAGATCTCCGCGTTTAAGAGAAGAGGTAGGAGAAGTTCCTGTTGCAAGCGGTTGGTTGCGCGCATTGGAACGGCGCAAAATAGCTTTGACACGCTCAATGAGAAGACGTTGAGAGAAAGGTTTGGTAATAAAATCGTCAGCTCCCATTTTAAGACCAAACAGTTCATCAATTTCATCATCTTTAGAAGTGAGAAAAATAACAGGAATATCAGATTTTTGACGCAATCGACGCAAAAGCTCCATTCCATCCATTCGGGGCATTTTAATATCGAAAATAGCTAAATGTGGGGGATGGAGTGTTAAACCTTTGAGTGCAGATGCTCCGTCTGTATAGCTTTCAACCCGATAGCCTTCTGTCTCAAGCGCAAAAGATAAAGATGTCAAAATATTGCGATCATCATCAACAAGTACAATGGTTTGCGTGATTGTTGGTGTATCTTTCATGGCTTCTTAGACCTTTCTATTGCTATAATAGCAAACTATCCACGCTATTTATATGGGAGTTCACATTTTTTTTGCAAAACAAATGTGGTACAAATTGTAGCAAAGTAAACCCCCTTTCATTTTTACGGTAAAATCTTACCTTATCTTTGTAATTTTATAATGTTTTTGTGCATGTAAAGATCCCTTCATTTAAGAGAAAATTTTTATTAAGATGTTTTTTCTCAAAATTTAGTATTGTTTTGTTTCAGAATTGAACAAATTTATTTTTGATTGTTGAAGTTTAGAAAAACCGCCTATCTGTTTTTAACAGCAAAGGAAAGAGTGTAGTGACATATGTGCAAAAAAATTGTTTCCACTGCACAAAAGGAGAGCATAATGGGATTGTTTAATTTTATTAAAACGGTTGGCGAAAAGCTTGGTATTGGAAATCATGAGCCAGAAGAGAAGGACTTTAAAGCTGCATTCGAGAATTTCCAACTTGATACAGAAAGAGTGAATATTCAGGTTGAAAATGGTAAAGCTATTTTGAGTGGTGTGGTTCCAGATAGAGAGACGCTTGAAAAAGCTCTTTTGGTTGTTGGTAATTCGCAAGGGATTTCTTCTGTTGATATCGATCAATTAAAGGTTACAGAGACTTCACCTGTAAAAGCTTCTCACTTTTATGAGGTTAAATCTGGTGATAATCTTTGGAAGATTGCCGAAAAAATTTATGGAAAGGGGCAAGGTGATAAAAACACATTTATTTTTGAAGCCAATAAGCCAATGCTAAAATCTCCTGATAAAATTTATCTTGGACAAGTTTTGCGTATTCCTGAGATTAATCACGCTTAAATGAAGAAAGAGAGTAAGTTTTTCATTTCTTTACTGTCTGTTATTCTATAGTGTTAAATGAAAATAAGGAGCGTGGAAAAATTTCCACGCTGTTTATTTTTGATGGAGAGAGATGAAAAAACTTAGTGATGAGGCATTGATTTGGTAGGTGATTTTCCTGCCATAGCATTTACAGAGAAATCAACGTCAACAGTTCCTGCTTTCTCAAACGTCAATTTTGCACTGATTTTTTCACCTAGTTTGAATGGTTGTGAAAGCCCCATGAACATAAGATGATCACCACCAGGTTTAAGGGTTATTTCGCCATTGCCTGGAATTTCAATACCATGGTGCATTTTTTCCATTTTCATAATATCGTTAACAACTGCCATGGAATGGATTTCTGTTGTTTTTACTCCTTTTGTTGAAACAGACATCAAACGATCTGGGAGATTACCATGATTAATGATGTAGAGATAACCGCTACCAACTTTTATACCTCTAGGTGTTTCACGCGTCCAAGGGTGAAGGATTTCTATGTCTCCAACCTTATATTGTTGGGCGGTTGCAGGGTGGGCTATACAAGCAAAAAGAAAAGCCCACACGATATTTGTGATAACTTTTTTGAATGGATAGTGTGTGTAAGTTTTATATTGGGATACGAGCTTTTTTGTTTTCTCCATAAATAATACGATCATTGTTTTACCCTCCTTTATTTAGATTCACTTGTGAATGCTTTCTTTCATTTTTAGCAGAGTTTTTATTCAAAATAAAAGAAAGAATTGCTAGAGTTATATGAATCAAGGAGTGGAGGTATGGACCTTTTAGACTTTAATGGTGCATTTAAAGGCAAAAGGATATTTTTCGCTCTATTCGCGGATTTAATCTGCCGAAGAATAAAGTGAGATTAGGCTTATTCAAAGCGTAGCTCTCAAAAGCAGAGCTGTGTAAGAGTAAATTGACAGATGATATTTTCACAGACAGTGTAAAAATGATGTTTAACGCTATAGATGAGATGGGTGTAAAAAACATCGCATTTATTGATCATGTAAAAAATTGTTATTCTAGATATTTGGTTAAAAGAGATTGTGATATTTGTGGTGTAAGTTATTTGCCTTTAAGTGATATTGGAATTCCCTATCATGATCTCATGTTGCTATGAGAGATTAAGGAAAAAGATGCAATTTTTATTTTTCCAATTTTATAGGTTGATATGTTTGTGAACATCGTAAATAAAGACATGCTATGATGCTGTCTTATCAGTAAAAGGGCGTTTGCGTGTTAATAGAATGCCTATTTTAAAAGAAAATTTTTATTTTAAGAATGTTTCTCTTATGTCTCTCTTGTAGCGATAAGAGCCTGTTCTTATATACGAGACAGAAAGGCTTGTTGCGACTTGCAGTTTATTGTTTGTGTAACTTGAAGTGAGGTGCAGGCTTTGAGTGTTATGAGGAGCTGTCTTATAGAAATGCTTGATGAAGGTTGAGGTAGCTTGCTGAAATGGAGAATATAATATGGCAAAAGTAATTGGTATTGATTTAGGGACAACGAACTCTTGTGTTGCTGTTATGGATGGCAAAAACGCAAAGGTCATTGAAAATTCAGAAGGAGCGCGGACAACACCTTCGGTTGTTGCTTTTACGGATGGTGGAGAGCGGCTTATTGGGCAACCTGCTAAACGGCAAGCGGTAACAAACCCTGAAGGAACGGTTTTTGCGGTTAAGCGTTTAATTGGGCGCCGTTTTGATGATCCCATGGTTGAAAAAGATAAAGCGCTTGTGCCTTATAAAATTGTTAAAGGTGACAATGGTGATGCATGGGTTGAAGAAGCGGGTAAGAAATATTCTCCGTCACAAATTTCCGCTATGATTTTGCAAAAGATGAAAGAAACGGCCGAGTCTTATCTTGGTGAAAAAGTTGAGCAAGCGGTTATTACGGTTCCTGCTTATTTCAATGATGCACAGCGCCAAGCTACCAAAGATGCAGGTAAAATTGCTGGATTAGAGGTTTTACGGATTATCAATGAGCCGACAGCTGCAGCTTTAGCGTATGGTTTGGATAAAAAAGATGGAAAAACCATTGCTGTTTATGATCTTGGTGGTGGTACATTTGATATTTCTGTCCTTGAAATTGGAGATGGCGTTTTTGAAGTGAAATCAACCAATGGAGATACGTTTTTAGGTGGTGAAGATTTTGATATGCGCTTGGTCGGTTATTTTGCCGATGAATTCAAGAAAGAACAAGGGATTGATCTAAAGAATGATAAGCTCGCATTGCAACGCTTAAAAGAAGCGGCAGAAAAAGCAAAGATTGAGCTTTCTTCCTCACAACAAACGGAAATTAATTTGCCATTTATTACTGCTGATCAATCTGGTCCAAAACACCTAACGATGAAACTAACGCGGGCAAAATTTGAATCTCTCGTTGATGATTTGGTTCAACGGACTATCGAACCTTGTAAAGCCGCATTGAAAGATGCAGGACTAAAAGCTGGTGAGATTGACGAAGTTGTTTTAGTGGGTGGTATGACACGTATGCCCAAGATTCAAGAAGTTGTTCAAAGCTTCTTTGGCAAAGATCCACACAAAGGTGTTAATCCTGATGAAGTTGTTGCTATGGGCGCTGCCATTCAAGGGGGGGTATTGCAAGGTGATGTAAAAGATGTATTGCTGTTGGATGTGACACCTTTATCTTTAGGTATTGAAACATTGGGGGGAGTCTTTACACGTCTTATTGAACGCAATACCACTATTCCAACGAAAAAATCGCAAGTTTTTTCAACGGCTGATGATAATCAAAATGCTGTGACTATTCGTGTATTCCAAGGTGAACGCGAAATGGCTAGTGATAACAAATTATTAGCTCAGTTTGATCTTGTTGGTATTCCACCAGCTCCGCGTGGTATGCCTCAGATTGAGGTTACTTTTGATATTGATGCAAATGGTATTGTCAATGTTTCTGCCAAGGATAAAGGAACGGGCAAAGAGCATCAGATACGTATTCAAGCATCAGGTGGTTTAAGTGATGCTGACATTGAAAAAATGGTAAAAGACGCAGAAGAGCATGCGGCCGAGGATAAAAAGCGTCGTGAAGGTGTTGAAGCGAGAAATCAAGCGGAAGCTCTTATGCATTCAACTGAGAAATCGCTGAAAGAGTATGGCGATAAGGTTTCTTCTGAAGAAAAGGAACAGATTGAAACAGCAATATCTGATTTGAAGACTGCACTTGATGGTACCGATACTGAAGAAGTAACAACAAAGATGCAGAAATTAGCAGAAGTTAGTATGAAGCTTGGACAAGCGATGTATGAAGCTTCACAAGCAGCAACAGAAAACACTGAAACAGATACAAAGGATGATGATGTTGTTGATGCTGATTTTGAAGAAATTAATGATAAAAAGAAATAATGTAAGCAAATGTGTTGATTGATGAATAAACCCAGCCTTTAAAGATTAAGGCTGGGCTTTGTTATTTGAGATAAGTTGCAACTTTTTTTCTAAAAATATAAATTAAAAGTAAATCATGATCCATGAAGATGGATGACAAAGAAATTATCAGGAATACATGATGAAGGTTGATTATTATGAAATTCTTGGCGTAACGCGCGAATGTGATGATAAAAAGCTAAAGTCTGCTTTTCGTAAGTTGGCAATGCAATATCATCCTGATCGCAACGCAGGAGATAAAGAGGCAGAGCGAAAGTTCAAGGAAATTGGCGAGGCTTATGAAGTTCTCAAAGATCCTCAAAAGCGTGCTGCATATGACCGCTTTGGTCATGCTGCCTTTGAAAATAATGACCATGCAGGAGCGAATCCCTTTGGAGGTTTTGCTGCAGGTGGTGGATTTGCTGATATTTTCGAAGATTTTTTTGGTGAAATTATGGGAGGAATGCAGCGTAAGCGTAGTGATGGGCGCGAACGTGGTGCTGATTTGAGTTATAACATGGAAGTGACTTTGGAGGAGGCATTTTCAGGAAAAACTGCACAGATTAATATTCCAAGTTCTGTTACTTGTGATGCTTGTGAAGGATCAGGTGCGAAAAAGGGTTCTCAACCACAAGTCTGTGGAACTTGTCATGGAGCTGGTCGTGTACGTGCTGCCCAAGGCTTCTTTTCTATCGAGCGCACATGTCCTACATGTCATGGACGCGGTGAAACCATTACCAATCCATGCCCTAAATGCCAAGGAACGAGAAGGGTGGAAAAGAAACGTTCATTGAGTGTGAACATTCCAGCTGGTATTGAAGATGGTACGCGTATTCGCCTTTCTGGTGAAGGAGATGCGGGTATTCGTGGTGGCCCTAGCGGTGATCTTTATATTTTTCTTTCCATTAAACCGCATGAGTTTTTTCAGCGAGAAGGGGCAGATATTCACTGTCGTGTTCCTATTTCTATGGTAACAGCTGCTTTAGGAGGCGAGTTTGAGGTTTCTGACCTTGATGGTGTCAAAGCACGTGTGAAGGTTCCAGAAGGTACACAAAATGGACGTCAGTTTCGCCTTAAGGGAAAAGGCATGCCCATGTTGCGTCGTCAGCAAGAAAGGGGTGATCTTTATATTCATATCACGATTGAAACACCGCAGAAATTAACACAAGAGCAACGCGAATTATTGCAAAAATTTGAAACGCTTTCAAATCATGAGAATTCACCACAGTCCCATGGTTTCTTTTCACGTATGAAAGATTTTTTTGAAAATATTTCGAGAAAAAATTAGTGAATATGCACGAGGATTCATTATGGGAAAGAGTATGCTAATAAGATTATTTTTATTAGATTTTTTATTACATCACAATTTTTGTAAGGATTAATGTTTTTGCGTTCTTGAAATTTCCAAAAGAGAAAAGGAATCTATGTTTTAGGATGCTGTTTTGTTGTTCTCTATGGATAACTTCAAGCATTAAGAGTATCACCCAGAGAGAAGAAACAGTAAGAACAATTTTATAGCTCTTTTCAAGGGAAATTTTCTGTCTTGGGTAAGGATACAAAGCAGTATTTTACTATTATCTCTCTCTATAAAATTCGTGACAGTAAACCGTTTAATTGATCTTTTCTTATTTTCAAGGATTGAGAAAAAAGAAGAACAGATAGGTAATAGAGCTTTTTCATCTATAATGATACGGCGAATCTCATCATGATTTTTATTTTCATCTTATAAAATCAATTGTTGTATATCTTCCTATTCATTGTTAAAGATTCAAGGATAAAACAGTAAGTTTAGTGTATACGGGCGTGGGTTAAAAGTTTTTCTAATTTCTGCTTCCATTTTACATAATGGTCATACAACAATGATATTTTATACCCCTATTTTATTTAATTGTAGATACTAATTGTTTTAAGAAATCTACCTTTGTTCATTTCGTTATAATTTTTGTGATAATTAAAAAATAAATATTTTCAGGGAGATGGGTAGAGTAAAATTTGTTTTCACTTTTTTTCTCTTCTGCTTAAGAGAGGGCAAAAAGTGATGAGGAGGCTCTTTTGATGGATAAAGTTGAAAATGATGTTGAAGGTGTTTTTGAAAAACAAGCAGCGTTTTTATCGTCTGCTCTACCCTATATGCAAAAATACGAAAATGAAACGGTTGTTGTAAAATATGGTGGTCACGCGATGGGTGATCCTTCTTTGGGGCGGGCATTTGCGCGTGATATTGCTCTGTTGAAGCAATCAGGAATCAATCCTGTTGTTGTCCATGGTGGTGGACCTCAAATTGCTGAAATTTTGATGAAAATGGGGATTGAATCGCGATTTGAAAACGGTTTACGTGTAACTGATGAGCGGATTGTTGAAGTCGTTGAAATGGTTTTGGCAGGTTCCATAAATAAAGAAATAGTCGCTCTCATCAATGCAGAGGGTGAGTGGGCCATAGGGTTATGTGGCAAGGATGGCAATATGGTTTTTGCTGAGAAGGCTTATAAAACTGTCATTGATCCTGATTCCCATATAGAACGTGTTTTAGATTTAGGATTTGTTGGCGAACCTGTTGAAATTGATCGTACATTGCTGGATCTCTTGGCATGTTCTGAAATGATTCCAGTTCTTGCTCCTGTAGCCCCAGGTCGTGATGGTAAAACCTATAATATTAATGCTGATGTTTTTGCTGGAGCCATTGCCGGTGCATTAGAGGCCAAACGTCTTTTATTTTTAACAGATGTTCCTGGTGTTTTGGATAAACAGGGTAAGCTTTTAAAAGAATTAACAATTTCTGAGGCTGAAAATCTCATTAAAAATGGAACCATTTCAGGGGGTATGATCCCGAAAGTAGAAACTTGTATAAAAGCTCTTCAAAATGGTGTGGAAGGTGTTGTTATTTTAAATGGCAAAACGCCCCATTCTGTCTTGCTAGAATTATTTACCGAACAAGGAGTTGGAACACTTATTATTTCATAAGGTATAGAGAAGAACTGGAGGAAGGCACCTTTCATGACTAGTATAAAACAGTTAAAGCATTCTTTGTTAAGCAAACCAGAATTAGCATTATTTGCTGCGACCATATTGTGGGGTATTACATTTTTAGTGGTTCACATCGCGGTGCGCTATAGTGGTCCTCTGTTTTTTGTTGGATTCCGTTTTATTGTTGCATCATTGATATGTGGAGCAATTTTTTGCCGCTCTATGAAAGGTGTAACTGTTTATGAAATTTTTGCTGGGATGGCTATTGGTGTAGGGATGTTTTTGGGTTACGCCTTACAAGCTACGGGACTTCAAACCATTATTAGTAGTCAGTCAGCATTTATCACGGCGCTTTATGTTCCGATGGTTCCAATATTACAATGGATTGTTTTTAAAAAGCCTCCCCGACTAGCCTGTTGGGTTGGTATTGTTTTTGCTTTTGTCGGGCTTATCTTTATTTCCGGACAAAAGCCGGGAAGTTTTGATTTTTCAAAAGGTGAAATTCTAACTTTATTAGGTGCTTTAGCAATTGCAGGAGAAGTTATACTCATTGGAGTTTTTGCCAATAGAGTTGATAGTAGGCGTGTAACAATTATACAGTTATTCTTTAGTGGTCTTTTTTCATTTTTTTGTATGCCTTTGATGGGTGAAAGCATTCCTGAATTTTCATGGATATGGTTGACTATCGGAATAGGTTTGGCATTGATGAGTGCGATCATTCAATTGGCGATGAATTGGGCCCAAAAGTCTATTTCGCCGACACGCGCAACACTCATTTATGCAGGCGAACCTGTATGGGCTGGTATTGTTGGACGTTTGGCTGGTGAACGTTTATCCCCTTTAGCTTTATTAGGAGGAGCGCTCATCCTGATTGGAATTGTGGTGGCTGAATTACAACCGTCACAATGGCGCAAGAAAGTTAAAACAACCGAAAAGATTGATTAATTTTGCTTCTCTTTTATTATGATATTAGCATCTGAAAATATTTCTATTTCTTTAATGAAATTAAGTGGGTTATTATTATAATTGATATAACTTATTGATTCATAATGATAATTGATGATTTATATTGCATCAAATGAAATTGTGTTGCTTACATATCACAAGTGGTGAGCATAGGGATGAAATCGTTTTAAAAAGAAGTAAGAAGTTCTTTTACGAATGCTTTCAAATGTAAGAGCTATCGGCAACATTGAGAATTGGTAAAAAGAATGATGGTATGATGGTGTTGGCACAAAGCTTATTAAGAAAAGAAAGAGAATAGTTTTTATGAACTTTATCGCAAGACTGTATACGCATATTCTATAATGTACGGCATATCAGTTAAGATCAACGAATATGAAAAAGTGAAGAGCGTTTGGGTGTTTTCAATGATTTCTATGGATGAGCAAACAAAAACCTCATTTTTTAGGTTATGAGGAGTGATGTTTTGAGAATTTTTTTATTTATATTTTTGAAAGGCTTTTGGAGAGGTATAATTGGTCTTTGCCTTTTGTGCTATTCTTTGCTAAATCGCCCCTATGACAATAGATCGTAATTATATCCGTAATTTTTCCATTGTGGCGCATATAGACCATGGAAAGTCGACTTTAGCAGATCGTCTGATTCAAATGACTGGGGGGCTTGAGACCCGCGAGATGAAAGAGCAAGTGCTCGATTCCATGGATATTGAGCGCGAACGTGGGATTACTATTAAGGCACAAACGGTACGTTTGCACTATAAAGCAAAAAATGGTGAAACCTATATTTTAAATCTTATTGATACACCAGGCCATGTGGATTTTGCTTATGAAGTTTCGCGATCATTGGCAGCGTGTGAAGGTTCGCTATTGGTGGTAGATGCGAGCCAAGGTGTAGAGGCACAGACATTAGCAAATGTTTATCAAGCTATTGATAATTCACATGAGTTGGTTGTTGTACTTAATAAGGTTGATCTTCCCGCGGCGGAACCTGAGCGTGTAAAGGAACAAATTGAGGATGTGATAGGTATCGATACATCTGAGGCTGTGGAAATATCAGCAAAAACAGGCTTAGGTGTTTCTGATGTTTTAGAAGCAATTGTTGCACAATTGCCACCTCCCCATACTGGTGATGTTAACAAGCCTTTAAAGGCGATGTTGGTTGATAGCTGGTATGATGCGTATCTTGGTGTCATCGTTTTGGTACGAGTCATTGATGGTGTATTGAAAAAAGGTCAAACCATTCGCATGATGGGGACAGGGGCAAAATATCCTGTTGAACGGGTTGGTGTTTTTACTCCCAAAATGATTCAAGTTGATGAATTAGGTCCGGGCGAGATTGGCTTTATAACCGCTTCTATCAAAGAAGTTGCAGATACGCGGGTTGGTGATACCATTACGGAAGAACGCCGCCCTTGTGAAGAGGCCTTGCCAGGTTTTAAACCTGCACAACCAGTTGTCTTTTGTGGACTCTTTCCCATAGATGCAGCTGATTTTGAAAATTTGCGTGCAGCCATGGGCAAATTACGCTTAAACGATGCGAGTTTTTCCTTTGAAATGGAAACATCAGCGGCTTTGGGATTTGGTTTTCGTTGTGGATTTTTAGGGCTTCTTCATCTTGAAATTATTCAAGAGCGATTAGAGCGCGAATTTAATTTGGATTTAATTGCCACTGCACCTTCGGTTGTTTATCGCATGAATATGAATGATGGTTCTGTCAAGGAACTCCATAATCCAGCAGATATGCCTGATATTGTTAAAATTTCTTCTATCGAAGAACCATGGATTAGAGCGACGATCATGACTCCTGATAACTATCTTGGGTCAATTTTAGAACTTTGCCAAGAACGCCGAGGGATACAGGTGAGTTTGTCCTATGTTGGAACACGCGCCATGGTGACATATGATTTACCACTCAATGAAGTCGTTTTTGATTTTTATGATCGTCTAAAATCAATCTCAAAGGGTTATGCTTCCTTTGATTATCAGATGACGGATTATGTAGAGGGCGATTTAGTAAAAATGTCTATTTTGGTGAATGGGGAGCCTATTGATGCATTGTCAATGCTTGTGCACCGTACTATTGCAGAAAAACGCGGACGTTCACTGTGTGAGAAACTAAAGGACCTTATTCCACAGCATATGTTTCAGATTCCAGTTCAAGCAGCAATAGGTGGTAAGATCATTGCGCGTGAAACAATTCGTGCTTTGCGTAAAGACGTAACAGCAAAATGTTATGGGGGCGATGTCACGCGTAAGCGCAAACTTTTAGAAAAGCAAAAAGAAGGCAAAAAGCGGATGCGCCAATTTGGAAAAGTAGAAATTCCACAGTCAGCTTTTATTCAAGCACTCAAAATGAGTAAATAGCAAAATAAGGGAGTATCCTCCCTTATTCATTTTGCTTTTTTATTTTGTTTATTAGCTAGAGTTTTTAAAAACTGCACTTTAATGGCGCAAAAGATCATTAATAGATGTTTTTTCTCGCGTCTTTTGATCAACACGTTTCACTATAACAGCACAATAAAGATTTGGACCCGCTTCACCATTTGACAGTGGTTTACTGGGGAGGGAACCTGGAACCACAACAGAATAGGGGGGAACTTCGCCTATAAAAATTTCACCGGTTGTACGATCAATAATCTTGGTGGATTTTCCAATAAAAACGCCCATTCCTAAAACAGCGCCTTCACGAATAATACAGCCTTCAACAACTTCAGAGCGTGCACCAATAAAGCAATGGTCTTCAATAATGGTTGGATTTGCTTGCAGTGGTTCTAAAACACCACCGATTCCAACACCACCAGAAAGATGAACATGTTTGCCAATTTGTGCGCAAGAACCAACGGTTGTCCATGTATCAACCATTGTGCCCTCATCGACAAAAGCGCCAAGATTGACAAAAGATGGCATGAGTATGACGTTTGGTGCAATATAGGCAGAATGGCGTACAATCGCTCCAGGAACGGAACGGAACCCCGCTTTTTGAAAATCATCTTCTTGCCAACCAGAAAATTTCGAAGGAACTTTATCCCACCAATATGATTGATTGCTACCACCAGAAATGATATGCATGGGATTGAGGCGAAAAGAGAGAAGGACAGCTTTTTTCAGCCATTGGTGAACATGCCATTGTCCATTTTTTTGACGTTCTGCAACACGGGCTTTTCCTTTATCAAGAAGGTTTAATGCATGTTCTACACTCTCACGAATTTCCCCCTTTGTTGTAGTATTGATAGAATCGCGATCGTCAAATGCTTTTTCAATAATCATTTCAAGTTGTGTAAGATTAGTCATGATCAGAGTTCCGTTAAACAAGTTGAAAGCTTCAAGATTTATTCCTTATAATTTAGGGGAGGAAATAGGTTCAGTCAATAAAGTGATGAAGAAGTAGGACAAGTGCATGAAAAAAGACAATAAGAAAAAAAGAAGAGAAAATAAAACGGTTTGGACACCACTTATTCACGCAAAGGATGCTATAGAACAGATAGATAAGGTCTCTGATACAGAGCAAATTTGTTCGCCTACTTATCGTTTAGCGTATATCGATCAGGATTTTATGATGCGTCCTGAACTGCGCTCACAACGTATTGCTCTCGAGTTTTTAAAACCGGAAATAACCCTGCAAGAATATGATATTCAATCAACAGTCGTTTTATTTGGTAGTGCACGGATTCCTGAATCTGGACAAGCAGCATGGGCCGCAAAAAATGAAACACAAAAGAGAAATTTGCATGCTATGTCACATTACTATGATGAGGCAAGGGAATTTGCACGTTTATGCTCACGCTATTCTGCTACGACAGAATATCGTGAATTTGTTATTGTCACAGGAGGGGGACCAGGGATAATGGAAGCAGGAAATCGTGGTGCCATTGATGTTGGTGCACCAACTATTGGTTTGAATGTTGTTTTACCTCATGAGCAGAATCCTAATCCTTATATAACGCCGCATTTATGTTTTAATTTTCATTATTTAGGGATGCGCAAAATGCATTTTCTTATGCGGGCAAAGGCATTAGCGATTTTTCCTGGAGGATTTGGGACTCTAGATGAGCTGTTTGAGACATTAACTTTAATACAGACAAGGCGTATGAAACAGGTTCCGATTTTACTCTTTGGCAAAGAATTTTGGGACAATGTGATCAATTTTGATTATTTATCAGCGCAAGGTACAATTTCTCCTTCTGATATTAATTTGGTAAAATTTGTTAATACTGCAGCAGAAGCTTTTGAAGAAATTCGTTCCTTTTATAAGCTCCCTTAATTGCCCTTTAAGAAGGAACCTTGAAGGATAATTAATATTCTACCTTAGTCAAATAAAGTCCTGAAGGTGGTGCAATAACACCACAACGTGTTCGATCTTTAGCATGGAGAGCTTCCTCAAGATCTTGAGGACTCCAGCGCCCAACACCAACTTCCATGAGACTTCCTGCAAAGGAACGGATTTGATGATGCAGAAAAGAACGCGCCCGTGCATAGAGAAAGATCTCTTCTCCTTCTCTTTGAACATCGAGACATTCAAGGGTACGAATAGGGCTTTTGGCTTGGCAATGGACCGAGCGAAAAGTGGTAAAATCATGTTGTCCTACAAGTTTTTGAGCCGCTTCATGCATAGCTTGCGCATTAAGAGGCTTTGGCAACCACCACACGCGTTTGGCATTTAGGGCTGGTGGAGAGCGGCGATTGAGAATTTTAAAAAGATAATGACGTTTAATGGCGGAAAATCGTGCATCAAAATCATCAGGGACATTTTCTACGTTTAAGATTGAAATCGCTTCCCCCTGTTGACGTAAAAGAGCATTAAGCGCATCACGCACTGTATGCGTATGCCAGTTTTTTTCAAAATCAACATGGGCAACTTGTCCTGTGGCATGGACCCCTGCATCTGTTCGCCCTGCTGTTTTAATGGTTAATTGTTGTCCACTAAAACGAAAAATCGCCAGTTCAAGAGCTCCTTGTATAGTATGAAGCTCTGCTTGACGTTGCCAGCCAGCATAATTTGATCCATCGTATTCAAGAGTGAGTTTAAAACGTGGCATATCAAAAAACAGCAGAAATATGAGCGCCTCGCAAAAAGCTTGCACTCTCAAGGACTTTACCACCAGATCTTTGCAGATGGGTTATTTCAAGACGTCCTTGTCCACAATGGACAATCAAAGAATCTGGTTCTATTCGACCAATTTCAAGAGAAGGGCCTGTTGTTAAACGACTTCCAAGAATTTTTACGCGTTCTTCTTGTCCAGCGATATTCATGTTGCACCAGCAGCCAGGAAAGGGAGAGAGTGCACGGATATATCGATGAATAAATTCAGCAGATTTTGTCCAATCAATGCGGGTTTCTTCTTTTTTGATTTTGGCAGCATAGGTAATGCCTTCTGCTGATTGCGGGGTAAGTTGGAGCTGTCCTTTTTCTAGAGCTGATAGAACTTCTATCATAAGTTCTGCACCGATATATGAAAGTTTGTTTGAAAGTTTATCCGTGGTGGTGGTATCAGTGATGGGGAGAGAGCGTGAGAGGGCAATAGGCCCTGTATCAAGTCCTTCATCCATTTTCATAATCATCATCCCCGTTTCCTCATCTCCAGCCATAATTGCACGCTGAAGAGGTGCGGCACCACGCCACCGTGGTAAAAGCGAAGCATGGGCATTAAAACATCCAAAACGCGGTGTTTCAAGAATAGCTTTCGGTAAGAGGAGTCCATAGGCAACCACAATAGCAGCATCAACACGAAGCGCTGCAAATTGGGCTTGCTGTTCGGTTGTTTTGAGTGTTTGGGGCGTGAATACAGGAATAGATTTTTCTTCTGCTGCATTTTGCACAGGTGAGGGGACGAGTTTGAGACCACGACGTCCTGCTGGGCGAGGGGGTTGACTATAAACGGCGACAACATCATGGCCGGCATCTAACAAAGCGTTCAAAATGGGAACAGAAAAACTCGGTGTTCCCATAAAACTCAACCGTAATGCCATTATAAAATTGCTTCCTGTGTCGTTTTTTCTTTTGCGCGTTTTTTAAATTTTCGTATCACCATATCACGTTTGATTTTTGAAATGTAATCAATAAAAAGACGCCCATCTAAATGATCAATTTCATGTTGCAAGCAAGTGGACAAGAGATCATCTGCTTCAATTTCTGTTTGTTGTCTTTCACGGTTCTGATAACGAACACGCAGGCGTTTAGGGCGTTCAACTTCTGCAAAATAGTCAGGAATAGAAAGACAACCTTCTTTGTGAATATTACGTTCTTCTGAAAGCCATAAGATTTCAGGATTGATAATAACAAGCGGTTTTTTTTGCTCATCTTCAGAATTTCCAGAGACATCCATAACCAACATGCGCAGTGGTATTCCAATCTGAATAGCAGCAAGACCAATACCGTGGGCATCATACATCGTTTCCAACATATCATCAGCAAGCCTTTGGAGGGCTGCATCAATATGCTCGATGGGTTTGGACACTTCTCGTAAAATTGGGTCCGGTAAAGTAACTAAAGATCTTATTGGCATAGGGCACAGATTAATCAATGCTTTGTTATGGGTCAATATTGAATGACAAATTCTTGCACTTTTTTATAATGAGGGCGTTATATTACTTCTCATGTTTGATTCGTTTTTTTCTTTTATACTTGCTGATGAATCTTTTACGAAACTCGGTATTCTATTTTTACTGATACTCGTTTGCTTAGCATGTTTTATGTTGATTTATTCTCATCGGAAAAAGGCACTTTTGGAAAGTGAAGTTGCCAAGCATGCTCGTGAGGCACAAGAGCAGATGGCTACATTGCTCAAAACACAAGCTGAAATGCAAGGGCGAATGCAAACGATGGCTGAAATTTTTGGTCAAAGGCAGGCTGAATTGAATAAATCACTCAGTGAGCAACTCAATGGTATGACAGCCAATATAGGGCAAACACTTCAGGTACAGACAAAATCAACTTATGAGAATTTGAATCGTTTGCAAGAGCGTTTAGCAGTCATTGATGCAGCGCAAAATAATATTCAGTCACTTACCGGACAGGTTGTGCAACTGCAGGCCATTTTAAGCAATAAGCAGACGCGTGGCGCTTTTGGTCAAGGGCGTATGGAGGCGATTATTGCCGATGCTCTACCAGTCAATTCTTATGTTTTTCAGGCAGTTCTTTCCAATGGAAAACGGCCAGATTGTCTCATTCACATGCCAAATAAAGCACCTTCTCTTGTTGTGGATGCTAAATTTCCTCTGGAAGCTTGGAATGCCATGCGCAAAGCAACGATAGCTCAAGAGCGTCAAGAGGCAGAACGCCAATTTCGCACTGATATGGAAGTTCATATTCGTGATATTGCACAAAAATATCTCATTCCTGGAGAAACCCATGATACCGCTTTTCTCTTTGTGCCATCGGAATCGATTTTTGCAACAATTTATGAAGATTTTGAGCCATTGGTACAAAAAGCCAATAGAGCACACGTGATTATTGTATCGCCGTCTTTATTGATGCTCTCTGTTCAGGTTGTACAAACCATTATGAAAGATGCGCGGATGCGTGAACAAGCACATTTGATTCAGTCAGAAGTAGCAAAGTTGATGGAAGATTTTGGGCGAATGGATACGCGTGTTCGCGCACTACAGAAGCATTTTTACAAAGCTGGTGAAGATATAGAAGGGATTTTAATATCATCCTCTAAAATTATGAAACGGGCTAACCGTATTGAGTCTTTTGAATTAAAAAGCAACGACGCTGAGCGAACCGAAATGATAACAGCTCTTCAACCCCAAACATTGCATTTGGTTGATGAAGAATAAAATAAAGCTCCCAATTATTATGTGCATATTCTTTATGGATTGGTAATAATTTTTTAGTATTCATGGCTTGTTTTATTTCCTAAGTAAGAGGAAGAAAGAATATGCGGCACCTTTTGTTTTTAGCGGCATTGGTGTTTCTGTTAGGCGGATGCGCAACAACCTCTCACATCCCTACACATAACGCTTGTGCCATTTTAGCACATAAGGATAGTTTTTTTGATAATTGGGGAAAGGCGTCTCAAAGAGCAGAAATGCGTTACGGGATTCCTATGCCTATTATTCTTGCAACCATTAATATGGAATCGGGCTTTCGTCATAATGCACGTCCCCCACGTACAAAACTGCTTGGTTTTATTCCATGGAAACGTCGGTCGACAGCTTATGGTTATTCTCAAGCACTTGACAGTACATGGGCAACGTATATGCGCTCTACGGGCAGGTCTTTTGCATGGCGTACCAATTTTGCAGATGCTGCTGATTTTGTTGCTTGGTACCATCGCCAAAGTGTTCAACGCAATGGTGTGAGGTTTAATGATGCTTATAGCCTTTATTTAAATTATCATATGGGGCACGGTGGTTATGCCCGCAGTGGGGGGCACGCTAGTGGTGCACTTACACAAGCAGCGCAGCGTATGGCAAGAATATCCAGACAATATGAGCAGCAATTAAGGGCATGTGGGCGGCGTTAAAAAGGATTGTGAAGATGCCAATCAAGGGTTTAGCTTCACCTTTAAAGGAGAAAGAGAATAATGGTATTATACTTGCATAAGTATAAAAATGGCATTACTCAATAGCATTTACATTTTGAATGCAGAAAAATTACAACATATAGAGTTTGTAAATGAAATAATAGAAGAGTGACGATGTCTCTTAATATTTTCACAACTATAAAGATAAGCACATCAAATGAACTTAACACCATACTATATACGAAAAACAACGGATAAAATTTATGAAAATAGTTCCATTGTTCTTCGTATAGCAATTTAGTGTAGAGTTACAATTTGTAGCTCATGTTCATTAGCTCCCGCAAGAGCGATAGAGCGCTCATCGGATAAAATGATTGGATAACCTGTTTCACCAAAGAGAGCCCATATTGTAATGCCTGGGGTCATTGGTGGAAGATCTGGAAAATTTTTAGCCAAATCATCTGTACAAATTTTTTTCAAATAAGCAATTTGCCCCGCATCAGGATATGACGCATTCTGTAAAGACAAGTTTTGTTTATGTTCTCCCATTTCCTTATTCCTTTACACCTTAACTTTTATACCTCACCATTGCTAATTTTAATTGGAATTTGTTTTGTTTGTTTTTTTAACTTTGGTTGATATAGATTAATGGATAACAGTCCATTTTTCAACTCAGCATTTGTAACGTGCATTCCTTCGGCGAGAACAAAGATCCGTTGAAATTGGCGTGCAGCTATACCATGATATAAATATTGGTGATTTTGATTGTCTGTTTGTTTACCATGAATGATCAGTTGATTGTCATCGAGCAGAATATTGAGATTATCGACTTTAAATCCCGCAACAGCTAAAGTTATGCGTATATGATTTGCCTCATCATTTTTGTTCAGACGCTCAATATTATAAGCTGGATAAGCTTCATCCGCTTTACCAATACGTCGCAGTGTTTTTTCTATCGTTTCAAATCCTAAAAGAAAGGGATTGGAGAAAGGCGTCACATGTGTCATTGTGAATATCCTCTTTAAAGCGGCTTTACTTGACCAAACTCTATAAAAAGTGTTCGCTGCATTTCTCTCTCATATGGCGAGTGTAGGTGATAACTTCAAGAGAGAAGATTGAGAGACTTCAAGAATGACTCAAAGAACAATAAAAACAAAATTGTCAAAGGTACGAAAATCTTCTGCAATATTATACAGGGAAGATGAAATTGAAGAAATATTTCGCCGTTTTTCTGTCCAACGCCCATCTCCTAAGAGTGATTTGATTTATACAGATATTTTTACTCTTTTGATTGCTGTTGTGCTTTCGGCTCAAGCAACGGATACCAGTGTTAATAAAGCAACAAAAGAATTATTTCGCATCGCTGATCAACCAGAAAAAATGGTTTCATTAGGAGAAGAAGAGATTGCACGTCATATTCGTAGCATTGGTCTTTGGCGTGCGAAAGCACGCAATGTTTATGCACTTTGCAATTTCCTAATTGATCACTATGATGGTCAAGTGCCAGATACACGTGAAGCACTTATGGCACTTCCTGGAGTAGGGCGTAAAACGGCCAATGTTGTCTTAAATATTGCTTTTGGTCAGCCTACACTAGCGGTCGATACCCATATTTTTCGTTTAAGTAACCGTCTTGGTTTAGCGCCTGGTAAAACACCAGATATCGTTGAAGAAAAACTACTCAAGATTATACCAACCCATTATCTACGTCATGCGCATCATTGGCTCATTTTGCATGGGCGTTATGTTTGTCAAGCACGTAAAGCACAATGTATACACTGCATTATTGCTGATCTCTGTAAAGCAGCAATGAAAACGAATACAATTCCAGCACCTTTGGTTGAAGTTCAAGGCAATGGAGCTCCGATTTTTTTTTGATACGCTCTTGCTATTTTGTGTATATTAGCTTATGAAAACGCTGTTAGAACCGTCCGGCAGGGCATGCCGTGTCTGTTTAAATGCTTGTTCAAGCGCTGGTCCGCTTGAGTGAATAAATCCACTTTTATGAACAAATAAATTTTATGAATAAACATTATATATTGTATGGAGTAGCAAAATGCCCAAGATGAAGACCAAATCATCCGCTAAAAAGCGGTTTAAAATCACTGCGTCAGGCAAAGTTAAAGTAGCAGCTGCAGGTAAACGTCATGGTATGATTAAACGTTCGAATAAATTTATTCGTGATGCACGCGGAACGATGGTTTTATGCGAACAAGATACCAAAAAAGTTATTCAGTATTATTTGCCAAATGGTATTTAAACCTTACGCTTTTGATTTTGAGGAGAGTATTACATGGCACGTGTAAAAAGAGGTGTAACGGCGCACGCTAAGCACAAAAAAGTTCTAAAACAGGCTGAAGGTTTTTACGGTCGTCGTAAAAATACCATTCGTGCGGCGAAGGCAGCGGTTGATCGTTCAAAACAATACGCTTATCGTGATCGCAAAAATAGGAAACGTACTTTCCGTGCGTTGTGGATTCAGAGAATTAACGCGGCTGTTCGTGCAGAAGGCTTAACATATGGTCGCTTTATTGATGGTTTATCAAAAGCGGGTATTGAAATTGATCGTAAAGTTCTTTCAGATATAGCAATCCATGAAAAAGCGGCATTTTCTGCTTTAGTTGCTTCTGCAAAGAAGGCGTTGGAATATTTGAAAAATACAACGCCTAATGCTTTTGAAGGCGCTGTCAAATAAGCCAGTCGTGTTCTCTTAAAGCATTGATTTATTCGGGGTCCCGTACTGGTTTTTGCTAGTGCGGGTTTTTTTCTATTCAAAAAATAGGCAATGATATGAGCGACATTGAGCGTTTGGAACAAGAAATTTGTTTAGCTTTAGAGGCAGCTGGTGATGAACAAGCACTTGAAACAGTGCGTATTGCAGCATTAGGCAAAAAGGGCAGCATCTCTGAAAGATTAAAAGCATTAGGAAAAATGGATGCTAGTGAGCGTCAAAAAGTTGGCCCAGCTCTTAATGAGTTAAAAAATCGCATTTTAGAATTATGGACGCAAAAGCGTGATTTTTTGAGGCGCCAAGCCATGGATGCACGCCTTTCTCGTGAAAAAATTGATGTAACCTTACCTGTTCGTTCTTCGCCTATGGAACGGGGGCGTATTCATCCAATCTCACAGGTCATTGAGGAAATTATAGCTATTTACACGAAGATGGGCTTTTCTCTTGCAGAAGGACCAGATATTGAAACAGATTATTATAATTTTACGGCCTTGAATTTTCCTGAAGGTCATCCAGCGCGCGAAATGCATGATACCTTCTTTTTTGATGTTGATAAAATGGGAGAGCGGAAATTATTACGCACCCATACCTCGCCTGTGCAAATTCGTACCATGGAAAAGCAAAAAGCACCGATACGCATTATTATTCCTGGGAAAACATATCGTATGGATTCGGATGCGACGCATTCGCCCATGTTTCATCAGGTAGAAGGTCTTGTGATTGATAAAACTTCTACCATTGCTCATATGATGTGGTTGCATGAGACTTTTTGTAAAGCCTTTTTTGAAGTTCCTTCAGTAAAGATGCGTTTTCGTCCTTCTTTTTTTCCTTTTACAGAACCGTCTATGGAAGTAGATATTCAATGTGATCGCTCTGGTTCAGAAGTAAAATTTGGAGAAGGAGAGGATTGGTTAGAAATCTTAGGGTGTGGAATGGTGCATCCTCATGTCTTAAAAAATGTTGGTTTAGATCCCGATGAGTATCAAGGTTTTGCATGGGGTATGGGCATTGATCGGATTGCCATGTTAAAATACGGTATGCCTGATTTACGGGCTTTTTTTGATGCTGATCTACGTTGGTTAGATCATTATGGTTTTCGTTGTTTTGATATGCCAGCTTTTTTTCCAGTTTAAGAAATTTGTGATCTTATCAGAAGCTTTGATGTGAGGTTTTAAAATGAAATTTACATTGTCGTGGTTAAAAGATCACTTAGAGACAGATGCGTCTTTGGATGAAATTTGTGAGAAACTAACGGCTATAGGGCTTGAGGTTGACCATGTTGATGACCGTTCTTCTTTAAAAGGATTTGTTATTGCGAAAGTTTTAACGGCAGAAAAACATCCTGATGCAGATAAACTCCAGATTTTATCAGTCGATACAGGTTCTGCTACACCTCTACAAGTTATCTGCGGTGCACCAAATGCACGCGCTGGACTTGTTGGTGTCCTTGCGTTACTAGGGACTTATGTACCAGGACTTGATGTAACGCTATCGGTAGGAAAAATCCGCGGTGTTGAGAGTTTTGGAATGATGTGTTCATCGGCCGAACTTGAGTTATCAGGTGAACATGATGGGATTATCGAGCTTCCAGAAGATGCACCTATTGGAAGGGCATTTGCAGCTTATGCTGGTTTAGATGATCCGATCATTGATGTTGGTTTGACTCCTAATCGTTCTGATTGCACCGGTGTTCGCGGCATTGCCCGTGATCTTGCTGCTGCTGGAGTAGGAAAATTAAAAGAATTATCCTTACCACAATTCGATGTTACCTTTGAAACACCACTTGATGTTTCTTTAGATTTCTCGTCCAGCACATCCTTATGTTTAGGGTTTGCTTGGCGTGAAGTGCGTAATGTTCAAAATGGTTCATCACCACAATGGATGCAGCGGCGTTTAAGTGCAATCGGTTTAAGGCCAATTAATGCATTGGTTGATATGACAAATTACATCAGTTTTGATCTTGGTCGTCCGCTTCATGTTTTTGATGCGGATAAAATTAAAGGCAATTTGTATGTACGCTGTGCCCATGAAGGTGAAAAGCTTCAAGCACTGAATGGAAAAACCTATAATTTGGGCATGAAAGATTGTGTCATTGCCGATGAAGAGGGTGTTGTTTCCATTGCTGGTATCATGGGTGGTGAGAGAACAAGCTGTGATGAGACGACACGGCGTGTTATTATTGAATCAGCATTATGGGATACAAAGAGCATTGCGCAAACGGGGCGTGCATTAGGCCTTATCAGTGATGCGCGTTATCGGTTTGAAAGAGGTGTTGATCCAGCTTTTATGGAAACAGGGCTTGAGATTGCAACAGAATTAACCTTGCGTCTTTGTGGTGGTGAAGTATCCAAGAAAAAGGTTGTTGGTTATCAGCAACCAGCAGTTAATCAGATTTCTTTCCCTTTTTCTGAAATTAAACGTTTAACACATTTGCAAATAGAGCACGAACAAGTCATCGCTATTTTAGAAAAGCTTGGCTTTTGTATTGAAGGAAAGGGAGATATCGTTACGGTTAAAGTTCCAACATGGCGCCCTGATATTGGTGGTAAAGCCGATTTAGTAGAAGAGGTGATGAGGATTTATGGGTTAGAGAAAATTGAGCCTATTCCATTGGAGAATTTTACAGAAGGCAAAGGCCCAGTTTTAACAGTTTCACAGCTTCGTTCACGTCTTACACGTTTGACTTTGGCACATCGCGGTATGAAAGAGGCTGTAACGTGGTCCTTTATTTCTGAAAATCAGGCGTTTGCTTTTGATGGAGGTCAAGCACGACTTAAATTAGTAAATCCTATTTCTGCGGATATGTCGGTGATGCGTCCTTCTCTTTTGCCAGGTTTGTTGGTGGCAGCACAGCGCAATGCTGATCGTGGTTTTCCAGATCTTGCTTTGTTTGAAGTTTCCAACGTTTATGAAGGCGACAGCCCTGATAAACAACATCGTGTTGCGAGTGGGATTCGTCGTGGAACAGAACAATTTAAAGGAGCAGGGCGCTTTTGGAATGGAAATGCAACAGCCGTTGATGTTTTTGATGCAAAAGCAGATGCATTGGCTGTTTTAGAAGCATGTGGTATAGACAGTGACAAGGTTCAAATTGAAGTTGGGGCGCCTGATTGGTATCATCCTGGTCGTTCAGGAATAATGAGGCTTGGATCAAAGGTTACTCTCGGTTTTTTTGGCGTTTTTCATCCAGCTACATTAGAAAAGTTAGATGTCAGTGGCCCTGTATGTGGTTTTGAAGTTTTTCTTGATCAAATTCCAGAATCAAAGAAAAAAACAACCAAAAGCCGTCCTCCTTTGAAACTCTCGCCTTTTCAAATGGTGCGGCGTGATTTTGCTTTTGTAGCTGATAAAACTGTTGCCTCTTCTCTTATTGTGCGTGCTGCAAGTGGAGCCGATAAAAAGCTTATTCATTCAGTGCAGGTTTTTGATATTTTTGAAGATTCAAGCCTTGGGGAAGATAAAAAATCTGTTGCGATTGAAGTAACCCTTCAGCCCATGGAGCGAACTCTAACAGATGAAGATTTGGAAGAGCTTGCCTTAAAGATAGTGGAGAATGTTGCCAAAATGACAGGTGCATGTTTGCGCTGCTGAGTTTTCGCATTTTTTATAAGACATTTGCATAAAGTGGGAGCATTTTTAAGTGCTCCTTTTTAGTATTCAAGAGCGATAGAGCTTCTTGAAAGAGATTTTTTATCAAAATAAGCTCACTTTAAATCATCAATTTTTTCAAGATGAAAAATACTGTTTTGAAACATCTTGAAAGATTATTTTTCTTCTAATCCTTCATTGCAAACATAAAAGATAACTGCTATTGCTAAATGATAATGCAAATTATTCGCAATAAAAAGAAAGCATATAAGGAAAGAGAGAATCAATGAACGTAAGAACGTTTTTCACCATAGTTTTTGGGAATATTATTTTTTTTACACCCAATTTTGCTTTATCTGCTGGTAAATTTAAAGCTGTTACAACATTCACTATTATTGCTGATATGGCGCGCAATGTAGCAGGTGATGCTGCTGATGTTGAATCCATTACAAAACCAGGTGCAGAAATTCATGAATATCAGCCCACCCCCCGCGATCTTATGCGTGCCCAAGGGGCCAACCTTGTATTTTGGAATGGATTAGAGTTAGAACTTTGGTTTGAAAAGTTTTTTCAAAACATCAAGGATGTTCCAAGTGTTGTTGTTTCAAAAGGTATTGTACCTATTACAATTGGTGAGGGTCCCTTTAGTGGTAAGCCAAATCCCCATGCATGGATGTCACCGACTTCTGCTCTGATTTACGTTGATAATATTCGCGATGCTTTCGTAAAATATGATCCTGAAAATGCTGCTATTTATAAAGAAAATGCTGAAATTTATAAGCAAAAGATTCGCGCAACGATTGATCCCATTAGAGCTGAATTGGCAGCTGTTCCTCAAGATAAACGCTGGCTTGTAACCAGTGAGGGTGCCTTTAGCTATTTGGCACGTGATTTTGATCTAAAAGAACTTTATTTATGGCCTATTAATGCGGATCAACAAGGAACGCCGCAACAAGTTAAGCATGTTATTGATATGGTTCGCAAATACAATATTCATGCAATTTTTTCTGAGAGCACAATTTCTCCAGCACCTGCTAAACAAGTCGCAAGAGAAACAGGGGCTAAATACGGCGGTGTTCTTTATGTTGATTCTCTGAGTGAGAAAAATGGTGAGGTACCCACTTATATTGATTTATTACGTGTCACAAGTGGACGTATTAGCAATGCCTTATTAGAGGGAGTAAAAAGCCAATGACGAAATCTGGAATATTTGCCCAAGAGGTAACAGTAACTTATCGTAATGGACATACAGCTTTACGCGAGGTAGATTTTGAAAGCCCAAGGGGTTCTATTACCGCATTGGTTGGCGTAAATGGATCAGGTAAGTCAACATTATTTAAAGCAATTATGGGGTTTGTGCGTCCTTCAAAAGGAAAAATTCGCATGTTTGGTTTACCCGTTGATACGGCTTTGAAAAAAAACCTCATTGCTTATGTTCCTCAGAGTGAAGATGTTGATTGGAATTTTCCTGTTCTTGTTGAAGATGTTGTCTTGATGGGACGTTATGGTCACATGAACTTTTTTCGTTATGCACGGGCACGGGATTATGAAGCTGTGCGTGTTGCTTTGGAACGCGTGGATATGTTGCCTTTTGCTAAGCGCCAGATTGGAGAACTTTCTGGTGGCCAGAAAAAGCGTGTTTTTCTGGCGCGTGCTCTGGCACAGAAAGCAAAAGCTATTTTATTAGATGAACCGTTTACAGGGGTTGATGTTACAACAGAAGATAAAATCATTGCTTTGTTACAAGATCTTCGTAAAGAAGGAGCAGTGATCTTGGTTTCTACCCACAATTTAGGTTCTGTTCCGGAATTTTGTGATCATACGCTTCTAATCAAAGGAACGGTTTTGGCTTCGGGGCTAACAGAAACTGTCTTTACCAAGGAAAATTTGGAGAAAACTTTTGGTGGATCTTTGCATCATCATATTTTTGATTTTCAAGGTGGTAACAAAGGGGATGTCTTTATGGGGAAAAAAGGATCTACTGTTCATGAGAATATTCAAAAAATGGAGAATGTTGCATGATTTCTTGGTTGCTTGAGCCACTGAGCTATCAATATATGGTGAATGCGATGTGGGTTTCGGGGTTAGTTGGCTGTGTTTGTGCCTTTCTTTCTGCTTTTTTGATGTTAAAAGGTTGGTCACTTATTGGCGATGCACTTTCTCATTCTATTGTCCCTGGTGTTGCAGGAGCTTATCTTCTAGGCTTACCTTTTTCTGTGGGAGCTTTTTTTTCTGGTGGTCTTGCAGCAGCAGCAATGTTGTTTTTTAATCAGAGGACAAAACTGAAAGAAGATACTATTATTGGTCTCATTTTTTCTTCCTTTTTTGCTTTTGGATTATTTCTCAAATCATTAAAACCAATGGCTGTTAATATTGATACGATTGTTTTAGGAAATATTTTAGCAGTCAGTTCATCAGATATTATACAATTGGCTTTTATTGGCTTTTTCTCTTTACTTATATTGCTTTTGAAATGGAAAGATCTCCTTGTTTCTTTATTTGATGAAACACACGCACGTGCCATTGGATTGAACGTAAAGTTTTTAAAGATTCTCTTTTTCACACTGCTTGCTGCTTGTACCGTTGCTGCTATGCAAACGGTTGGAGCATTTTTGGTTATTTGTTTGGTTGTAACTCCTGGGGCAACAGCTTATTTTTTAAGTGATCGTTTTGTGAATATCTTGGTTATTGCAGTTATAATTGGGACATTCACAAGCGTATTAGGTGTTTATGTGAGTTATTTTTTGAATGCACAAACGGGTGGTGTTGTCGTTCTTTTTCAAGCATTCTTATTTATGTTAGCTTTTATTTTTGCTCCTAAACACGGTTATATTGCTGCGCGTTTACGGATAAGTGCAGCAAAAAAAGGTGTGATGTTATCATGATTGATCAATTACTACTTCCTTTTCAGTTTTCTTTTATGCTGAAAGGCATGCTTATTGTTATAATCCTTTCTGTTCCAATGGCAATGCTTTCCTGTTTTCTTATTTTGAAAGGATGGGCTCTGTTAGGCGATGCCATTTCCCATGCAGTTTTTCCAGGTGTTGTTGTTGGTTATATGGCAACACCGTGGGTGATAGCATTTTTAACTTCTTTGCCCTTTGCTTGGTTTCAGCATATGCGTCCAGAGAATATTACTATGACTTTGATTACTTGTGGTGCTTTTGTTGCGGGTATGGTTTGTGCACTTACAACAGGTTTTTTAGGAAGCAATAGTCGTATCAAACAGGATACAGTGATGGGTGTTGTTTTTTCATCGATGTTTGGTTTAGGGCTTGTTTTGGCAACATCTATTTATAGTAGCTTAGATTTAAATCATATTCTATTTGGTAATCTGTTGGGCGTTAATTGGCTTGATATTACACAGACAGCAATCATTTCTGCCATTGTTACTTTTATTTTAGCAGCAAAATGGCGTGATTTTATGCTGTATATTTTTGATTCGGTACAAGGTCGTGCAATGGGGTTGCGAATATCATTGCTCCATTATACTCTTTTAACGATGATTTCTCTCACGATTGTTGCAGCTTTGAAAGCTGTTGGAATTGTGCTTGTTATTTCTTTACTGATAGCACCAGGAGCAATTGCTTATCTTGTCACAAAACGATTTTCTTTTATGTTGGTAATTGCTATATTTGTTGCAGCTTTTTCTGGTTTTTTAGGGATTTATCTTAGCTTATTTATCGGTTCTGATTCTGCTTCAACAATTGTATTGATTTTGACACTGATTTTTATTGCTATTTTCACGTCGATTTTCTTTCGCCGAACCACGGTCCAAGAAATTTGAATTTTCTAAAGTTTATGCATATCAGCCATGCATTTTTGTGTCTTGTCTCTTATGTTTGTTTTAAATAAAAGGCACGGCGCTAGGTTATTTTCCTCCTAACACCTAGTGGATGAATGCAGTATGTATTTCTCCCCCCAACACTGCATTCGTAATTAAGAGGCTGCATTGATTTATTCTGCAGCCTTTTTATTTTTTCTTTTCCTGAAATTTATTTCTATTTCTTGAAAATTTTAAAATGATCCTCACACTGCGTAAACTGTTTTGTGCTTTAGAAGAAGTTGTCACAGAAAATACAATGATAAATAAAGTAATATGCGTGAGTTATGATATAAAAAAGTAAGAAAATATGTAGAGTTATCTTACATGGAGAGAAATAATACAAGAGGATGAAAAAAGATTTTAAAATATCTCGCCCTTTGCGTATTTGCTATTATGTAGCAGGTTGTGCAATGATTGTATTGGCGGTTATCGGTATAGTATTACCTATTATGCCAACTGTGCCATTTTTATTAATTGCTTCATGGTGCTTCGCTCGCTCATCACCGCGTTTTCATCGTTGGTTGCATAATCACCCCGTCTTTGGTCCACCTATTAAGCAGTGGGAAGAAAAAAAGGCTGTTTCTACATTTATTAAAATTTTGGCGGTCATAAGTATAGCAGGTGGTTTTTTATCTTTTCTAATAATAGCGCATCCTGTTTTGTGGTTTGCTTTATTGGTTGCTGCACTTTTACTGCTTATTGCCATTTATATAGTAACGCGCCCATCTTCATAATGAGAGAAAGAATTGGCACAAACCAAATAGTTTTTTGATTGACAGGTTTGTTAGAGCTATTGGCAGAGATTTTTTACTTTCAATTGCAGGGTTACAAATATCAAAAATATATATGAGATAATAAACCTTTTAGAGCGATTTATTGCAGTGAATGATGTGTTCGTAAAATATTTTATGAGCAAAAAAAGCTATATAGGAAGACCATAATCAGAGTAAGTCACTTTTAGGAGTAGTGATAGAGCGCTTTTATCAAAAGATGCTACTTTAAAAATGCTAATAGAAGCTACATCTATCTATCTCGGCGTAAAGTGATTATAACTGTCTGTTTTAATTTTATAGAGATACGCTTATAATTTAAATCCTTATAGGTTTGGCAAAGCGTTTTTCATTGCCAAAAAAGTTGATATAACGTTTTATTTCTTGCAGTTCACCGATGGTTTTTTCAGGATTATCTGAAAGTTTTACGGCTGGCCGTCCATTAGCACGGGTCACTTTACAAACAAGGGAAAGAGCATCAAGGGTTGCGATTTCTTGAGGGGCGCAGCCTGCAAAATCATTCGTCAAGTCTGTTCCCCAGCCAAAACTCATGCGCACTTTTCCGTGGAAATGGCGATAGGTTTTTTCAATTGTATCGACATCAAGTGCATCAGAAAAAATTAAGAGTTTTTCGCGTGGATCTTTGCCTTTTTCTTTCCACCATTGAATAATGCGTTCGCCCCCTTCAATAGGGGGAGCGCTATCCGGTCTAAAACCCGTCCAATCTGCTACCCAATCTGGGGCATCGTATAAAAATGCTTCTGTACCAAAGGTATCAGGTAGAACAATCAGAAGATTCCCACCATAATAACGATTCCAATCTTGTAAAACTTGATACGGAGCTCTGCGTAATTCATCATTGTTTTTGCTGAGAGCTGCAACGACCATAGGCAATTCATGCGCATTGGTTCCAAGAGCTTCTAAATCTGTATCCATGGCAAGAAGGACATTAGAAGTTCCTGTAAAAGAATTACCAATACCTTCTTTTAATGCTTCAACACACCAGTTCTGCCATAAAAAAGAATGGCGACGTCTTGTACCAAAGTCGGATATTTTAATATCAGGCAATTTTTTAAGACGTTCAACTTTACCCCACATTTTTGCTTTAGCACGTGCATAAAGTACATCAAGAGCAAAGCGATCCAATTTTTTCATAGCAGCTCGTGAACGCAATTCACTGACAATAGCAAGGGCTGGAATTTCCCACATAGAGCTATGAGCCCATGAACCATAAAAATGAAGAATATATTGGCCATCTTTGCGGGTGAGTTCATATTCTGGGAGTTGAAAATTTTCAAGCCAACGAAGAAAATCTGGTGTAAAAATTTGTTTGCGTCCATAAAATGTATTGCCAGCAAGCCAGATCATTTCTTTTTTCGTAAAGCGCAAACTAAGAGCGTGATCAAGTTGGGCACGCAACTCACTCTCATCAATATCGTCAGCAAGACGTATTGTTTTTGTGCGGTTTATGAGGGAGAAGGTAACATTGACATTGGGATAAAGCCCCCAAATCATCTGTATCATAAGAAGTTTATAAAAGTCTGTATCAAGAAGTGAACGAATAATAGGATCAAGTTTCCAAGTATGATTATAAACACGTCTTGCGATATCTGGATGATTCATAATCTTCTTTCCTTCTGTTTCATAGAATTTAAAATTTTCGTACTCCAGAAAGTTCCATATAAAAATGAGAGATAATATAAAAATTCTAAGATTTTGAGCAAGAGTAAAAAAACCTTTAGTTTTGCTGTTCTGAGGATTTAAGTGTGCGTATGACTTCATGTTTTCCAGTTTTTTCCAACTTTATTCCTGTTTGAACATGAGCATATTTTCTCCCATTAACACTGAGTGTATTTTTAGATCCCCATTTCACTTTAAGAATATAAACAGCCTCATAAAATTTCATTTTTGCTTCATATTCGGGCCAAATAGAGGGTAAATGTGGCTTTAAAAACAACATATCTCCTTGACGCTGTATTCCAAGAATTGCTTGTGTTGCAGCGTGGTAGAACCAGCCTGCTGAACCTGTATACCATGTCCACCCCCCTTGCCCACGGTGTGGTTCAACGGCGTAGATATCTGCGGCCATCACATAAGGTTCAACACGATAAGTTTCAGGATTTTGTCCATGATTAATAGGGTTAATCGTGGAAAATAAATGATAGGCTTTATCGCTTTCGTCCATTTGTGCAAGCGCTAAAATGCTCCAAATAGCGCCATGGGTATATTGACCACCATTTTCTCGAATACCTGGGGGATAACCTTTTATATAACCGGGTTCGAGAGTTGTTTTATCAAAAGGGGGCCAGAAAAGACGTAGAAGTTTTCCCTTTTCATCATAGAGACGTTCAAGCATTGAGGTCATAGCCTGTTTTTGGCGCTCGAGCGGTGCCATTTGAGAAATGACAGCCCAAGATTGAGCAATGGTATCAATTTGGCATTCATCATTGATTTGAGAGCCAAGAGGGGTTCCATCATCAAAATAACCACGTCGATACCAAGCACCATCCCAAGCATTTTTTTCTAGAGATTTTTTCAAACGCTCAAAATGCACACTCCATTCTTGTACGCGAGTGCTGTCATCACGTTTTTTTGCAAGGGGGATAAATGCTTGTAGTGTGGTACCAAGAAACCATCCTAACCAAGTGCTTTCACCTTTCCCTTTCGTACCTACCAAATTCATGCCATCATTCCAATCACCCCCTAAAATAAGGGGAAGACCATGTTGTCCACAGCGCTTTATGGCAAGATTTAAAGCTAAAGCACAGTGTTCATAAAGTGTTGCAACCTTTGAGGATTGGGTGGATTGAAAATAAGAATCCTGTTGCCCACTATTGAGAACATCTCCTTCAATAAAGGGGATGAGAGTATCAAGAAAAGCATCATCTCCAGTGCTATTAACATAAAGAGCTGTTGCATATGCAAGCCAAACAATATCATCAGAAATGCGTGTGCGAACACCAGCATTGGTGTCAGGTAGCCACCAATGCTGTACATCACCTTCAGGGAATTGATGTGCCACGGCATTTAACAATTGTTCACGTGCTAGTTGTGGTTTTAATAATAATAAAGAGAGGCTATCTTGTAATTGGTCACGGAAGCCAAATGCACCACTGGCTTGATAAAAGGCAGCACGTGCCATCATACGGCAAGCATAGATTTGGTAAGGAAGCCAATAATTGACCATAATATCAAAAGAGGGATCGGGTGTTTTTACTTGGAGTGGAGAAACAAAATCACTCCAATATTGTTTTTGTTGTGTAAGCAAAGTTTCAAAATCACTTGCACGTACTTGATTGAGTAATTTTTCAGCTTCTTTTCTATTTTCAGCGCAGCCAAGATAGAAGATGATTTCTTTTGTTTGTCCTGGAAGAAGGTCAATATCATAAGCAAATGCTGAACAAGGATCACATCCTGCTTCAATGGTATTGGAAAGTGCACTGGCTTTATGGATCGCATTTGGATGTGTTACGGTTCCTGTTGCACCGATAAATTCGCTGCGATTGGTTGTGGTGCTGGTTGGCATTTCGGATGCTGATAAAAATGTGACTTGTTGAGATTTTTCAATATGATAGGGATTTTGAATAAAATGTGTCCCCCATTTAGCCTCATAAGAGGGAACAATAAAGGGAGCATATTTTGTACGGACATTTCCCAAAACCCATTCAACATAATTATAAAGGCGTAAACTGCGTGGTTTTTCCCCTTCATTCCTGAGGATAAGACGTGAAAAGCGAACAGGTTTCTCTAGGTCGAGTGTATGAGTCAGTTCTAATGCGATTTCTGAATGTGTCGATTTAAAAGTTGAGAATCCAAAACCATGACAAGCCTCGTAGACAATATTTTCGTCACATTCTACAGCAGAAACGGGTGAGAAACGTTTTAAAGACAGGCGATCTACAAGATAAAGAGCTTCTCCTGGGCGATTGGAAACAGGATCATTGCTCCAAGGGGTCAATTGATAATCGCGGCTATTGTGAGCCCAAGTAAAGAGTGCCCCTTCAGCAGACACATGAAAGCCAAAGCTTTTGTTAGCAATGACGTTAATCCACGGATGGGGTGTGGTGGTATGTCCTCGAAGACGGATCACATAATAGTTATGATGATTAAATCCACCATAACCATTCCAATATTGCAGGTCTTTTCCGTCAACGAGGATAGGAAAAGATTTTTGTTGACTGATAAGACCAATGGAAGAAAAGAGGCTTTGTTCGGTTTGTTTTGTTCCATATCTTTCTTCGCTATTTTTTTGGAAGTTTAATTTATAATGAAACTCTTGATGACTCTTACGAGTTGCTAAATCGAAATCACTCCCATTAATTCGTTTCAGCTGTTCAGATAAAGAACCACTTTGGGCGTGCAAAACAATACAAGCTGATGCAAGAAGTGTATTAAAACTCTGTTCATTCATTTGATCACGCCGAAGCGTAAAAATATGTTGACGTTCCTCTGTGTTATGAGTGTGGTAGCGATAAGATTCACATACCCATTCAACAGCATGTTGCGTATTCTGTATATAGGAAGACGCTTGTTCATTGAGAATAACCAGATCAACAATGAGCCCACGCATACGCCAATATTCATGAGCTTTCAACAACTCATGCACAACAGCAATATCTCCCTCGTTATTTAATCTGAGAAGACACAGTGGAATGTCTCCTGAAATGGACATGGGCCAAAGATCAGATTGTTGACCAAGTTTTTTTGCTAAGTTTTTTGGAGGAAGACGCCATGTTTGATCAGGATAGATAAGTGGTGTTGCATATTTTTGATAGATAATAGCTTTTTTAAGGTCAATACCGCTCTGATACAGCGATACTTGCGAGCGTGTCCATGCCATTGAAAATTCTTGCTGGAATATATTGGGTTGTCGATAATGTTTAATATGATTGAGTAGGGTTTCTTTTGTATGCGCAGCAAAAGTCCAAAAAATGAGCTCAACTTTTTCATGTGCTGGAATTTTTACACGGCATCGCAGTGAGACAATCGGATCAAGAACACACCCTTGACTGTTACGAAAACGAGTATTTTTATCAAATGCAGCAGGTTGGTGAATAGAACGCCCTCGACCAATAAATAACGAACGATTTGTTTCAGCTTCTGTTTCTCTGAGAGTATTCGTTGGATCAGTGACAAAATGGGCAATATGAATCTCAGGGTCATGAGGAGAGCGTTTACGCCTTTTAGCAAAAATTATTTTTCCTTCTTCAGCAATTTCTGTCTCTATAAACATACGTGAAAAGACAGGATGAGCACAATCTGAGTCTATAGTTGCAAGTGTAAGTTCACCATAAGAGGTTACTTCAATGAGACGGTCTTTATGTGTTGTATTCATAAGTTGAATACGTCTACCTTCGCCACACCCTGCAGATGTAATAAGACATTCAAGTGTTGATTTAATACCATCAACCACTTTTGTATATTCAGCTTTTTCATCTGTAAAAGTGCAGACTGCTTCTTCTTCAACAACACGTGTTGGTTCACCTGTAACCGACCACCACCGACCACTATGCGTATCACGTATAAAGAATAAAGTACCTTGTTGATCTTCTGTTGCATCAGGAATAAAGCGCGTAATTGCATAATCATGCCAACGGCTGTAGCCAGAACCATTCGCTGTCAACATTGTAGAATAGGAACCATTGGATAAGAGCAAAGTTGCACGTGGTTTAAGCAGTGGGTTTTTGATAATGCGCAAAGGGGCGTCGTTAAATTCTTGAGAATTATCACGCATGTGATAAACAACTTTGGTATGAATGATAGGAATGTGGTGTGGCGCTCTTTCCTGTAATAACAATTGTACGGCTTCAATGATTGGATCACGGTGAAAGCGATCACGCATTCGTCCTTGAAAAATAACATTGTCAACAGCGAGAATGGACATGCCGTGATGGTGTGCGTAATAATTTCGTACAACAGCGTATTTTTCTCCTGTCTTTACGCGTGAGGCGGTAAAGTCAATAGAATCGTAATAACCATATGTTCCTAAAGTTCCAAAATCACGCAACCGTTTTAAATTATTTACGGCTTTGTGAGGTACATATTGTGCCGCTAGCAGGCTGGCATAGGGAGCAATAACAGCATTACGTGAGAGACCACGTTGGAGTCCTAGGCTTGGAACACCAAAATTAGCATATTGGTAGTTCATTAAGTGGTCACGAGCATTAAATGCAGCTTCCGAAATACCCCATGGTAATCCGCGTTTGTGGGCGTATTTTATTTGATGACGAATAATCAGTCGATGTGTTTGATCTAGGAGAGACTTCAAAGGTTCATGCATAACAAGAGATGGCATAAGATATTCGAATATAGAACCAGACCATGATAAAAGTGCACCGTTCCAACCAATAGGGACGAGGAGTCGACCAAGATGAAACCAATATTTAAGTTTTATATCTCCTTTTGCTATAGCAAAAAAGCTTGCAAGACGTGCTTCTGAAGCAAGCAGATCATAACAATTTTCATCGAGTTTGTTTTCTTGAACACGATATCCGATAGATAAGAGATGTCGTTCAGGCTGTTCTAAAAAGTCAAATTTCATATCAAAAGCTATTTGCCGTGCCGTTATAGCTAAGATATTTAATTGTTCACATAGTTTTTCGTTGTCATAGTCACCAGTAGCGTCATAATGATGAGCTTCACAAGTTTCTACAAGGCATTTTGCCCAAGAAAGAGCACGTGCGGATTCTGTTGTTTGAACTTTTTCATTAAGTTCATCTGTTAAGTGCACAATATCACGGGCAGTAAGCGCAAGACTAGTAATGTGAGAAAGAAGAGTATCTTGTTTTGCTACAAAAGCACTGAGAGAGCGATGAAAATTGGTGATATGTTCTTCGATTTTTTGGCGTAATGGATGTAAATTATGCTCATTATTCGGAATTTCTTTGATAGTTTCTTCAAGAACAGTATGAACATCAGATAAGCCTGCCAGATCACTTTGAAAAAAAACATGAGGTTTTTTAGCCCATTCCCTTAAGGCTGAAGAGAGTGCTATCAAATGGCCAGCGAGATTACCTGAATCAACGGTTGATACATAAGTGGGCAAAAGAGGTTTAAGGGTATCTGTTGCATACCAATTGTAGAGGTGCCCACGGAATTTTTCCATTTTTGTAAGAGAGTTTAATGTATATTCAATACGTTTTATGGTTTCTTCAAAACTAATCCAGCCAAAATCACGTGCAGCTATAATGGAAAGAAGATAAACTCCAATATTTGTAGGAGACGTGCGATGAGCAACAAGAGGTTCAGGATCTTCTTGGAAATTATCGGGGGGTAAATAATTGCTTTGCGCATTAACAAAGGTTGCATAATAAAGCCATGTCCGCCGTGCAATAGATCGCAGTGCTTTTTTATCTTCAGAAGATATATCAAGGGTATCTTGAAATGTTGAAGTTTGACTGACAAACCACGCAATCAAGGGTGAAAAAAACCATATGAACCCAAAGGGTAAAGCGATAAAGCTGCCGGAAGTATTCGAAAAGAGAAACAATGTTGTGGCCAGAACCCCCAAAAGTGATGCTGGCCACATTATAAGAATATAAAAACTCAAACTATTAGGGGTTGATTTCATCGCAGCTGAGGTTTTCCATTCAAGAAGATGTTGTTTTGAAATTGTCATGCGATAGAGAGTTCGTATAATTGCATTCGTCATAAAATAAGCGGAATGAGCAAGGAATGTAATTTTAAGAAATATATTTGCAGCAGTAAGGGTGATTTTTTTAAAAATTAATTGAAGATATGCGCGCAAAGAATAATCAATATGTGATGGAATAAGCGTTTTTAAGACGTCTAAAATAAGTGAGATGAAGGGGCTAAAAATCAAGAATATTTGCCAGATGATTGCACTCTTTAAAGGTAAAAGAAACCACCCTGTGATTGCTGCAATCAACCACATTAATGGTGTAAGAGAACGACGCAAATTATCTTGCATTTTCCACCGTGTAATGGAGTTTATTTTTCGGTGGGAAAAAAGATAAGGCAAAAGTTGCCAATCACCGCGAATCCAGCGGTGTTGTCGCATAGCATCAACATTGTAGGTTGTGGGATAATCTTCAATAACTTCTATATCACTTACCAACGCAGCACGGGCATATCCTCCTTCCAAAAGGTCATGACTAAGAACAGTATTTTCTTTAATTTTTCCATCAAGTGCTTGTTGAAAGGCATCAATATGATAAAGTCCTTTGCCAATAAAAGTCCCTTCTCCCAAAAGATCTTGATAGGTATCAGAAACAGCAAAGACATAAGGATCAATGCCACGATTAGTAGAAAAAATCTGTTGTAAAAGTGATGTTTCTTTTCCTGTTGTAAGAGAAGGTGTAATACGGGGTTGTAAAATGCTATAGCCCTTTACAACACTTCCGTTTTGCTGGTCAAAAATGGGGTGGTTAAGTGGATGGTTAAGTTTTCCAACGAGTTTTGTAACGCTTTCAGGGGTAAGGCGTGTATCAGCATCCAGTGTCATAACAAAACGGCAATCCATAGGAAGATGTGGATTGGTTGGGTAAAAGCTTGTGTTTTTATCACCTCTTAATAATAAATTGAGTTCATGAAGTTTGCCACGTTTGCGTTCCCATCCCATCCAGCATTTTTCGCTGGGATTATAAAGGCGTCGACGATGTAAAAGAAAAAAGAGAGGGATATCATTGCGATGATAACGGCAATTGAGTTTATCAATGCTCTTTTGCGCATAATTCAAAAGATCAAGATCATCTTGTGTTTGCTCGAAGAGAGCATCAACCCAGTCTGTGATAAGTGCAAAATGGATGGCACCTTTTGGGTTGCAAAGATAATGCACTTCAAGATTGTGTACTTGTTCATCAATATCATCGTGTGAGGTAATTAAAGTAGGCACAACAACCATTGTGCGTGCGTATTCCGGAATACCTTCTTTATATTCATAACCGATGAGCTGTTTTGATGGAATAGTCCATGAAACAATAGAGTTGAAGAAAGCAAAAGCAGCATCCATAGCAGGAAAAAGCGCTAATGCAGTAAAAAGCACAGCCATCCATGGTGTTATGCCAGATATCTGTAAGAGAGTGTAGGTTGCAAGTAAAAGAGTCAGCGTTAAAAAAGAAACAGGAATGGCAATGATTCCTATCTTTGAGCAGGAAAAAAATCGTGCCCACTTTACAAGTAAAGATGGGGTGTAACCACAGGCTTTTTCAAAAGCATAACGTCCATCACCGACAAGATACCATCCAATAGAGGGATGATGCTGTATCTTTTCAGAAGTGGAATATGTCATTTCTATAGCTTTGTGTGCAACCTCCAATTCACTAAGAGTCGAAAAGCGTGCAATTTTTTCAATGACTTGCCGATAGATATTACGTGAGTGAGAATCAATTTCGGAAAAATCACTCTTTTCACGCAAGATAGAATCTACAGAGCTGACAGTTTCAAACCATGTTGTCCAATCAACGTTATCAATAGCTTTAAGGGAGCGGACAATATTGCCCATGGTCACACCATCTGCGGCTTGGTATGTATGTTCATCTGCTGTAGCAGTTTCTGGGTTACTGTCTTTGTTTTGTAATTGTTTTTCAAGCCAAGTTAATGCTGTTGTTGAATCAACAGGTGCACTGCGTAGACGGTAAAATAAATGTGCTGAAAAACTTGGATTAACAGTGAAAGATTTATAACGTGTAAAAAGAGAGTGTAATTTTATTTCATTGTCTGCAAGAAAAATTTGATGAGCAACTTTATTTGCAAGATGACGCATATAAAGTGTTTGTTCGATGCGTAGTGAAAGACGATAGACATTTTCAATGAGCAGCATTTGTATAACAGAAGGAAGTGCCCATAATTCGCCAATTTTTAGGGCACAAATTTCTTGAAATCCGTTGATCATAGCTGTGAGTGTTTTTTGTGAAAATTCACTATCTGTATGGGCGATATAAAGCCAAGCCAAAACAAAGATACGTGGTATATCTGCTCCTTGTTGATAAGGGGGAAGTTGCTTGATGAAGGATTTGGATAAGTTACGGCGTAGCTGTTGTATGGTTTTATCAATTGTATAATGATTATCAATAAGCCATTGAGCGGATGGTGCAATGGTTTCATCGTTGCGAGCGGCAATATCACTGGTATGAAAGACACGGAGAATGAGTTTTGTGTTTTCATTCAATCTTCTGTAAAAATAATTTTCTCCTTTATATTCAGGCAGTAAAATTTCTTTTTTAGAGGCGATATCTTGGCCTAATTTATAAAGTTCATCCTGCGTTTTATAAGTTGAGCGAAGAGGAAAATGGATCTTAGTAAAATGATGCATTTTAGTTTGTTGAGAAAAAAACATTCCATGAGAGATATTGTGCACACCATAATGTCCCATTGCTATTTAATACGTAGTTTCTTTATGTTTAATAGTTCGTAAATGTTTTATTTTAATAATGGGCCGTTTATAGGCAAAAAACAAACTTTTTGTTTTTCTTTGAGAATATTTGCAATTTTTGAGGAAGCAATTGGAAAAACAAGCATATAATTTTCTTGAAAAATAAAAAAGGTCGCTAAAAAGATGAGCGACCTTAATTTGAACAATTATTTTAAAAATTGCACATTAATCTTGTTCTTGTTTTTTCAAAGCAGCACCAAGAATATCACCAAGCGAAGCTCCTGAATCTGTAGAACCATATTGTGCAACAGCTTCTTTTTCCTCTGCAATTTCTAAAGCTTTGATAGACACTGAGATTTTACGTGTTTTCTTATCAAATGTAGTGATGCGGGCATCCACTCTCTGACCAATTGAAAAGCGTTCAGGACGTTGTTCATCACGATCACGAGCCAAATCAGCACGGCGAATGGTCGTTTCAAGATTGTGATCAATCAATTTTACACCGATGTCATTTTCATTCACGGCTGTCACTTCACATGTTACAACAGCGCCTTTGCGAAGTTCACCGGAAGCTGCTGCCTCTCCAACTTTATCGCTGGACAGTTGTTTAATTCCAAGAGAGATACGCTCTTTTTCAACATCAACATCCAGAACCACAGCTTTAACGACATCCCCTTTATTGTAAGTATCAATGACTTGTTCACCAGGACGATTCCAGTCAAGATCAGAGAGATGAACCATACCATCAACATCGCCTTCAAGACCAATGAAGAGACCAAACTCGGTTTTATTTTTAACTTCTCCTTCGATTTGCGAATTGACAGGAAATTTATTTGCAAAAGCTTCCCATGGGTTTTCAAATGTTTGCTTTAAGCCAAGAGAAATACGTCGTTTAGAAGGATCAATTTCAAGCACCACCACTTCTACTTCTTGTGATGTAGATAAAATTTTCCCAGGATGAACATTTTTCTTTGTCCAACTCATTTCGGAAACATGGATCAGTCCTTCGATTCCTGGCTCTATTTCAACAAAACCACCGTAATCTGTAATGTTTGTAACAGCCCCAGTGATTTTTTTACCCACGGGATATCTTGCACTAATGCTTTCCCAAGGATCACTTTCAAGTTGTTTCATGCCAAGAGAAATACGGTGTGTATCTTGATTGATGCGAATAATTTGGACTTTAATCGTTTGCCCAATAGTAAGTACTTCAGATGGATGGTTAACACGTCGCCAAGCCATATCCGTAACGTGTAAGAGACCATCGATTCCACCAAGATCAACAAAAGCACCATAATCAGTAATATTTTTAACCACACCTTCAACGATTTGGTTTTCTTCGAGATTTTGTACGATTTCTGAGCGTTGCTCGGCACGACTTTCCTCTAAAACAGTACGACGTGAGACAACAATATTGCCACGACGACGATCCATTTTTAAAATTTCAAAGGATTGTGCATTATGCATGAGAGGTGAAACATCACGAATGGGGCGAATATCAACTTGGCTACGAGGCAAAAATGCAACAGCACCATCAAGATCGACTGTAAAGCCACCTTTGACTTGACTAAAGATCACACCATCGACACGCACACCAGCATTGAATTTTTCTTCTAAACGAATCCAGCTTTCTTCACGCCGTGCTTTTTCACGCGATAAGACAGCTTCTCCCATCGCATTTTCAATGCGTTCAATGTAAACTTCAACTTCATCGCCAATTTGCAAGGAGCCATCTTTTCCTTTAGCTCCAAACTCTTTGAGTGGAATACGTCCTTCGACTTTAAGTCCAGCATCAATAATGGCCATGTCTTTTTCGATTGCAATGATACGGCCTTTAACAACGGATCCTTCACTAAGATCATTGGTTTGAAAAGATTCCATGAGAAGGGCTTCGAAATCCGCTGTTGTAGGATTGTATTGTGACATAAGAACTCCTGATACATACCTTAAATTTACAAGGTATAAGCGCTAGGTTAGTGTTGACACGATGTAACTTCCTGCCTTTTCCCTTAATACAGGAAGAAAAATTAGCGCACGGCCGGAAATCACCTTAACGGTTTCATCCAATTATATGCGCTTTTATGATTGGATCAATAAAAGTGCATGCAATTGCAAATGTTGCTTCTATACCCAATTCTGACGTATCAAGCAAGTGGGCGTTTTTTGCTGGTCTGAGCGGGCTTTGTTTGCGGGTTATATCGCGGTTATCACGCTGTTCAAGTTGCGCCAAGATTTCATGATAATCTGCCTTCATTCCTTTTTTTAAGATCTCCTGATAGCGGCGTTTTGCACGTATTTCAACATTGGCTAGAAGATAAAGCTTAATATCAGCATCAGGACAAACCACAGTGCCAATATCACGTCCATCAAGTACACTGCCGGGTAAAATTTTAGCAAAACCACGTTGTTTAGTAACAAGAATTTCACGGACAGCAGGGTTGAGTGCTATTTTAGAGGCAGCTTCACCAAGCTCATGAGAAGAGAGAAGAGCTGGATTTAGAGTATTAAAATCAAGTTCTTTAGCGTAAGTGATAGCACTTTTTTCATCATCAAGAGCCAATTTTTGTTGTAAAAGCGCATAGGCAACGCCGCGATAAGTAAGACCAGTATCGAGATAATGAAGATGATAATGTGTAGCAATTTTGCGTGCTAATGTTCCTTTTCCTGAAGCTGCTGGTCCATCAATTGCAATCACAAAGGGTTTCAAGCGATTTTCCCTCCAAGTTGTTTTATGAAAGGGATAAATTCTGGAAAACTGGTAGCGATCATTCGTTTATCATCAATGGTAACAGGTTTTTCTGAGGCGAGTCCAAAAACAAGAAAGCACATAGCAATTCGATGATCAAGATGTGTGGTAACCTGTCCACCACCCAAACCTTTAGCGGAGCCTTTTCCATGAACAATGAGATAATTTCTTCCTTCTTCACAATCAACATGATTGATTTTGAGTCCTTGAGCAACAGCAAACAGTCGATCTGATTCTTTAACGCGTAATTCTTCAATTCCTAGCATAATTGTTTTCCCTTCAGCAAAGGCTGCTGCTACCGCCAAAGCGGGGTATTCATCAATCATGGATGGGGCACGTTCTTTAGGCACACTGACGCCTTTTAATACTGATGATTTGACTCGCAGATCGGCGACATTTTCGCCTCCTGTTTGACGTTGATTTAAAAATTCAATTTGAGCTCCCATTTCCCATAATGTTTCGATAAGACCCATTCGAGAAGGGTTTATAAGAACATTTTCAATAGTAATATCAGAATCTTCTACAAGAAGAGCGGCGATTAATGGAAAAGCCGCAGAAGAAGGGTCTCCTGGAACATATATCGTTTGTCCGGTAAGGTGTTGTTGACCATTCAGATGAATAAAACGTGTACCTTCTGCATCTATTTCTGTCTCAATTTTAGCACCAAATGCTTTTAACATTTTTTCTGTATGGTCTCGTGTAGGAACTGGTTCAACAACCGTTGTGGTGCCAGCGGTATTAAGTCCAGCAAGCAGGATTGCAGATTTAACTTGGGCAGAAGCCATGGGAATACGGTAGCAAATCGGATTAGCCATTTTCGGCCCATAAAGCGTCACAGGGAGACGATCACCATGGGTTGCTTCAATTTCAACACCCATGAGGCGCAGTGGGTCAAGAATACGCCCCATCGGGCGCTTGGATAAAGAGGCATCACCGATAAAAGTTGTTTTCATATGATAAGGCCCAACCATTCCCATAACCAAGCGAGCCCCTGTTCCAGCATTGCCAAAATTGAGAGGTTTTTGTGCCGCTAAAAGGCAGCCATTTCCTGTTCCCCGAATACTCCAAAGACCATTTTTCTGCAGAATACAAGCACCCATAGCTTGCATAGCTGCAGCTGTATTGAGTACATCATCGCTTTCAAGAAGTCCGTGAATATGTGTTTCACCACTTGCGAGCCCTCCCAATATTAGAGAGCGATGGGAAATCGATTTATCCCCTGGTATTTTAATTTTGCCAGAAAGACTGCTGGATTTGTAAGCGGTTATGGAGATTGCTTTTTGCATAGAAGTTCTATCTAATTTTACCTGTATTTTGCTCAATTAAGTTTTCTTTAGCATATGCTTTTAAGGGCGTCATGAGGAAATCAATGTGAAATGATGTATTTATCTTTGACAAAGACCTTATTTTTTGATTAAGCACCATAAAATTTATTTTTTAACAAAATTATAGTTAACCAAAAGAGGCATGATTCATGGCAAAACAGGATCTTGGAACTAAGCGTGTTGATCCAGAAACGGGAAAGAAATTTTACGATCTTAACCGCGACCCTATCGTATCGCCTTACACAGGGATTTCTTATCCGCGTTCTTATTTTGAGGTTGCGGCAGCTGAAGCAAATAATGAAGAGGATGTTGATACTGAAGAGCTTGATACAGCGCTTGAGAAATCTGCTTTTATGCTTCTTGAAGAAGATGGTGACGATTCTAAAGATGATGATCTTCCTGATTTAGAGGATGGTGATGTTGATCTTGGTGATGATGATGACACCTTTTTGTCTCACGATGAGGATGATGAGGATGATGATGTTGCCGATATTCTCGGAGGTGGTGTTTCTAACGATGATGATTCTTAAAAATTCAGGAGAGTTGTAAGGCTATTCTTTTAATGGGGATGCAAGATTCTTCTTGATCTTCGATTTTGATCATTCTAGAAGGCTTTTATTAAGGTTGTTACTACCTTCCTTAAAGATATAGCTGTTTTTATTGTGGGGCTATAGCTCAGCTGGGAGAGCGCTTGCATGGCATGCAAGAGGTCAGCGGTTCGATCCCGCTTAGCTCCACCACAAAGATCAATATTTTTTAAGAGAATAGTGATCTTAAAAAACTTATATACTGTGTTAAGAAATGCCCTCTTAATCTGTAGGAATGTTTCTTCATATTTTCAACAATTCCATAATCAGTCTGGTTACACTTATTGGCTATGCATTAATATTCATTGGGATTTTCTTGTCATAAAAGTGCAAGAGTAGATTGTTAATATTGGGTGATTGAGCAAATCTCTTTATAAAAAAGGGAACATTTGTTCTCACCTTTGTTGTTTAAATTTAAAGATTTTTATGCAGCTAAAAGATAGCTGTTATAGGTTTTTAAAAGCCTTCGTGATCGTTTTTTGAAGAAACTTGTATTTGAATGATAAACAATAGCTATCGAAGAAGGCTTATGCATTGGTTCTCAAATTTGTGATTTAAATGTTTCAATAAGAGGCTTTTTTTATTTATCACAGGAGAACTCTTGTTTTTAAGAGTATATTGCAGCACAACAGAGAAATTGGAATTATTTGAGGGGAAAAAATAATGCCTTCTTACCGTTCAAGAATATCGACGCATGGACGCAATATGGCAGGGGCGCGTGGTCTTTGGCGTGCAACAGGGATGAAAGAGACTGATTTTGGTAAACCTATTATTGCCATTGCGAATTCTTTTACCCAATTTGTGCCAGGGCATGTTCACTTAAAAGATCTTGGACAATTGGTCGCACAACAGATAGCAATTGCTGGCGGTGTTGCGAAAGAGTTTAATACCATTGCTGTAGATGATGGAATTGCTATGGGGCATGATGGAATGCTTTATTCTTTACCTTCGCGTGAAATCATTGCTGATTCTGTTGAATATATGGTCAATGCACATTGTGCTGATGCAATTGTTTGCATTTCCAATTGTGACAAAATTACGCCTGGTATGTTAATGGCGTCCTTACGCTTGAATATTCCAACAATCTTTGTTTCAGGCGGTCCTATGGAAGCAGGTAAAATTAAATGGAAAGGTCAGGATCTTACTGTTGATCTTGTCGATGCCATGGTTGCTGCAGCTTCGGAATATAATTCAGAAGAAGAAGTTGCTGAAATGGAGCGTTCTGCTTGTCCTACATGTGGTTCTTGTTCAGGAATGTTTACGGCTAATTCTATGAATTGTTTGACCGAAGCGTTAGGACTTTCTCTTCCGGGCAATGGGTCAGTATTAGCAACGCATAGAGATCGTCAGATGCTTTTTGAAGAGGCTGGACGACAAATTGTTGCATTGGTCAAGCGTTATTATGAACAAAAAGATGCGACAATTTTGCCGCGCTCGATTGCTTCACGCAAGGCTTTTGAAAATGCCATGACTGTGGATATTGCTATGGGGGGATCAACCAATACTGTTCTACATCTTTTAGCAGCGGCGCAAGAAGGTGAGGTGGATTTTACCATGACGGATATTGATCGCCTTTCGCGTCGTGTTCCTGTTTTATGTAAGGTTGCACCTTCTATTGCAAATGTGCATATGGAAGATGTTCATCGTGCTGGGGGCGTTATGGGGCTTTTGGGCGAATTGGATGCGGCCGGACTCATTGATACTTCTGTTTATACGGTCCATGCAAAAACGATGAAAGAAGCGCTTTGTCATTGGGATGTGAAACAGACACATGAACCAGCGGTTCATGAATTTTATCGCGCAGCGCCTGGTGGTATTCCAACACAAACAGCCTTTAGTCAATTTTGTCGCTATGAAACTCTTGATCTTGATCGTGAAAACGGAGTGATTCGTGAGAGGAAACATGCTTATTCGCAAGATGGAGGATTGGCTGTTCTTTATGGGAATCTTGCAAAAGATGGCTGTATTGTAAAAACAGCAGGTGTTGACCCATCCATTTTAACTTTTAAAGGCACAGCAAGAATTTTTGAAAGCCAAGATTCTGCGGTTTCAGCAATTTTAAATGATAAAATTAAATCAGGTGATATTGTTTTAATTCGTTATGAAGGTCCACGCGGTGGGCCTGGGATGCAAGAAATGCTCTATCCAACCAGTTATCTTAAATCCAAAGGATTAGGGAAAGTCTGTGCGCTTATAACGGATGGTCGTTTTTCAGGAGGGAGTTCTGGGCTCTCGATCGGACATATTTCTCCAGAGGCTGCTGAAGGGGGAGCGATTGCTTTGGTAGAAGAGGGCGATATCATAGAAATTGATATTCCTAATCGCACCATTCATATGTTGGTTGATGATATTGAGTTGATGCAGCGTCGCGCCAAAATGGAAGCAAAAGGAAAAACAGCTTGGCAACCAGATGAGAAGCGTGAGCGTAAAGTCTCGAAAGCTCTCAAAGCCTATGCAGCAATGACAACTTCTGCTTCAAAGGGGGCAGTCCGTAGCATATGATTATGTAAAAAATCCGGTTTATGGAAAATGAACAGAGTTATGAAAGATTTGGTAAGTGTTTTTCATACTATTCCAAGCTGATAAATTGATATGCTCTGGAAAAATATTTTAAACCAGAATACATAAGATTTTGCCAGAGAAATAAAAACAAGTGCTATGATTTTTGGGTGCCACGAATTTTTTTATAGGAAAAGAAACAATTGGGTTTAGAAAAATTTTATGCACTCACTGTATTTGTATCCATGTAAGGTTTCTTAACAGATTTTGCATGAAAGCGATGACAATATAAGCGTAAAATCTAATATGCATAAAAACATTATTTGATTTATTATAAAGGATTATTTTTTTCCAATTGTTTAAGGTGATAAAGTGCTTCTAAAGCTTGCTTAGGAGAAAGTTCATCAGGATGGATATTTTTTAAAGCTTCATGAAGCGCACAATGTTTTTGTATTTTTTCATTTGCAGGAGATGCTGCTTTAAGGGAAAAGAGTGGCAAATCATCAATGAGTTTATGTCCTTTTCCAGCCATTTCACCCTGTTCTAATTGATGTAGCACATTTGTAGCACGGGTAATAACGGCTGGTGGAAGACCGGCAAGCTTTGCAACTTGTACGCCATAGGACCGATCTGCGGCGCCTGGTGTTACTTCATGAAGAAAAACCACCTCACCATCCCAATTTTTAACTTTCATTGTAACATTATGAAGGCGTTCAAGCTTTTCGGTCAGGGCTGTCATTTCATGAAAATGCGTGGCAAGAATAGCACGACAGTGATTAACTTCATGAAGATATTCAACGGCAGCCCAAGCAATGGAAAGGCCATCAAAGGTTGATGTTCCCCGTCCAATTTCATCAAGAATCACAAGGGACTTGTGACTAGCATGATTAAGAATCGTTGCTGTTTCAACCATTTCCATCATAAAAGTTGAGCGTCCTCGTGCAAGATCATCAGAAGCACCAACACGACTAAATAAGCGATCAACAACGCCGACATGTGCTGAAGCCGCTGGAACGAAGGAACCCATTTGCGCCATAATAGCAATGAGAGCATTTTGCCGTAAAAAAGTAGATTTTCCTCCCATATTGGGGCCTGTCAACAGCCAGATTGCCGCATATTGATGATTATCTTGTACGGATAGATCACAGTTATTGGCAACAAAAGGCTCTGCTGCTTGTTTACGAAGCGCTTGCTCTACGACAGGATGGCGCCCCGCGGTGATATGAAAGGTAAGAGAATGATCAATTTTAGGACGACAATATCCTTGTTCTTCAGCCAGATGCGCCAATGCAACCGATACATCCAAAATAGCAAGTGCTTCAGCAGCGTTATGAATGAAATCAACCTGTTCAGTAATTTCATGCACAAGAGTATCAAAAATTTCTAGCTCAAGTGTCATAGCGTGGTTAGCGGCATGGGCAATACGGCTTTCAAGGTCGGCAAGTTCTGTTGTGGTAAAGCGCATAGCACTTGCCATTGTTTGGCGATGAATAAAACGTGCTTTGGCTTGCGGGCTATTGGTAAGTGCAGATGCTTGTATATTGGTTACTTCAATGAAGTAGCCTAGAATATTATTATGCTTGATTTTAAGAGTCTTAATATCTGTTTCTTGGGCATATTGCGCTTGAAGTTCCAAAATAACACGGCGAGATTCATCGCGTAAAGCACGCATTTCATCGAGCTCTTTATGATATTGCGGGCGAATGAAACCGCCATCACGTTTAAGCAATGGAAGATCATCCGCTAATGCTTTTTCTAAATGACAATGTAAAGCAGTAGGGAGATGTGAGAAAACCTGTTGTACGTCACTTATTTCTTGAGGAAGCAATTCATTGTTAAGAAGCTGGTGAATCTCACGAATAATTTCAAAGCCGCGCTGGATTGCTGCCATATCACGAGGACCACCTCGTCCAAGTGCCAAACGTGAAACTGCGCGCGGCATATCTGGTCCCCCTTTTAAAATAAGCTTTATGGCTTCTGCAAGGGAGGTGTTTCGTAAAAAAAAGGCAACCGAATTGAGACGATGTTCAATAGCCGAAGGCGTGGTAAGAGGAGCAATAAGGCGATCAACAAGAAGACGTGATCCTCCTCCCGTGACAGTGCGATCAATGGCTTTTAATAAGCTTCCATCTCGTTGTCCTGATGTGGTTCGAACCAATTCAAGACTGAGTCTGGTTGCAGCATCAATGAAAAGGGTAGCACTTTCATTTTGGCGCTCAGGACGCATGAGAGGAGGACGATGTGTGATTTGTGTTTTTTCGATATAACGAATAGCAGCAGCAATTGCAGAAAGTTCTGGACGCGAATAATCGGCAACACCTTCAAGGGTTGAGAGTTTAAAATAACTGCAAATATCGCGTTCAGCGGTAACTGCATCAAAGAGACTAGCAGGTTGAGGAGAAATGATGCGATCCAGCACATGAAAAAGTGCCTTGTGGGATTTATCATGAAAAAAAGAATCAGCCACAATGATTTCTTGTGGGTCTACGCGCATAATGTCTGCCAAAAGTTTTTCATGACGGCTTTCGGTTACACGGAAGATGCCTGTTGAGATATCAATCCAAGAAAGCGCAAAATCTTCTCCCTCATGAGTTTTGATGCGGGCAAGTGTCATCAGATAATTCGCACGCGTTGGATCAAGGAGCTTTTCTTCGGTTATGGTTCCAGGTGTTACAAGGCGGACGACATCACGGCGAACAACCGATTTTGATCCACGTTTTTTTGCTTCTGCAGGATCTTCTGTTTGTTCACAAACAGCAACGCGGTATCCGCGAGCAATGAGTTTTTGCAAATAATCATCAGCAGCATGAACAGGAACACCACACATAGGAATATCTTCACCCAAATGTTTTCCACGTGTTGTGAGTGTAATTCCTAAAGCTTGAGAAGCTTCAACCGCATCATTAAAAAAGAGTTCATAGAAATCACCCATACGATAAAAAAGCAGGGAATCATTATTGACTGCCTTGATTTCTATATATTGCTCCATCATAGGTGTGAGACGTTGTTGATGAGAAGCAGATGAGGGAGCGGGCTGTGGAATTAAATTATTTTTATGGTTTATTTTCTTCTCCATGTTTTGTGTGCCTGTCTCTCTCAAGTGAAGCTTTGATATCCTTTTTTGTTTACTTCAAGGCTTATCTTCATTATCTCTGAATTAAAATGCATAATCGTATTTGTAAGAGAAATCATAGCGATTTCTAGCATGTGAAGCAAATTTTAAAATTGGATAATGACACACATTATAGAGCAGAATTTGCAAGGTTTGTGGAGAAGATTGAGTGATATGAAAAAAAGTGAGCAAGATCAAAAGACATCTCAAACGATTTATAACGCTAGTGAGCGAGAAGCCCTTGATTTTCATAGTCGTGGTCGGCCTGGAAAGCTTGAAATTGTTGCAACTAAGTCTATGGCAACACAGCATGATTTAGCACTTGCTTATTCACCAGGTGTTGCTGTTCCGGTTAAAGCCATTGCTCAAAATCCAGCCTGTGCTTATGATTACACAGCAAAGGGCAATCTTGTTGCGGTTATCTCAAATGGAACAGCTATTTTGGGTTTAGGCAATTTAGGTGCTCTTGCATCTAAGCCAGTGATGGAAGGCAAAGCAGTGCTTTTTAAACGCTTTGCCGATATTGATTCCATTGATCTAGAAATTGATACAAACGATCCAGAAACTTTTATCAATCTTGTGCGTCATTTGGAACCTTCTTTTGGTGGCATCAATCTTGAAGATATTAAAGCACCAGAGTGTTTTATGATTGAGAGCCGCTTACGCGAGGTAATGAAGATTCCTGTTTTTCATGATGATCAACATGGTACAGCAATTATTGTCGCTGCTGGTGCGCTCAATGCTTTGAAGCTAACAGGGCGTGATATGCAAAATACGCGGTTAGTCTGTAATGGTGCTGGTTCTGCCGGTATTGCTTGTATTGAACTGATTAAGGCGATGGGATTTCGATCTGAAAATATTATCCTTTGTGATACAAAGGGTGTTGTCTATGAAGGGCGTAAAGAGGGAATGAATCAGTGGAAGTCTGCCCATGCTGTTCGAACGGATAAACGTACACTTGCTGAAGCAATGGAAGGCGCTGACATGTTTTTTGGGGTTTCTGCTAAAGGTGCAATTACCCCTGAGATGGTAAAGTCCATGGCACCACGGCCGATCATTTTTGCTATGGCTAATCCCGATCCAGAAATTACCCCAGAAGAGGTTATGCAAGTACGTAGTGATGCCATTGTGGCAACAGGTCGCTCGGATTATCCAAATCAGATTAACAATGTTCTTTGTTTTCCTTATATTTTTCGTGGTGCACTTGATGTTCGTGCAACGGTTATCAATGAGGATATGAAGATTGCTGCTGCAAAGGCTCTTGCTCGTTTGGCGCATGAGGAAGTGCCTGACAGTGTTGCAGAAGCCTACCGTGGAAAGCGATTAAAATTTGGGCCAAATTATATCATCCCTGTTCCTTTTGATCCACGTTTGTTTACAGTTGTTTCAATGGCGGTGGCAAAAGCAGCAATGGAAAGCGGTGTTGCCCAGAAGCACATTGATGATTTAGAAGCTTATGAGCGTGATTTGAATGCAAGACGTGATCCAACTTCTTCCATGATGCGTGGCGTTTATAATCATGTTCGTCAAGCCCCAAAACAAATCGTTTTTGCAGAAGGTGAAGAAGAGCCGATCATGCGGGCTGCTGTTTCCTATGTTCATCAAAAACTAGGAAAAGTGATTTTGATTGGTCGTGAAGAACAAGTGAAAGAAACTGCTGCTGTTGCTGGTATTGACCTTGAGCGTGAAGGTATTTCTATCATGAACGCTAAGCTTTCCTGTCGCACGGATGCTTATGCGAATTATCTTTATACGAAAATGCAACGCCAAGGTTGGTTGTTGCGTGATTGTCACCGTCGTATCAATAATGACCGCAATTATTTTGCTGCTTGTATGGTCGCACTAGGCGATGCTGATGCCATGGTTACAGGGGTAACACGCAATTATGAAACAGCGCTGATTGATATACGTCGAGTGATTGATGAAAAACCAAAAGAACGGTTGATTGGTATCTCAATGGCTATTTGCCGTGGGCGAACTGTATTTATTGCGGATACTGCTGTTTATGAAGATCCTAACGCTGAAGAACTTGCTGATATAGCGGAACAAACAGCGTCTTTTGTTCATGGGTTTGGATATCAGTCAAGAGTTGCTTTTGTAGCATTTTCTACTTTTGGTTACATGAAAGGAAAAGTTACGCAGCATATTCAGGATGCTATTAATATTTTGCATGAACGTCGAGTTGACTTTGAATTTGATGGAGAAATGAGTGCTGATGTGGCGCTCAATTTAAAATTGATGCAGCAATATCCCTTTATGGGATTAACGAAACCAGCGAATATTTTAATAATGCCTGGATTTCATGCCTCTTCTATTGCGAACAAAATGTTGCAAGAGCTTGGTGAGGCGACCATTATTGGACCTATTTTGATTGGATTAGAAAAATCTGTTCAAATTGTTCCATTTAGTGGAAATGACACCGATGTTGTCAATATTGCAATGCTTGCGGCTTACCATGCGAAAAAATTGTAAAAAATAAAGGCCACTGATATTTCAGGGCCTTTTTTGTAATAAAAAACAAACTTTTAAGAAGGTTGCGTTTGGCTCTGATTGTCTTTTTGTTCTTCAGCAAGACGTTTTTGAAACAATGCTGCAAAATCAATCGGGTCAAGCCACAAAGGCGGAAAACCACCATTTTGGGTAGCATCAGATATGATTTGTCGCGCAAATGGAAACAAAAGACGAGGACATTCAATAAAAACAAGAGGCATAACATGCTCTTGTGGAATGTTTTTAATATGGAAAACACCGCCATAAATGAGCTCTACATGAAACAATGTTTCAGCATCATCAGCTGCTTTTACGGAGAGGGACAAAACGACATCATAATTGTCATCACCAACTGGATTCGCATTGACATTAATATTGATATCGATTTGTGGTGCTTTTTCACGCGGACGCAGTGAACGAGGAGCGCTCGGATTCTCGAATGAGAAATCTTTTAAATATTGAGTTAATACAGCAAAAACGGGCTCTCCACCACTGTTGTTTATTTCACTTTCGGCCATAGTACAAACCTTCTCATTATAATGATGTATATATTTCTATCTAGATCTAAAGATCAAGCTGGTTATCATGCCTTGCAAAAGGTTGCAAGAAACGCTCTTCTTGTCTTGCTGATTTTTTTAGTTCATTACAGAATTTTTTAGCGTTTCAATGATTATCATCATTTTTACGCCATGGGGATTCTGTAGTATCATAAACTTTGTAGTCTTCTGCTTTAAGGTCAATTATTTTTTCAGAATCTTTTTGAGCATTGGTTTTATTTTTAGTATGAATGCCCATTTTGTTTCTAAATGATGAGAAGAAATGCCAAATAAGAGAACGCAGTGGCTTAATAAGGAGTAATATTCCCAAAATATCGCTTACAAATCCAGGCAGAATAAGCAAAATTGCGCCACCCATGATGAAAACATCATCTATACTATTGTTTTCTAATCTACGTCCTTGGATAAGTTCACGTTGTATATTTTTTAAAAGGCTAACCCCTTGAATTCGCAACAAAAGGCTCCCAGCTATTGTTGTGAGAACAATCAAACTCAAAGTTGCTAGAATTCCAATTTCTTTGCCAACAAAGATAAAACCAGCAATTTCTATCAAGAAAGCGCTGAGGAGGATAATGACAAAAAAGCGAAGATTTATAGGGTAAGACTTTATCACATGAAAATTCCTCTTTGGAGAGTTTAAAGTAAAAAATCATTAAGAGCTATTCTTTTCAACGTAAATGAATAGAAACTATAAAAATAAAGAGAGGCTATAAAAACATTTGAATAGTAGATTCCTTATTTTACATATTTATTGATAAATGCTATTGACTAAAATGTTTATTACAGATCATTTTAGGCTTGGAGATTAACAGCACCCATGGAATTTGACATTATACTTGTCATAGCTCTTGTTATTATGGTTATCGTTTTTGTGCAACTCCGTAATGTATTAGGAAAACGGATTGGTTTTGAGAAACCTCCCTTTGATCCTTATTCGCGTTGTTCTAAAAAACAAGCTCAAGCTGAGGCAGAAACGACAGAGAATATTGTTTCGTTCCCTCATAAGGGCAATTCGAAGAAAAATGATTTTAGCGAAATTGATGCAATTTCGCCAGAAGGAAGTGCATTAAATGAAGGTTTAAGAGCGATTCGCAAAATTGATTTTCATTTTTCTCCTCAATTTTTTATAAAAGGTGCAGGGGTTGCTTATGAAATGATTGTCACAGCTTTTGCTAAAGGTGATCGTGAACAACTAAAAAAATTGCTTTCTCAAGATGTTTTTAAAAGCTTTTGTGCTGCCATTGAGAAACGCGAAAACAATAATGAAAGAATTCAGTTTACTTTTGTTGGAATCAATAAAATTGAGTTTGTTGCAGCAGCAGTACAGAACAAGGACGAATTTGTAACTGTGCGTATTATCAGTGAAATGATTTCCGTAACCTATAATGAGCAAGGAGAGCCGATAGATGGTGATCCTGATGCGATTGTAGAAATTAGAGATATTTGGACCTTTGTGCGCAATAGCCTATCGTCAGATCCAAATTGGAAGCTTTTTGCAACAGAAGATGAAAATTAAACTCTCTTTTTTCCATAAGATTATATAAAGCAAGCTTTATAAGAGATTGAAGATTGAAATATCCATGGGTGAATGGAGACAAAAAAAGGGGGATTTGATTTCACAAGATCGTCTTTTATGGGAGATGGTTTGTCGTACAATAACACCACTTCATGATAAGCTTCCTTCTTCTCTTACAAAAGATGCTGAAAATATTAATAATAAAAAACAGCATGCAATTCCAATTTTTCCATTGTTTCTGGAGAATCAACAAAGACAAACAGTTATAAAAACAGAAAAGGGAGCGGGTAGCTCAGCACATAAAATCCATTTTTTTGATCGTGTTGCATATCGTAAAATTGCCAAAGGTCATTATCCTATAGAGGCGCGTCTTGATCTTCATGGTTGTATGCAGGAAGAAGCTTATTTTTTCTTAAAAGAATTTTTACAAACATCTCAGCAGAGTGGATTGCGTTATGTACTTGTGATTACAGGAAAAGGCCGTTCACTTGGAAGTGATGGTGCTCTGTATCAGTTTGTGCCTCGTTGGTTATCAACACCAACTTTTCGATATTATGTTCATGCTTTTGAAGAGGCAGCTCGCCAGCATGGGGGTAGAGGTGCACTTTATATTTCACTGCGTCGTTTTGTGTCGCGTAAGTAAATAATTTTTGATTATTCATAAGAAGATTCAAAAAGGGTAATATAATTATATGCAATGCATTTATTCAATCTAAAAAATGTGATTTGTCATTAAAATAAATAGCTTAATAAATGAAAAAGGATTCAAAAAAACAAAGCATATTTTGAAGTCCTTTTGCCATAAGCATAGAGACTGTGTGTTGCTTTGAAAAATTGTATGCTTTATAGTCAATAAAAAAGCCGTTAGCTCTAAAAGAGCAAGAAGTACTAAAATATTTTAAAGGTTTGCTTTCGTTGTCTTTAAGACTTAATTATAATAAATATTTTCTGAGTTGTCAGAAATATTTGTTATGTTTTTTCTTCAGAAAATTCTTGCAGTTTAAAACGGTAAGTTGTTGAGCAAAATTCACATGTAACGGAAATATATTTATTTTCAACCATTTCATTTCGTTCATTACTGGGAAAGCTTTCCAGCATTTCTTTAATTTTTTCACGTGAACAAGAGCATTGGTCGATAAGAGAAAAAGGATTAAAAACTCTAACACTGTGTTCATGGAAAAGACGAAATAATAACCGCTTACTACCGACTTGAGGATCTGTTAACTCTGCATTTTCAATGGTTGCTGTCAGTGCTTTGGCTTCTTGCCATTGATCTTCAAATTGTGCAGAAGTTTTGGTTTTTTCTTGTTTTTGACCTAGATCACATGTTTCATGATGAGAGGATGCTTTGGGCAAGAATTGCGTCAAAAGTCCTCCTGCTCGCCAGAGTTTCTGTGTTTTTCTTTGTGGATCTCGGTTGATTAATATAGCGACTGCCAAACGAATATCGGTAGGAATTTGTTCTGATTGATCAAAATAAATACGGGAAGCTTTTTGTAAATTTGTTCCCTCTAATGCAACGATTCCTTGATAGGGTTGCGTATGGGGACCTTGGTCAATGGTAAAAGCTAGAGTACCTTTTCCAAGCAAGGCTTCTGAAGATATTTGATCATTGGCGATTGCTTTTTTGAGCAGTTCTTTATTAAAGCGCGCATAACCACGTAGACTAGAGGGAGGAGAAAAATCACATACCAACATATTAACTGGTCCATTGGAATGGGTTTGTAAAATAAATTTCCCCTTAAGTTTTAAGGAAGTTCCAAGTAAAACGGTCAAAACCAACGCTTCTGCAAGAAGATAAGAAACGGGTTCAGGATATTGGTGTCTTGTAAGAATAGAATTTAAAGCTTCACCAAGTTGTACAGCACGTCCACGAATATCAAGTTCTTCGACTTGAAAGGGAATAACAGTATCATCTTCACTCAAGTGGATATTATTGAGAGAAGATTCATTCGTGATTTTTCCATGCATATCTTTGCCTTTTATATGATTTGTTGTGTAAGCTATTGTGAAGAGAAAAATACATCTTGTAAACACCACGCAAGAATTGCTTTTTGCGCATGAAGACGGTTTTCAGCTTCGTCAAAGACAACAGAATGCGCTCCGTCTATCACACCGCATCGACAATTTCTTCCCCACGATGAGCAGGAAGACAATGCATGAAAAGAGCATCGGGTTTAGCAAATTCCATGAGAGCTTCATTGGCTTGATAAGGTTGAAAAATAGAATGATTGCGGGCACAAAATTCTTGTCCCATAGAAAGCCATGTATCAGTTATCACACAGTCAGCATCTTTGGCAGCCTTTTGAGGATTATGGGTCAGTGTAATATGAGCTCCTCGTTCACGTGCCCAGTGAACAAATTTTTCTTGTGGTTCGCAACCTTTTGGAGTGGCAATACGTAGATGAAAATGAAAAAGAGCAGCCGCTTCGATTAAGGAATGAAGTACATTATTACCATCTCCCATCCAAGCAAATATTTTATTCGCAACTGATCCACGATGTTCTTCATAGGTCAAGATATCTGTTAGAATTTGGCAAGGATGTGTGTCATCTGTGAGGGCATTAATAACAGGAATTTGTGCATATTGTGCCAATTCGAGCATCCGGTTATGTGTTGTTGTTCGTAATGTAACGATATCTACAAAACGCGATAAAATCCGTGCTGTATCAGCGATGGTTTCACAATGACCAAGTTGCATCTCTGAACCCGTTAGCATGATTGTATCACTACCAAGCTGGCGCATGCTGATATCAAATGAAACGCGTGTTCGTGTGGAAGGTTTTTCAAAAATCATTGTCAGTGCTTTACCAACAAAAGGTTTTGAACTTATTCCTGCTTTGAAAGATGCTTTGAGGTTTTTCGCATAATCGATAAGTGCGCGTGCTATTTGCGGAGTTAAAATAGATAAATCGGTGAAGTGGCGAAGAGCATTTATCATGTTTATAATACTTACCTTTTTTTGTTTGTTTGCGAAAGATAAGCAATTGCTTTTTCGATACGATGCAAACTTTCATCTATTTCTTTTTCTTTAATGATAAGAGGAGGCAATAAACGCACTACATTATTGTTGGCACCAACACTTAAGACATATTCATTTTCTAGAGCATTGACGACAAGATTTGAAGGAATGACACATTGAATGCCCACCATAAGTCCCGCTCCGTGAATTGCACAGATAATATCAGGATATATATTGAGAATCTTTGAGAGTCCATTTTTTAGCTTATCGCCCATATACTGAACATGATGGAGAAATCCTGGTTCTAATATGATATCAAGAACACTGTTGCCTACCGCCATTCCAAGAAGATTTCCGCCAAAAGTTGATCCATGGGTTCCTGGTGTCATATTTTCTGCAATTTTCTCTGTTGCAAGACAAGCGCCCAATGGAAATCCACCTCCTAATCCTTTTGCAAGGGTAAGAATATCAGGTATGATATTACTCCATTCATAAGCAAAAAGCTTTCCTGTTCGTCCAATACCGGTTTGAACTTCATCAAAAATCAAGAGCAAGTTATGATCATCACATATTTTGCGCAAAAATCTTAAAAAATCATGAGAAACTGTTCGGATTCCTCCCTCACCTTGAATAGGCTCAATAAGAATGGCAGCAGTATTTTTATTGAGTACATTCTCTACGGCTCTTTCATCACAAAAGGGAACTTGAATAAATCCACCAGCCTTTGGTCCAAAACCTTCAAGATATTTTTCATGCCCAGTAGCGGCAAGCGTTGCAAGTGTACGCCCATGAAATGCGCCTTCAAAAGTAATAATTTCAACACGTGTTGGATGACCAGATGCATAATGGTAGTGGCGAGCAGTTTTGAATGCGCATTCCAATGCTTCAGCGCCAGAATTACAGAAGAAAACTTTATCAGCAAAGCTATTTTCACAAAGCCGTTTGGCAAAAGCTTCTTGTTCAGGTGATTGAAAAAGATTGGAAATATGCCAAAGTTTTTCAGCTTGTCTTTTGAGAGTATCAACCAACTTTGGATGTGCATACCCTAATGCATTTACAGCAATACCGGATGTCAAATCAAGATAATGTTTTCCTTTGTCGGAAATAAGCCAGACACCACTCCCTTGTTCAAAATATAAATTACGGCGAGCAAAACACTTATAAAGTGGGTATATAGCAGTAGTGCTCATCATTATTTCCTTATATTTAAACTTTACGATACAATAAACAAAACACTGCTGCAGATAAAGCAATCCTCTGTCTTTAGCTACAGTGCAATGGCTATTACACTATGGTCAATTATCGTATCCATATGAGAGATCATTACACCGATTGGTAAAAAGTCAATAAATGTTCTACAATAAGCATTTATAGGGAAGATTTTAAGCAAATATGATAGTTTGGTTTGTACTTTATTTGCAAGTTGGGGAAAACATTCTAAATAAGCTCTTCAAGAGGGAAAGACTCTTGTCAGAGAGTTGGTGCATATTGTAGTTTAAATCAGCAAGCAAGGTTGTGTTTAGATTTTTAAATTTCATAGGTTGAGTGAAGTTTTTGTGCTTGGGGTGGAGGATAGAATTTTTCATTCGGCTTATTGAAAAAGTTATTCAAACCTTTGAAGATGCAAAGGGGGCATCTCAATGGGGTGATAAAATGGAGTGCTGATATGGGTTGGACAGATGAACGCGTTGAACTTCTGAAGAAGTTCTGGAGTGAGGGCTTAAGTGCAAGTCAGATTGCAGCTCAGTTAGGTGGGGTCAGCAGGAATGCAGTAATCGGTAAAGTGCATCGGTTAAAGTTACCGGGGCGTGGTAAAACAGCACAAGGGGGGGCGCGTGCACAAAAGACATCTGCTGCTAGCCCATCATCTACGCGTATGCGTCGCACACCATCGACGGTATTGCCAACGAATTCTACATCTTGCAGTGTTGGAGTAACGGCTTTAAAGGTGGAGTTGGTAGCTGAGGATGTAAAAGAAACCAGTGTGCCTGAAAAACCAAATGTTGTTGTGCCTATATCACGCCATCTTAATCTTTTGCAATTGAGTGAGAATACATGCAGATGGCCCGTTGGAGATCCTTTATCATCAGATTTTCATTTTTGTGGTGCCGATTCCGGTGAAAATAGCCCTTATTGTACTTTTCATGCTAAAATAGCATTTCAGCCAATATCTGAAAGACGGCGGATAAGGGTGTAATGTTTGCAATGGTACCTCATATTGCTTTTCCTACCTAATCACGCATTATAATCTGCTACGAAAGAGGAATATACAAAAGTAGAACCTTTGGTGAATATAGAGTTTTTTCTATCAGAGGATACATCAAAGTATTATTTTTCGTATATTGCGTGTTTACATACTATCGAGGTGCAATTTTTTCTGTTTTCATTCATGCACTTTTAAAAAAATCTTTCTTTACTTTAAATCCTATCTGCCCATGGTAGTATAATAAGAGGTCTATTGTTTACTGCCATTTTTACCCTTATGAAGCTATAAACCAGTATCATTATCAACCGCAACTCTGCACTTAGTTTTGCGTAAGTGTTTTTATCCATAAGTTAGCCTTGTTTATAGAGTGCAAGGAAATAATTTTGATTGATACACCATCAACAGGTTTGTTATGAGGGATAACAATATTTGGGGTTCTCATTCAAGTTGAAAAGTAATGAATTATCTTTATCAATCAATGTATTGATTATTCTATTGTTATAGCTTTTTCAATTTTTGGCAAGATTTTTTTCTGATAAATTTGCCATGTTAAAGGGCCAACATGTTTAGCAATAATAATGCTTTCTTTATTCAAAAGAAAGGTTTCTGGTGGTCCATATACGCCCCAGTTAATAGCGGTGTGCCCTGAAGCATCAAAGCCAATAGCTTTAAAAGGGTTACCGAAATTGTTCAGAAAGCGTTGAGCGTTTTCTTTGCTATCTTTATAATTAATGCCAATAAGATCAAAACGGTGGTCTTGTGTAATTTTCATCAGAAGTGAATGCTCTTGACGACACGGTAAGCACCAAGAACCCCAAAAATTGACTAATGTGACGCGTCCTTTAAATTGTTCTGACTGGAGAAGATATTTTTCACGATCAAGGAGGGGAAGATTTATTTGAGGGGCAGGTTTTTCAGGGAATGTGTTTGCTAATAGAGAATTATTATTGGAGTATTTGTTCGTCGTAAAGTAAAAGAAAAGCAGAGTGAGAAGAAGAAAAAACACAAATGGCCCAGAAAGACAAAGAAAGGGATATAAAAATGTATTTTTTTAAATTTTGGAAGAGTGTTTTTCATTATGTTTTTCTTTCCAAAAAAGCTCTTTTTTATTCAACTGTTGTAGGATTTTTTTTTGATATAGGGCTTTGCAAAGGATATGTGCAATAAGACCTAAAAGGGTAATTGCGGAAAGCATATAGCTCAAAACAACAATTTGCTCGTGGAGAAGTGTACCAAGGAACCGATCAATTTGCTGAGAGATATTTCCTAAAAATCTGCTGTGAATGCTATTGCGCTCGAGCATGGTGAAGATTCCTAATGTTGCACACGACGGGTTTTTTTTATCTGAAGTATTTGGATATGACGGCTATTGATCTCGTTGCGCATAGCCATCAAATAGAGCCAAACAAACATAAAACTAAAACAAAATATCATTGTTATGAGAGGCCATAACATGGTGTGCTCGATTGTTGGTCCTCCTGAACGTAAAAGCGATGCGGATTGATGGAGTGTATTCCACCAATTAACTGAAAATTTTATAATAGGTATATTTACCAGTCCAACGAGTGTGAGAATTGCTGTGGCACGTGCAGCTTTTGCTTGATTATGAAAAGCACGAGCAAGCATAATAATGGCAAGGTAGATAAAGAACAGAATCAAAACCGATGTTAACCGTGCATCCCATACCCACCATGTTCCCCATGTGGGGCGTCCCCAAAGGGCACCTGTTACCAGTGCCAAGGCTGTGAAAATTGCTCCAATGGGAGCACCACATTTCAGTGCTATATCAGCAAGATGATACCTTCCGATCAGACTTCCTAAAGCAGCAGCACTTATGATGATATAACAAAATGTAGAGAGCCATGCAAAGGGAACATGAATATACATAATCTTAACAGTAATGCCTTGCTGATAGTCATCAGGAGAATGAATAATTAGAATAAATCCTAAGATCAGAAGGCACAATATTATACCAGTTAACCAAGGCAAAACGACACTGCTTATTTTCATAAAACAGGTTACACTTTTCGGGAGTAATTTTATTTTATATGTGCGAGATATTTCGTTCATAAGATTTATAATAGGCAGAGTTTTGCTGTGCGGCAATCATCTTTTACTCTTCTGATAAAAGCTTGAGTGTTCTAGCAGCAACAAAAGAGCTAAAAAGGCTTAAAAGCAGAGAAAAAGCGATGAGGAAAATTAGGGGAGTGAGAGAAGAGATATCTGGATTTTGGGGAGCTGTAGCAGCTGAAACGCCAAAAATCATGATGGGAATAATCCAAGGTAAGATAATGATAAAAATGAGGAGAGTACTGTTTGACAATGACGTTGCAAGGGCAGCTCCTATAGCACCAATAAAAATAATAGCAGGTGTTCCACATAGAAGGGTGAGTATTGTTATAAAAATTGTCATTGCATCTAAATAGAGCATGAATGCTAAAATCGGAGTAGCTGCAATAAGGGGGAGCATGGTTGCTACCCAATGAGCCAAGCATTTGGTCAATATAATCAGCATAAAACTTTGCCTTTGTCCAGAAAGAATGAATTGATCAAGATTTCCATCATCATAATCAGCTTGAAAAAGCTTATTAAGATTAAGCAGCCCTGCGAGAAGAGCTCCAAACCATAATATTCCAGGACCTATTTGTGCAAGGACTTTAGGATTTGGTCCAATGGCGAATGGGGTTATCATAATAACAGCGATGAAAAATAATAGCCCTGTTAATGAAGAAGCTTGTGGAGCTAAAGTTAATTTAAGGTCACGCCAAAACAGTGCTTTCATTATTTTCTCTCTTGTGAGGAGGTAAGAATTTTTCCAGAGCAATTTTATGGTTTTCTGGAATACCGAGGGAATTATGGGTTGCAGCAATAATCATACCGCCTTGGTTTAGATGGCGCTGAAAAATATAAGAAAGAAGAGTTTGAGCATGGCTATCGATTCCTGATAGTGGTTCATCTAAAATCCAAATAGGACGATAAGAAAGTAAAAGGCGAGCAAGGGCTACACGTCTTTTTTGTCCGGTTGAGAGAACATTAAAGGGTAAGTGCTCAAAATCAGAAAGACCAATATCTGCAAGGGCTTCACGGGGATGGTATAGATGTTGTCCATAAAATGCTGACCAAAATTGTAGATTATCGATGACAGATAAGAAAGGTTTCATAGCGTTTTGGGGACCAAGATAATGGCATGCAGTTGCTACAGGGTATGTTTGTTCTTGATCTTTAAGTATAATATTCCCTTCAGTAGCTTTAAGAAGCCCAACAATGATTCGCAGTAATGTAGATTTTCCGATTCCATTTGGCCCCATGATTGTCATAAGTTGCTGCGGGAACAAACAAAAAGAAAAGCCTTGAAACAGAATTTCTTCGTTTCTGTGTGCTGCTAAATCTGTGCCCGATAACACCATACGTTTGTCCATTTTGCTTTTATTTCTGTAATTTATTACATTATAAATAAAAAAACATGTTTTTTATGTAATTGTACCTAGAATAGTTCTAGAAATAGTTCTATAAGGCATCTATTACATCAAGATCTGGTGGAGAACAGTTTTTGGCGCCGATTTCCGAATTTACCGATGAAAAGGTGGAGGAGGAAATGGATGGCGGATGTGATTTCGTCTGCACTCAAGCTACGACCTTGACTCGTAGTTTGTGTTGTTCATTCCAGGGAATTGGATGGTTTGTAGTATGAGGGTGGACAGTCATGACTCAAATTGATAGCTTTAATTGTCGAAGAACTTTAAATATTTGTGACAAGAAATATACTTATTATAGCTTGATCGAAGCGGAGAAGAATGGACTCAATGGCGTTTCTCATCTGCCGTTTTCGATGAAAGTGATTCTGGAGAATTTATTACGCTTTGAAGATGGTCGCACGGTTAAAAAAGAGGACATCTTAAACGTTGCTAAGTGGCTAAATGACAAAGGCAGCGCAGGCGCAGAAATCGCCTACCGTCCTGCACGCGTCCTTATGCAAGACTTCACAGGAGTTCCTGCGGTGGTTGATCTTTCTGCAATGCGCGACGCTATGGTTAAACTTGGAGGAAGTGCTGAAAAAATCAATCCTCTCATTCCCGTTGATCTTGTTATCGACCATTCAATTATTGTTGATGATTTTGGCAATCCTATGGCTTTCAAGGAAAATGTTGAGCGTGAATATGAACGCAATGGTGAGCGCTATCGTTTTTTAAAATGGGGGCAGCAAGCGTTTCAGAATTTTCGTGTTGTGCCTCCAGGAACAGGGATTTGTCACCAAGTTAATCTAGAATATTTAGCGCAATGTGTGTGGTTGAAAAATGAGGAGCAGCATCAGACAGTTTATCCTGATACCTGTGTGGGAACTGATTCACATACGACGATGGTGAATGGTTTGGGTGTTTTAGGTTGGGGCGTTGGTGGTATTGAAGCTGAAGCGGCAATGTTGGGGCAGCCCGTTTCTATGTTGTTGCCTGAAGTGATTGGTTTCCGTCTAACAGGTAAACTTAAAGAAGGTGTAACGGCTACTGATTTAGTATTAACGGTAACACAAATTCTACGCAAGAAGGGTGTTGTTGGTAAATTTGTTGAGTTTTTTGGTCCTGGTCTGGAACATATGACACTTGCTGATCGAGCAACGATTGCGAATATGGCTCCCGAATATGGAGCAACCTGTGGTTTTTTCCCAATTGATAAGGAAACCGTACGTTATCTTCATATGACAGGGCGTGATGAAAATCGGATAGCGTTAGTGGAAGCTTATTCTAGAGCACAAGGGATGTGGCATGATGAAGCTGTAATCAATCCGGTCTTTAGTGATACAATAGAATTAGATATGGGAAGCGTTGTGCCTTCTATGGCTGGTCCTAAACGTCCTGAAGGGCGTATTGCATTGGAAAGTGTTGGTCAAGGTTTTGATAAGGCTCTGATTGAGGATTATAAGAAAACTTCAGGGCAAGATGAGCGTTATCAAGTTGAAGATAAAGAATATGCACTTGGTCACGGCGATGTGGTGATTGCTGCAATTACCTCTTGTACAAATACCTCAAATCCAAGCGTTCTGATTGCTGCAGGTCTTTTGGCGCGTAATGCTGTGGTGAAAGGTCTCAAGAGTAAACCATGGGTTAAGACTTCTCTTGCGCCTGGCTCACAGGTTGTTGAAGCCTACCTTCGCAATTCAGGTCTGCAAAGGGATTTGGATGCACTTGGATTTAATTTAGTGGGATTTGGATGCACGACATGTATTGGGAATTCTGGTCCTTTACATCCAGCTATTTCCAAAACAATTAATAATAATGGTTTAATTGCGGCTGCGGTTCTTTCTGGGAATCGTAATTTTGAAGGGCGTGTTTCACCTGATGTGCAAGCAAATTATTTAGCTTCACCACCGTTGGTTGTTGCACATGCGTTAGCAGGAACGGTGCGTAAAGATTTAACGAAGGAGCCCCTTGGAGAAGGTTCAGATGGTCAACCAGTCTATTTGAGAGACATTTGGCCTACCTCTCAAGAAATACAGATGTTTATCGAAAAGAATGTGACGCGTAAGATTTTTGCCGAAAAATATGCTGATGTGTTTAAGGGAGACGAAAATTGGCAAAAAGTTCAGGTTCCAACGGGTGCAACCTATTCTTGGGATGAGCAATCGACATATGTGCGTAATCCACCATATTTTGAGGATATGCGGAAAATTCCTGATATCTTACCAGATATTAAGGATGCACGGATTTTAGGTTTGTTTGGTGATAAAATCACGACGGATCATATTTCTCCTGCTGGTTCTATTAAGATTGATTCTCCTGCTGGTAAATATTTGACAGATCATGGGGTTAAAGTGGTCGATTTTAACCAGTATGGAACGCGTCGTGGGAATCATGAAGTAATGATGCGTGGAACTTTTGCCAATATTCGTATTCGTAACTTCATGTTAGGAGAAAATGGTCGTGAAGGAGGCTATACGGTTCATTATCCATCAGGAATAGAACAAGCGATTTATGACGCAGCCATGACATATAAACGGGAAGAGATTCCACTGGTTATTTTTGCTGGTATTGAATACGGCAATGGATCCTCTCGTGATTGGGCGGCTAAGGGCACCAACCTTCTTGGTGTAAAAGCAGTAATTGCTCAGTCTTTTGAGCGGATTCATCGCTCTAATCTTGTTGGGATGGGAATTGTTCCTTTTGTGTTTGAAGAGGGGACGAGCTGGAGATCTTTGGGCTTAAAGGGGGATGAAAAGGTAACAATTGAAGGGATTCATAACTTGAGACCCCGTCAAAAGACTTTTGCCACAATCACTTTTTCTGATGGAGTAGTAAAAACTGTTCCATTATTGTGCCGTGTTGATACTGAAGATGAGTTGGATTATTTGCATCACGGTGGAATTTTGCAATATGTTTTGCGTAATCTGGCAGTTTGAATCGCGTTTATGCGTTTAGGAGTCTCTTTAAAAGATTGAAGTGTTAGGTTTCATTTTTTATGCTTACCTTTGAAAATTCGATTGACGTCGGCTTAAGGATTGCGTTATAGAACAACCAGTTATTAGCAACTTTATAGTATTGCTTGAATTGGATTTATTTGGATTGGTAGTATCATTGGTACTCACTCTATCCAATGCGTTGAAAGAGAGATATATTTATGGCGAATACACCTTCCGCTCGTAAAGCGGTGCGCAAAGTTGCGGCACGCACGCAGGTTAACAGGGCCCGTCGTTCACGCGTTCGTACTTTTATGCGTAAATTTGATGATGCTTTGGCTGGTGGCGATAAGGCGTCTGCAGAAATAGCGTTTAAGAGTTTTGAACCTGAAATTATGCGTGCGGTTTCTAAAGGGGTTTTTCATAAAAATGCTGCTGCGCGAAAGGTATCGCGTTTAGCAAAGCGTTTGAAATCGCTTAGCGTTTAATTTTTTCTATTATTATGAAAAATGACACCAGCATCCACGGGTGCTGGTTTTTTTATTTTCCCAAAATATTCTACTTTATAAAGTAGGGGAATCAGTAGCGATTCTCTCCATGAAAAAGAGAAGAAGGTTTATAGAGTTTGTATGGTTATCCACAAGCTTTGTGGATTTTTACAGAGTCTTTTTTGTCAAGCATATTTATTTTTTTTTTAAATCCGAAAGAATTCTTTAATTATTGGTAAAATTAGAGAAAAAAATGAATTGAATCAATTATTTTTCTCATTTCTCGTTTATGCAAGTTGGTTTATAGGCATTTTTGATTTTATTTTGACCTCTTGCATTTTACCTCTGCTGTTTTGTATGGTTCTTACAGAAACTAAAAGAGGACAGGGTTTATATCAGTTTGTTATCCTGTATCACGCTTGAGTGGAAGATGCTTTGGCTTAGGCTGTTATGGGCTCTCATGTTGGATAGATTTTCTAACGTTTTTTTAGTTTTTTTCGTTGGTATGTTGGTCATTTTTAAAGAATGGCGCGTATCGCGAATACAAGTGAATCTTATTGGTCATCTTTGTTGGTGGGGTTGTAATGAGACTATCCTAGGGGAGGATAAGTAATCTTGTTTGGGGTAGGGTGTTTTGCCTTTGCTAAGTTGGTTTTTAGTTGTTTTGGCATAACGGATTTTTGTTTTTATCAGGATGAAAGATGGTGGATAAATTGAACTCTAAAGCTAGTTCCTTTAAAAGGGTTTCGGTGAATATCCTGTCGGCAGAAAAAATTATAAAGATGACGGATAGTGGTGGAGCAGTAAATACAAATGCTAATGCTTCTGGAGAATTTCCTATTATTTCGGAGGAGGAAGGTGCGGCAGCTTTCGCGCGTGTGATGGCACAATTAAAGGTACAGGTTGGTATTGAGGCTTATACCAGTTGGTTTGGTCGCGTGAAACTTGCTGAATATAGCCGTAATTTAGTGAAACTCTCTGTTCCTACAGCCTTTTTACGCTCATGGATTAATAATCACTACGGTTCTCTTTTGACAAATTTATGGAAACAAGAAAATTCAGCAATTCTTCGCGTTGAAGTTGTTGTTCGGGGTATGAAGCGTGTTTCTGGCGGGGTGGTTTGTAAAACAAGTGCAGCTCCTGTTGTTGTGGAGGAGCAAGCAACTGCATCCTTTGTTGAGAGTTATACAGAGAAAGCTATCAAGAGTGTTCAAACAGGTGTTTTTGGTTCACCGCTTGATTCTCGCTATAGTTTTGAAAATTTTGTGGAGGGTGCTTCTAATCGTGTTGCTTTAGCAGCTGCCCGTTCGATTGCAGAAGGGCATAAAAGTGCTTTAAGATTTAATCCTCTTTTTATTCATGCATCTGTTGGTTTGGGAAAAACACATTTGCTTCAAGCTATTGCGGCTACAGCACTAAAGCGTTTGACATCTGCGCGAGTTATTTATCTCACTGCTGAATATTTTATGTGGCGTTTTGCAACGGCTATTCGTGATAATGATGCTCTTTCTTTTAAAGAACAGCTTCGTGATATTGATCTTCTCATTATTGATGATATGCAATTTTTGCAAGGGAAGTCGATTCAGCATGAATTTTGTCATTTACTGAATATGTTGCTTGATAGTGCCAAACAAGTTGTTGTTGCGGCGGATCGTCCGCCAGCAGAATTAGAATCACTTGATCTTCGGGTTCGGTCGCGTCTTCAAGGAGGAGTTGCTCTTGAAATTGAAGCACCAGATTATGAAATGCGTTTGAAAATGCTACAGCAGCGATTGAAGGTTGCACAACAAGACGATAGCATGCTTTCAATTTCTGATGATATTCTGGAGTATATTGCTAGAACAGTTTTAGGGTCAGGACGCGATATTGAAGGAGCATTTAATCAACTCTTGTTCCGCCAATCATTTGAATCGGATTTATCTTTAGAGCGGATTGATGAGTTGTTAGGTCATTTGACGCGTTCTGGCGAGCCTAAGCGCATTCGGATCGAGGAAATTCAGCGCACGGTTGCGCGCCATTATAATGTTTCTAAACAGGATTTGTTGTCTAATCGTCGAACCCGTACAGTTGTAAAGCCACGGCAAGTTGCTATGTATTTAGCAAAAATGTTAACGCCTCGCTCACTACCAGAGATTGGACGTCGTTTTGGTGGTCGTGATCATACGACAGTTTTACACGCTGTTCGTAAAATTGAAGATTTAATTTGTGGCGATCAGACGTTGGCCAAAGAGCTTGAGTTGTTGAAGCGGTTGATTGGCGAACAGGCTGCATAATATTTACAATCTTTCCTTTATCTTGAGAAAGATATTGTAGGAGAAGAGATAAGATGGCTACTTTTTATAGGGAGTCACTTGCCATTTTAAAACAGGTTAAATAAAATCCGACAGATGATTCTTAAGGGGATAGGTTATTTCTAGGGAATTTCTATAGTTTTTTGTAAATTGTAACGGAGATTTTATGCGTATTATCGTTGATCGCAGTCAATTTCTTAAATCTCTTGGTCGTGTTCACCGTGTTGTGGAGCGTCGAAATGCCGTTCCTATTTTATCTAATGTGTTGATTGATGCAGAAAATGGCAATGTGAAATTAAAAGCAACGGATCTTGATTTAGAGGTTACGGAATCTTTTACAGTCAATGTTGAACAAGCGGGGGCAATAACTGTTCCGGCATATTTGTTGTACGATATAGTTCGAAAACTTCCTGATGGCAGTGAGATTGTCTTATCCGTTGATGAGAATCAAGCAAGCACTATGTCTGTTGTTTCGGGTTGTGCACATTTTCAGCTTCAATGTCTTCCGAAAATAGATTTTCCAGAGTCTCTTCCTGGTCAATTTGGTTGCCGTTTTTTTCTCTCCGCATCAGGGTTAAAGCATTTACTTGATTGTACGCAATTTGCCATTTCTACTGAGGAAACGCGTTATTATCTTAATGGTATTTATTTTCATGTTATTAATGATGGTGTTTTGAAACTGCGTTTGGTTGCGACTGATGGTCATCGTCTAGCACAAGTTGATATGGATGCTCCTGCAGGTATTGGTGATATGCCAGGTGTTATTATTCCTCGTAAGGCTGTAGGAGAGTTACAAAAGCTTCTTTCAGAAGAAATTAATGGTGATGTATGTGTAGAACTCTCAGAGACAAAGATTCGTTTCTCTGTAGGTTCAGTGGTTTTTACATCAAAATTAATTGATGGAACATTTCCAGATTATCAACGTGTTATTCCTCTTGGAAATAATAAAAAGCTGATTGTCAACAGACAGGATTTTTCTTCTGCTGTTGACCGTGTTTCAACAATTTCGAGTGACCGTGGGCGTGCAGTAAAGTTAACGATTGAGCATGGGCAATTGAAGCTTGTCGTTAATAATCCTGATTCGGGTAGTGCAGAAGATCAATTAGCAGCAACTTATACCTCTGATCCACTTGAGATAGGGTTTAATTCACGTTATCTTTTGGATATTGCTGGGCAACTTTCGAGTGATGAGATGGTTTTTATGTTGGCAGAAGCTGGAGCACCAGCTCTCATTCGTGATAATAATGATGCGAATGCACTTTATGTGCTGATGCCCATTCGCGTTTAGGGGCAATTATTTTGCAATGCATGGCTGGTCATGTGCACAAAGTGGCAGTGAGACAGCTGAGGCTTTTGCGGTATCGCAATTATTCTTCCTTGAATATTCATTTTTCGGGTCAGCATGTTGTTTTTACTGGTCACAATGGTGCTGGTAAGACAAATCTTTTAGAGGCGTTATCTTTTCTTTCCCCAGGTCGTGGTTTACGGCGTGCAGCTTATTCTGATGTTAGTTTTGCAGATGGTAAAGGCGATGGATTTGTCGTCTTTGCTCGTCTTGAATGTGTTCTTTATGGTGAAGTAAATATTGGTACAACTTTAGAAATTGGTGATAACAGCCGCAAAATACATATTAATGGCGTGAATGAGACAGGGGATAGCTTAACAGATTATTGTCATATTAGTGTCCTAGCTCCTTCTATGGATGGGCTTTTTATAGACTCCTCGCTTGAGCGGCGCCGTTTTTTAGATCGTATGGTTTTAGCTATTGATCCTTTACATAGTCGCCGCATAGCAGATTATGATAAGGTTATGCGTGCACGCAATCGTTTATTTTTGGATGGAAATGAAGATTATGCTTGGTTTGATGCTTTAGAAAAACAAATGGCAGAGCTAGCGGCAGCTATTGCTGCGGCACGTATCGATGTGATTCGACTTTTAAATGATATGTTTGCACAAATGCCGTCTCAGAGAGTTTTCCCAAGGGCTTTTTTGCAAATTGATGGTTTTTTAGAAGAAGCTCTGAATAAACTATCAGCGGTTGAGGTTGAAGAACAATTTTTTCATCGGTTGCGGCATAACCGCACAATAGATCGTGCTGCTGGGCGGGCATTAGAAGGGCCGCATCGCACAGATTTGCAGGTTTTTTATGCTGATAAAAATATGGCTGCAACATCTTGCTCTACGGGTGAACAGAAGGCGCTGCTAACAGGTTTGGTTTTGTGTCATGCACGTTTAACAAGCATGATATCAGAGAGAACTCCCATTCTTCTTCTTGATGAAATAGCAGCACATCTTGATTCTCATCGGCGTACTGCTTTATTTGATATTCTTGATGATTTAGGGGGGCAAACATTTATGACAGGAACAGATCGCGTTTTATTTGATGCTTTAAAAGGACGGGCAGAGTTTTTTGAGATTAAAGATGGGACTTTATTGCAGTAAAAACTTACTAAATTTTTTATAAATGATTGATCAAGAAGAAGAGGCTTATTATGTCTACAATCATAACGATTTTAAATGGTCCTAATTTAAATTTTCTTGGGAAACGTGAGCCAGAAATTTACGGAACTGAAACTCTAGAAGATATTGAAAAATTTTGTAGGCAATGGGCAAAAAGAGCCGGTGTAACAGTACATTTTTATCAAAGTAATTATGAAGGACAATTGGTTGAGTGGATACAGGAATCAATTGGAGTAAGTGCGGGTTTGATTATCAATCCCGCTGCTTATAGTCACACATCTGTTGCAATTCTTGATGCTTTAAAAATGTTTACAGGGACAAAAGTAGAGATTCATTTGTCTCATATTTATCAGCGTGAAGCTTTTCGTCACCATTCTTATACGTCTGCTGGTGTGGATGCGGTTATTACCGGTTGTGGGGCGGATGGGTATTGGTTTGCGCTCGAATATATCGCTAAAAAGCTTAAATTTGGCACAGAGGGATCAAAACTTGTATAATATCGATAAGGGTGTTTGAATTTACTTGATAATTCTTTTTAAATAGGTAAGCATATCATTAAGATTTTGTCATTTTTTGATGACAACTTCTGATTATATTATGGGGCAGGTGAAATGAGAAACTTTGTTAAACAAATAAAGATGCTCGTAGTTTTAGGGGTAGTGTTACTTTTATCAGGTTGTAAGTGGGACGTTCTTCACCCGGCGGGGTATGTTGCGCGGCAACAGCTTATTTTGATTGTTATTTGTGTTGTTGTTATGCTTTGTGTTGTGATTCCCGTTATGGTGGGTGTGGTATTTTTGGCCATTAAATATCGTGCATCGAACACCACTGGAGAATATTTACCTGAATGGGGGCATTCAAATAAAATTGAAGCATTTATGTGGGGTATTCCAGTCGTTATCGTGTTGGTTTTAGGTACGTTAACAGCCTATTACACTTATAAACTTGAACCAGAAAATCCGCTTCCAGTGGAAATTGTTGGTGAAGGAAAGCCGCTGCAAGTAGATGTTGTGGCTCTTGATTGGAAATGGCTCTTTATTTATCCTGAATATGGTGTTGCATCCATCAATGAAATTTATGTGCCTGAAGGTCGTCAGGTTTTGTTGCAGTTGACATCAGAGAGTTCTGTTAATGCTTTTTGGGTACCACAAGTGGGCACAGTTCTTTACGCTATGCCGCAAATGAATTCTAAATTGCATTTAGTAGCTGATAAGCAAGGGGTATTCAAAGGGACTTCGGCAAATTACAGTGGTGATGGTTTCGCAGGGATGCGGTTTAAATGGCATTCTGTATCTTTGCAGGATTTTGATAATTGGATTACTAAAGCTCGGACTCATGGTCAAGTTCTTGATCGTGTATCTTATCGTCAGCTTTCTGTTGCGCCTCGTATGGGCGATATTGCTGCAAAAGAAAAGGATGCAGAGGTACGTTATTTTGCACCTGTTGAGAAGCGGCTTTACTACCGGATTGTTAACCGATGTGTTGATGAAAATACGGTGTGTAATGAAGACTTAATGAAGCGTGCTGCTGCTCAGACACTTTGGGGTGCACTTTGTTCAGTTTTTGATCCTGGTGCTATTTAAAGCATCAATTGAGAAAGAGACCTTTAAACATAAGGTCTCTTTGGAATGAAATTTATCTTATATGGGTTAAGAAATGTTTGGAAGACTTACAGATCCTACGGCTGGTGCTTTTCATGCACTGGCACATGAACCGATTGTTTTGTACACATGTATTGCGATTGGGGTGGTTGGTTTAATTGCTGTTCTTGCTTTGACATTGCTTCGATGGTGGGGAGTTTTATGGCGAAATTGGATTACAACAGTTGACCATAAACGTATTGGCATTATGTACATCGTGCTTGGTATTATTATGCTTGTTCGCGGTTTCGCGGATGCAATTATGATGCGAACGCATCAAGCTTTGGCTCTTGGAAGTGAAACAGCGGGTTATTTGCCTCCTGAGCATTTTGATCAGATTTTTTCGGCCCATGGTACAATTATGATTTTCTTCATGGCGACACCGATTTTATTTGGTCTTTTCAATTATCTTATACCACTTCAAATTGGTGCTCGTGATGTTGCTTTTCCTTTTGCGAATAATTTAGGTTTTTGGATTACAGCAGCAGGAGCGATATTGATTAACATATCATTAGGTATTGGAAATTTTGGTCGAGGTGGCTGGTTGATGTATCCACCTTTCGCAGAGTTGCAAAACAGTCCAGATACAGGGGTGGATTATTATTTGTGGTCACTTCAACTTTCTGGTATTGCAACGACGATGGGAGCGATCAATTTTGTTGCAACCATTATTAAAATGCGTGCTCCTGGGATGACAATGATGAAAATGCCCGTCTTTTGTTGGAGCGCTTTCGTTAGCAATATCCTTATTTTAGTTATTTATCCTGTCCTAACTGTCGCATTTGCACTTTTAGCATGTGACCGTTATTTGGGTATGAATTTTTTCACCAATGTTGGTGGCGGAAATCCGATGGTATGGATTAACTATGTTTGGATTTTTGGTCATCCTGAAGTTTATGTTTTGGTTGTTCCTGCTTTTGGGATTGTTTCTGAGGTTGTCTCAACTTTTTCTTCAAAGCGCCTCTTTGGTTATACTTCAATGGTATGGGCCATGTTGGTTATTTTGATTCTTTCACTTCTTGTTTGGGGGCATCATTTCTTTACGATGGGTGGAGGTGAGGCTGTAAATACCTTCTTTGGTATTGCCACGATGATTATCGCCGTTCCCACGGGTGTAAAAGTTTTTAATTGGTTGCTAACCATGTATAAAGGAAAGATACGCTTTGAGCCTCCAATGCTTTGGTGCATGGGAATGATCTTTACGTTTGTTGGTGGTGGATTAACGGGTGTTCTCTTATCTATTGTGCCTGCTGATTGGCAGTTTCATAATTCGCTCTTTTTAGTAGCGCATTTCCACCATACAATTATTGGGGGTGTAGTGTTTTCTTATTTAGCTGGGCTTGCTTTTTGGTTTCCGAAGGTTTTCGGTTATAAACCGAATCGAGCACTTGGTATTGCATCTTTTTGGTGTTGGTTCATTGGTTTTTACCTTGCTTTTTTTCCAGTTTATGCGCTTGGGCTAATGGGTGCAACACGTCGTCTTCAACATTATATGGAACCTAGTTGGCAACCAATGTTTATGATTGCTGCACTGGGGGCCGTTATTATCTTGCTTGGTATTCTTTGTTTTGTGCTGCAAGTTGTTTTGGCGATTTGGTATGGTATCAAACATAAGGGACGCTTACCAATAACATTAAATGATTCTTGGGGTGATGCACGGACTCTTGAATGGTCTACTTCTTCACCTCCTCCTTCTTACAATTTTGCGATAATTCCGAGAGTAGAAACTGATGATGCTTATTGGAATATGAAGAAAAGTGGTTATCAACGTCCTACAAGTGGATTTACGAAAATTCATATGCCATCGAATACATCGGCTGGAGTTATTGCGGGACTTTTCTCATTAGTTGTTGGTTTTGCGCTTGTTTGGCATATTTGGTGGCTTGTTGCGATCGGGCTGGTTGGTTTTATTGCAACACTTTTGTGTCATTCATTAACAGGTGATCATCATGGTTATTATATTCCAGCTGAAGAAGTACAAAAAACTGAAGATGCCTTTACAGCCGTTCTTAAAGAGCAAGGAGTAACAGTATGAGTGCAGTGACAATGAATAATGCTCACATTGATGAGCACCATCATGACAATAGTTCTGTTATGACGTTTGGATTTTGGGTCTATATTCTTTCGGATTTGATTCTCTTTTCAACACTTTTTTCAGCCTTTACTGTTTTTTCTGCTTCTTATGGTGGAGGAAAAGCAGGCAGTGAATTTATTGATTTAAAATTTGTTTTGGTTGAGACTGCCATTTTATTGATATCATCGATTACTTATGGGTTTGTTATGGTACAAGCGCATAAAGGTAATCTCAGTGGTGTACGTTTATGGATGGCCATTACCTTTGTACTTGGAGGCTGCTTTATTGGAATGGAAATTTATGAATTCCATGAGCTTTTAAGTGAGGTATTTTATTACGATCCTACTGCTTATGCTGGTATTGATCCTGCAACAGGTTTAAAATTTTTTGGAAAAGAAATTTTATCTGCTTATTGGTCAGCATTTTTTGCCTTGGTTGGCACCCATGGTCTTCATGTGAGTGTTGGTCTTCTCTGGATGGTGGTGATGTTTTTTCATCTACGTCGGAGTGGTTTAGATCGGGATAATAAAACGCGTCTAACATGCCTTTCAATTTTCTGGCATTTACTTGATATTGTGTGGGTTGGTGTTTTCACCATGGTTTATTTGTTAGGAGCATTGTAATGAGCGTGCATAATGAAACACATGGTCCCAGTACTGGTTCCTATTTAATTGGCTTTATTCTAGCTGTATTCTTCACTTTAGGTTCTTTTATTCCTGTGATGTATGGGATGATGGAAGGCTGGACAATTAGCACAAAGGTTGCATATCTTATTGGGATGGCAATTATTCAGATTATTGTGCAGATTGTTTTCTTTTTGCACTTAAGTTCTGGTCCAGATGCTAAATGGAATTTAAGCGCTTTGTGGTTTGCGGCCATTTGCGTTGTGATTATTATTGGAGGTACTTGGTGGGCTATTTCCCATTTGAATTATAATATGATGGGTGGTTCAGGGCGTATTGTTGAGCCGGAAAAAGTACAAGGAGATAGTTCTGTATCGACGGAAAAATTATCAGATACACAAAAACCAGTGGGAGATTTATTAAACACTCAGGTATCCAAGGAACAAGATCCAAATACACCATCTTCTATAGAGCAGGCACCAAGGGTAGAAATGCCCATGGAACAAGTACCGAATACGCAAACGCCTGTACAGTAAAATTATTAAGAATAAAAATATCCATAGAGCCAATGCCAAGTGCATTGGCTCTTTTTTTATGAGTATTCGTCACAAACAAGTTTATGGAATGTGAGGTAGTTGATAAATAAGGGGTAGGAAGTAACCATTTAAAGAGGATCATTTTGGATGTGTTTTTATATTGTAAACAGAAAGTTCATAGATAAATTTAGTGAAATCTTTACTGAAATTTGAGATAAAAAATGATTTTTATACAGTTCAAGACAGGGGAGCATGAGAATTTTGACAGGGTTTCATGTTGTGTTAGAATAAAATCATGAGAGATTAAAAGTAAAAATTTGGAGAATAATCAAAAAATTTGATGAAACCCGTTTCGATGACAATTATTGGTGCTGGTTCTTTTGGCACGGCATTAGCTGTCGCTCTTGCTCGTAACGATCACCGTGTTTTACTTTGGGGGCACAATCCTCAACATATCAGAGCATTACAAAAATATCGTTGCAATCAGAAATTTTTACCCGATATTCGCTTTCCTGAGAATTTATTCCCTGAGGCTTCGCTTGAAACTGCAATAGCGGCAAGCCATGATATATTAATCGCTGTACCAAGCCATGTGTTTCATCAGGTATTATACAATATCCAACCTTATTTGGATCAACATTCACGTATTATTTGGGCCACAAAAGGCTTGGAGCATGGGACAGGACGTATCTTACAAGAAGTTGCTCGCGAGATTTTAGGGAATAAAATCCCTTTAGCTGTTTTTTCTGGACCAACTTTTGCCAAGGAGCTTGCTATCGGTCTGCCTACTGCAATTACGGTGGCAGCTTCTGATGCTGAATTTAGTGAAGAGCTACAGCAACTTTTCCATTTTGATAAAAGTTTTAGAGTTTATAAAAATTCTGATATGATAGGTGTTCAATTAGGTGGGGCAGTCAAAAATGTTATTGCTATCGGTGCGGGAATATCAGATGGTATGGGGTTTGGGGCAAATGCTCGAATAGCACTTATCACGCGAGGATTAGCGGAAATCAGTCGTTTGGGTGTCGCTATGGGTGCTGAGCTTTCCACATTTATGGGTATGACAGGTTTAGGTGATTTGGTTTTGACATGTACTGATAATCAATCGCGCAATCGTCGTTTTGGTATGCTTCTTGGTCAAGGAATGAATACAAAAGAAGCAGAAAAACAGATTGGCCAAGTTGTTGAAGGTTACTTAAATACCGAAGAAGTGTATAGATTAGCACGGCGTATCAAGGTGGAAATGCCCATTACAGAACAAATTTATCAAGTCTTATTTTGCGATAAAAGTGTAGTTGATGCAGCCAATACATTATTGAGAAGAACACTCAAAGATGAGATGCATGATACAGTATGCTTTTAAATTTTTCAAAAAGATATGGCGATCATATATCATATAATAGAATAGCTCACAATATATGACGTAAACCATGAGACAAAGCACAAAATTTTAGCAAACTAGAAAGCGAGAGAAGAGCATTTTTTATGCAATATAACTTAAAAATAAAAAACTTGATCGCTATCTAATTCACATTTTAAAAAATAAACTATTTGCTCTCATGACAAATGTTATAGACAAAAAGAGCGCATCTAATATATTTTTAAAAGCTATGCAAATGGTTATTTTTACACTTTTTTAAAAGCATTATGGACAGTTATTCTCCCCGTATTTCCTCACTTTGTTTTAATTCTTCAAGTGTTGGCATAGACATAATATTATAACCTGAGTCAACATAATGAATTTCACCAGTAACACCTGATGATAAATCAGAGAGAAGGTAAAGAGCAGATTTACCAATTTCATGAATGTTTACGGTGCGGCGCAATGGAGCATTACGGCGTTGATACGAAAAAATCGCACGTGCAGATGCAATGCCATTACCCGCTAAAGTTCTTACAGGTCCAGCTGAAATTGCATTAACGCGAATATTCTGCGGACCAAAATCTGCTGCTAAATAACGTACCATAGCTTCTAAAGCAGCTTTAGCAACACCCATGATATTGTAATTAGGAACAACTTGTTGTGAAGCTCCATAGGTGAGTGTTAAAAGTGCGCCTCCATTCGGCATAAGTTTACCGGCACGCTGGGCAATTTCAGTAAAAGAATAAGCCGAAATAAGCATCGTACGTTTAAAATTCTCGCGTGTTGTAACATCAACGTAGCGCCCTTTTAATTGATTTTTATCTGAAAAACCAATGGCATGCACAACAAAATCAATTGTTTTCCATTCTTTTTCAAGATATTCAAAGACATGGTCGACACTTTCAATTTTTTCAACATCACATTCAAGCAACAATTTACAACCAAGCTGCTTTGCTAGAGGTTGAACCCGTTTTCCAAAAGCCTCTCCTTGATAGGTAAATGCTAATTCGGCTCCTGCTTGTGCTAGCTGGCATGCAATGCCCCATGCAATCGAATGGTCATTTGCAACCCCCATAATAAGGCCACGTTTGCCCTCCATCAAACCTTTCATATTATTCTCCGTAAGACCGTGCTTTTTTCAACCAGCTAAGAACTCCTATTTATGCATAGCGTTGAAAAATGAGCGTTGCATTGGTACCGCCAAAACCAAATGTATTTGACAATACAGTATTAAGTTGTTGATGATCAAGGCGTTCACGAACGATTGGCATATCAGCAAAAGCTGGGTCAAGTTCTTCAATATGAGCACTCTCACAAATAAAATCATGATTCATCATTAACAGTGTATAGATTGCCTCGTGAACACCTGCTGCTCCCAAGGAATGACCTGTCAGAGATTTTGTAGCAGAAATTGGTGGACATTGATCACCTGCTCCAAAGATATGACGAATAGCTTCTATTTCTGGAGGATCACCAACAGGTGTTGCTGTTGCATGGGGATTAATATAATCAATTTTATTATTTACAGTTGCAAGTGCCATGCGCATGCACCGTTCTGCTCCCTCACCAGATGGGGCAACCATGTCATGTCCATCAGATGTAGCACCATATCCAACAATTTCCCCGTAGATTTTTGCACCACGTGCTTTAGCAAGCTCAAGTTCTTCAAGAACCAAAACACCTGCTCCACCAGCAATAACAAATCCATCACGATTAACATCATAGGCACGTGAAGCCTTTTCTGGTGTATCATTATATTTACTGGACATAGCGCCCATGGCATCGAAGAGTACAGATAATGTCCAGTCCAGATCTTCGCAACCACCAGCAAAGACACGATCTTGCCTGCCATATTGTATTAATTCATAAGCATTGCCAATACAATGATTAGAGGTAGCACAAGCCGAAGAGATTGAATAATTCACGCCTTTAATTTTAAAAAAAGTTGCAAGCGTTGCGGATGCTGTAGAACTCATTGCTTTAGGCACAATAAAAGGACCTACACGTTTTGGGCCTTTTTGACGCGTGATGTCAGCAGCTTCAACGATGGATTGCGTTGAAGCTCCTCCAGAACCCATAATGATGCCTGTATGTTCATTTGATATTTCATGAGGCTCTAAACCCGCATCAGCGATTGCTTGATCCATAGCGATATGATTCCAAGCAGTTCCACGTCCATGAAAGCGCAAAGCACGCCGATCAACCAATTCCTCTATATTAACATCAGGTTTGCCATAAACTCTGCTACGAAAACCTAACTCAGCATATTGGGGTGCATAAGAAATTCCTGATTTTGCTTCATACAAACTGGTTAAAACAGCCTCTGGATTATTTCCAATTGCGGAGACAATTCCCATTCCAGTTACAACAACTCGACGCATCCATACCTCCTTGTTCTATAAAGAATAACAAAATGTTCCTTTTAGTGGAAATGATTCTAGTCTTCTTTAAATAAAGCAACACGTAAATCGCTTGCTTTATAGATAGTTTCTCCATCTGCTTTTACCCATCCATCAGCTATACCTAGTACCAAATTCCCACGCCGGATGCGTTTAAAATCTATTCCATATTCAAGAAGTTTGGTTTTTGGAGTCACCATACCGGATAATTTTACTTCACCTGTTGATATAGCCCTCCCTTTTCCTAATTCACCTAACCAACCGAGAAAAAAACCTGTTAACTGCCACATACCATCTAAACCGAGACATCCTGGCATGACTGGATCACCTATAAAGTGACAGTCAAAAAACCAGAGGTCTGGAGTAATGTCAAATTCAGCACGAACCATTCCTTTATTATATTCACCGCTAGTTTCACTGATCTGGGTGATTCGATGAATCATTAACATTGGTGGTGCTGGTAATTGTGCATTACCCTTGCCAAACATTTCGCCGCGAGCGCAGCTTAAAAGTTCTTCATAAGTGTAGTGAGACTTTTGTTCAGCCATTGTTACTCCATTTATTTACGTATATTTTGACTTCTGCGCTTTTCTCAATTTACTTTTAGAGCAAATTTTAAAGAGAGGGAAATGATTTTATATCATTTTTAATGACAAAAGCCCTTTTTTATGTATCCTGCGTGAGTGGTTATTTAAAAATGGAGTATAAAAATTGTATCGTATCCTTTCCATTTTTTTATTTTAACCTTATTTGAAAAAAATATTGTGGTTTTTAATATGTCAGTGAGCGCAGACAATTTAGATTTGAATGAAGAACAACAAACCGTGAAAGATTGTGGGAAAGTTATACGTTATTATTCCGCCTCTATGTTGGAAAAACGTTTACGTCAAAATGGCTTGCGACCAACACGCCAGCGGTTGGAACTTGCTAATATGATTTTTTCTCAAGGCAACCGTCATATCGCCGCTGAAGAGCTCTATGAAGAGGCAAGTAGATTGGGTGTACCTGTCTCTTTAGCAACGGTTTATAATACGCTTCATCAATTTACGGAAGCAGGGTTATTACGGATTATTGCCGTAGAAGGTTCCAAAACTTGGTTTGATACTAATACATCGGATCATTATCATTTTTATATAGAAGGTGAAAATCGTATTCTTGATATTCCTTGCAATTTAGAAGAAGCTCCTATTATTGGAAATTTGCCTAAACCGCCGGAAGGGATGGAAATTTCGCATGTTGATTTGATAGTTCGGTTAAAACCAAAGAGCTGATTTTATGATTCAGTTATTTTGTAGAACATCATCATTGAAGATTATAATGTAAGGCCTATAAAGTTTTAAGCGAGAGTATCTCGTTAGATAACATATTGATTTGTTATGTTGAATAATTATTTTTTAACTTGAATTATAATTCCGAAGACAGTGTAATTTTCTCATCATACACTCTCTCACATTAAATCAATTAAAATCAACTTTTTGCGTGCAATAAGCAATAAGGAGAGTTGGTATGTGAGTAGCGTTTAAGAAAGGAATAAAATGCTTCTTATGAATGCTCTCAGGTGCTAAGGGCTTGCCAATATTGGAGGCTTGCATATTATGATGGTATCAGATTGCATCTTTATAAATATAAAGGTGGTGGTATATAATGATTTTACCATTATACCATTTATGGTCTACTGTCGTAAAAGGGGTTTATGAGCATTGAGACATATTTCTTTAAAGAAAGCGTGTGAATTGGCAACACAACGGTGTTTTTTGGCATTTTGTTTTGCACAAGGGGAGTGACCTTCTTAGAGAGTACGGTGAATTTAGGATAGGGGCTTTATCCATAGAGCCTATGAATTGAATTATATAAGTGGTTAAGTCAAGTGGAATCGCAGAAAAGCCGGACTGTGTACAGATCAGTACAGGTAGTAATTCCGTTGCCTTAGAGTGAGAAGAAAGCCAAAGAACAGAGAAGAATAACAAAGAATAAAAATTAAACTTATTTGATTTAAAGATTCATCAACTTTTTATTTTTCTATTTTTTCATCAGGATAGATTCCCCATAACTGAGTTTGGTGAAGCCATCCTCGAATATTATTAATATTTAGTTCGCACCAATGTCCATTGCATTGGCGAATATTGCCAATGACGTTAGGTTCTACTTCTGCCACCAGTTCTGCATTTTCTGTAGGGTTTTTGCGTAGCATCAGCCTTTTTGTTTTATCTTTTTGCCATGGAATAGTTATAGCGGTCCGTTTTCCTGATAGAAGCGATTGGTATACCCAGCCTTCATCACCTTCGGCGTCACGAATTTTGCGCCATTGATCGTATTCTTGGATGATTTCAATAGGAAGGCCCTGTTTTTTATAAGTAAAGATAATAGAGTAATTGCTTCCTGGTCCGATGCGCACATTCACACGGGTAGGTTTAATGGAAGCAAATCGTGGAAGTGGTAAGCCACTTTGTCCTAGATTTTCCCCAGAATTTTTATTGAGTGTTTGTGCGTGCAGAAAACGAGGGAAACTGAATATCAAGAATCCTGCTATGGAGAAATGTAATGTAAGCACTAAAAATCGGAACCAATAAGAATATTGCACACTTAAACCTTTTATTTCTTTTTTATATTGGCAATTTAAGATCTGGAAGATAGTGAAAACTGATAAAAGAGCTATGACACACTGCTAGTTAAAGAGATCTAAACAATGCAGAAATTGTTACAAAAATTATAGGATAAGTTAAGATAAAAATTTAAACATTCTTAATGTTTTCTTTATTTACAAAAATGTGTTTTTAGATCGTTCGTGACATCTCATGGAGTGTATGATTGCAATAAATATTGAAGATATTTTAGGTTCGTCCGTGTTATATCTGTTTTTGTATGACAGATTGGGGGGGAGTATTATATCTCTTTATCTGATTTGTTTTATAAATGATGCTACAGTTATACTGGTATTATCAAAAAATTGTTCAATAACAGGTCAGTAAAGAGATCAGCAGATAACTTGAAGAGTAGCTTTAGGATGAATAAAATATGTATTCGTAAATCAACCAAATGCAAAAGTATTCTGTAATATTGAGAATAAGCCAAGATACGAGGAACTAAATTATTATTTCACAAACATAAGGTGATTCTTTATACCTACGTTTCTTACAAGCTTTTCAAGTTATAAAGTAAGTGCTATCCAGTTTGGCAATGCTATAAGCATAGGAAGAGGCATAAGGGTTCTATAAATGCCTATTAGTTCCAGAAATGAGACGAGAAACTCTATTGTTATGAAATACTAAAAGTTATAGAATTTATCATCTCATTTAATGAATGTTGAAGAGGAAAGTTGTGTGATCGATATTATATTCTTTGTGCACACAATTACATATTGTGATAGTTGGCTTATATTTCCCGATTTGAGTTGATTGAGAGAGTCTGAATGCTTAGATATCACTGTGCACCACCATCCTTACTCTTATGAAGAAGCAAGCCAGCACGATCATACTTTTTACGAGCCCCCAATATTGACAGCCAGTAGCATCTGAGAGTGCTCGTAAGAGATATTTCTTTCTCAAACACCCTATACCCACACACCAGCTCCATTTGTGATGCGCAAGGAAACAATTTTAATTTTTAATTGGTTTTATAAGAGGGTTTGAAATAAGAGAATTTTACGATACTGGGAATCTGATTCACTATAAAAGAATAAATTATTATTAAAAATCAATGCATTGCTTAAAAAAATAGAGGAATAATTACAGCGATAAAGAAAAACCGTTTACCATATCAAACAAACTAGCCTAATGATTTATCCATTCAACTGCTTATATGACTCTTTAAGATGCCAACAAACATCTACTATCTTACTGCAGAAGTCCGACCGTTACTAACAAAACCTTCCCTTTGTGCACGCTTACGAGCAAGCTTGCGTGTACGGCGAACAGCTTCAGCCTTTTCACGAGCACGTTTTTCTGATGGTTTTTCATAATAACCACGCATTTTCATTTCACGGAAGATACCTTCACGTTGCATCTTTTTTTTCAACGCGCGTAGCGCTTGATCAATATTATTATCACGAACGAGTACTTGCACTATTTATCCTGCTTTGTTTCAGTTTTATAAATAATAGGAAAAAACCCACTCTCTTTTAAAGAGATATCCAAAAGGACACATATCATATATACATACCATACATACAATACGCACCTACATATCACATAAAGAAGGTGTTTGTCTATATCGCTTTTTAAAATTCTATTTTTTTGTTATTAGGTGCTATCCGTAATGAATGATGGAGCTTATGGGTATAAGCTTATGAAAGCCCTTGTATCTGATCATTTTCGTCAAGATAAATTTTCTCAGCGCTAGGGCAATGCGGTAAGCCAGGCATAGTCATGACATTTCCGCAAATGACAACAATAAAACCTGCACCTGCCAACAGACGAACTTCACGTACAGGAATTTCAAAATCAACAGGAGCGCCGTATTGAGTGGGATCAGCAGAAAAGGAATAGGGTGTTTTTGCCATACAAATAGGGTATGCACCATAACCTTCTTTTTCCCAACATTCAAGCTGTTTGAGAAGAGGGTCAGCGATTACAGCTCCACGACCACCATAGAGATTTTTTACAATAGCGTTAATTTTTTGAACGAGTGGCAGTGTGTCTTGATACAGAACTTTAAAATGGCAATCTTTTTCTTCAATCAAAGTAACAAGTTCTTGTGCAAGTGCTACTGCGCCTTTTCCACCTTGTTTCCAATGTTTGCAGACAATGGCTTTGTGTCCAGTTGTTGCAACTATTTTTTGTAATGTGCTTATTTCAGCATCGCTATCGGTATCAAAATGATTAAGAGCGATAACACAGGGGATGCCATAGTGCTCCATGTTTTTGATATGTCGTAAAAGGTTAGCTGCTCCCTCTTGTAAAGCTGTAATATTCTCCTCTGTCAGCTTCTTTTTGTCCACACCACCATGCATTTTTAATGCGCGAATTGTTGTGACAATCACTGTTGCGCTTGGTGCGATCCCTGCTTGTCGACATTTAATATTGAAGAATTTTTCTGCTCCAAGATCTGCTCCAAAACCTGCTTCTGTGACAACATAATCGGCGAGTTTTAAAGCGGTTTTTGTTGCTATAACTGAATTACAGCCATGAGCAATATTGGCAAAAGGACCTCCGTGAACAAGAACAGGGTTATTTTCAATTGTTTGTACAAGGTTGGGTTGCATGGCATCTTTAAGGAGAACAGTCATTGCCCCTTCCGCATTGAGATCAGCAACTGTCACAGGTGTTTTATCATAACGATAGGCAACAATAATTTTTTTGAGTCTTTGCGTAAGATTTTCTAAATTTTCGGCCAGGCAAAAAAGTGCCATAATTTCTGATGCAACAGTAATATCAAAACCTGTTTGACGAGGAAAACCGTTAGTGACCCCACCTAGGGAAGTAACAATATCGCGCAATGCACGATCATTCATGTCAAGGACTCGTCTCCAAACAATACGGCGGGGATCAATATTCAAATTATTTCCCCAGTAAATATGATTGTCTATCATTGCGGCGAGAAGATTATGAACAGCCGTAATCGCATGAAAATCACCAGTAAAATGCAAATTAAGGTCATCCATCGGTACAACTTGGGCATAGCCACCTCCAGCAGCACCACCTTTTATACCAAAACAGGGACCTAAAGATGGTTCTCTCAAGGCGGCTATAGTTTTTTTCCGATAAGATTGAGAGCATCATTGAGACCAACTGTTGTTGTCGTTTTTCCTTCTCCAGCAGGTGTTGGGTTAATAGCCGTAACGAGGATAAGTTTACCATCCGGATTTTTATTGAGTGATTTTATATATGCAGAAGAAATTTTAGCTTTATCATGTCCATAAGGAATAAGATCTTCATGTGTAATACCAATTTTTTTGGCAATTTCAGTAATATGTTTCTTTTGAGCAGAACGAGCAATTTCAATATCTGTTTTAGGCATGGCAAAATTCTTTAAACTTGGCTTTTGTTGACATTAAGAGTGTGTACTATCATCAGACGAGAGAACCTATAGAATATAGAGTTGGAAGATATCATAGAGGTCGATAACATACTGTGCAAGAGGGAAAACCAAAGCGGAAAAAATCAAGCAATTTTATTATTTTTATGAAAAAGAATCGCGAGATTTTTCGTTTTCACAAGCTTAGAAAGAATGGAGGATTTTTAAAAAAACGATACCACAGTCTTAAATTTTTCATGGGGACGTCCTGTATTTATTGTTTTCTTGATTTCCAAATAGTCCATTCTTTCAGGTTTTCTATATCTTGATAAGAAAGGCCGTCATAACTCTGGAGGTTTTGTGAAAGAAGTTTTTGTTAAAATTCTAAAGGCTCTTAAAATTAAAATAAAGAGAAGAATATTTTGTTTTGAGTCATTACAAGGTAACAGAATTCTTTAGAGGCATAAAAACATATTGGAAATCTGATGCATTTAAAAACATTTCAGGAAGTCTTTTTGATTTACAATCAAAAGAATGGATATTCTGTTTTCTAGCAATGCAATCATTACAGAATGGTAAATATTCCAACAAAGAAGCATCCTCTTAAATAATGAGGAATGAGAGAGTGGCGCACCCGAAGAGATTCGAACTCCTGACCCCCAGATTCGTAGTCTGGTGCTCTATCCAGCTGAGCTACGGGTGCATAGATTTTCAATTTTCCATCTTATTATGACAAAGGGTTCCTAATCGTTTCATAGAGGAATTGCAAGTGAAACTTGGTGAAAATAAAAATTTTATCTTTCTGTTAATGTGAGCTTTTTAAAAAAGCTTCTCTATATTTCTGATTTTGCTGAGATTTTTTATAATAGTTTCTTTGATATGTGAACGATAGTTAACTTGACGTTTTAATTTACGAAAGATAGTCAAATAAAAGATGAGATATGTTTTTTACAGGGGGGTAAGTTTATACTATCTGCAGTTCGGTTTTTATATGAAATTCGGATTTAACTGTTGAGGACTGTTTCAGAAAAGTTAACATATTCATTGGTGCAACAAGGTTAGAGGTATGGAGCTGTTAAAAAAGACCTTTCCATGGGTATTTCTCATTCTCATTTTGATGATTACTTATTGGGCAGGGAAACAAAGTTCACAACAACGCATTTCTATCGTGGATAAAGCCACAAATGCATCACATGAAATCTCAAAAACACCGGCGGAACGACCGCCAATGAATGTGGTTGTTGATCTTGTGAAAATTGAAGATTTTTATGAACAGCTAAATGCGCTTGGCAGTGGAAAAGCATTAGCTTCTGTGGAATTGACACCTTGGTCATCAGGTATTGTTGATAAGATTTTTGTGTCAGCTGGTATGAGAGTACAAGCAGGTGATGTGCTTATAAAACTCGATTCTAAAAAAGAACAAATAGCAGCTGAAAAAGCAAAAGTACAACGTGATAATAGTGCATTAACACTTTCTCGTATCCTTAAATTACGTATGAGCAAGACGGCAACAGAGGTTCAAGAAATTACTGCCCGCTTAGAGTTGGATAACACAAATTTGGCTTTACGTAATGCTGAATTAGAACTTGATCGGCGGACAATTCGTTCACCAATTAGCGGAATTGTTGGTATTTTACCCATTGATGAGGGGAATGCTGTGACGGTTAATACTGTCATAGGCCGGATTGAAAATAGAGAACGTATTTTAGTTGATATATGGGTTCCTGAACGCTATGCATCGTATATCCATAAAGGGGATAAGGTCACGGCAACATTAACGGCACAGCCAGATAAGACTTTTGTTGGTCATATTTATGCGATTGATAATATTGTTGATTCAGAAAGTCGCACACTTCATATCCAAGTTGAAATCAATAACGAAAGAGATATCCTCATGTCTGGTATGTCTTTTACAGCAACGCTTAAATTTCATGGTGGTTCTTTCCCTGTGGTAAATCCTCTTGCCATTCAATGGAATAATAAAGGATCATTCGTTTGGCGTGTAAGAGAGGGAAAAGTAGAGTCCATTCCCGTATCAATTGTTCAGCATAAAGCAGATCAGGTGTTAGTTAAAGCGCCTTTGGAAAATGATGATAAAGTTGTGATTCAAGGGGTTCAGATGCTCTATCCAGGAAGCAGGGTTATTTTTAATGATGTTACAGCCCATCAACAAAAACAATCAGAAGCTAATGGGCAGGATATATAATGGCTGGAGAGTTGAAAACAGAACCTCTTTTAGCACAGTCAAAACAAGGTGGTTATATTGCGTTATTTATTCGCAGACCAGTTTTAACCTTTGTCTTGAATGCGATGATTTTGCTTGCAGGGTTTGCTGCATGGATGAATGTGGATGTGCGTGAATTACCAGATGTAGATATACCAGTGACGACGATAGTGACAACTTTTTCTGGTGCATCAGCAGAAACCATTGATCGTGAAATTACAAAAGTTATAGAGGATACAGTATCTCGTGTTGCAGGAGTGAAGACGATTTCTTCAACATCTTCTTTTGGTCGTTCTCGTGTACAGATTATGTTCCATGTGGGTGTTGATTTGAATGTTGCTGCCTCTGATCTTCGAGAAGCTCTCTCTCGCATTTCATATGCTCTTCCTCAAGATGCAGATGCTCCTTTGATTATCAAAGCAGATGCAGATGCATCTGCAATGATGTATATCGTTGTCACTTCATCAACAATGAATATTGATGATTTGACAACAATTGTAGATGAGAAAATTGTTGACGCAATTTCTGCGGTTGAAGGTGTTGGTGATGTGCAAATTGCCAGTGCACATACAAAGATTTTTCAAGTTGATATTGATCAAGCAAAACTCGCGAGTTACGGTTTGACAGTAGCAGATATTTCGCGTGTTCTTTCTAATATGTCTATCGATGCACCTGTAGGATCATTACGTAATTCTAAACAGGCTTTAGTTGTGCGTGCAACCGCTCGTTTGACGACACCAGAAGCTTTTGAAAAAGTTATATTAAAACCTCATGTACGCGTTGGCGATGTTGCACATGTGACTTTATCACCGGATACAGAAAAGGTTATTCTTCGCATTAATGGTAAAACAGGCGTTGGATTAGGCATTGTACGTAAAGCACAATCTAACACTCTTAGTATTTCTGAAGGGGTTCAAGAAGTTCTCAAACATCTTAAAACTATCCTTCCACCTTCTGTCCATGTAGATATTATTAATGATGATGCAATCTTTATTAAAAGTGCACTTCATGAGGTTGGGGTCGCGTTATTCATTGCTGTATTGAGCGTTATTCTTGTCATTTTTCTTTTCTTAAGAGATTTTCGTATAACACTTGTTCCTGCTTTATCTATTCCAATCGCTTTGATTGGTACAATTGCTGCCATTTATCTTGTAGGGTTTTCATTGAATATTCTCACCTTTTTAGGGCTTGTTTTAGCAACAGGTCTTGTCGTGGATGATGCCATAGTTGTTTTAGAAAACATTGTTCGGTGGCGAAATATGGGATTAGGAACCCGATCGGCAGCAGTTTTAGGAACGCGAGAAGTGTTTTTTGCTGTTGTGGCAACGACATTGACTTTGGTTGCTGTTTTTGTGCCAATTTCTTTTCTTCCTGGGCAAGTAGGTGGACTTTTTAGGGAATTTGGTTTTGTTTTAGCTGTTTCTGTACTGTTTTCTTCTATTGTTGCGTTGACTCTTTGTCCTATGCTTGTTTCACGCTTTCTTAAAGCACAAGTTAAAGGAAATGAAGAAAAAAAATATCGTTTCATTTTTCTAGACAATTTAGGAGCGTTTTTCAGCAGAAATTATGCTTATTATTTGCATAAATGTTTAACTCATCCTTGGATTGTCGTATTTGCATCACTTGTTTTTTTAGTGTTCTGTGCTGGAAGTTATATGAAAATACAAAAGGAGCTTACACCAGAAGAAGATAGAGGTGTTGTACTTATGGTTATTAATGGACCGCAGGGAGTTTCAACACAATATCTCAATGAGCAGGTTGAGCAAATTGCAGCAAGTTTAAAGCCACTGTATGATTCAGGTGAAATTGCTAACAGTTATTCCATTGCGGGAATTGGGGGATCACCTAATACAGCTTTTCTCGTTTTATTGTTTTCTCCTTGGGAGAAGCGTACGCGTAGCCAACAAGAAATTGTAAAAGATATTAATGTAAAATTGAAAGCTTTTCCGGCAGTATTTGCATTTGTTGCCCAAGGGAATTCTTTAGGAACTTCTGGAATTGGGCAAGGATTGCAATTTGCAATCCTTGGAAATAATTACACCAAATTGCAGTCTATTGCTGATAAGCTTGTCAATGTTTTGCAAAAAGATTCCCGTTTTATGCGTCCACGGCTTGCTATTGATGCAACACAACCACAATTTTTTATTGAAATTAATCGAGAAAGAGCGTCTGATTTAGGAATTAATGTCACCAATATTAGCGATGTTTTACAAACAATATTAGATGGAAAGAAAATAGGTTCTATTCATGTCAATAACCGCTCTTATGATGTAAAGCTTACTTCGCGTAAAAATCCTATTAACAATCCTGCTCATTTGGAAAATGTTTTCTTAAAAACAAAAGATAATAAATATGTTCCTCTCTCAGTTGTGGCAAATTTGCATGAAAAAGCTATTGCACCCCAATTAAAACGAGAAGAACGCATGAATGCTGTTGTTTTAAGCACCAATTTTGCCCCCACTTTTTCTTTAGGAGAAGCTTACCAGATTGTTCAAGAAAGTGCTTCTCCTCTGTTGTCTGATGGAGAGTATATTATTCCTTTAGGGAGTGCCGCAACGCTTAACGAAACCTTTTCAAATTTCATTATTGTTTTTGGTGTTGCTTTTATCATTATTTTATTGGTCTTAGCAGCGCAGTTTGAAAGTTTTGTTTCGGGTTTTATTATTATGGCTACTGTACCGTTAGGGCTTGGTTGTGCTGCAATTGCTATGCTTTTGAGCGGCGTAAGCCTTAATATTTATAGTCAAATTGGTTTGATTTTGTTGATTGGTATTATGGCTAAGAATGGTATTCTTATTGTTGAGTTTGCAGATCAGTTGCGTGATCAAGGTAAGAGTGTTCGTGACGCTATAGAAGAGGCAGCAAATATTCGTCTTCGTCCGGTTTGTATGACGATGATTTGCGCTATTTTAGGAGGTATTCCTTTGGTTTTAGCAAAAGGTGCTGGTGCAGAAGCGCGTATAGCCTTGGGTTGGGTAATTGTTGGTGGTTTAGGTTTGGCAACACTTGTCACCCTTTACGTAACACCTGTTGCTTATCTTTTACTTGGGCGTTTTATATCACCAAAAGCAGAAGAAAGCTTGCTTTTAGCAAAAGAATTAAGCCAAGTTAAATAATATTTTTGCTGGGAACTCTTTGATTTTTTTTACTATTGTTTTAAAAATGTCGTTTTCGGGTCTTATCTTTCCATTTTTGTACCCCTTCATTTTGTATGCGAGCAATAAAAATGGCTAACAATATAAGGAGGCGCTCTCTGTTTTGTTATTGTTTGTATATAAATTTCATTGCCTGTTATAATGGGGAATAAGACCATGGGAGATGGCTTATTGATTCAAAATAAAAAAGCTTTTGAGACAGCTTTGCAAGCTTTAAGAGAACATGCCACAAAGGATGGTGTATGTAATGTCCGTAGACATTTTTTAGAAGATTCGCAACGTTTTTCCCGTTTTTCTTTAAGGCTTGATGATCTCCTTTTTGATTTTTCAAAATGTGGTGTGACGTTAAAAACATTACAACTGCTAGATGATTTAGCTGTTGCAGCAGATGTATTAGGCAGGCGTGAAGCAATGTTTTCCGGTCAATCCATTAATACAACGGAAAAACGCTCAGTTCTTCATGTTGCATTACGTTTGCCTGCTGATGAAGTTTTCATGTTGGGTAACCATGATTTGGTTCAGGATATTCAGGCTGTTCTTCATGATATGGAAAAATTTTCTAAAGAAGTACGTAATGGCAGCTATAAGGGGGGCAGTGGCGAGAAGATAAGTGATATTGTTAACATTGGTATTGGTGGCTCTGATCTTGGACCTGCGATGGTTACACGTGCTTTGAAACCTTATCATGATGGTCCACATTGCCATTTTGTTTCTAATGCTGACAGTGCACACATTTCTGATATTCTCTCTGTTTTGAATCCGGCAACGACACTGTTTGTCATTGCTTCTAAGACCTTTACAACAGCAGAAATGATTGCAAATGCTCAAGTTGCGCGTCAATGGATTCGTTCACATTTAGGAGAAAAGGCTGTTGGTAGACATTTTGTTGCTGTTTCTAGTGCTCTTGATAAAGTGGCGAAATTTGACATAGATTTTGCAAGAGTTTTTCGATTTTGGGATTGGGTTGGAGGGCGTTATTCAATTTGGTCTGCCATTGGTCTTGTTGTGATGTTAGCAATAGGGGGGCAGAATTTTCGCCAATTTCTCAAGGGCGCGCTACAAATGGACCAACATTTTAAAATGGCGTCGTTGCATGAAAACATTCCTATTCGATTTGCTCTTTTAGGGTTTTGGCATCGTGTTATTTGTGGTTATACATCACGTGCTATCATTCCTTATGCACAGCGTTTGGGGCATTTTCCAGCTTATTTACAACAGCTTGATATGGAATCAAATGGTAAGCGTGTTTCTTTGGATGGCAAACCATTAAATTTTTCAAGTTGTCCGGTTGTTTGGGGGGATTCAGGGACAAATGGTCAACATGCTTTTTTTCAGCTTCTGCATCAAGGAACAGATGTTATTCCTGTAGAATTTATTTTATTTGTAAAAGGGCATGAGCAAAATTTACATTCTATGCATGAAATGTTGGTAGCGAACTGTTTAGCGCAATCAAAGGCTCTCATGAAAGGACGCAGTGTTGAAGATACTCGGCGTATCCTGTTAAAAAATGGTATGAGTGAGCATGAAGCAGATAATTTAGCGCCTCATAGAAGTTTTGAGGGAAACCGTCCCAATATTATATTGGTTCAGGATTTGTTGACACCTTTTGCGCTTGGTCGTCTCATTGCACTTTATGAGCATCGCATTTTTGTTGAAGGTATTTTGATGAACATTAATTCATTTGATCAATGGGGTGTAGAACTTGGTAAAGAATTAGCAAATGAACTGTTACCGATACTGCGTGGAGAAAACAAAGCAAATAAGCGCGATAGTTCAACATTAGGGTTATTAGCACATATTCAAGCAAGACGCGCAGAATAATACAGAATCCGCAAAGTCTTTTGTGTGGCACCATCTTTAAGCTTAGGAAGGTGCAAGCTAGCGTCATCATTCTTTCATCAATTCAAAATATCACGACAATTCTTGTATTTGAGAGCATCCACAATATTATAAATCATATGCTGTCTCAGTATAGTTTAAGAGTAGCTTTTTACTGGGGGAACAGGACGAATGAGATAGGAATGCATGATAATTCATTCTTTTATGCACATTTTTTACCATGAATACTTTATTTTCTAGATTGAGTTTTAGTGACTTTACAAGAAAATTTCTAACATCAAGGCATTTTGATTCTGAATCTCGACCATGATGTGAGAAACCAACAGCTTTTTGTGTGCTATGGATATTTCCCTTTAATGTTCTTTATTCTTTGAGAAAGTTTTTTTAAAATCTTTTGAAAGGGATGCATTGATGCACAGTGTAGTTTGACACTAGGTTTTGTACTAAGTGGGAAGAGGTGGGATTAGATAGGAATACGTGATAATTTATTGTTTTTATGTATAAAATTTAGCATTAAATGCGTGTTTTGTCAAATTGGATTTTGACACCTAAAATTGTAAAAAAGAGCTAAAAAGAGCGAAAATCGGAATTTGAGCGTAAAAATGCGAAAAGGCTTTGAAAGGTCTTTGAAAATCCTTTGAAGATTTTTAAAAAGTCTGTGAAAGCCCAGAAAACCGCCTTTGAAAAGCCTTTGAAAAAAATCCGATAAAGTGTGAAGCGCATTGCAAAATCAGCCAAAAATGATCAAAAAAGCAAAAAAGATATGCGCCATATGGCGCGTTTCTATTTTTTGTAAAAATAATTATTTAAAAACAATGCGTTATTTAAGTTTCTTAATGTAAAGAGAAACGCGCCTGTATTTTTCATATTAAAGGGGCATTAAGCCGTATCTTGTGTAGTTTCTAGATGTGCTCTTTCGGCTTCTATTTGGCGCTTTAAATGCAATTTTAGAAGAGGCAAGGTAAGCTCTATTTCTTCCGTGTCGTTGATGTCTTGAACCAGCTCTTGCAGTTTTTTATAAAGTTCCGCCGCGAGTTCCGCTATATCTTCAGGGGGGAGTTTTATATTTTCATCGCGATAGGTTGTATAAGCGATGCGACCAAGTTTTTTCATGAGACCAGCAGGAATAGTAGGTGCTTTAAAACCTGCTGCTTTTGCTTTTGCCATATCTGTAAACATTTCGCCTTCTCCAGTGACGAGCCAGTCTAAGGATATTCCACAGCGATCTTTATATATTCGCATTATAGATGCAGGGGGTTCTTGCAAACCCGTTTCATAATTACGCATAGTCGTTTCGGGGATTTCAAAATGTTTAGCAAATTGTTTGCGCTCCGTAAAACCAAGGGTGTGCCGTATTTCACGCAATCGTTTTGCGAGTTCTGTTGCAGGTTCTTTTTCAGGTCGTGCCAAAAAAATCACTCCAAATCCATTTTCGGTATTTACAAAAGCCGAATTTGGCATTATACCTCTAATTACCGCCCGCTATAGAGGGCAGATATTTTACAATTAACCCCACAAAAAACGGATAGTTGGAATATCCGTTTTAAGCAGGAGCGAAAGTTTATGACAACCACACAAACATGCATTCAAGTATGGGATCGCCATAGTATTTTAGCTGAGCTACGCCGCCGGAACATGACCTTGGCGGAGCTCGCGAAAGCTTATCAACTCTCGTCATCCAGTGTTCAACACATTTGGACACGGTCTAACGAGAAAGCCGAACGCGCCATTGCCGATTTTATCGGTTTGCCCGTCGAGCAGGTTTTTAGCGACCGCTACCCCAAAAGTCGCCGTCGCATTTTTAAAGCAGCAAAACATGCCAATACAGATTCGCGTGCGCATTCTGCTTTGCGCGGTAATGCTGCTTAAACTTCGTCACACGGCTCTGCGTGTTAGCGCATTTGCCATGTATTTAGATACCATAAGATAAAAAGGTTTATCAATGTCTAAAGATCAATACAAAATAGACAAGAAAGATTGCACACTGTTGCCTCATCAAGCAGCCGATTGGATGGGTTGTTTTTTAGGTTTTTGTGGTCAAGTTTTCTTTATCGGGGGTGGTTATGGTTGCGGCTTATAATTTATGGACCCCAGATGTCAGACGCGATATCGTTAATCCTTATTCCGAAGTTGAACGATTACAAATTATGCTTTCCTGTTCTTTTAAGGCAGTGAGTGGTGGATTTAGGCATGTACCAATCCGATATATTATTGACCCTCCGCATGGCTTATTTGATGCGGCATTAGCACGACAGATTGCTATTCATATTTTGCATTATCAGTTTGAGGTTCCACGGCGGCGTATTGTCGCTATACAAGAACGGCAACGGACTTCTATTTCTCTGTCACTCCAAGTGATTAATCGGCGGTTAATGGAACCAGTTTTTGCGAAAGCTTATCGAAGATGGGCGGGGCGTGCGATGGATTTGTTTTTACGAGAAATGGATAAGGCGGTTGGATAATGGCACGGTTTCAAGAGATTTCTTTAGATTTGATTGTTGTACCGGAGCGTATACGCCCTGTTGATGATGAGCATGCCAAGGCGCTTGCCCAATCGATGGCACGAGAAGGGTTGATGAATCCGATTACGGTGCGCCATACGCCCAATGCGAAAGAGGGGCATTATACGTTGATTGCGGGGGCGCATCGATTACGGGCGGCGGAGCTTTTAGGGTATAGCGCTATTGAAGCGGTTGTGGTGCAGGCAGATAAAGAAAATGCTGCGCTTTTAGAGGTTGCAGAGAATTTGTTTCGCAATGAATTGTCAGTGATTGACCGTGCGCTTTTTGTGCAGACGTATCGCGAATTGTGGGAAAAGAAGTATGGGGAGATTCAACGTGGTGGGGACCATGGTAATCAATATACAAAGGACAAAGTGGCAAAAGGACAAGTTGTCCCTTTGCCAAATGATGGCTCTTCAGAGCACAATGAAACTGGGGGTGAAGGGGATAAAAAATCAAAGGATCAAGTTGATCCTTTGATCGGTGATGAGAAATTAGGACAAGTTGTCCCTATTTCTCATACCGATAAAGATAGTGGCCAAGGAACAGTTTTATCTTTTGCCGAACATGTGGCGGACCGTATTGGTTTGTCTTCAAAATCAGTAAGACGTCTTAACAGCATTGCTCAGCATTTACAGCCGGAGTTGCGGTCTGTTTTGCGGGGGACTGCTTTGGCGGATAATCAAGCGCAGTTGTTGAAGTTGGCAAAGATGGAGCCGGTTGCGCAGCGACGGGTGGCGATTGCTTTGCAACAGGTTGAGGGGGATTTACGGCGGGCTGTTGATTTGGTCAATGGGATTAATATACCCCCGAAAGTTAATGAGCAGGAACGGGTTTTTGCTCAATTGTTGGGGGTATGGCAGAGAGCGGATGCACAGACACGGGCGCGGTTTTATGCTTATTTGAACAAGCAATCGGGGGAGGAGCAGGCATGAAGACGCGTGGTTCTCATCAACTTGATTTTTTTCAACGTCCGGTTTTCCCCTGTCGTGAACCTGTTGCGCAGATTGATTTAGGGCGGTTTCGCTCACGCATTAAGCGGGCGATGGCGCGGGCTTTGCGTGAATGCCGCTATGAGCGCAGTGAGATTGCAGAGCGTATGGCACATTATTTAGGCATTGGTTGTTTGAGTAAGGCGAGTTTGGATGCTTATGTAGCGGAAAGTAAGCAGGTGGATATTTCCTTGCCGCGCTTTAAAGCTTTTGTGCGGGCAACTGGCGCCTTTTGGCTTTGGGATGAGGTGGTGAGTGAAGATGGTTTGCTGTTGTTGCAAGGGGATGAAGCACGTTTGGCAGAAATTGCACGATTGCAGCAGGAACAGCGTGAGATTGCGGCGCGGTTGAAAGCCATGCGTGCGGTTCCGGTTCGCATTAAAAGGGGGCAGCCATGAAAGAGTGGTTTAGTATTGCTGAATTAGCCAAGGCGGCTTTGCCAGGATTGCCGCAAAGTAAGGGCGGATTGCGTAAAATTTTGGCGACCACATGGCGTCATCAAAGTGAATTGATACGTAAAGTTAAAGGCGTTTCTCGTCCTGTTGTGGAGATTCACATTTCTTTATTGCCGGAGGGAGCGCGGGCGGCGTTGTTGTTGCGGGCGGGGAGTGTTGATGTTTTGCGCAAGGCAGAGGAAAAGAGACAAAAAGAAGCGCTTTGGGCGCGTTATGAAGGGCTTTCAAAGGTGCATAAAAGCCGTTGTGAACAGCGTTTGAAGGCACTTTGTTATATGGAGGACTTACTCCATGCTGGTATGGGGGTGCATGATGCAGCAAGTTTGTGCGCGGTGCAATTTGGGGTTAGCCGGATGTCGCTTTTTAATTGGCGGCAGATGGTTGAAGGGTATGAGCGCCCTGATTGGTTGGCAGCGCTTGCGCCTTGTTATGGTGAGGAGACTGTTTCGCCGTTTGCACCCTGTCATGAAGAGGCTTTTGAGGTTTTATGTTCGGACTATTTACGCCCTTCACGTCCTGCATTTTCGGCATGTTATCGGCGGATGGTTGGGGTTGCGCGGGAGAAAGGTTGGGCGCCGATCCCTTCAGAGCGGGCGTTACGCCGTCGTTTTAAGGCGCAAGTTTCCAAGGCGGTTGTAGCGTTAGCGCGTGAGGGCGAGGAGAAGGCAAAAAAGCTTTATCCCGCACAACGGCGTGATCGGCGTGCCTTGCATGCAATGGAAGCGGTGAATATGGACGGGCATAAGTTGGATGTTTTTGTGCGTGTTCCTTGGACAGAAAAGCCTGTGCGGCTTTATCTGATTGCCATTCAAGACCTTTATTCAGGCAAGATTTTATCGTGGCGCTTATCGGATGCTGAGACTTGGGAAATCGTACGTTTGGTGATTGGGGATATGGTGGAGGCTTATGGAATACCAGAGCGCATGACTTTGGATAATGGGCGTGCTTTTACCAGCAAATGGATTTCTGGAGGCGTGCAAAACCGCTTTCGTTTTAAGATTAAGGCGGATGAACCGCAGGGTCTTTTGACCAGTTTGGGTATTCAATTGCAATGGACGACCCCTTATAGCGGACAGTCTAAACCGATTGAGCGGGCATGGCGTGATTTGGCAGAGGCGATTTCAAAACACCCGTTATGTGCGGGGGCTTATACGGGTAATAAACCGGATGCAAAGCCTGAAGATTATGGCAAGCGCGCGATGGAATTGGAAGAATTTAAAACCCATGTTGGGGCGCAGATTGTGGCGCATAATGCGCAAGAAGGACGCAAGGCGCTGACATGTGCGGGGCGCAGTTTTGATGAGACCTTTACTGAGAGTTTGCAAGCCGAGGGGACGATTGTTCGGCAAGCAAGTGCAGCTCAGAGGGCTTTATGGCTTTTGACTTCAGAGGCGTTGCGTACGCAAAAGGGGACAGGTGAGATTCATTTTTATGGCAATCGTTATTGGGCGCGGGCGTTGAATAGCTATGCGGGGCAAAAGGTGATTGTACGCTTTGACTCGGATAATTTGCATCAAGATTTACGGGTTTATGATTTGAATAATCAGTTGCTTTGTTTGGCGCCTTGCCTTGCGGATGTGGGTTTTTACGACCAGCAGGCGGCGCGTTTGAATGGGCGTTTGCGTAAAGAATATGTGAAGGCTGTTAAAGCAGAAAAGCAGTTGGCGGCAAAGCTTGCGCCGGATCAGTTGGCGGATGTTTATGCAAAAGTTGCAAGGAGGGGTGATGATGCAAAGTCCAAGCGTCCTGTTTCCCCAAAGGTGAGCCGTTTGATGCCAAAGAATGCGGGGAATCTGGCTTTAAAGGCTCATGATGCAGTTTTAGGGGATGATGAGGCTTTGGATTCCGGAGAGTTTAGTCAACATTTGCACCAAGCTTTAAGGCGCCTTAGCGCTTCAAGTGAGGCGCATGAAGTGATTAAGTTTCCTAGAAGATAAGAAAAGAGAGGGGGGGACTTATAAGAGTGCCTATAAGGGGGGCTGGTTTTGTATCGCGTACCAGCTTGAAGCGTTAACAAAGAAAGGGGGGAGGAGAAGTCTTAATCCATTTCAATATTTTAAATCAATACAATTAAGTTTTCAGGTGTTTTTGCCTTGATTTGAGCGCGAAGCCTTGAAATTAGCAAGTTCCCCGATGTGTAAGAAAGAGAGGGGGATTTGTCAGGTTAGCCGTTTTAGTATCGCGTACGGCTTTAAATGTTCATTGAAGACAAAAGACAAGGGGCAAGATTTTAGCCCTTCCCCTTGTCGATGTCTAAATCAATACGAAAGGGGAATATATATGAAGTACACGATAAATGCAACCGTTGATAAAAATCCTTGGGAGCGACCAAAAAACAGCCCGATGGGACAGCACAAAACCGCAATAGTGATGATATTGCTTTATGGGATGCGCTTGTGGATTCCGTGCGCGCTTTAGGACGGACGAATGGCTGGACTAAAGCAGAAGTAGCGCGGCGCATAGGTATGCCGGATGGCACCTTTTCGCAGTGGTATGCGGGCAGTTATGCGGGGCAATTGGGCAAGCAAAATGCCAAAGTTCAACAATGGGTTGAAGCGTTAAAAGAAACGGCAGGGCTTTTGGAGATGATCCCTGAAAAGCCTGCATTTCAAAAGAACCGTATAGCTTGTGAAATCATTGACACGTTAACACTGGCACAAAGTACGGGGGATATGGTGATGATTACCCTTGATGCGGGCAGTGGCAAAACGGAAACTTGCCGCCATTACCGCGCCACCCGCCCGCATGTTTATCTGGTCACAGCAAGCCCGCATACACGCAGTGTTCATGGTATTTTGAATGATATGGCAGCAGAATTGGACGTGGTGGAATATAATCCCACCCGCTTAACCCGTGCCATTGGCAAGAGATTAGAGCGTGTGGGTGGTGGAACATTGTTGATCGTTGATGAGGCGCAAAATTTAACGGATGAGGCGATTAATCAGTTACGTCATTTTGTTGATATCAATGGTACGGGGCTTGCTTTGGTTGGCAATGATGAGATTTCGGGGCGTCTCGTGCATCGTCAAAATGGACCTTCTTATGCACAAATTAAAAGTCGTTTGGCGATGCATTTGAAACGTCGCAAACCTTATAGTGAGGATATTGCGGCGCGCATTCACGATTGGGGGATTGAAGATGCTGGGGCGATAAAGTTTTTGACCGGTATTGGTTTGAAAGCTGGGGCTTTACGGCAGATTGATAAAACCATGATGTTGGCGCGCATGGCAGCCCTTGGGGATGAGAGTGAGGTGACGCTTAAACATGTCAAAGCCGCATGGAAAAACCGTAATGTGGAGGAATTGGCATGATGAGCTTAAGCCCTAAGGAATTATCCGATACGCTTGTTGGTCTTTATGATGATTATCAATGCGGTTTGGATATTAGCCAAGAACTTAAATTGTGTGTGGATTTGGCATTATCGCTTGAATTGGAGTTGAGTGTTCACCGTTTGGGTGAAGCGGGTGCAGTTTTGGAAGCCCAAGTTTCAGAAGTTTTGAGTGAGTGTGACAGCACTGATGCGGATAAGAGCAATCGTGTGATTTATATGGATTTTGGAGGCGGAAAATGATGGAACGGAACCCTTATATGGTGAGAGATTGCTTGATTGCTTTGCGCTCTGGCTTTTTGAAGCATGAACTGAATGGGATTTTTTTGCATGGACAAGATGTGAGAGAATTGAATGATTATTTACGGCGCTTAGCGGGCTATAACCACATTTTAGGACATGAACTTATGCGGTGTCGTTGGCAATTGAAAGCGGGATGTGCGCCTCATTCAGGTGAAGTTTTGCCGTTTCGTCGTTTTCAGGAAAAGAAGGAGGAGTTTTGCGATGAATAAACAGATTGAACTTGAAGGCACGCATTATATGAAGGATGCGAAAGGGGCTTTGGTGCCGGTGGATATGATCCGCCCTGCGGATTTGCTGGAAGATGAGACGGTGCGGAAGGTTATGGGGTATGCGAAGGAGTTATCGGCAAGGATTGCGCGTTTTAACAACCATACGATTGCGGATTTGAGTGATTTTGATAATTTGCTTGCGCAAGAATATGGTGTAGCGCGGCGTGGTAAAAAGGGCAATTGTACTTACACAAGTTTTGATGGTTTGCAGCGTATTAAGGTGCAGGTACAAGAAAGCTTTGATTTTGGACCGCAATTGCAAATTGCCAAAAGCCTTCTTGATGAGTGTTTGAATGAATGGTCTGCGGATGCGCGCCCTGAAATCCGTGCGATTATTACGCGTGCTTTTAATACGGATAAGGAAGGCAAGGTGAATCGGGGCGAAATTTTTATGCTGTTGCGCTTGGATATCAGTGATCCCCGCTGGAGAGAAGCAATGCGGGCAATCCGTGAAGCCATCCGTGTGACGACCTCTAAGGAATATGTGCGTTTTTATGAACGAGACACATTAGAAAGTCCTTGGCGTGCGGTGACCCTTGATATGGCTAAGACGTGAGGGAAACCATGTCTTTAGCGGCTATTCATATGAGCAAACGCGCGTTAGGTCTTGATGATGAGACCTATCGCGCACTGCTTTATCGTCTGACAGGCAAGTACTCGGCAAAAGATTTGAGTGTTTTAGAGAAGCGTTTGGTGATGGATGAGATGCGCGCGTGTGGTTTTCAACCAAAAGCTAAGCTTTTAGAGGGCAAATATGCCAAAAAGCTTCAAGCTTTATGGATTGCAGGGTGGAATCTTGGCATCATTCGTGATCGTTCAGATCAAGCCTTGGTGCGTTTTGTCAAAAGACAGACAGGGATTGATCATATTCGCTTTTTACGCGATAGCGATGATGCGTGTAGAGCTATTGAGGCGTTGAAAAGCTGGTTGCAGCGTGAGGGTGGGGTTGACTGGAAGGGGAAAAAGATTCAAGATTCCTGGCAAAAGATGCCAGGATATTTAATTTTGCGTGCCCAATGGAAGCGTTTGAATCCCGATGTTGTATTTGACCTTGGGGCTTTTCATCAAAGTGTTGTGGCGTTAAGTGGTAAAGCTTTGGGCGAGATGAGTGGGGGCGATTTTATAGAAGTGATGAATGTTTGGGGGCGGATTATTCGTCAAGGTGTTAAAAGCGAGGGGTAAGCATGCATGCACGAGGAAGTCTATAGCGATTTTCCTGCCTTATTGCGTGAAATAGCCGCTGTTGCGGGCAGTGAGGCAGCATGGAATATGATGCGGGCTTTTGGCGGGCGAGAAGTTTATATCCCTGGGCGTCTTGAGAATGCGGATTGGTTGATTGAAATTGTTGGGTTTGAAGAGGCGGAGCAATTGATCAAGTATTTTTGTTTTAATGGTTCTGGTGTGCGCCTTCTTATCCCCCTTGGTAGAGATGCTGAACGTCGGCAAAAAATGGTCAAAGCCTTGCAAAAAGGCTGGTCGGTGGATGCAGCGGCTGCGGTTTCTGGTATGCATGTGCGCACAGCTTATCGCTTAAAGAAGAGAATTTCTTCACGAGAACCCCAAGGTTTGTTATTTCCAGAACTTTATGAGTGTTGTGATATTTGACTGACAGTGTCAGGCTTATATTGGAGGGGTGAGATTTCATAAACTGCGAATGAATTTTATTCATTGAGCGGTTTTTTTATGATTTCAATAGATGCTTCTTTTCTTCATCAACTTGCGCCTAAATTGGCGCATCATGCGCGCCAAGATTATATTATTGTTGAGATGGCACGTTTCTTGCCTGAAGTTTTGTCTTATGGGGCACTCACGACACCTTTGCGTATTGCACATTTTTTAAGCCAATGTGCCCATGAGAGTGATGGCTTTTTTACCCTTTGTGAATATGCCTCAGGGCGCGCTTATGAAGGACGGCGTGATTTAGGCAATGTCAACCCTGGTGATGGTGTGCGCTTTAAGGGGCGTGGTTTGATCCAATTGACGGGGCGTAATAATTATCGCCGTTTTAGCAAGTTTTGGGGCTTAGTCGATGAACAAGCGGTTGATTGTGAAGCTTTTCCAGAAGTGCTGGAAAAATTTCCGGCAGCGCTTTGGTCTGCCATTTGGTTTTGGCAGAGGAACGGCTTGAATAAGTTAGCAGATCAAGATGATTTGCTTAGAATTACCAAAGCGATTAATGGTGGGAAAAATGGTCTTGTTCAGCGTTTAACGTATCTTAATCAGGCCAAAAAGCTTTTGGGGCTTTCATGCGAGGTGACGTCATGAAGCCATCGTATCGGGGGTCTCGGCGTTATTTATGGTGGTCCTTTTGGTTTGCTTGGGGGGTTATTTTTTTGCTCATTTTGGGAGGTTTGTTTGGAGCACCCCGTATTGTTGATATGGCGGCGATTTCTATTCCTTCGATGGTGGCAATTATTGTTGGGAATTTGGGAGTGCATCGCGGTTTTGGTTCTTTGGATTTTTCCAATAGAAAGCGTTTTAATCCTCCTGAGAGCGGGAAATACGGGTGCAATGATGGGTTATGGAGGGGGTGAAGGTGAATGTTTAATCCTTCTTTAAAGCTGTCTTTTGGGGTGCTTTTTTTTGCGCTTTTCCTTTTCATGTTGTTTGGTTGGATGAAGGGGCAAGTTTTAAAAGCAGAAAAAGCGCGTGATGTGTATTGGCGCTTAGAAATTGCCAAGATTTCCCTACAAGCAGAGTTTGAGCAGCAACAGCAAAGAGAGGCAGCACAAAGAGCAGAGCTGCAAGCACAAGGGGTGATTTCTGCTTTAAGACAAAGGCTTACAAAAATGGAGGAGGTCAATGCAGTATTGCCAACTACTGGCGGTGGCATTGGGCTTGAGCGTGTGCGCTTGCTCAACACCCAAGCCAAGGGATAGTTTTGCTTATCAGTTTTTATCGGTTGAATTGCCGCCTGTTGTTCGCATGGTGTGTGCCCGCCCTTCTTTGTTGCCCGAACGCGCTTTGAATGCACGCGAAGTGGTGCATTATTGGAGCCGTGATCGTGCTGCTTTATTGATCTGCGAACAGCACAGACGAGCAGCTGTCAAAGCCATTTTAATGAAGTCAAGGAGGGGTTCGTGAATTTGGATATTAGTGTGGCCAATGGTTGGTTGTCTTTGCTTTTATCGGTTGTTGCGATTTGTGGTGTTTTGAGAGCTTATTTTTCTTCTGGCGCTAAGGAAATGCTGAAAGATATCGTTGCGCTTAAAGAGCGTGTGCAAAAATTAGAAACAGAGATGGATTTTTTGCCAGATCGTGATGCTTTGCAAAGGTTGGAAGTGAATCTGGAACGCTTAGATGGTCGTCTCAACACGCTTTCTGCGCAATTACAACCGGTGGCAGCCATAGGTGAGCGCTTGCAAGAGTTTTTACTGGAGAATGCCAAGAAATGAAAGCAGATATGGATAAAATCATCCGTGAAGAAGCGCGGTTGATTATTTTAAAAGGGCTTGCTTGTGAGCGGAGCGAAACGTTATCGAGTGCGATGATTGAGCGGCTTTTATACAGTTATGGTATTCGGCGTGATCGCGATTTTGTGCACAATGAACTGGCTTTTATGGAAGATCAAGGCGCTGTTACATTAAAATGTGTGGGGTCTGTTTTGCTTGTAGCTTTAACAGAACGGGGGGCGCGTCATTTAGATCGTAGTTTTTCCATTGAAGGGATTAAGCGCCCCAAACGTTCATCGATAAAAGACGAGGTGAGGGATGCGCAAGGTCGGGCGTGGACGCTTAACGGCGATTGATTTATTGCCACAAGCTTGTGATCAAATTATTGCAGAGGCGGCTGAAGCTTTAAATGGGCGTGAAAAGACGCAAAAAGCCATTTATGATGAGTTTAAAGCAGCTTTGAAGGCTTTAAAAAAAGAAATGGGTCTCAATTTTTCTATTCCCTCTTTTTCCAGTTTTAATCGTTATTCTTTGCGGCTCGCGGTGATGTCACGGCGCTTAGAACAAACGCGTGAAATAGCAGCAAGCCTCTCTCAGCGCTTTGATGCCAAAGCTTCTGATAATATTACTCTGTTAACAGCTGCAGCGATTAAAGAGCTTATTTTTTCCACGTTAAGCAGTGGGAAAAGCCTTTCGCCAAAGGCTGCCCAAGAGTTGGCTAATGCGCTTAAAGGGGTTTTGGCTGCTGAACATTTATCTACGACCAGACGGCAAAGATTAGAGAAGGATTTTACAAGTAAGGCAAGTAAAGCGGTTGATGTAGCAGCGGCAGCAGCGGGGCTCTCAGAAGAGACGGCAAGGGCTATTCGTGCGCAAGTGTTGGGGATAAAACATGGTTGAAGGGTGTGAGGCTTTTGAACAGACTCCTTTAAACAATGATGCAAATGGTGATCGGTTGGGTTTTGATCTTTGGCAGACAAGTGCTTTTCCAAAAGAGAAAGATCCCTTAGCTGAAGGGGTTTTGATGGCGCATCAACGGGCATGGATTGAGGATAAATCTCCCTTAAAGTTGGTTGAGAAAGGGCGCCGGACCGGCATTACTTTTGCAGAGGCTCTAGATGATACGCTGATTGCGGCGGCAACGTTTAAGGCGGGGGGCGATAATGTTTTTTACATTGGTGATACCAAAGAAAAGGGGCGTGAATTTATTGGCTATGTGAGCAATTTTGCGAGAGTACTTACCAGCCACAGTGGGGATGTGGAAGAATTTTTATTTCCAGATCAAAAAGAGGATGGGTCGACAAAATATATCTCTGCTTATCGGGTACGCTTTGCTTCGGGGTTTCGCATTGAAGCGCTTTCAAGCCGCCCTGAAAATATTCGCGGACTACAGGGCATTGTGGTGATTGATGAGGCAGCGTTTCATCAAGATGTGCGCGCTGTTTTGGATGCGGTGAATGCCTTGTTGATTTGGGGCGGTAAAATCCGTGTGATCTCAACACACAATGGGGTGCTTAATCCTTTCAATGAACTGATCCGTGAGGCGCGTGCAGGCAAAGTTCCTTTTTCTCTGCATCGTTACCCCTTTGGTGAGGCTGTTAAAAATGGCTTGTTTAAACGGGTTTGCGCCATGAAGGGGGAGGGGTGGAGTAGGGAAGCAGAACAACAATGGGAAGAGCAGATCCGTGCTTCTTATGGGGTGCGTTTGAGTGCTATGCGGCAAGAATTGGATGCTATACCGGCTGATCAAGAAGGGGCAGCTTTAACGCGCTTGCAGATTGAAAATTGTTGTGTACCAGATATTGCGGTGTTGCGTTTTGCTTGTGTAGATCAGTTTAAGAACCAATCGGATGATCAACGAAGTCAAGTGGCGTTTTCTTGGTGTGAGAAGCATGTAAAGCCTCTGCATGTTCGGCTTGATCGGCGGCGCCAACATGTTTTTGGCGTTGATTTTGCGCGTTCAGGCGATGCCACCTCGATTGTGGTGATGGAAGTGGGACAAGATTTGGTACGCCGTGTACGGTTTATGGTGGAATTGCGCAATATGCCGTTTGATCAACAAAGAGAGATTTTATTTTATGGGGTTAGTGGATTGCCACGTTTGTTAGGGGGCGCGTTAGATGCGCGGGGCAATGGGGCTTATTTAGCCGAAAAAGCAGCGCAGCGTTATGGGGCGTGTGTGAGGGAAGTACAATTGTCGCAAAGTTGGTATGGCAAAGAAATGCCGGCTTATTTGGAAGCCTTTGGGGATGGGTCTATTGTTTTGCCGCGCGATAGTGATATTGTGGCGGATCATCAAGCACTTGCTTATGTCAATGGCATTGTGAAAATTCCAGACAATCATCGTTTTAAAGGCAGTGATGGTTTTATGCGCCATGGGGATAGTGCTATTGCTTGCGCTTTGGCTTATTTTGCTAGCCGCCAGACGCCGGAAATTTACGAATATACGCCTGTGAGAGAGGTTTATAGCTTTGATGAAAGTCCGCTCTTTTCACCCGCTTTTGTTTCAACGATGCGATCAAAGATTTATTAAGGGAATTGTGAGATGGTAAAACTGGTTGATCAATGGGGTAGGGCGCTTCATATAAAGGGATTGGAACGGGAAGTGGCAAGCCCAAGCATTGGTGGTGTTCGTGATGTATGGTCACAAACCATTGTCAGTGGTCTCACCCCTCTTCAACTTGCCGATATTTTGCAACAGGCAGCACGGGGGCATCCAGAGCAGTTTTTCCAACTCGCGGATGATATGGAAGAGCGTGATTTGCATTATCGTGCGGTGCTTGGCATGCGTAAAAATGCCCTCACGGGGGTGGAGCCTGGGGTGATTGCGGCAAGCAACAGTGCACAGGATAAAAGAATAGCCGATGCGGTGCGCGAAGTGATTAGCGCGCCTACTTTTGTTGATGATTATGTGGCGGATTTGTTAGATGCCTTGGGCAAAGGCTATGCGGTTGTTGAAACCTTGTGGGATAAGAGTGCCAAAGAATGGTGGCCGGTTGCATGGAGGTGGCGTGATCAGCGGTTTTTTCAATTGGATAGGCGAGACGGTTTTCATTTGCGTTTAAAAGAAGAGGGATCTTTGCACGGAAGTGAACTGCCTGCTTATAAATTTTCCATTCACAGACCAAAGTTAAAAAGTGGATTGCCAATCCGTTCTGGGCTTGCCAGACTTGCGGCTTGGGCATTTTTGTTTAAGTCTTATACCTTGAAAGATTGGATGGCTTTCTTAGAAGTTTATGGCATGCCTTTGCGTGTAGGTAAATATGGTGCGAGCTCTTCTGAAGCAGAGCGGCGGGTTCTTATTCAAGCGGTACGTGATTTATCCAGTGATGCGGCGGCGATTATTCCCAAAGAGATGGAGATTGAGTTTATTGAAGCGGCAGGAGGCAGTGGCAATGCGGTTTTTGCCGCAAAGGCGGAATATTTAGATCGACAGATCTCTAAAGGGGTGTTGGGGCAAACCATGACGACGGATGATGGGGCGTCTTTTTCGCAAGCCCGCATCCATGAAAATGTGCGCCATGATATTGCCAGAGCTGATGCACGGCAATTGGCTTTGACAGCTAATCGTGATTTGATTGTACCTTTTGTTGAGATTAATTTTGGGCGCCAAGAGCGCTACCCCCTTGTCTATTGGCCGATTTCGGAAAATGAAGATATTAAAGCGATTAGTGATGCTTTAGAAAAACTTGTGCCTCTAGGATTGCGTGTTGGGGCGCAAGAAGTACGCAATAAGATTGGCTTTTCGCAACCAAAAAGGGAAGAAGATGTTTTAAAGGCTCCTGATAATGCGCCTGATGATGAGAGGGGACAAGAGGATGGTGCGGGGCAACAAAAAGCTCATGTTTGTGCTGATTGTGGGGGGGCTTTTGATGTTTCTGTGACAAGAGAGGGTAAGAGTGGAAAAGAGCAGAGTGGAAAACATCACGACGAATTGGATCGGCTTTCGAGTGAGGCTTTAAGTGACTGGGAAGAGGATTTAGAACCCCTTTTAGAGCCTTTTAAAAAGCTTGTGAGAGAGGCTAAAAGTTATGAGGATATCCTCAAAGGCTTAGATGAATTGTTGGGCGAGATGGATCATCATGCTTTGGCAGCACGCTTGGCAAAGGTGCAAATGATTGCGCGGGGACTGGGGTATCATGGATGAGGAACTTTTTAAAACAGCACCCAAAGAGGTCACCCGTTATTTTGCCGCCAAAAATATTGTTCCAAGCTTTGATTGGCGGGATATAGCACCAGAAGAGCATGCCTTTTCCTTTACGGTGGCAAAATCAGTAGGCTATGACATTTTAGAGGATTTTAAACAAGCGGTTGGAGACGCTATCAAGCATCAAGTTCCTTTTCAGGATTTTCAAAAAAATTTGATGCCGATTTTACAGGAAAAGGGCTGGTGGGGGAAAAAGACCAGCATTGACCCGAAAACGGGTGAAAAAAGTGTGGTGCAATTGGGCAGCCCGCGGCGTTTAGAAACGGTCTATTGGGCCAATACCATGAGTGCCCATGCGGCAGGTGAATGGGAACGTACACAAAATAATAAAGAGTTTTTGCCTTATCTGACCTATGCGTTGTCGAGTTCAGAACATAAGCGTTTAGAACATGAAAGTTGGGTGGGTTTTACGGCACCGGTTGATGATCCCATTTGGGATTGGCTTTATCCCCCCAATGGCTGGCGATGTAAATGCAGTGTGCGGCAGGTAAGCCGTTATGAGGCAGACAATTTAGGCTATGAAGAGGGGGCAGCACCACCCCATGTGGAGACGCGGGTTTGGCGCAATAAGCGGACGGGGCTTGTTGAAAAGATACCCGTAGGCATTGATCCTGGATGGCATTCTAACCCCGGGAAACATCGCGCGCAAAATTTAAGCAATTTTTTAAGTGATAAAATTTCCCTAATGGGGGACAATCGCAAACGCATTGCTATTGAAGATATTGTGGGCTCACCGCTTTTGGAAGCGATGTTTGAAGGACATATGCCTCGTGGATTTCTTCCCATAGCCCCAATGATAGAAAAGGTGCGTGATGTTTTTGGTGGGGACAATTCTCTTATTCGTTTATCTTCAGACAGTGTGAAACATATTTTGTTAGAGCATCAAGCGCGGTCTCTTTACTTGGAGGATTTTCGTGGTGCCATTCAAACCTTCATAAAACCCTATGGTATCATCAGACGCAAAGATGTGCCGAGTGTTTTGTTTTTTGGTGAAAGTGGTGGGGCGTGGTGGCGCTTTGTGGTCAAATGGGTAGCAAGCAAACAAGAATGGTGGCTGACCTCCATGCATAAAAAGAGCTTCAGAGAAATTCAACGTTTGTTACATGTTGCTGAAAAGAAGGGCGAGAGGTTGTTATAAAGAGAACAACAGGAAGAAAGTCCTATGATTTTAACGGAAAAGAGGCGAGGAAAATGAGAAGGCGTGGAGGGCGGTCAACTCCTCGCAGGTCCGGTAAAACCGTCCTGGTATAACTGGCTCACGCCTCGCGGGTAATCTAACAGTTTAAACATTCAAAAGCAATCTTTAAAAAAAACGCGTTTTGAGAGAGGCTTTTTGTATTAAGACGATAATTTGTACCTTAAGATCTCTAACGGCGCTCTATCGCCTTTGAAGTGCCTTTGAAAACGATTTTATGAGAGGGTTTGGTATTGGGGTTTCTCTTACAGGCTATAAGAGGGAAAAAAAGTGCTTTTTTTAAGAAGTGCTCTTTTGACTGACACTGTCAGGCTTATGAGTTGAAGGGGATTTCGTGCATTGTATTGCCAATGATAATTGTAAAGCAATAGGCAATGTATGGAACAGGAATTTCACGAAGATCAAGAAGATGGGCATGCTGAAGGATGTCATGACGAGATATTTCATGCCGCGTTCATAGATCTTTGCCCAGACGTTTTATGCCAAGACGGCACCGTTAGCCAAGCACCGGAATGGGTGCAGTTGTTGCCCAAAGCGCCAAATGTGAAGGCGCGTGATGGACGGGAATGGCATTATGACCCACAAAGGATTTTAAAGGCTTTTGCAGCCAATAAAGGACCGCTTGTGATTGATTATGAGCATGGTCAACATCACAGAGCGAGGAACGGCTTGGAAGCGCCGGCAAGCGGCTGGATTGAAGAACTCGCAGAGCGGGATGGTGCGATTTGGGGTCGGGTTAAATGGACCGATATGGCAGCTAAAAAGATTGTAGGGCGGGAATATCGCTATCTTTCCCCTGAGTTTCGTCATTCTAAAAATGGTGAGATTTTAAGTTTGGCAGGGGCAGGGCTGGTGAACCGTCCTGCCCTTGTGATGACGGCTTTAAGCCGTGAACACCCTTTAACCCCCCCTTTGATACCTCTTGTGGTGTCCCCAACAACCTTGACGGAGAAAATGATGGATTTAACAGCCATTGCCAGTGCTTTGGAGCTGGCAGAAGATGCAAAACCTGCAGAAATTTTAGCAAGCATTGCAACACGTGAAAAAGAACGGGTGGAATTAAATGCTCAATTAACAAAAGCGCGAGAAGATTTAGCACTTTTGCGGGAAGAGCAAAAAAAGGCGACGATTGAGGGTCTTTTAGACAAAGCGATTGAAGAGGGCAAGATTTTGCCGGCTGCGCGTGAAGAATATCGTGCCCTTTGTACCCTTGAAGGGGGCATGGAACATTTTCAAACTTTGGTTGAGAAATTGCCCGTTCTCGCATCGACAAGCCCTTTAGAAACATGTGCCTTGGTGCAAGAACATCAGCTTGCGCCAGAAGATATTGCACTTGCTGCACGCCATTATCAACAAGAGCAGAAAGCACAAGGCTTCGACATCACCATTAGCCAAGCGGTTGATTATATTTCTGAACAAAAGGAACGCCAATCATGAGTACGACGATTTTGATTAAATCTTTTCGCACTGCAGCAGAGATCTCTCCTTATTTTATTGTTGCAGCGCGCAGTGATGGAATGGTGGCAACGGCTACTGGGAAGGCTGATAAATTATTAGGCACTGCCGGCTCTTGTAAAGCAAAGGCTGGCGAAATGATCGATGTTGCTCAATGCGGTTGGGGCGAAGTGGTTTGTGGAGGCAATGTTTCCTTTGGTGACTTTTTAACCTCTGACCCCAAGGGGCAGGCTATTAAGGCAGAAGCCGCAGACCGCACCATTGGCATTGCCATGAGTGATGGTTCTGCTGGTGATGTTATTTCTTTTAAAATTAATTAATCGAGGCTTATGATGAACAGACCTTTTCCCATTGATCCAACCCTTACCGCTATTGCTATTGGGTATCGCAATCCAGCAGGTTCTCTTATTGGCGATAAAGTTTTGCCCCGTGTTTGTGTTTTAAGTGAAGTGTTTAAATATAGTGAATTTCCGCTCGCGGAAAGTTTTACGGTCCCTGAGCTTGAAATTGGACGGAAAGGACGCCCGAATGTGGTGGAATTTTCTGCCTTTGAACGGGAAGCCAGTGTGAGAGATTACGGGCTTGATGACCTTATTCCCAATTCAGATATTGAAGCAGCAGCCCGCGCACGGGCAGAAAAGCGCTCTCGTTATAACCCTGAAAAGACCGCTGTAGAGGGGCTTGCCAATTTGCTGGAATTGGGGCGTGAAGTGCGTGTTGCAGAACTTGTGCAAAACAATAAAAATTATGCACCAGAGCGGGTGATGACGCTTAAGGGTGAGGATAAATTCAGTGATTATGACAAATCAGACCCTTATGCCACCTTAGATGAGGCGAAGGATAAGGCTCTCGTCTATACGCCCAACACCATTGTGATGGGTAAAGTTGTTTGGTCAAAACTCAAACGTCATCCCAAAATCATCAAAGCCGTTAAGGGGGGTGGCACTGCTGATGGTTTTGTGACCAAAGCGCAATTTGCTGATCTGATGGAAATACACCCCGATCGTTTACTCATTGGTGAATCGCAAGTGAATTTAGCTCGCAAAGGGCGTACGGCGCAATTGGCGCGCGTTTGGGGCAATAAGATTGCTCTGCTTTATATTGATCCCACCAAGCAACAGGCGGATGGTTCGGTCATCAGTTGGGGCTTTAGTGCTCAATTGGGCGAGCGTATCTCTGGGGTGATCTCTGATCCAGATATTGGTTTATCGGGTGGTAAACGGGTGCGTGTGGGTGAACGGGTGTGCGAATTGGTTGCCGCAAAAGATGCCGGTGTATTGCTGCAAGATGTTGTTTAAGGAAAAGACTAATGGCGTATGCAAGCAAAACATTGATTGAAGAGCTCTGGGGTGATGATTTCTTGAAAGACTTATGTGCTTTTGATGATGAGGCTGATCCAATGCTTTTCGATCAAGCCATTGCCCTTGCTCTAAACCAAGCAAGCGGTGAGATTGATGTGCATCTCTCTCATCGCTACTTGGTCCCCATTGCTGGACAGCCGGCGGCTCTTGGCATGATCTGTGTCAATATTGCTGTTTATAATTTAGCCATACGCCATACGGCACTGACCACGACCATTGAAGATCGTTACAAACAGGCGGTTGAACTCTTGAAACGCATTGCGGAAGGCAAAGCGGGTTTAGGCATAGATGAGCCTAAAATTATGAGCGAAGATGGTCCCGTGCGTGATGGGGCTTTTTTCCATGCTAAGCCGCGTTTGATGGGAAGATAACATGTCTGTTTCAACCCATATTGAGATTAAAGAGAGCGGGCTTGAAGCGGCTTTATCCTTTTTGCAAAAGGGAGCTGATAGCTCGATGGGGACTTTGGCACAAGGGGTTGGGCGTCTCATCCAAGAAAGCACAAGGCGGCGGATTCAAAGCGAAAAAAATTCTCCCCAAGGAGAAAAGTGGAAAAACAATCATGCTCGCACCTCCATTCTTTATGCCAGTGGGGCACTCTCACGCTCTATTGATATGAAAGCCTCACCAGAACAGGTGATTGTGGGCTCTGGGTTGGTTTATGCGCGGATTCATCAATTGGGTGGGGTTATTCGCCCGAAAAATGGCAAAACCCTACGCTTTTTCTTGAGAAGCAGCAAGGCACAGCGCTTTGTTTGTGTGCCTCAAGTGACCATGCCGGCGCGCCCCTATTTAGGGCTTTCAGAACACAATAAAGTGGAAATTATCAAAGCAGCAGAAGATTGGCTGGGAAGGGTCTTTTCATGAGTCAAACAGTCAAACAAGCAGGGCGTATTAATGCGTTTCGTGAGGCGGTGATAAGGAGCCTTAAAAGCGCTCTGCCGGATGTGCGCGATTGTGCCTGCCAATTTGGGCGTTTTAACTTGGAAGAACTTGAAACACAAATGCTTGTTGCGCCAGCAATACGTGTTGCAGTGTTAGAAAGCCGCTTAAGTTCTGTTGCTTCTGGTCAGATCAGTGCAGAGCTTCATTTAGGGGCATTTATTATCACCACGGGCAAGGAACGGGATGTTTCCAGTTGGCTTTTGGCAGAAGCGATAGGGGTTTTATGCCATAGCGGACAATTGTGGGGGTTAACGCATGTAAGCGCCCCGCAGGATGTGTCAATTGACCCCATTATTTCTGCGGCGATTAAGCAGCGCGGTGTATCGATTAGTGTGGTGGAATGGCATCAAGATTTGCATCATTTAGGACAAGATATTTTTGCGGGTGAAGACAAACGACAACTTAAAGCCGGATTGATCTCATGTGATGATGAGGTGTGTTCATGAATGATGCGCATTTGTTGGGCGAGACTTTTCGGCAAATCATGAAGCGCCTTGATGCGCTTGAACGCTGTCTTGCCAACCAGCACATGATGGGGCGGGTGGCGCAAATTGATGGACATAGGGTGCGGGTCAAACTTTCTTGTGAAAGTGCCAATGGTCAAGCAGTTTTATCGCCTTGGCTACAAGCACAAGAAGCGGCTGGTGCTGTTTCAAGCAATATGCCTTTAAACATTGGTGATCCGGTGCGCTTGTTAAACCCCCATGGCGAAATTGGCTCTGCGTCTCTGGTGGTGCGCGATAGCTATAGTGACGATGCACAAAACCAGGCGCGCTCGCCGCAAGAGCTTGCGCTTTGTTATGCAGGTGGTGCACTGCGAATGACTAAAGATGAACTTATTCTCTCCCATGGTGAAAACCAAATCCGTTTGAGTGCACAAGGGCTCATGCTTTGTCACCAATCAACCCGTGTTGAATTAACGGGCAGTGTGCAGATTGAAGCAGAAGATTTAAAGCACAATCAAAAATCTGTTGGAGCAAGCCACAAACATGGTGGGGTCAAAATGGGGACCTCCACAACCTCTAGTCCTCTTTAAAGGAGCTTTATGATGCGTGAGAAAACTTATGTTATTTTAACCAATGCCGATTTTGTGGCAGGTCAACGTTCACCGGGGAAAGGTGAGGAAATTCGTTTAAGTGAAGAGGCGGCAAAATATCCGCTTCTTCTTGGTCAGATTGCTGAAAAACCAGCTCCAACCGTATCTCTTACAAAAACAACAAAGGGGGCTTAAATCATGCGTTGTGGGATGAGCGAAAAGGATGGCTCTCTCTTATATGGCTTTGCGCATTGCCAACAATCCATTCATAAATGTTTGATGACACGGGTGGGAACACGGGTCTTGCGTCGCCATTATGGGTGTGGTGTCAAAGATTTCCAAGATGCCAATGCCAATCCTGCAACGATTTTACGTCTTTATCAAGAAATTGTGCAAGCGCTCGATGATCCAGAATGCGGAGAACCTGGGTTTTCGCTGCAGAGAATTGATTTAATCAAAGCAACGCGTGAGGGAACATTCCACTTTGTTTTAAGGGGCATTTTTTATCCCGATGGGCATTTGGGGGATTGGTCCCATGGGCAAGAGAGGCAATTTCCGCTAGAGGTCTCCTATGGCAGAGCCTGAATATTTATCCCTTTCACAACGCTCGCTACCACAAGTGATTGAAGAGCTTTCTGTTGAAGCCATTTTAGAGCAAAAGATCACGCGTTTGACTGAGCTTTTTGCGGCGCATCATATCCCTTACAATGTGGAAAAGACCGCTTATGATCCCGTGGTCATTCAATTACAAGCGGCTGCTTATGAAGAATTGCTGTTGCGCCAGCGGATCAATGAAGTGGCACGGGATAATTTGCTCGAATTTGCGCATGGCACAAGTTTGGACCATTTGGGGGATTTTCATGGGGTCACGCGCCTTTTAGATGAGGATGATGAGCGTTTTCGCCGCCGCATTCGTTTAAGCCGGCAAGGGCATTCTACAGGGGGCACAGCACCCCGCTATCAATATTTTGCTCTCTCCAGTGATATCCGTGTCAAAGATGCTTTTGTTTACCGTGTGGGCAAAAGCCCGCTTATTCATGTGGCTCTTTTTAGTGATGCCCCTTCAGGAGTGGCCGATGAGGCTTTGATTGCCAAGGTTCAAGCAGCCCTTGATGCCCCCCATGTTAAAATGACCAATGATACCCTCTTGGTCAAAAGTGCCATCCAGCGGGTGATTGATATTTCGGCTAACCTTTGGTTGTTACCCGGTGAGCGAGAACAGCTTTTAGAAAGGGCAGAGCAGAATTTAAGAGAAGAATGGGCGCGTGCAGGCAGACTTGGGCGTGATCTATATTCAAGTTGGATATTAAGCCGCCTCATGGTTGAAGGTGTACACCATGTGGAGGTTACAAAGCCACAGGAAGATATTCTTGTTGCTCCACATGAGGCGGTAGCACTAGGGGAAATTACTTTATCATTACGGGGGGATGCTTATTGATGCTTTCCTCACTTTTGCCCCCAAATTCAAGCTTGTTTGAACGCTGTTTGGCTGGGGCCATGGCTCTTTCCCCGCAAGTCAAAAGGGCTCTTGAAGATATTGTGCGTGCCAAATTGATCACGCGTCCCCCTTCTTGGTTACCCTTCTTAATTGACGAATATGGTTTACAAGAACTCACCCCTTATGTTCCAAACCTCTATGATCTTCTTGACCAAGGACTTGAATGGCAGCGGATACGTGGCTCTGTAGCGGCAATTGATATGGGTCTTCAATGGCTTGGACTCTCAGTACATTTTACACCCGCGTGGTCAGAGCGTGCATGGTGGAATTCCTTCCAACTTGAATTTGATCACTTGCCTGAACGAGGTGATCTTGAGGCAATTGAAGCCATTGTCGACCTTTCCAAAAGCTTGCGCTCTGATTTTCGCCGCGGTGTCATTGGTTATGATGTGGGGGCTATACAAGCCAATATGTCAAGGCTTGATGACAGCATGCTGGATTTTGAGAGTGGAATCCGTCTTAAAGCTCTTGGCACACTGTTTTCTTTTGGA
>NZ_HE997452.1:101396-103467 GCF_000312525.1 Bartonella florencae | reverse complement strand
AGCCATGCAAGCCATTGCGACGTACGACCGCGCCCATGGGCATTATATCGTGAGTGGCTGCCGTGTGAGCGCATTGGGACCAAACAACGGTTGCCAAGTCTTTAGTATCCAAGAAGGAGAAGCAAATATCAATGGCTTTAAACGCAAACGCCTTGCTGCTTTGCGCCATGAAGAACAAGAGGACTTTTCGACAAGCGTTGTTCCTAGCGAAACGCATATTTTTGCGCCTCAAAAGGGCAAGACAAGTTTCACCTTTAAACCCTATTATTTTCCTATTGCTGATATTCAGTCTCTTTTGTTGACAAAAGAAAAAACCGTTAACGTCACCCGTGGTGCGGTTGTCGCTGGACGTGATGGTGTTCCTGATAAAAGCATTACCTCTTTTATTAAAGTCGTTCAAGGAAGCAAGGAATTTAAAGAAGGCACGGATTTTAAAAAAACCGGAGACACCATTGATTGGGCACCCGTGGGCGATGAACCGTTACCGGGGAGCAGCTATAAAGTGACTTACCGTTACCGCGCAAGCGTGCAAGCTGATAAAGTGACAGCACAGGAAATCACTGTCTCAGGTGGGGCGCAAGGTGGTGATATTATCGTCAGTTACACTTACAAACTCCCCCGCATTGACCGTATTGGATTGAACACAGGAGGCAATGTGGTTTACATCAAAGGTATCTCAGTAGACCACCCCATGGCGCCTAGTGTTCCTGAAGATGTGCTCTCCCTTGCCACCATTACCAATAACTGGCTTGATTTACCGCGTGTGAAGAATGATGGAACGCGTGTTGCCCCTTATGATGAGATGTGGCGTTATTTTCAACGGGTGCTTTCCCTTGACCGCCTCATGCAATTAGAGCGCATTAAAAGCAATGTTGACTCTAAAGAGCCTGTTGCCAAAAAAGGCATGTTTGTAGACCCTTTTCTCGATGACAGTTACAGAGATGAAGGTTTTGAACAAACAGGAGCTGTCGGCAACGGCATTTTGCAGCTTGCTATTGACCCAACATTTTATACTGCCCCCTTGAACTCACCTGTCACGCTTGACTGGACCAATGAAGTGATCATTGCGCAAGAGTTGACAACGGCTTGCGAAAAAATCAACCCCTATCAAAATTTTGCGCCTCTCCCTGGAACAGTCACCCTTACCCCCGCGACAGACTTTTGGCATGTTGAGCGCACTGATTGGCTCTCTGGTGTGACCAATCAACTCAATATGGGGCAGAACCGTGGGAGAAGTATCGTTAAGACAGAAATCCGTGATGATTTGGTAAATACAACGAGGGAGCAAATCGATTTTTTAAGACAAATTCCGTTGAATTTTAAGATTGAAGGTTTTGGCAGTGGCGAAATCTTGGACAGCCTTACCTTTGATGGTGTCAATGTCTTGCCAACAAGCCGTCTTAGTGCCGATAGCAAAGGCACCCTTGAAGGGAGTTTCAAGATTCCACAAAACATTCCCGCCGGTACAAAAAATGTTGTGGCACGAGGGAAAGGTGGAACAACAGCAACGGGACTTTTTACCGGTCAAGGGGTAATTGATGTAAAAGTGATGCGGCGTACCACCACAGTGAAAATCTGGACACAAGTAGACCCGCAAGCACAAGTCTTTACCCCCGATGAAACACGGCAAATAACGGGGATTGATTTCCATCTTTGTAAAATAGGCAATCAAAACCATGATCTAGTGATTGATTTGGTCACTACAGAAAACGGCTATCCGACCGCCGATATTCAAGCACAAACCTCCTATTCCATGAAGGGCGCAAAGGGAGGGTGGGCAGAGGCACGCTATGATGTACCACTCCTTGTGATGGATGACCGATTAACGGCTTTCGTTATCAAGACAGATGATAGTAATCATTCTGTCTCACTCGCCAAACTTGGTGATTTTGATAAAGACAACCAAAGATACGTCTCAAGCCACCCTTACGTGACCGGTCCACGCTTTTCCTCTGTCAATGCGCAGAGTTGGACAGCGCACCAAGATGAGGCTTTAGCCTTTCGGGTGCTCGCTGCACGCTATAGGCAAACAGAAAAAACGGTGGATTTAGGCACTTTTGATCTTGTTGAC
>NZ_HE997452.1:84376-99562 GCF_000312525.1 Bartonella florencae | reverse complement strand
GGGCTTTTTTTGACTGACACTGTCAGTCTTATGGAGCATGGTGATGCTTGTTATTGTCTCTTCATTGATTTGGAGAGCAAAATGGCAACAGAATTTAATCATGGTATTCGCCTCATTGAGGATGGTCAAGCTTCTCGCCCCTTAGAGATGTTTAGTCAAACCGCCCTTGGGGCGGTTGTTACAGCCCCTGATGCGGATGCACAGACCTATCCCCTCAACGAGCCCGTGTTGGTCTTTACCCATGAGACAGAGAAAATCCAAAAGCTTGGGAAAAAAGGCACAGCCCTTGATGTTATCAACGCCGTGCGTGCGCAAGGAATTGAGGCACAAGTGATCTTCGTGCGGGTGGAGGAAAAATCTACCATTGCTGAAACACAAACTGAAATGGTGGGGTCAAGTGTTGCTTTAACCGGTGTTCATGCGCTAAAACATGCTAGAGGGCATTTAGGTGTGGAACTTGGAATTCTCTTAGCGCCAGCTTATAGTGCAGGGCGCCTTGATAATGCTAAAAATCCACTAGCAGATGCTCTAGAACAGGTTGCTGAAAAGCTACAAGCCATTGCGGTGTTCGATACGGGGGGCAAAAATACGGAAGAAAGCCTTGCCTTTCGCGCAGATTTCTCCTCACGCTTTTGTTATCTGATTGATCCCTTTGTGCGGGTAGCAAATAGTGAGGGGGGTTGGAGTGTTAAACCAGCAAGTCCTTTTGCAGCCGCCATGTTTATCAAACGGGACAAACAAAGGGGGGGTGTTTTTTGGTCTCCCTCTAACCAAGATGTGCATGGTATTTTAGGTACAGCGCGCCCCATTAGCTATTTTGATGGGGAAATTGATCATGAGGCTAATCGTCTCAATCAAGCTGATATTGCCACCTTTATTCCCGCCCGCCTTAGCCAAAATGCCCAAGGTCAATTGGCTGCCAATGGGCGCATTTTATGGGGCAATCACACCACCTCGAGTGATCCACTCTGGCGTTTTGTCAATGTGGTACGCACCCGCGCAGCCTTGGAAAAAACCATCATTAATAATTTGCGCCCTTGGGCGAATGACGAAAACCTGACCGGTCAACATGTCATTGCCATTACCCGCAGCCTTACACAGTTTCTTGATGATATGATTGCCCGTGGTGCGCTTTTAGGAGGACGTGTCTGGTTTGACCGTGATTTGAATTCAAACAGCAATTTGCAATTGGGAAAATTGCGGGTGGAATTTGATGCAGAAGAAGTGCCCCCTCTCGAAGATTTAAGCTTTGGAAGCCGGCGCAATGGTGCTTATTTTGATCGGCTCTCTGAAGATATCCAAAATAAAATGACCCATACTTTTGGCGATACGCTTGAGGGTTATCGCAAGGCAGCAAGGAGTGATGTATGACTTTAAGAATTGTTCGTGGTTTTACCCTGATTGTTGATGATGATGTCAATCTCCATCTTGATCTTGAGACACTCAAACTTCCCACGTTGGAAGAAATCACCGAAACCTATCAACCAGGGGGCTCTGACATGCAAATTGATGTGAGTGGTCTTGGTGTGAAAGCTTTAACCTTGCAAATGAAAATTCACAGCCACACTCCAGAAATCATTGGTATCTTCGGTGGTCCTCCTGGTCTTCGTCATAAATTTACCGGCAAAAAACATGTGGTGTCTGAAGAAGATGGACGCGAGCATGAACATTCCATTGATGTTACAGGGCGCTTGGTCAAAGTCGATAGCGAAAGCTTAACAGCTGGAAAAGCCACAGGCTATGATTGCGAGATTAAAAATATTTGGGATTACACAGAATTTTGGGATGGCTCTGTTTTGCATCGCTTTTCCTTTAAACGGGGCGGTTGGCTTGTGCGCAATGGACAAGATATCGGTGGGCGCCGTCGCTCTATTCTCAATTTATAGGAATTGATCATGACAAGTTTACAAACAAGTGTTGCTGTGGAATTGCAGGTTCCCCTTGTTTATCAAGACAAGGATGGCAAAGAATCAACACGGCAAAAATTGATCTTTTATCGCCCAAATTTCAAGCAAGCACGCCAATTAGCTGTGTTGATTGGACCACAGCTGGCAAAGTTACTTTTGCCCGCTGTAGAAGAAGATAAAATACCTTTGAGCAATGATATTCTTATTTCCAAACTTTGTGAGGCTTTATTTACCCATGAAGCCATGGAAGGAATCGCCGCGCTTCTGGCAGAGATGTCTCATGAATCTGTTGAACTGATTAATCGTCTTGATATTGTTGATCTTATGGCCGTATTTAAGGTTTTTTTTGCTTTTTTTCCCAAACACCAATCCCCTATGCCGGACAATTTGGAGCCGAACTAGCCCTTTATTACCACTGGTCGGCTCTAGAGATCAATCAGATGGATTGGCTGGAAGTGATTGCCTATCGCGAAGAATTAGTGCGCTTGAAACAACAAGAATATGAAAGCCAAATGTTAGGATAAAATACGCTCATGGATGTTTCCCTTGTTGTGCGTTTTGTGAATCATCTCCAAGAGGGGATCGCCTCTGCCAAGCGAGACTTAAGAGCCTTTAGCCTCGATATTGCGCATTTCCAAAACCAAACACGAAAGCATTTTAAAGGGTGGTTTGACCCTGAACATCTAAAGCAAGCCACAGCAAATGCAGAAAGTGCTTATATTCATGCGCGTGGGCGCATGGTGGGGGCTGTTGCTCAAACGGCAACCTTAATTGCCCCGCTCTATAAAGCCATGCAATTTGACCAATCGATGAAGGGCTTAGAGAAGGTTCTCGATGCCCCTCTTGATCGTTTAAAAGAATTGCGTCGTTTTGCCCTTGAAACCTCAACAAAGATTCCTCTCGCCGCTCGTGAAGTTTTAGAACTGATGACCAGTGCCAGCCAAGCAGGGATTGGTGAACAAGATCTCGAGGCTTTTAGTATTTATGCCGCCAAAGCCGCGGTCGCCTTTGATATGAGCGGAGATCAAATTGGTGAGCGCTTTGCCAAATTGCGCAATGTCTTTAAGCTTAATCAAGCAGGCATCGAAGATTTAGGCGATGCCATCAACCATCTTTCCAACCACATGGCGGCAAAGGCGAGTGAAGTCTCTGACTTTACCAATCGGGCGACCGGTGCGGCCACCATGTTTAAACTCACAGCCCGCGAAACGGCAGCATTTGGGACGGCGATGATTTCTGCTGGAATTGTTCCAGAGAGTGCAGCACGTGGTTTTAATGCCATGAGTGCGCGCATACAAGCAGGGGGTAAACATATTGAAGATGCTTTTACCAATATTGGTCTCTCTCGCCAAAAATTTATGGAAGATTTGGAGAAAGATGCCACCGGTACTTTGGTGCGTTTTTTTGATGTCTTGGGCAAATCCGAACAGGGGATGCGTTCACTGATTGCCATTGCAGGACGCGACTTTACTGGGGATTTTGCCAAACTGGTGGGTAACCCCGAACTGTTAGGGCAAGCCTTAAAGTTTGTTGAAGACCCAAAAGTCTTTAAAGACTCTGTCGAACAAGAGGCAGATAAACAAGCAACCGGTGCCATGCGGCAATTTGAACTGTTGCAAAACCGCATTGTGGCTTTAGGGGTTACCATTGGTGAAGTCTTGTTGCCCCATGTGAACAGTTTAATGGCGAGTGTTGGTGGTTTTTTAAACGTGCTGATGGCATGGGCTAATGAGCATCCTGTTTTAACCGGTGTGATCATCAAAACCATTGCCGCTCTGATGGCTTTTAATATTGCTTTGCGGGTTGTGCGTTTTACTTTTGCCGGAACCCGCCTTGGGATCCTGCAATTGATTGCCTCTTTTATCAAGATGAGGGCTGTGAGCGGTGCGCTAAAGGCAAGTTGGCGCGGGCTTTTGGCTTCAGGGCGCTCACTGGGCTTGCTCACCGCAGGACTTGGGGCACGTTCACTGCGACTTTTACGCCCCATGACCTTATTGATGGGTGCTTTGCGAGGGATTGCTGTTTCAGGGGCGGCTTTTGCGAGCAGCTTTGGTTGGATAGGAACCGTGATCGAAGTGATTGCTGCTGGCATAGCCTCTGTTGTTGGGGCTGTATTTACCCCAATCGGTGCTCTGATTGCTGCTGTTGTAGCTGTTATCCTCGCTGCTGGTTTTACTTTGTGGAAATATTGGGACCGCTTTTCTTCTTTTATAAATGGCTTTGCACGGGGGATAGCACACGCTTTTGGTCGTGCCTTTGAAGCCGTCATGCGTTTTTTTGGTGCTGATACCAGCACCATCACACGTTGGAAAAACATCATTGCTGCTGCTTTTGATCTCTCTTCCCATTGGCAAAAGTTCAAACAAGGGCTTAGCGCTGTTGGCAGGTGGTTTGGCAACGTGTGGGAGGGGTTTAAACAAAGCCTTTCCAACTTTTGGAGCTGGTTGGGAAGTTTTTTTGCCCGCGAAAAGCTCTCGGAGAGTGCCAAGGCTGGTATGGAACAAGCCGGAGAAGATTTAGCGAGTTGGATTGTCGATGGCTTTATGGGGACCATCACAGGCTTGATGGATTTTTTTAAATCTTTGCCCAGTCGCATAAAGGGCTGGATTGGGTCGATTGATTTATCCGACCTGTTTCATTTGCCAAGTTGGCTTGGGGGCAAAACAACCATTCAACCCATAGCACAATTTGCAGGTCATTCTCATGCCAATCACTTGGTCTTAGAGCAAAGAGAGAAAGACCGCTCTGCCATCACCCACAATCAAAATGTCACGGTGCATGTCAATGGCGCGCGTGATCCCATGGCGACCGGTTATGCGGTTCGCCATGCATTGCAACGGGCAGGGGCCAATGCCTTGCACGGTGGAACAGAATGAGGGGGAATAGACCATGCAAGATCCTTTGCTGATGTTAGGACCGCATCAATTTTATGTGGACTGGCTGAACTTCCAATCTTTTGAAGAGGAATTCTCTGCCTCATGGGTTTGCCTAGAGCGTTTTGGCAGGTCCCCTGGTTTGCAATTTACTGGTTATGGCAATGATCCCAAGACCATCCACGGGGTATTATTTCCAGAAGAGTTTGGTGACCGAGTTGCCATTGATGCCATCACCAGAACCATACGTGCGGCTCAACCCGTTCAGATGATCCGTTGGATGAGTGATGATAGCTACAGTGCCTTAATGCTTGGATGTGTGGTGATTACCAGTGTCACGAAAGACCATGACTATATTAGCCGCTCTGGTCAATCGGGGCGTATTCGCTATTCCATTAGCCTGTTGCCGTTTTTTGATGGGGGAAAACCACAAGGTCAATATCAAGTGGGACAAGAGGAGGATAGCCCATGAAGATCCCCGCAAAACAGCTTGTGGTCGAACTTGAGGATATGAGTTTAGACCTCATTTGTTATCATCATGCCTTGTCTGTTTTAGGAGATCGGAGGCAAGCGGGTTTACTGAAAGGTTATTTAGAAGCCACCCTGGAGGCTAATCCAGAGATTGCTGGGTATGATACTTTTTTGCCGCGGGGCTTAAAGGTTCTTTTGCCTGAATTTATTTCCCAAGAAAAAAACAGCGTGGTCAAACGGCTATGGGATTAATGCGCACACATCCCTTTATTGAGGTAAGGGTGGGAGATAAGCTTGTTCATGAGGTTTTTTACCAACGTCTTTTAACGGCAACTATCACAGACAATGCGGGGAATGAAGCCGATAGCTTTGAAGCAGAGTTTGATGATAGCGGCAATGATTTAGAGATTCCCTCCAGCAACAGTGCACTCCATGTCACCTTTGGTTATCAAGACAGCATTCGTGCCTTTATGGGGCGTTTTGTTGTGGAATCGGTGATCAGTTGTGGGGGAAGTGATGGAGAGATTTTGCGCCTTTGTGGCAAAAGCGCCTCGATGCGTGCGGAGATCAAAGAACAGGACAGCGAACATTTTGACCATAAAACCATTGCTGAGATTGTTGAGAGCTTTGCCAAACGTCATGGTTATCAAGCAAAGGTCAGTCCACAGTTTACCAAACAAACCTTGCCTTATGTGGTGCGCACCGATCAATCGGCGATTGATTTTTTAACCCGGCTTGCTGATCGGATGCAGGCGCGTTTTTTGATCAAAGACAATACGTTTTTATTTTTAAGTGGGGACAATCTCCCCCTCCAGACCATTCATCAACAGGAATGTTCCCATTGGGAATTTAGTCTCGAGCCGCGTACCCAATACGGCATGATAGAAGCACGGTATTTTGATCGCGCAAAAGGGCAACAACACGCCGTCAAACATCACACAGGGTATACGGGGCCCATTCGCCGTCTGCGGACGTGTTATCCTTGTGAGCAAGAAGCACAAGCTGCCGCTGCTTCTGAGTCGGATAGGCTTTGTCGAGCCATGGGCAGCGGTTCTTTAAGCCTTGAGGGGCGCCCTGAAATCATGGCGGATCAACCTCTTTTATTGCAAGGGTTTCGAGGCGAAATCAATGGTCCATGGCATGCTGCTACCGTGATCCATCGCTATGAAAAGCAAAGCGGATACACCACAGAAATAACTTTTGAGGCACCAAATCAAGGAGAGGAACAAAAATAGAGGCTGGGCTGGTCACCCAGCCAACGGGAGAAAGTTTTGCGAACACACCCGTCCGATGCGACTTAACTTAACATCGCAGCCACTTCTTATCACTTAAAGCAATGAGAAGACGGCTAATATAGATGAAAGAGTGTTAAAAAATGATGGACATACTTTACAAAGAAAAATTAAAATCTGTTAAACCCATCTCGCCAGCTGCTGCTTATATTGGTGGCAAAATCAAGTTAGCCAAAACCATTATCAAAATCATTGAGGGCATTCCTCATCGTACTTATGCTGAACCTTTTGTTGGCATGGGAGGAATATTCTTTAGGAGAAAATTGATTCCCTTATATGAAGTTATCAATGATCGCTCCGGGGATGTGGTGAATTTTTTTCGGGTGTTGCAACGCCATTATCACCCTTTTATGGATCTGTTGCAGTTCCAGATTAGCAGCCGTGAGCTGTTTCAACGTTTTACTTCACAAGATCCAAGCACCCTTACGGATTTAGAACGGGCTTTGCGGTTTTTATATCTCCAGCGATTAAGTTTCGCTGGTCAGGTGGCTAAGCGTACATTTGGAGTTGATCCTAACCGTGGAGCAAGGTTTAATTCTTTGAAACTTGAGGACTTATTAAAGCTTATTTACCGCCGTTTAGCGGGTGTTACCATTGAACATTTAGATTGGTCTGATTTTATTGTGCGTTATGACCGGCCAAATACTTTGTTTTATCTTGATCCACCTTATTTTGGTGTTGAGGATTATTATGGCAAGGACTTGTTTAAGCGGGAGGATTACCAGACGATGTCTATGCTGCTTGCACAACTAAAGGGAAAGTTTCTTCTCTCTCTCAATGATGTGCCAGAAATCCGAAAAACCTTTAGCCAATTCCATATAAAAGAGGTGAGAACAATTTATTCCTGTAATTTGTCAAATAATGCGATTCCGGCAAAGGAACTGATCATTAGCAATTGCGATATTTAGGAGAAAAGAAAAAGATTCATTAAAGAGTCTTTAAACAACCTTTGAAAGGACTTTGAAGACCCTTTGAGAACCCCTTAAAAATCATGTGAAGCAAAATAAATTGGTACAAAACCTGGTGGCAAAATATACAAAACCTAGTGGCAAGCTACAAAAGATCTATTATTGGCGGAGAGAGAGGGATTTGAACCCCCGATAGAGTTACCCCTATGCCGCATTTCGAGTGCGGTGCTTTCAACCACTCAGCCATCTCTCCATATATGACATCAAAGTGCAATAAAACTTCATATTATCGAAGCATATGGAGGGTAGATAACCTTCAATTGCTTTTAGTACAACCATTTTTTGCTTTTTTATGTGCCTTTATTGACAGAGAATGGAAATTCCGTCATATATGTGAAATGCAAGCGTGGAGAAATCTGCGCATATTTGCGTTTTCGAGGGTATTTTATTCTCCTCTTAAAATCTATTACGACTGATAAAAAGCAGCCTATTTTCTCTCTTTGACAAGGTAGAAATCAACTGAGGGTTAAATAAGAGCTGGTGTGAACGAAAGGATAAAAAATGTTCGCAGTCATTAAAACTGGTGGTAAGCAATACCGCGTTGTTGCTAACCAAGTGGTGAGAATCGAAAAAATTATTGGCAATGCCGGTGATGTTGTTGAATTCAATAATGTATTGATTGTGGGGCAAGAGGGTAATGCAATTATTGGTGCACCTGTTATTGCCGATGCTTTAGTTACGGCTGAAATTATAGAGCAAACCCGTGGGCGTAAGGTTATTGCATTTAAGAAGCGCCGTCGTCAAAATTCGAAACGCACACGTGGTCATCGCCAAGAACTGACGACACTTCGTATTTTAGAAGTTTTGATGGGTGGTGCAAAGCCTAAAAAAGCAGCGACAAAGCCAATTAAAGAAAAAGAAGAAGCCACTGCATTAAAAGAGAAAAAAAAGGAAACAAAAGCACCTGCTTCTGTTAAAAAAGCAGCTGAAAAAGAGACTGTGCCGCAGAAAAAAGCGGCTGTAGCATCAAAGAATAAAAAAGATTAAAGGAGAACGTCCGTGGCACATAAAAAAGCTGGTGGTTCCTCGCGTAATGGTCGCGATTCAGAATCGAAACGTCTTGGCGTTAAAAAATTTGGTGGTGAAGCCGTTATCGCTGGAAATATTATTATTCGCCAGCGTGGTACGCGCTGGCATCCTGGTGATAATGTCGGTATAGGAAAAGATCATACCCTTTTTGCTCTATCAAACGGTGTGGTTTCTTTTCAAAGAAAAGCAAATAACCGTTCTTATGTCTCGGTTATTCCTAGGGTAGAGACAGTGAAGTAGGTTATGACCTTTTCTGCTTAAGCTGGTACTTCATTGGAATTCGGTTGTGAAATTATAAATCTTTAAAAGGAAAGATAGCATTCTATCTTTCCTTTTTTGTATTGATATAGAGATGTCCAGAAGGTTGAAAAGGCGGAATTTGGGCAATTATTTTTCTCAAAGAACTGAAAAAGTTGTGCTATATTTTGTTCGTACTAAAGACAGTGATATGATGATGGAATTTATCAATAAACTATTATATGATGGTGGTGGGGAAAGCTTTTTCTTTTTATTATATGCGAAAAAGCACGGAACAATTTATATTTTAAAAAAGCAATTCATTTTCGAAGAATTTTAAGAGAAAGTTGATAGGAATATTGGCACGATAATTTTGGTAAAGTTGAAGCAACTGGTAGGTGTTTATGATATTTGTAATCTTCTTAAACGATTATGGGATGAGTGAAGTTATCCGTTTTGAGAGAGAAGAAAGAGTAAAAGACTGTACAAAGTGTTGATCAAAGTTACTTTATGAAGTGAAATGCGTTGAGGTGGGACAATAAATCTAGGGTGGAGCTACACTTAAGAGAATTGAGTGTAAAGCAATTGGAATGGCAGGCGTATAATTAGCGCTATCAAGATTAGTTTTTCTGATTATTTAAGCATTGTGAAAATGAACTCTATAAATACAAGAGCAAAGCTTAGTTTAAGATAAAAGCACTTTCCATTTTAGAACTGTAATTGTCTTGTTTGTTAAAATACTTAAAAATTAAGATTATCTATGGAGATTGGCTTGATTTAACTGGTGAGGATGTTGTTTTAAGGGTGAGTATTTCGCGGATGTGCAAATAAAGGGCATTGTAGAGTTGTGATATCATTTGAGAAAGAAAAGTATACAGTGTGGTCAAGGTTATGTCTTGAGAGTTTTATATTTTGGCGTATTTAATTATGCGCAATCTTAAAGAGGTGGGTTGCATAGAATAATTTGTAATCATGTAACGTATAATGAGTTAAGGGCGGGTCACTCAATTTGGGAGAGGCCGCTGAAATTATAGATAGTTGGGGTTTTCTATTTCTGTGCGAAATATAACAAGTTGTGTCAAATAGCTTGGGAGGGGGAATGTTTTTAAAAATAGTTTTTCAGCTGGTTTTCTACATAAAAATGGGAGCAATTTATTTTTATGAAGTAAGAACAGGAGTCAAGTTTTTCTACGATAGTTTAAGCAATTTAGGGGATAGTATCATCCAATCGTTAGACGGATCATATTAAAATGTTTGAACGTCTCACGTGGTTATATTTCCTAAAATAGAGTTAATTCACAGTGTTTTTTATATTTTGGAAAATATGGTTTTGAAACGAAATTGATCAGAACATCCATATTCGAACATGAGGCAATGTAAATTCATGATAAAATGTGAGGAAGCAGAGGCAATAAATACAGATTTTAATGAGAGTGAAATCTTATCTATAAAATCTGTACAACTTGCAGCGACTTTTGATCATAAAAATGATGCTATTCATGCTGCTGCTGAGTTACTTATGCAGGTTGGAGCCGTTGATCAATGTTATCTAGAAAGCATGCTCAAGCGTGAAGCAATAACAAATACTTGGTTTGGAAATGGTATAGCAATTCCCCATGGAATGTTTGAAAATAGAGATTTGGTTATTAGGGAGGCTGTTGCTGTTATACAGATTCCTAGAGGGGTTGAATGGCGTGATGGAAATAAAGCGCGTTTGGTTATCGCCATTGCAGCTTGTCCAGATCGCTATAAAGAGATTTGCAAACAATTGACGGATCTCTTATTTGATAAAGAACGGCTTGAAGCACTTTTAACAACTGCCGATAAACAACAAATTGTTAAAACTCTTTTGAGTCAGGACATGGAAATAGGAAAGGCTTTTATAGGAGACCTTTCAGTGTGTCAGGAATGGACTTTGGATTATCCAAGCGGTCTTCATGCGCGACCAGCTTCTCTTTGGGTTGACTTTGCAAAAAAGGTGCAAAGCTCTATCAGAGTTCGCCATGGTCAATATGTCGTTGAAATGAAGAATTTGGTCGGATTATTACAATTAGGAGCAAAAAACGGTGATGTTCTGATTTTTTCAACGGATGCAGCAGAAGGTATGCAACTTCTTAAGGATGCCATTTCTGTTGTAGAAAAAGTAAGCATAAGTGAAAAATGTGCAATGAGAGAAATGGAAACGCAAACGAAAGCTTTTCATGGTTGGTATCCGCGTTTTAGACAAAAAAGCATTTCTGGTATTGGAGCAAGTTCAGGGTTAGCTTTTGGCAAGATTTTTATTTTAAGACAAAATGATGTTTCCATAATGGACCAGCCAATAGGTTTCGCGGCTGGTACAGCGTGTCTTGAAAATGCTCTTATAAAAACGAAACATAAAATGGCATCCGTAATTGCTGATATCACAGCACGTATGGGAGCTGATGCAGCAGCAATTTTTTCTGCGCAAATGGGTTTGCTTGAAGATGAAAATCTGATAGCTCAAACTTGTCGCTTTATAGCAGAAGGCCATGGTGTCGCTTGGTCTTGGGATAGAGCAGTTCGGCAATTTGTCGATATGTTTTCTAAGGTTGATAATCCTTTATTAGCAGCGCGTGCTGTTAATTTAATTGATGTTGGTCGTCGTGTTTTAGGAGAAATTAATCCATCATATAGATCATTCTTTTTAAATGATATTCCGCGTGATGTTATTCTTGTTACAGATGATCTCTCTCCCTCTGATGTAGCACAGCTTGATTGTACAAAGGTACAAGGGTTAGCAACGGTATGGGGAGGGCCACTTTCTCATACGGCTATTTTGGCGCGTACTCTTGGGATTCCAATGGTTGTAGCTACAGGGGTGGATATTTTAGCAGTTGGATGTTATGTTCAGGCTATTATTGATGGCGATAATGGGCTTATTTATCTTGATCCTACTCCTGAGGATATTGAAGATGCGCAAAGGCAGATGAGTCTAGTTACACGAAAGCGTGAAAATGAGATACGTGAGTATAGGTTGCCAGTGCAGACGACAGATGGTCAAAGAATTCGTATCATGGCGAATGTAAACTATGCAAATCAGGTTCCTGTTGCACTCAATTTGGGAGCTGAAGGTGTTGGTCTCATGCGTACAGAATTTTTGTTTTTAGATAGTCCACATATTCCAGATGAAGAAGCACAATTTGATGTGTACCGTGCGATGATTGCAGCTGTAGGCGATAAGCCACTCATTATTCGTGCACTTGATATTGGTGGGGATAAACAGGTTACACATTTACATCTATCTAAAGAAGACAATCCCTTTTTAGGTGTTCGCGGAACGCGGCTTTTGCTACGTCGGCGTGATCTTTTGGTTCCTCAGTTACGTGCTCTGTATCGAGCTGCAAAAGAGGGTGGGGATCTCTGGATTCTATTTCCAATGGTCATGTCTGTGTCAGAGATTTTTGCTATAAAAAAGATTACAGAGGAAATTCAGAGCGATATTGGTGCTCCAAAATTAAAGCTTGGTATTATGATTGAAGTGCCTGCAGCAGCTATTATGGCAGATGTATTGGGTGCTTATGTCGATTTTTTCTCAATTGGAACCAACGATTTAATGCAGTATACCATGGCTGTTGATCGACAAAATCCCTATCTTGTATCTGAAGCGGATAGTCTTGATCCAGCGGTTTTGCGTATGATTTATCAGACTATTCAAGGTGCAGCAAAACATGAATGTTGGGTTAGTGTATGTGGTGGGATGGCTGCCGATCCTTTTGCTGCGATGATTTTGACGGGGCTGGGGATTCATGAACTTTCCATGATATCCAGTGATATTTCTTCCGTAAAAGCGTGTTTACAGGCACATAGTTTTGAGGATATGAAAATTTTAGCAAAAAAAGCATTACAATGTGAAACTGCAAGCGCTGTACGTGCTCTTGGTAATGATATAAGGTGATTTAATATAGCTTTAAAGGGAGGAGAATTTCTGCAATCTAGCAGTTTAGTTAAGAAATCACCTCACAAATTATTTTTGTTGGAATGAAGTTATTGCGCCCTATGCTTTAATATTGAGGGGTAAAGGTTTAGTGATGATGTATAATGCTTTACTTGAGAAAAACATGGGCAGCATAATCACTTTGAAAAAAGCATTTTCTTCAGAGAGCAGGTATAGTTGTGATTTCAAAAAATTTGCTGCTTTAAAAAAGAGGGTAGAGTTGTTATTCAATAACTATCACATTTTATTTTTATGGATAAAATCATTTTTTGAATTTTGAATGTAGAGTTTAGACTTGCACGTTATTTCTTTCTGGGTATAGTGTGCAAACCTCTGGAGAGGTGGCCGAGTGGTTGAAGGCGCACGCCTGGAACGCGTGTATATGGGAAACCATATCGAGGGTTCGAATCCCTCTCTCTCCGCCATTTATCGTAAAATCAATGGGTTATATAAAAGTTAGGGAATTTTTGTTTCATTGATTCTTTTTACTTATTCTTCTCTCTATCCCGAACTTTTTTGTAGCTTTTTAATAGCTTCTATTGCTAGGCGTTTACGATCTGCGCTCTTGGTGTAAAGAGATGCCATTTGATCTTCTGTCCAGCCAAAAAGCGCTTTCATTTGTGAAACTGTAGCACCAGCATTGGCAGCACGTGTTGCTGCTAATTTTCTCAAACCGTGGGCTGATTTTTTAACTCCTGCTTGATTACACGCTTCACGAAACAAGTTGCCAAAACTTTCTTTGACGAGCTTCTTTCCATTTTTTCCGCAAATGAATGTTTCATTACCTATGGGACCAATTTTAAGAGTTTCTGAAAGTTCTGGCAAAATCGGAAGAAAAACATCTGTTTTAAATTGGCTCTTTTCTGTTTTGAGATGAATAATATTATCTTTGACATCTTTCCAGCCAATGCGAACGGCGTCACCACGGCGCAATCCCGTATAAAGAAGAACATCAATCCATACGCGTTCATGGGTACCATGTGACCAATGCTGATAATATTTCTCAACATCTTCTTCTAACCATGGTGCCAATCCTTCAGTGTTAAGAGATTTGGGGGCTTTGATATTAAAGGCGGGGTTTCTGTTTAAAAGAGCATTATCAACCGCCCAATTGAAAAGACCATTTAAAGAAGTCAAAAAATGTTTTGCTGCTGCGGGTGTTGCGCGTCTTCTTTCTACAGCATCAAGGATATGGTGTCTTTCTATACTTTTATAGGCGCGATCACCAATATGTTTAGAAACATTATTCAGAATCCTATATTTGACCTTTTTTGTTGATTCTGATTGATTATGCCATTGCATGCTTTGTAAATATTGGTGCAATAACCAATCAAATGACCCTTCGGTAAGCTTAGTGCGTTTCATTGACTTAGAAGAACCATTTTGCGCTTCTTTAAGAGCAAGCGTATAATTGTCAACAAACTCTTGTGTTCCATAGGTTCCTTCAATCCGAAACCGTGGACCATGACCGATACGTACATACCATATGATTTTACCATGGCGTGTACGTTCACGAACAAGATATGGTGGACGACGTTTTGGCATTTTAGAACTCTATGCCGTCAACAGAACGGCAAGATTTGTTAGTAGTGTATTCTTGTTGTTCGTTTTCAAGCGGTGGAAAATCTTTAACGCTATAAGCATTATTCCTTGCTGTTGGCTCTATGGTTTTATTGATATGAATTAATAACTCTCCAGTTGGTTTGATTTCTACAACTTCTGCTCCTTGCTTTTTTGCTTCTTTTAAAGCGCGTGCGATGGCTGGTCGTGTTATAGTAGGTGGGCGGTGCGCCATATTTTTTCTCCTTACATTTAAGATGCAATTTACCCGTGTTGTGAATCACGAATTGATTGAAAGTTGTTAGGAAAGGTTGGAGATAGAGAGGTGTTATAGAACACCTTCATTTTTTAAAGTTGCAAGTTATTTGTTAGATGTGTTTAATTTCATATTTCCAATCTTTGAGTTGTGTCAGAGCCTTGGTAATTTCTCCCCTATGACACATGCACACATCAGATTCAAAACAAGTGATAGCAACACGTTTTTTGTCTAAAAAAAGCTGGTATAATTTTTCTATTGCATGAAGATTATCCCTAAGAGTTGTATTTTGGTAATCTTCAAAAAGATGTTCATAATCTTTTCGTGTTTTCAGTTTGCGTCTTTTTTCAGAGGCAATTCCAAGTTCAGGGAAGTGTATATATTCAATGCCAATGTTGTTTACAGCTTTCTCTAATTGCCTTTTTGAAAAACCATGTTTTCTACTTATGGGATTTTTACGAACATCACACAAAGCTTTGATATTGTTTTCTATAAGACAATTCAGATAATGGTCTAGTGATTTTCCTTCATAACCAATGGTAAAAAAACAAGGCTTCTCATTTTTGGTATTACACATGTTTAATTTCCTTATATGGGCGGGGGGCTAGGGAATATGCAAGAACAAAGCCCTTCATAAG
>NZ_HE997452.1:80936-82220 GCF_000312525.1 Bartonella florencae | reverse complement strand
TTAAATTATGCGCGTTCCCATGGGATAGATTTACGTCCTGATGATTTTTTTTATCCAGAACGCTTGCAAAGATTAATGGAAGAGCAGTGTCCCCCAATTACGAAAGTTTGCAAGAGCTGCGGTGTTGATAAGGCCGTAGAGACTTTGCAGCCTTAAGGAGATCAGAATGAGTTTAAATGAAATGATAGCGCTAGTTGTGTTTGTGGTGTTTGGAGTTTTGCTTTTTAGCGGGCTGATGTTTCGTGTTGCGTTGCATTATCGGGATAAGTTTAAACAGCTTGCAGGGCAGATTGAAAAGCTTCAAGTCAAAATTACAAACTTTAAGGAAGAAATGAGAGCGGAAGAGATTAAGTTTTCAAAGGAAATCAAGCAAACCATTGATGAATGTGATGCAAATATTAAAGAACTTAATCAAAAGATAGATGCGTATGATGAAGCGTTCAAATGGAAGGACGAAGTTATAGATACACTAACAGCAGAAATTCAATTACGCGACGAGAAAATTGAGAAGCTTAAAGACGAGCTTAAGCAGAGTGATGAAGCAGTAAAAGAAAAGTCTCAGAAGAATAAGACGAAAAGTAAGTGAGGAGTGAGATGGTCTTATTTGCACTTATTATATCTTGTATTGCTAATTTGTGTTCATGTTATGCGGTTTATACCGATTTTAAAAACATAAAAATGCTTAGACAAGCGATAAAAGAACGAGATGAGTTAATTGCGTCACAACAGGCGTTGATGGATGGACAATTAGCAGAGAATGAGAAAAAAATTAAATCTTTACAAGAATTGCAAGAAAACATGCAAGAACAAGAAGAGCAGGAATGTTTGACGACATATGAAAGTATTCAAGAATCTGAACCAGATGTTCGCGCGTTTGTAAGAGAGTTTGTAAAAAGAAAACCAATTATAAATGAATATAGCGATGAAGAAGATGATGTTAGAGCACAAAAGATATTGCAACACTTGATGATGGATGAACAAAGAAAGAATGAAGCAATTGAAATTATTAACGATATCCATACATGGTTTATGGCAAAAAAAACCGTTACAATTGAAGAATTTAATCAATGGGATAGATCGCAATATTTATTATTTCATCTTGTTAGGCCAAAGCCACTGACATGGACAGAGTTGGCTAAAAAAAGTATTGAAGAACAACAGCGTTATTTTTCAAATTGGAAAACCATTATTTTGTGAACGTAACATCTGTAAGAGTTTTGATTCTGGTTCAAAGTATTGAATATCACGGACGGGAAAGTTCACTTTTTCTGGTGGGTTTTTAGG
>NZ_HE997452.1:78022-79280 GCF_000312525.1 Bartonella florencae | reverse complement strand
CGTTCCTAAGAAAGCAAAACGAGCGAAAGCTAATCGAGAGTGTCGATTGCCTGCTGATTTCGAACCTAATTTGCAATACGCAATCGATCAAGGGTTAACGCATGAGGAAGCGTTATTAGAGTTCGAAAGATTTAAACTTCATTGGCAAGATAATCCAAATCGAAATGCTAAAAAAAGTGATTGGCAAAAGGCTTGGTACAAGTGGATTACACACCCAGAATATGGACTTTTAGCCAAGAAACGAGAAAAATTAGAAAGGGAAAAACAATATGCAAACGAATGCTATAAACCACCGTCAAACAGCTTCTCAAGTAGCCTCTCAGAAAGCTTCAGTACACTCACAACAGCAATCTATGCTGGCGATACTTACGGATCAGAATGCATCAGAAATACAGAGGCTATCAGTTCATTTGCAAGAGCTTGCTAAGGAAGTGGATAGAAGTACTTATCCTTGGAAGCGTATGCGCGGAAGACAGTTGACAAAGGAGTATAAAGCACAAGTTGCTATTCAATGTAATCGCTTAGAAGAGCTGCTTTCTAAGACAGTTACGATTGAACATATCGAGGCGGTCGCTTATTTGCTTTCGGGTCTCAAAATACCGGCGAATACAGACCCTAATGTTATCGCTTTGAGCTATAGCATAGCGTTGGCAGATGTTTCAGAACACGCTCTTAAACAGGCTGTTAAGGACGTTATACGTGGACAAGCAAAGGGCTTATCAAAAACCTTTATGCCAACAGGAGCAGAGCTTGCAGATTATTGCAGAAATTTGAAAGCAGATCTTTTGTCAGGAGCATCAGTAATGAAATCGTATTTAGTTGCATCTGGAGAACAGCAAAATAGTGAAAAGTGCTGATGGTTTTGTGATTAGATATGCGTTTAAATCGACAAAAAAGCACCATACAGAGCGATTTTAGATTTTTATGATAAAAACCACATTGAAATTAAAAACGCTGCTGTACGGTACAATTTGAGGTAAATAAACCCAAGGTAAAGTTATGGATTTATATAGGAGATATTAAAACATATGTTCTTAAGAAACCGTAAATCAAGACAGAAAAAATTTATAGCGACAGCAATAGGTCATGTGCCATGGGGATTAGGGGTAGCAGAGTGTTTTTACAATCTTTACGAATATGATGATGGTACAAGAGAGTACGAGGAATTTGACGGTGGGCAGTATCATGAGATGCCTAACAAAGTTGATTACAGTACCAAAGCGCAAGTAAAAGCTTGGATTTATGGTGGTCATTTGCC
>NZ_HE997452.1:69707-76204 GCF_000312525.1 Bartonella florencae | reverse complement strand
TGAAATAATTGAACAAATAATGAAATTATGATAAGGTTTTATTTGTAGGAAATGCAAATCAAATGGAACTCACAAGCATGTTGAATAAAGTGATCTTAATTGGTTATTTAGGGGCGGATCCCGAAAGCAAAACTATGAATTCTGGTGCCGAAATAGTCAATTTTCGGTTGGCAACATCTGAGAGCTATACAGATAAAAATACACACCAAAAAGTAGAGAAAACAGAATGGCATTCCGTGGTGGTTTTTAATCCACATTTGGCAAAAATAGCGCTTCAATATTTACACAAAGGCAGCAAAGTCTATATTGAAGGGCAGCTTCAAACCCGTAAATGGCAAGATAAAAACGGTATTGACCGCTTTGTAACAGAAGTCGTTTTACCTAAGTACAAAGGCGACTTAAAGCTTTTAGATGGCAAAAATGATGATAATCAAGAGCAATCATCCCCCTATGACAGAAGCATTTACAGACCTCTTGATATGCCTGCAGTACCAAATGATGGTGTTCCTTTTTAGAGGAGCATTATTGAATGAGAAAAGTGATGATGTTAAAGGACTTCTGTAAAGTTGCATATTTTGTGGGGTATGAATGATATGTACCAAGTTCAGCAAATTGCTAACTTTTTTCTTGAAAAAGGACGTGAAGAGAATATCCCAATTTCTCCCATGAAGCTTATTAAGCTGGTGTATCTTGCGTATGGATGGATGTTAGCAGCTACAGGTAAGCGTCTTTTTTCTGATCGTATAGAGGCATGGCAGCATGGTCCCGTGATACCGGCTCTTTATCATGAGTTTAAAGATTGGGGAAGGTGTTTTATCGATTGTTATTCTCGGACAGTTGATTTAGAGACAGGAGAAATTTTTATCCCTAAAATTCATAAAAACTCAACAAATGAATATACCGTTAAATTATTAGAGATCGTTTGGAATGCGTATAAAAATTTTTCAGCAGCTTACCTACGTAATGAATCCCATGAGGAAGGGTCCCCATGGAAGAAAGTATATAATTTTGAGCGATTAGGTGTGAAACTAAAAGACCATGACATTGAAGAATATTTCACACAAAAAATCAATAAACACTCACAAAAAGCGGAGAGAAAAGGAGCCTCTTGGTCTTAAAAAGCTTCGGCTTGCCGGTAGTGATATTAAGAAACAACCTGAATCTTTCGTTAAGATTACTGCAGATTGTCATCCTAGAAGGACTGTTCACTATGCTGTTACAGAACAAGAAATAGATTCGTTAAGAGACTGTGCAATGTACGCATATCATTTTGATAAGGTATCAGAGGGTGTAAGTGAAAGCAAATAAAAAGAGGGGACGCCCTAAGATAACAGGGCAGGTAAGAGAAGCTAATGGACGTATCTCACGAGCAAAAGCGCCTCGTGAAGCCGTTGATAAATTGGCAATAGAAATGCGTGCAAAGCGCTTCTGTTTAAGCTTACAAGCTGCAAAAAATCCGCTTTCTGGTACTTATATAGGGCGGCTTTGCTTGCAAGGTGTGCTTACTCAAGAGCAATATGACACCGCACAACAATATCTACAGATAAGAAACGACTACCTTTGTGCAAAGGGCTTGCCTAATGCTATTTATGACGAAATGCCGTCATCTTCTGATGATAAAGCAAGAGATAAATGGGTAGAATTCGCAACAGAGAAGTTTTTAAACACGCAAGAGGTGATAAAAGAAGCGCAATGTCTCTATAGACAGTATAACCTTTATGCAGCACTACAGTACCTCGTTAGTGAAGATCAAGAGTTACCGCATCTCGTGAATTCACTAAAGGTTGCTCTTAATGCGCTTCATAAGCATTTTGATCGTTAGGTTTACTGGCAATCAGATTCTAAGCTTCTTCATTTTCTTCATATTTATCTCCTTTAAAAATATCAATATGTGTTATTTTTGTGTTGACAAAGTGTAGCAAATCGTATTTAATGACATTGCTGTACTTAGGCGTATTGTGTCTAACGAGGGTGATGTACAGTGAAAAATCCCCGCAAATGCGGGGTTTTTTATTATCTGGAGGGCGTATTTTATGACATGCGAAAATACAGAACAGGTTCTACAATCAAAAAGAAACTTGTCACCACCCAATGCAGGAAAAGGGCGTGTGAAAGGGGTTCCAAACAAGAATACACGTCTTCTTAAAGAGGCAATTATTAAAGCTGCTGAATTGGCAGGTAATGAATATGGAAATGAAGGTTTGGTTTCTTATCTAAAAAAGCAAGCAGTCAAATGCCCTGCTGCTTATTTAGCATTGCTTGGTAAAGTGTTGCCTTTACAAGTAACAGGGGAGGATGGAGATGCAATTAAGGCGATAACGCGTATAGAAATTGTAGCGCCTGATTTTGAGGAAAATGCTTTAGAGTAAGATGACTGTAACGAAAGTTACCATAGGTCCAAAGCTTATTCCCATATTTGTAGGAAAAGCGTCAGTGCGTGCAGCTTGGGGAGGGAGAGGGTCTGGCAAGACAAGATCATTTGCTTTGATGGCAGCTTTAAGAGGCTATCAATTTGGTATGAAAGGGATATCGGGGACTATTCTTTGTGCGCGTCAGTTTCAAAATTCGCTAGCAGAGAGTTCATTGGAGGAAATTAAGCGTGCTATTGAATCCCACGATTTTTTAAAGAGCTATTATAAGGTTGGGGAAGCTTCGATTAAGTCGAAAGATGGTCGTATTTCTTTTCAGTTTTCTGGACTAGACCGCAATATTGCGAGTATCAAATCGATGGGGCGTATTTTGCTCTGTTGGGTTGACGAGGCAGAGCCGGTCACAGAGACTGCTTGGCAGACTCTTATACCAACATTGCGTGAAGAGGGGGAGGATTGGAGAGCAGAGTTATGGGTAACATGGAACCCATTGCGGGATAATGCACCGGTTGAGAAACGATTTCGCTTTTCGGATAATGAAGCCATTAAACGTGTAGAGGTTAACTGGTCAGATAATCCATATTTCCCCAAGATCTTGAATGAAGCGCGACTTGATGATTTGAGAAACCGCCCCGAGACCTATAAACATATATGGGAAGGGGCTTATCTTACAGCGGTTCAAGGGGCTTACTTTCAGAAAGAGATGTTGGCAGCTGAGCAAGAGGGGCGGATAGGGCGTGTTGCACGTGATCCATTGATGCAGATACGCGCCTTTTGGGATATTGGGGGGACGGGCGCTAAGGCAGATGCCACAGCGATTTGGATAGCACAATTTGTTGGCAGAGAGATCAGAGTGCTAGATTATTACGAGGCACAGGGGCAGCCATTATCCGAGCATATCGGTTGGTTGCGGGGCAATGGTTATGAGAAGGCACTGATGGTATTACCCCATGACGGTGCAACCAGAGACCGTGTGTACAATGTGAGTTTTGAGAGTGCTCTTAATGATGCTGGTTTTGAAACGCAAGTGATCCCTAATCAAGGGGCTGGTGCAGTCAAAATGCGGATAGAGGCGGTGCGCCGTATCTTGCCTTCTGTTTGGTTTCACGAGGAGACAACGGTAGCAGGTCGTAAGGCACTCAATTGGTATCACGAGAAATGGGATGAGAAGCGGGGTATTGGATTAGGGGCAGAGCATGATTGGTCGAGTCATGGGGCAGATGCTTTTGGATTAATGTGTGTGGGTTATGAGCAACCAATACAGAAACATAAGAGACAAGCTTACAGCGGTAGAGAAGCTTATGAGAGTACGTCATGGATGGCAGAATGATGCATGATGGAGAGCATTTAGAGCAAGATAGCAACGCTTCAGATCTGTCAACAGAAGGTTTGTTTCGTAAACTTGTCTCTTGGTACAAAGAAGATGTTGAGCATGTGAACAAATGGCGCGAGCATGCAAGGGAGGATTTTCGTTTTTACAACGGTGATCAGTGGAATGAAGCGGATTTAGCGGCATTAAAAGAGCAACGCCGCCCCGTTATGACTTTTAATCGTATTGCACCATTGGTCAATGCGGTTGTGGGGTCAGAGCGTAATAACAAACGTGAAGTACAGTTTATTCCCCGTCAAATAGGCAAAGCGTTGCCTAGTGAATTGCTTACAGGGGCAGCTGAATGGTTTCGGGATATGGCACAAGCCGAATATGCGGACTCGGATGCTTTCCAAGATGCTGTCATTTGCGGCATGGGGTGGACTGATACGCGTCTTGATTATGAAAACAGCCTTGATGGCGAACCGGTTATTACGCGTTTAGACCCTCTGAAAATGGTATGGGATAGCGCGGCAGTACAACCGAATTTAACCGATGCGCAACGCATGTGGTATGTGGACCGCAAGCCTTTGGAAGTTGCAAGACAAATGTTTCCCAAAGCCCATTGGAGTGAACTGAGTGCAGATTGGGCGCGGGATGGGAGTGCTTATGAAGGGGGTCATCATAATGATCTAGAGGCTTATGATGATGAGAGGGGCATTGATGCTGAAAACGGTCGACGGATGATTACCCTTGTTGAATGCCGTTGGTTTGAAAGCGAGAGATATTATAAGGCGCCCGATTTATCGACGGGAGAACTTCGTGATTATAGTGAGGAGGAATTTAAGCAACTTCAATGCATGATGCCTCAGATACAAGGGGCAGTTTTTAATAAAAAGGTTGTTAAACGTGCTTTTTTAGGCAGGAAAGTTTTGTTGTGCCCCGATCAACCCATGGTTCCTGCTGGTCAATTAGGGTGGGAATGTATAACGGGTTATTTTGACAAGTTAGAGCGGCAATTTTATGGGGTTGTGCGTCCTACCAAAGATCCACAACGGTGGGCGAATAAATATTTTAGCCAAGTGATGCATATCCTTAATAGCCAATCCAAAGGCGGGATTATGGCGGAGAGGGGGGCTTTTGAGGATGAGAGAGAAGCGGTAAAAAGTTGGAGTAGGGCAGATAGTATTACGGTTTTAAAAAATGGCGCTTTGGCAAGTGGTAAAATACAACCAAAACCCGTAGCACAATTTCCCACGGGCTTTTTCCAGCTGTTTAATGAAGCGAAAGAAGCGATTAATCAAGTAACAGGTTTATCGCCAGAGTTTATAGGAACGAGAGAAGTCTCACAAGCAGGGATTTTAGAGGCACAACGTCGTCAATCCAGTCTTAACTTGCTTGCTTGTCTATTTGATGGGTTGCGTTTGTATCGCAAAAGGCAAGGCAAGCTTATTTTACACTTGATCCAGAATTATCTGTCTGATGGTCGTTTGGTGCGGATTTCTGGAGAAGAGAATGCGCAATATATTCCTTTGACGCGTGAAGCGGTGATGAGTGTTGATTATGATATTGTGGTCGATGATGCCCCAACCAGTCCGAATGAGAAAGAGCGTACCTTTGGCATTATCACGCAATTATTACCGTTGCTTCAAAATGCGGTTACACCGGATATCATGCTTGATTTGCTGCGTTATTCCCCATTGCCTGCGTCACTGCTTAATCGTGTCAGTGAGAAGGTTCAACAACAGCAGCAAATGGCGCAACAAGCGCAGCAACAGATGAATCCAGAACAAGAAATGAAGTTGCAAGAAAAGCAGCAGGACATAGCAGCGAAAAGCCAGATGCAACAAATGGATTTACAAGGCAAGCAGATTGAACTGTTCATGCGTCAAAAGAGAGCAGAACTAGAAGCAGAGTTGATGCAACAGAGACATGAGCTTGAACGGCAACGCATAATCAATGAGCAAGAGCAAAATCAGATCATGCGAGAGCGAGCAGCAACCTATAGAGGAAGAAGCATTTGAGAAAGGTGAAAGAATGAATGCAGAAATGAATGAAGGATTGAATGAGGATTACAGAAGTGGAGCACCAGTCTTTGATGATGAGGGCTCTTTTGATGTTGATCACGAGGTCGCAACGGTTGAGAGCCATGATGTTACGTCTCCAGAGCCGGTTGCAGAGCCCGTTGAACAGCTTTCAGGGAGTGTTCCAAGTCTAGATCGGCAACCTTCAGAAGAACGAGTCAAGCAAGCCCGTGAAGCGCTTGTCAAGTTTTATGAAACTCAACCCCAAGCGCAGACGCCAATAGTTGAAGGAGAAAGCGCACCCCCCGATCTACGTGAGGACCCCGTCCGTTTAGTGTCGTGGATGTTAGATAGGATTCAAAAGCAAGATGCGTATATTAGGGAACAGAAGGAAGCGATAAGACAAGCTGAGGAACAACAGCAGCATGATATGCGTCTTGGTCAGTTTTTCAACAGTTCTGTTGAGTCTTTTCAGAAAAAAACCGGTGATTTTGATGCTGCGGCAGATTTTCTTTATGAGACGCGTGCAAAGCAGTTGAGTGCGTGGTCTTCTGTTTATCCGAATTATGCGCAAAAGAGTACGCTAGATGCGATTATAGGGGATGAATTACGTATGATTGTCGCAACGTGTGCACAAAAAGGCGTTAATCCAGCAGAAGAGCTTTATAGGATAGCGCAAAATCTAGGGTATCAAAACCAAGCGGTCCAAGCCAATGATCAAATTGCAGCACTTCAAAGTCGGCAGAATTCTGCGAGAACCTTAACGGCATCGGGTGGAGGGGGCAGTGTTGGACC
>NZ_HE997452.1:67276-69302 GCF_000312525.1 Bartonella florencae | reverse complement strand
AATAACCAAACAAACTCTTTCCGATATGTCAGAGAAGGAATTTGATGCGTGGATAGCTAATCCGAAGAATGAAGCACGTTTTTATGAAATTATGGGTGCAGATCCTGATTAGGCAATAAATTTTACGACATAATCCGTTTTTGATACGGGTTTTTCACCGGCTTTAAGCCGGTTTTTTTACAGAAAAGAAAGGTGAAATCAAAATGGCAACAACCCATATAGGAACTCATGATCCACAATCGGTAAAATTGTGGTCACAGAAATTAAGCAATGAAGTTTTAAAAGCGACGAAAATTGCGCCCTTGATTGGCAAAAGTTCAAACAGCATTATCCAGCTTTACAACGAAACCCATAAGAGTGCAGGGGATAGTGTTACATTCAGTTTGCTGGTGAATTTGTTTGGGGATGGTGTCACTCAAGGTGAAACTTTAGAGGGCAATGAAGAAGCGCTTCAATTTATGAATGATCGATTGGTCATTAACGAGCTCTTACATGCAGCACGTGTAGCCAATGATGACTCGATTGATCAACAGAGAATACTGCCAAATTTACGCAAGAAAGCCAAAGAAGGCTTGGTTCGCTGGTATGCCAATCGTTTAAGTATCATGTTCTTTTTACAGGTATGTGGTTATACAGCGCGTACGATCAATGTTGATGGTCGAGAAGTATATATTAAGCCGGTTCATTATGGCTTTAATGAAATCATGGCGCCAAGCAGTGAACGGATTATCCGCCCAGATAATAAAGCCAATGATGAAGACCTTACCGATAAAGGCAAACATAGCTTTAGTCTTAAATTGATTGATGAAGCGGTTAAGCAAGCGAAACTTGCCAATCCACAAATTTCTCCGGTTCACGTCAATGGTGATGATGTTTATGTACTTTATTTGCATCCAACACAAGTTATGCAGTTGCGAACCAATACGGCAGTCGGTGAATGGTTAGATATACAAAAATCCGTTTATGCAACGTCTCGTGCGAAGAACCCAATCTTTGATGGTTCTCTAGGCATGTATAATGGCGTTATATTGCGTGAAGCAATCCATGTCACTCACGGTGTTAAATCGACCGATCATACAGCCTTCAAAGGTGTGCGTCGTGCGGTATTCTTAGGAGCCCAAAGTGCGATTATAGGTTTTGGTAAAAATCACAGTGCAACACATTACACGCTCAAGGAAGAATATTTTGATTATGAACGTGAATTTGGTGTGGCAGCCAAGACTTTGATAGGCATGAAGAAAACACGTTTCAAAATGCCAAATAGTGCACAAACAGCACAAGATTTTGGAACGATTGTTATCTCCACCTACAGTGGTGAAGCAGCAGTATAATGAGAGGAAAAAAGAACATGGCAGATTATTTACCACCTCCATTGCAAGGTAGAAGTCTTCATACTCAACAGGTGAGTTTTTTGCGGTTTAATTTTACTCATGAGGATACCAGTCATACTGTAAAAATAGGGACGTTGCCTCGTGGTGCTTTGATTACTTCAATCAAAGCGTATGTTAAGTCAGTTTTTTCAGAAACAAAGTTACAAATTGGCAGTAGCGCTAGCGGAAAAGAATTTGGTGAAAAAGATATCAAAACCCAAGGGACGCAAGATTTTACACCAACCGATCAAAAGGTTTTTGTTGGAGATGATAAGGAATTAACCTTTTATGCCAGAACAGATAAAAAGGTTCAGTCTGGTGAATGTGTGATTGTTGTACAATTTGTGGTAAATTATTGAGGAAAAACATACATGGCAGAAGGATTACCAAAGCCCTTACAGGGCAGAAATTTTCACACGCAACAGGTGAGTTTTTTTCGTTTGAACATATCGCATAAAGATAAGCATCTTACGGAGAAAATCGGGATCTTACCTCGTGGTGCTTTGATCACTTCAATCAAAGCATATGTTAAGACGGCGTTTACGGACGCGAAGTTGAAGATTGGCAGCACCTATGGAGGCAAAGAATTCAGTGAAAAGGATATCAAAGCCCAAGGGACGCAAGAATTTACATCAACAGATCACAAAGAGTTTGTA
>NZ_HE997452.1:44450-64950 GCF_000312525.1 Bartonella florencae | reverse complement strand
ACGGGCGTTATCATAAATTTGTGCATTTCCTTCAATTACAACGGCGTTGCTAGCATGTGCATTGCCCGATAGCTTCGCATTGTCCTTTAATGTCATGCCTTCAAAAATAGCATTTCCATAAATTTGAGCATTGCCATAGACGTCGACAAAAAAGCTTTTTACTTTAGCATTTCCAAAAACGCGTGCATTTTGAAAGACCCGCGCTTTATTATATACCCAGCAATTACCCTCATGAGAGAGGTTATCTTCCTTTTCGATATAGCCGCCGAGATCACCAGCCTTAACATCTCCAAAGTCTCTTAAGGCTCTAATTCGAGTTAAGAAATGACCATCTATATATTCACAATCATCAATAAATTCGTATTTTTTTGCAGGCTCTTGTTTATTAACAGATGCGGTTTCATTTGAAATGTTAGAGGAAACGGGGGTGTTTTTTGATATAGAATTTTTCATTTTAAATTCTTTCTAATCGTAATGAAGTTTTCAATTGACGCGCTATAAAGGCGCCGGGCGTTGAAAACACGGCGATTAGTCCGTCGTCACACTTTTCCCATAAGGGTATTGCATGGTGTGACACACCCGACAAAATCATTATACGCTTTAATACGTATAAAAAACAGTCAGTATTTTAAAGACTTGGAAAGATTGTTTCGTAACCTATCCGCTAATCGTTAAGTGTTTTCAGCACTTGAATATTTCTATAACAAAATACGTATTTATTGTCAAATAATATTTTATCTTTTTTGATATTTTTTTGTATCTTTTAAATACGTTATGTATTGATATTGTCATATGATTATCAATTGCTTCTTTTATATTTATGTGCTTTTAAAGCTATATTATAGGCTTTATGGAACGATTGCGTTATGTTTTGAATCTATACATTTATAATATTAAAAACGCTCTCATAATGCGTATTTTTATCTTTATAACCTATCATTTTTTTACTAAATGAATTTTAATTTTTTTGTGAATTTTGTTTATAAGGGGCCCTAATGTAAACAACCTATAAATACAACCTGTAATATATATTTTGTAGGGGTTTTGGGGGTATATGGGGTGCTTATACTTTTTTCAAAAATTAGGGAATTAAAAGCGTAAAGTAATATAAGTATTCACAACAAAGCTTTTGAAAACAATAAAGCTATCATTTTAGATTACGGTATAATCTTTTAAAGGCAATGTAAAAGAAGCGTATTCACTTTAAGATAGGGTTTCTTAAAAGTATTAAAGCAATCTAAATAAGAGTATCTAAAAGTGCAAGTTTCTTCTTTTTAGAATAACGCATATAAACACTCCTTTTAAGATTGTATGTAAGTAATTTAACAAGAGAGGTATAGATTATGGTTATAAGACTCTATACCCCTTGTGAGTTTAGCAAGCCTATAATGTGAGCATGCTTTATAAGTTTATTCAGTTTCTCTAATTTCTAATTTTGGTAAATTCTTAACAATCTTCATTGTTTCTAAACTTATGGTAATAACTCTTTGAAATAATTCTAATGGATAAGCAGGGTTTCCAATGGTTTCAACAGCATAACAATTGGCATCATTAACAATACCACTCTTTTTATCTGTTTTTACACATTGACGTTTCATAACCCATTCAAGAGCAGGCTTGCCATTAATGATATACTCATAAGCTTCAAGAGGAATGTTTGTTATTGTGATATTGCTATTATAAAAAACAATAGATTTATCTTTTATCTTATTTTTGCTAAAGAATTGCATTTCAGTCACGTAATAAAATTCCTCAGGATTAGAAATATCAGTCTGTTTTGGATTGCCTTTTTTAAAAGTGACTGGATAAGGCTCTACATCTTCATAGTTTACATGCAAATGACCCAATTTACGCCCTGCTGTAACAAATATCCAAAAATCTTCAGCGCTTTTTACACAAGGGATATGAGGCAATTCTTTAGAGAGGTTATCAGCATAACGAGCGCGATAATCTTCTGAATGTAAAAGACCATAAACGTAATAGAATAAATCATCTTTAGTGATAATCTCATTAGGATAAGCCGTTTTAAAATGTGCTAGCCCTTCATTCGTAATGGCATCACGCCTCTGTAAACCAGATGTTGTGTTTTCTTCTGTAGAAATTAAAAATAAATGAGATTGTTTCTCACTTTTATTTTTTGAAACCGGAGTGTCTTCATAAATATACCTTGGAAAACATTGACTAGTATCCATTGCATGAAAATCAGGTACTGTCTTAATCATGATGACAGAAAAATCTTTCGTTGCTCCTATGCCGGTAACTTGTATCACTCTATTTTCAACCGCTTCTCCTATCGGAAATATGCGCGGCATTTGATAAACTCTCTCATTGAAAGTACGATTATAATAAAGCCATTGTTGTGTAAAAGGACGATACAGACTTTGTGTAAGGCACGTATCTTCAAGTTCAAAAACTTTTCCTTTTACTAGTTCTTGCTTAACATTATGACTCCAACTGATTTTACTTCCATCAGAATTTACAAAATTGTTTATAGCATTTTTACGTATCCTGCGATCAACATGTCCATAAGCATCATTAAAACGTTCTACTTCACTATTATAGAAAGTAATCATATTGTGCATGTTTTTTGTGAGAGATACGCGGCTTGAATTATAGGTCCAAGCATCACGACTTGTTACTATACCACAAGAAAACGTTTCAAAGAGCTTTTTATTATGCCCCTTTTTATCACCTAAGGCTAGGAATGTTTCAAAATTGTTAGCACGTTGACCAAGCCAATCACCATGTCTGTCTGGTGTAATTATTTGCCAACTGTTTTCACGTGTAATACCGTTAATACTACCAAAATCCTTAATTGTCTTAAGCTTTTTTTCTCTTGTGCAGTAATCTTCCACAGCATGGAAATATATTTTCCCACGCTGTTGAGATTCTGGATTTTTTACAAGAATAGAGATAGCTATAGGCGCTCGAGATCCCTCACCAAAAATTCCACCACTTTCTTTCTTACGTTGTTCTCCAGAAGTCCGAGCATCCCCCCGCAAATGGAAAATATAAAGGCTATTAAATTCTTCAACGAGGCATTTTCGTAAGCCAGCCATAGCATTTGCATCTACAAAGCTTGCATTTGTGACAAAACCAATAACACCACAATCTTTTATACGGTCGCTTGCCCAACGAATAGCACGAATATAACTATCATACAGATTTCGTAGAAGACTTGCATTTGACCGAGCAGCATAAGTTTCACGAATACGGTCATTCAATATGGGATAGGGAGTGTTCTTTGCATTATCATTTTCACTTTTTTGCCCAGTTGAATAAGGAGGATTGCCAAAGATAACTTTGATATTTAGATTTTTCTGATGTTCTAAATATTCACTGTTTTCTTTAAATAACTCTTGCAACAAATCTTTCCTTTCAAGCATTTGGAATGTATCGGTTAAACCAATATGCTTGAATGGGATATAATTTCCTTTCATAAGACCATGATAGGTTGCTTCAATATTAATGGCTGCTATGTAATAAGCGAGCAAGACAATCTCATTAGCATGGATATCATAACGATATTTATATTCCATATCCTCTGGTTTTATCAGTTTAGATTGTAAAAGCCGTGTGATAAAGGTACCAGTACCTGTAAAAGGGTCGAGAATAGAGACACCACGTGACCCTAGACTTTTTCCAAACTCATTGCGCAAGACATCATCAACAGAATGAATAATAAAATCAACAACCTCAATGGGGGTATAAACAATTCCTAATTTTTCTACTGTACGTGGAAAAGCATAACGGAAAAATTCATTATACAGCTCTACAATTAAGCTTTGTTGTGCTTCAAGATTGGTAATTCCACGCGTGTAAAATTGTATACTCTTAGAAATATTGTTGAGATCTTGAGATTCTTCTTTAAGAGTAAACTTATCAAGGATATTGAGTACACGTTGTAAAGCACAAGATACGGGATTTTCTTGAACAAACTGATGCCCCTCAAATAAAGCATTAAAGACTGGACGCGTCACGAGATGTTGTGCAAGCATTTCAATTGCGTCTTGTTCGGAGATATTTGTATTTAAATTGCTACGCAATTCGGTCATAAAATCGTTAAACACCTGCCGTGTTTCAGTTTCTGATTTTGTGAAAACCTCAGTTAAGCGTGTGATATGAGTTTGAGCAAGATCAGCAACATTTATTGCCCATTTTTTCCAATAGCTAGGATCGTAAAATCTATTAACAATAGCAGCTCTAATGGCATCTTTACATTTAGGAAAAAAGCGGAATTCTCCTTGTTCTCCACCTGTGTAAGAGGGGTCACAAGTTAATGATCCAATATTAAGTCCTGAATACTCTAATTTTGAGCGTATAGGTAAGTCATCAATAACCGTGGTCGTATCTTCTAACGCAAGTTCTTGAGAAGCAGCAACAATTTCAAGAGCATAACTTACGTCTTGCTTTTTGTGCATATGGTGAATTATTTTATTAAAGTTATCATCATGGGCACGTAAAGCATTGAGAACTTGCCAGATGACATTATACTTTTGGTTGTTTTCTAAGGCTATTTCCGGCGGAATATTAGCGGGTATCCCAATGGGTAGAATGATATAGCCTCTTTTTTTACCCTCGGCTCGACGCATGACGCGTCCTATTGCTTGAATAATCTCAATTTGACTTTTGCGCGGGTGTAAAAATAGAACGGCATCAAGAGCAGGAACATCAACACCTTCAGAAAGACAGCGTACATTGGTAAGTACACGACAAGTATTTTCCCCCGCATCTTCCTTTAACCAGTCAAGTTGTTTTGTACGCTCTTTAGTACTAAAGGTTCCATCAATATGGGCAAGGGTACAGTTAAGAGGGGGAGTATCTTTATAGTTTTTATGAAGAGCGCGCAAAGATTCTTGCACTTTTTCTTTTTTGAATCTTTTGCATATGCGTTTAGAAGTATCAATATCTTTGCAAAAAGCTAAAGCTCTACGCATGGGCTTGGGGTCATCCTCAAGATCAAGTTTCAGATCCATTTTGGTAAGGGCTCTATAACAGCCATTAATCTTGGTCCTATCATCGAGAATAAGTTCATAATTCTTATCGGTAATAAGATGTTGAATGGATTGGCTTACTTCTTCTTCGTTGACAACTAATATGATAACTTTACAAGGTGATAACAGCTTATCTTCTAAAGCACGCGAAAAGTTGTAAGTGTAAAGTTGTTTGCCATAGAGTTTTTCATTATCCATGGACACCAAAACGTTATTGGATAAGACAGCATTTCTTTTCAGCTTGTCACTAAAGATCTTTGGGGTTGCTGTCATATACAGACGTTTTTTACCCCGAATGATGCTGTTATCATGAACCTTGATAAATTCAGATTCATGCTTGTCTGTTCCTAACACAACCCCAGTTGTTCTATGCGCTTCATCGCAAATGATTAAATCAAATTCGGGTAAACCATGGTCTTTTTGTGCATCCGAAATCACTTGAATGGAATGGTAAGTCGAAAAGACCACGGTCATCACATCAAGAGAAGTCTTATTGGCTTTACGCGCAAGTGCTTGCGCATCAGTCGTAGCCGGCAAGACAAGATCAGAGGCATCGAGACTAGCCTCATCATCATGTTTCCCTTTACGACGCTTGCCCACTTGTGTATCCGAACACACCGCAAAGGAACGCAAGGGCACTTCTGTATCAAGGGTCCATTCACGGATTGTTTGAGAGATAAGAGCAAGGGAGGGCACCAAAAACAAAACACGCTTGCCTTTTCCTGCTATGTGTTCTGCTATCTTCAAACTGGTGAAAGTCTTGCCCGTTCCACATGCCATAATCAGCTTGCCACGGTCTGCTTCTTTTAACCCTTCACAGACTTTCTCAAGGGCTTCTTTTTGATGATCTAAAAGCTTTTTTTTGGGTTGTTTTTTAAGAACGGCTTGTCCTTGTTCTTTATACGCCCCCCAATCAATTTGACTGTTCTCTAAATCAAAAAGGTTTATGCGTTGAATACGAACCTCTTGTCCTTCACAAGTCAGTTCGACATTATCACTCCAATCTGTTTCGGTGCTATCAATCAGAATACGACGGGTGAATATTTTCTTGCCAGACGCTGCTATAAAACTATCAATATCTTCTTTTTTAATTATGTGAGAGGCGTCATAGCATTTACATTGAATAGCCGCATAGCCACCTTCATCACGGACTGTAGCGACTAGATCAATGCCAATATCAGTTCCATCTTCTCCATGCTCCTTAGCCCATTCCAAATAAGTTTGAACCTTTTCGTATTCCTGCTTTTGAAGCGGGTCGTTTGTTAAATAAGCCATGATAAGGTTTTCAAACATGGTTCCTAATTCACGGGGTGATTTTGCTCGTTGACGATAATATTCTAAGAGAGAGCGTAAAGTGACGTGTTCATTATCAGACTTAACAGATTGTAGCATATTATAATAAAAATCCCTTATCTTATGAGATGATCAATAATCATCAAAAGAATCAAAACGAATTCAATTAAATGCACTTAAAACAAATATCTATAGAAATGGGAAAAAGCGCTAAAAAGCCGATATTTTTTTCAAAAGTTTTTTAAAAAGCTACTTATCCACAGCCCATGACATGAGGTCAGATCAGCAAAATAGTGAAATTTGCTATTCGTTTCACGTGTTAATCAAGACAAATGCACTATGTGCTTTTAAGATATCAAAATATTTATTTTGATAGGTTTTATCACGCATTTTATAGATAGTTTTTGAAGGTTTCTCAAACCTTCAAAACTCATAGATTAGGTGTCCTTTGAAGGTTCATTCTATGAATAAGGGGATATGGTTGACTATGAATAAGGGGATATGGTTGAGCAAATTTATCCTTTATATTTATGGGGATATTGATATATTAACCATTGACGGGCTAAACAGTTTTGTTTAGAGGTCTTCCTACATAAATGTGGGGGAGAGATCTTCAGCAGTTAAAATAAAGCAGTTTTGGGTGTCACTTTTCTTTGGTTATAGAGGCATGTGCTTTTGTTAAAAGCGTTATAGGGCAGTGGCTGTTTTGAGTGGTATTGTTAGCGGTTCCATGAAGTTCTTTTAAAGAATGCTTCATGAATAGTGCAAAGCGGGGGCAATCTGTATTGTTTTCTGTATTTTTACGCCAGAGTTCTCTTTTGAGAATTTTTCGTGCCATTTTTGTTTTAGTTGGCTTGTTTACAGGTGTAAGTGTTTATGCGCGCTCCTCAGCTATTTTTCATTCCCCCACCGATAATTTTTCTCGCCAACAATCTGAGAAGCAGCAATTAGAAAGAATTGAGAAATTGCGGTCTTTAACGCCTAAAAGGATAAAGACGCCTTCAGAGCAAAATCCAGAAACGCTTTTGGGTGGGAAACAATGTTTTCCCATTCATGCTCTTGTTGTTAAGGGAGTGCACCATGTCAAAAAGCGCTCTATATCAGCCGTAACAGAGCCTTATGTTGGAAGATGTATTGGTCTTGTCGATATTCAGCTCTTAATCAAGAAGTTAACCAAAGTTTATTTGGATCAAGGCTATGTGACGGCGCGTTTTTATATTCCAGACCAAGATATCAAAAGCAATAAAGAACTGAAGTTAGTTGTTGTTGAGGGGAAGCTTTCAGATATTTACTATAATGGTTCTCCAGCATCTCGTTATAATCAGATTGTGTGGAGTGCTTTTCCAGGGCTTAAAGGTCATGTTCTTAACATGCGCGATATTGAACAGGGTCTTGATCAGATCAACCGTTTGAGTTCAGCGCATGCAAAAAGCGAACTACTCCCAGGCGGTGAAGATGGAAGCACCATTGTTAATATTAGCAATCATCCTGATAAGGCATTTAGTGTTACGCTTACGCATGACAATATGGGGCAAGCCTCCACGGGTTATGCGCGTTATAGTACGGGTTTAAAGGTAGAAAATATTTTAGGGCTCAATGATTTATGGGACTTTGGCTATCAACGCAGTGGACGAGATTATTGGGGTGGGAGTAAGCAAGAAGGGCATAGCAATAATATTTCAGCGAGTGTGAGTATTCCTTACGGTTATTGGACATTTTCGTTAAATGGCTATCTTTATGATTATCAGAGCCTTATTAAGGGCAACTTTACAGATATAGAAACGACAGGCAATTCCAGTGAATTGCATGCTAGCACCAGCCGGGTTCTCCATCGCGATAGTGTTTCACTTACCACGCTGAATTTGGGTCTTTCCTATAAAAAGACCAACAATTATCTTCTAGGCAATAAGATTGAGGTTGGCAGTCGTCAATATAGCGTAGCCAATTTTGGGATTTCGCATTCCCGCCAGATGCTGGGTGGAACATGGACTTTTGATGTCAGTTATTTGCAAGGTCTTCCCTTGTTTCATTCTGTCAAGAAGCACGATCCAGGAGCAGGGGATGCGGAGCCGCAATTTGCTAAATTTACCGGTACGATCAGTGCCATGACGCCTTTTAAGGTAGGGGGCTTGGACTTTATACTGAGCAATCTTTTGAGTGGGCAATATTCTCCGCATAATTTATTGGGTGCTGAGCAGATTTCGTTGGGCGGCGCTTCTAATGTGCGTGGAACCCGCGAGAGTTTGCTTTTTGGCAATAACGGTTTTTTTATTCGTAATGATTTGTCTTTGCGCGCACTACCGTGGAGCAACAACGCTTCTCTGAAAAAAGTTTTGGGTGAATTGCGTCCCTTTATTGGTTTAGACTATGGGCGTGTTTTTTCGCAGCCCTTGTATGGATTTACGCATGAACAGCTTGCCGGTTGGACAGCAGGGTTCAAGTTTGCGGGGGGGATGGTTTCCCTTGATGCAAGCTATTCCAGTGTTTTCTGGAGCACAGTTAAGCACAAGAATCCTGGAACATTTTTAATGACATTAACAATGGATCTTTAAGCATATTATTGGGGAATACAAGCATGAGATATGAGCAGAGAGCAAGAAGAGCAACATGGTTTGAAGTTTTAGTCTCTAGTACGATGCTCAAAAAGGTTTTGCTAGGTGGGATTGGTTTACCTTTTCTTTTACAACCAGCAACGCTACAGGCGCAAATTGCTGTTGACACTAACGCAGGTGCCGCTCATCGCCCAGATATTGTGGCAGCCCCCAATGGAGTTCCCTCGATTGATATTGTTACCCCCAATGGCAAAGGCTTATCACACAATAAATATTACGATTTCAATATTGGCAATCCAGGCGTCATTTTAAACAATCATGCGCAAGAAGTAGGACAATCGCAGTTGGGTGGCATTATGCCGGGCAATCCGCATTTGCGCTACTCTGGTTCGGCGAAAGTGATTTTAAATGAAGTCACCAGCAGCAAGCGCAGTGCGCTTCATGGTCCAGCGGAGGTTTTTGGGAGCCCAGCTGATGTGATTATAGCAAATCCCAATGGGATAAGTTGTGATGGTTGTGGCTTTATCAATACGCCCCATGCGACCTTAACCACGGGTGTACCAGAAATTGATGGGAGTGGTTTTCTAAAAGGGTTTGAGGTTCAAGGTGGGGATATCACCTTTGGACCCCAGGGAGCTAATTTTTTCTCAAGCCAAGGGGCTGTTGATATTGTCGATATTGTCTCACGCACAGTGCATTTTGAAGGAGCTGTTGCGGGGAGGACAATTGGAGTGACAGCAGGGACCGGTCACTTTGATTATGCTTCTCGGCAGATGAAGGAGTTGACCGATATTACCGGCAAACCGGAATATGCGATAGACGGTTCTGCGTTAGGTGCTCTACAAGCGGACAGAATAAAACTTGTGGCGACAGAAAAAGGTGTTGGGGTTCGCATGCGCCATGATATGGCAGCCAATGCGGGGCAGTTGCATCTTTCTGCTGATGGAAAAATCTCGTTGAAGGATGTCTTTGGTCATGATGGCGTTGTTCTTCAATCAAAAAGCGATACCCTTCATGCAAAGCACATTACATCGAAAAAGCATGTTGAGATTGCAGCAAAAAAAGGTGTCACGTTAGAGACAGTTGGTGCGGATGGTCATTTGAGCGTAGATGCGCAGGATGGGCTTTTAACGATTAGCGGAAAAGCTACCTCTGGGAGCCATCTGGAGCTTTCTTCGCGCCATGCTCTCCAAGTTTCAGGGCTAGGGTCAGGCGCTGATGTGACCCTTGAATCTGGTGGCGCACTGAATATTGGTGGTACGGTTTTAGCGGGGGGTAATTTAAGGGCGCATGCCGGTGGTGATATACAAGCCTATTTTTTAGCTGGTGGGGTTGATATGGCAGCAACACAAGCTGCTGGTAGCCTTGTTTTGGGCAGCCATGGGGATGTCGATCTCCAAAGTGGAGGCGGGATCATTAATGCCGCAAATATTTATGGAGCAGGGAATGTCACACTTGTTGCATATCATGGGCTTTCTGTTTCTCAAACGATCCTGTCGCATCAAAATGTTGCCATTCATGTTGAACCGCATGCCGGCATTCATTTTGGGCAAGTTTTAGCCCATGGCAGAGCAGACATTCATGGTGGGGCGGTTGATTTTTCTGCCATGATGACAGGTGATGATGCGGTTTTAAAGGTGGGAAGCCTTGATGCAGGCACATTGATGACGGGTTTAGATTTTGTTCACTCTCAGGTAAGTCCTTCGAACCCTACAGGTGCTCTTGTTTTTCATGATAAAGGTGCTCTTTCTATTACAGCACAAAGGGGCGTAAAGGTTGGACATATTATCAGTGGTGGCAATATTGACCTTTTTGCTGGCAACGACATTTATTATGATCAGATCATAGGCTATGGCACAGCCACATTGACATCGGTATCAGGAGGGATCAGTGTTGAGAATGTGCTGTCTGCTAAGGGGGATGTGAGATTGACAGCCAACACTCTCGATTTGAGCAATAATCGTTCTCATATTTATACGCCGCAAACGCTGTATTTAACTGCGGATCATATTTATGTCTCGGGCAGCAAGCTGATTTATGGCGGTTTAGATTTTCAAAGCACCAATGTTCTTGATATTCACCATGCAAGGCTACAAGCTGTTACCGATGAAGGCGGGACTGGAGATATTCTCTTTGTTGCTCCAGGCGTTATGGTGGATGAGGCCACATCGGTTTTAGCGGCACGAGATTTTGTCATCAAAACAGGGGAGCTTAAAAATAGCGGTCAATTGGCAGCAGGGCATGATTTAGCCTTTAGCGTGAGGGGTGATGCGAGGAACAGCAAAACGGGTTTAATTTATGTGAAGGGCAATGGTGCTTTACAAGTTGATGGGGCTTTGCACAATGATTTTGGTGCCATTGTTGCAGAGGGTGATTTATCTTTCACCAATGCAGAAGGTGCTGGAAAAAGCCTTTCCCTTGTCAACAAAGCAGGCTTTATTCAAGCTGGTGGAAACTTAAATATCCAAACCAACAGTCTGAAAAACGAAGCCGATAGCACACCCGTTATCACGGAAAAAACGGAAGAAGTCGCCATCGCATTCGAAAAACCAGAGGGTTTTGATTCAATTAAAAATGCGATTTTGTATCATACAACAAGTATAGCAAATGAGTTGGGGATGGAACTATGGGGCGTTTCCTATAAGGAAGCTGAATGTTCAGGAAACACATGTAATCTTCACATTAAAAATTCTTTGGCCAACAAAGAGGCAACTTATGGTAAGATAACTTTAGAAGATGGGATAGTATACAAGGCGTTTACTTGGAAGGAAGAGAATAAAAGTTGGCTTTTTTTTCAAGGGTACCGATGGAATAATTTATCTCACATGATACAGAAAACTGTCACGCAAGAATTTTCGCCTACTCGTCAAGGAATGATACAGTCTCACGGCAATCTCATCATTAACGCTGATACCATTGACAACCATTATAGCTCTATAGAAGCAGGGGGAAATGCCGATATCCACGCCAATGTGCTGACCAATTTGGGGGCAACAGCTTATAAAAATACCTATATGGGTTGTCAGGCTAATACGGATGCTTATTGTTATGCTTATAACGCTGATGGAAGCCGAAATGTTGCTTTAGATATAATAAATAATGATGGTTTTCGCCAAACTGGTTCAAAAGTTCTTGATAGCGTTTCTGGTCTTGTCCAAGCGGGTGGCACGTTGAATTTGGTGGTCGATCAACTCAATAACACGGCAGCGAAAGGTTCCATTACAGGAGATGCGCATTTTGAAGCAAAAACCGTTGAAGGTAATCCACTGGAGGACTTAAGTGGTTTAACTGGGGCTGGTGCTCTCTTTACACCAAAAGTAGATCTCAATAATGCAGGAGAACTTTCTGATGGGCTTCCTTTACCAAAGCCCCAATCGGGTGGGGTTGGGGGCACGCTGCCCAAGCAGAATTTTATTTATGAAACGCGGGCAGAATTCCTTGATGTTGGCAAGTTTTATGGTTCAGCCTATTTTTTGAATAGAATTGGTTACAATCCTGACAGAGAGATTTTTTTCTTAGGGGATGCTTATTTTGAAAAGCAACTGATTGAGAAACAAATGCGTGATCTGGTTGGTCAAGGTTTGGGCAAGGGCTCTTTCATTCCTGGAAGTGATGCCATTGAACAAGTCAAAAACTTGCTGGATGTTGGGGCAGATTATGCAAAAACACACAATTTGACTTTTGGTGAGCCTTTGAGTGAAGAACAATTAGCCTCTCTAGAAGCCCCGATGGTGATTTATGTGCGCCAGCAGGTCAAGGGCATGGATGTTTACGCACCGGTGCTTTACATTCCAGAAAAAGACAGAGCCTCCTTTGTTTCTGCTGGTGCCTTGATCATGGGGGATGATGTCAATATCACCAGCCAAAATACCAGCAATTCCACGATAACCAATTCAGGGCGTATTGCAGCCTCACACCAATTGCATGTGCATGGTGGGGATATTCTCGCTCAAGGAGGGCATTTTGCTACTGGTGGTGATGCTTTTTTAGTTGCACAGAAGAATATTCGTTTAGATGCAGGGCGCACAACGGTTGACGGCGTGGAGACCGTTTTAAATACCGATGCGCTTTCTGCTGGTGGTAATGCAAGCGTGATTGCCAAACAAGATATCACAGCTTCAGGGGTGAGGATCACCACGAAGGGTGATCTTGCCATGGCCACAGAGCAGGGCAATTTAACAATAGGTTCAGCGCAAACGTATTACCCCAGCGAACAGGGTGATGCCAGCATGCATCATAAATCGCAAGTCATTTCTGGGGGCTCAACGACACTTGCTTCTGGAAAGGATCTCAATGTTCTAGGCTCTGATGTTCAAACAAAGGATAATCTTCTCTTAAAAGCTGAGGGCAATGTTTCGATTGATGCTACCCGCAATAGCATGGACAATCATACGCAGGATGGGCAAACCTCCCATGTCACCTTACACAATGGCTCTCATTTAAGTTCTGGAAAAGATACCACGGTCCTATCCGGCCAAGATATTCATATTGCTGCTTCTGATATAGATGCGAAGGGCAATGTTGCTCTTGGCGCACAAAGGGAGATAACAATAGGGGTGAGAAACGATGAAAGAGATTATCATTTTCAGGGCAGCGACTTTAGTATTGACAGGCAAGAGTCTATTTCTCTGGGCTCTTCGATAAAATCAGGGGGTGATACCACGGTTGTTGCGGGGCAGGATGGAAAGGCGCATGACCTTAGCATCACGGGCAGTTCCATTGCTGCTGAGGGTAAGGTTGGGCTGAAAGCCAGCAACGATATTCTCATCAACAATGCAGAGGATAGCTCACACCGTGAGATATCTAGCTACACAGATGGCGGTTTTTTTGGGGGAAGCTCATCCTATCATGAAACTTTTGGAGCTACCCAAGTGGTAGGTTCAAGTATAGCAGGAGAAAAAGGTGTTGCTCTTGAATCTGGAAACAATACGCAGATTGTAGCGTCGATGCTCACAGCAGGCAAGCCAGGGGAAATAACCGATCAGGCAAAAGCGGATATTACCATTCACTCTGGGGGAAAGATTACTATCAAAGGTATTCAAGAACACTACGACCAGCAAGAACAATCCTCAGAAAGTAGTTTTTTGCATGAGGAATCCTCCAATAGCTCTCAATCGCATAGCACAACGGTCTCCTCTATCCTTGGGGCAACGGGCAACATTATCACGCAATCAGACAAAGAGACTACAATCACAGCTTCTCATATGTTTGCAAATGAAGGTATTCATGTGACGGGAGAAAATGTGACGATTGATGGCATGACAGATCATCATGAGAACCATTCAGAAACCCATGAAACAGGTTTTGGTGTGGGTTCAGGCAAGGGCTTTGTATCAGTATACGGAAGTGAGTCAAAGACAGAAAATGAAGAAAGTTTTGAACATCAAGGCTCTTCTCTCAATGGGAAAAATATCACCATCACCGCCACCAAAAAAGATGTGAACGTGGTGGGCTCTGATTTTACTGCGCAAGAAAATATTCATGTTTCGGCAGTCCATGATATCAATGTTTCACCTGGTCACAATCGTCATAGCGCAAGCTCAAAGGAAGAACGCACAGGTTTTGGGTTTCAGTTTGAAAAGAACCCTAGCGGTGCTTCCGTGGGTGTTGGAATTGCAAGCGCTAAAGATACGGGCGATCAATGGGAAAATACCAATACGCCATCTCATTTCAAGGCGGGCAAAGATGTGCAGATCAATGGTGGCAATGATGTGAATTTACAAGCAACCATTGTTTCGGCGGATCGTGATGTCAACATTGATGCTGGCAATAATATCACCCTATCAGAAAGCTATGATACCTCTAACGCAAAAGAAAAGCATGAAAAGTCTTTTGCTGGTGTGACAGGCTCTGTCAATGTGGGTATTCTTGGTACAGTAAAAGATGTAAAGGATGCAGCCAAACGTTTTGGTCATGGGGATACAAAACACAAAATCGGTAATGGTCTTATTGCTGGTCTAAAAGGCTATGATCTCTATAGCAAAGGCAAAGGTCTTTATAATGAGATGAAAGGTGGAAACAAACAGTCTATTCGTGATATTGCTGATGTTTCTGCTAGCGTAACCGTGGGCTTTAAGACAGAGAAGGCAGAGGCATCGGTTCAGACATCTACTGCGGTAACAGATAGCATAGAAGGCGGGCGCGCTGTTAACATGCATGCCCACAAAGGCAGCATCCATGGTGTTGGAGCCGATATTATTGCTGGCACAAACCCGATGCAAAGCAATGATGAACAGAGTGGAAATATCAACTTGGGAGCAGGTAAAGATATCACCTTTGAAAGTGCGCAAAACACGCAAAGCACACAAAACCATACCCAAAGTGTTTCAATGAATGTTGGGTATAGTTATGGCACCGGTGGCGCAGGGTGGATGGGGAACGCTTCTTTTGGCAAAGGCAAGGGTTCCAGTGAACAGGTTCAACAAAAGAACAGCCATATTATTGGCACCGGCACTGTTCATAGCACAAGTGGAGGCAACACCACACTGGAAGGTGCAGTGCTTTCTGGAAACCGTGTAGAGATGGATGTTGGTGGTGATTTTACTGTTATAAGCCGCAGTGATACGGGACACAGTTCCAGCAAGCAAAACTCTCTTTCTATTGGGTTTAATGGTGGAAAAAAGAATGATGCAGCTACAACCAATATATCCTTTAACAAGGATAAATCCTCTAGTGATTATCACAGTGTTGTGGAACAATCAGGCATCAAAGCAGGTGATGGCGGCTTTAAGATCAACGTTAAAGATAAAACAACACTGACCGGAGGCATCATTGCCAGCACCGCACCGGCAGACAAAAATAAACTGACCACAGGAAGCATTACCACCAGTGATATCAGCAACAGTGCCCATGCGCAAGCTAGCAGCCAAGGTTTAAGCATTTCTGCGGGTGGTCCGATGTATCAGGGCAAATATGGTGTCGGGAAAAACATTGCTAAAAATCTCTTAGATCATTCAAAAGCTCAAGATTCAGAGGAAGGATACACCAAATCCGCCATTAGCGATGGCACCATCGTCATTACTGATGAAGCAGGGCAGAAGGCATTGACAGGGCAAGATGTTGAGCAAGCCATAGCCTCCCTTAATCGTGATACTGCCACCGCCCATAAGGGTGTACAACAACTCGATGTAGGCAAGCTGGAACAAATCGTCCATGAAAACCGTGAAATGGTAACGCAACTCTTAGAAGAGGGGTTTAAATACAGTGATGACTCCTATAAAACCATGTTTATCAAAGAGCACCCCATCGCCGTGGTCGACCGTGATGAAAAGGGTAATATACTCTATGAAATAGATGCAAATGGGGTACCTATAAGAGACGCTCGTGGACAACCAATACCTCACGCACATTATTTAACAGATGAAGAAAAGGAACATTTACAAGAGGGTGCTGATGGCAAGGTGCATGTGTCCTTTAATGGCATCTTTACTCCACCAGAGGAAGCAGCTGTTTATGCGGTTCAACATGCTAAAAATCAAAATGAACCGCTCTATTTTGTTGTGTTTCCCCAAGCGGATTCTGCCATTTCAGAACTTCTGGTAGCAGGGTACCAGAAGTTTATGGAAAATAACTTTTGGGGTTTAACCAATTCAACACAAGAAGCAAAAGATTTGGTGTATAGCCATGGTATTACAGGGTTGGAACTTTATGGCCATAGCCGTGGTACCATGACATTGGGGAATATGCTGTATTCTTTCAAACAAGAAGGTGTGCACGGTATAGCCGACAATACGAATATCAATTTCTATGGACCAGCCTTTAATGTTTTAGTTGCATCCGGTCTGTTAACTTATGTGAGTGATGGCAAACAAACTACTATTGGCTTTGATGGGCATAGATATGACTTTGTAAGCAGAATTATTGGCGGTAATGGCTATACCTATGAGACAGCACCTCCTGGCAGTAACGTTTGGACAGAATGGTGGAGAGTGACCATGAATCCCATAAGCTCCCATACCTGTCTTGGAGATGCGAGTGATAAGTGTACATGGCGTTATGGTTTATCTCATCGTGAACAAGTTCCTTCAAGTAAATCATGGAGTAAAAAATGAAACAAACCTTAAAATTATTAAGTGCGATAACTCTATTGAGTATAGCTGGATGTCAGTTTAATAAGCCTCCTTCAGGATACTTGACTGCTTGGGAGAAGCCAGGAGCAGATTTTACTGAAATAGGAAAAGCATTATTAGAATGTGGTATGCCAACGCCTTATGATGTATTTCCAGAAAATAGAAAGCAGAGCATCAATGCAAAAGCAACAACTTATGCTTGCATGATTCAATCAGGATTCCGCTATAAAGATGAAGAAGTAGCAAGAGCGGGTGGCCCATGTTATACTTTTAGAGCCGAAAACTTGCCCATTTGTCGTCCAGGTGCTGTGATCCCGAGGCCCAGTGTCAAGAAGCGCTTAAACAGCCCTTTTTGTAAAAAATATAAAAATGCACCTGAATGCAAACCTTAAGTCTTTCTTGTGGTGATCAACAATTAGCCATCCTTGCCTTCGCTTGGAATGGGGGGATTGTTTCCTCAATCCACTATCTCAATATTGTTCACCACTGTTTTAAACAGCGGTGACAGAAAATATCACCAGGCTTACGAGCCTTCTTATTGTAAATAAATCCATTGAAAGAGGGGAAAAATGAAACAAACCTTAAAACTGAAAAAAATCTTAAAACTATTGAGTTGCATGGCTCTGTTAAGTACAGCTGGATGTCAGTTAGGCAATCCTCCTCCATCGACTTTGGCTTTATGGGAAAAGCCTGGAACAGATCGGGCTGTCATTGAACAATCACTTTTAAAATGTGGCTGGAAACCGGTTTATGCTTCTTCTAGTGATATGAATTCGTATGCAAGTGAATTTGCTTCAGTTTATGAGTGCATGAAAAAAGCAGGCTTCCGGTATAAATTGCAGGATTCAAGGGGGATTTATTTTACACAACCTCCGAAAGGTGACTCGTTCCTAACCGATCTCATGATAGCTGGATATCAGCAATTTATGGATAATGACACTTTTGGTCTCAGCAATACGAGCAAGAAGGAACGGGCCATGATAGCGCATTTTGAGAATGAAAGAAAACGTCAACAAACAAAAAAAGCTTTACAAAAGCGACCATCAAAGCGTCCTAGCCATTCTTAAAGAGGGAGTTAGACAAAAGCACGAATGATGTAGGGGGGCCAAAGCAGTGTCCTCCTTTATTCACGCGGGTGGCAGTTTAAATCTGTTGGTCGATCAACTCCACAACACGGCAGGTGAAGGTTCAATACATTAGGAGGGTTGGGGGGCTCTACCAAGGATGCTCTTGCCAATATGGCTGGTGCTTCTGGCAGTGTAACCGTGGGCTTTAAGACAGAGAAAGCGGAGGCATCTGCTCAGACATCTACTGCTGTAACCAATAGCATAGAAGCAGGACGCGCTGTTAATATGCAAGCCCACAAAGGCAGCATCCATGGTGTTGGAGCCGATATTATCGCTGGTACCGCGCCGGCAGAAAAAACAGCCTGATCACAGGAAGCATCAGCACCAGTGATATAACCAACAGTGCACATGCTCAAGCCAGCAGCGATGGGATCAGCATTTAATCTTCCCATATGTCGTCCTGGTGCTGTCATGCCTCAACGAAGTGTTGAGAGACGCTTAAATAGCCCTTATTGTAAAAAATATAAAAATGCACTTGAATGCCAGCCTTAAGTTTTGCTGTTTGTGATGATCAACAATCCGCCCTCCTTGCCTTTGTTTGGAATGGCGGGATTGTTTTCTCAATCCAACATCTCAATATTGTATGTAAAGCAATATGGCGTAGAATGTACTTAGTAATCCTATAACCAGGTTGCGATACAAGACGGATTTTGTTATCTCTAGGTTGATGAGCTTGAGAAAGCCTTGTTCGTCTTTACGTAACAAGGTTTTCTTTTTATGCCGCGTCGTTATAACGTTGCTGTTTCGCTTGCTCGATGACATTGATAAGATCCGATTGTAACCAACGCGATAAAAAACCAAATTTTAAAGGTTTCGGGAGAGATCCATTGGTCACATGACGGCGGAATGTCGAAACACTCATATGAAGCAATTTTGCACTTTCACGGTCTGTCAAAAGAATATCATTTTCTGTCATACTAAAATCCTTTCTATCAAAAAATGAGAACAAATCATAACTATTTATTAACCATATTTTACATCATATGAAAGGTATTTAGTCTATAAAAAACAGTGTTTTATTATAGTTTTTCTGATGTGATAATTTATGAATCTTATTGAGATGATATGAGAGAAAAGAGAGCTAAAGTTATCCACAGATCATGGGGTTATGCACCCCATATCTTAAGATTTACCGGTGACATAAGCCGCCCATTTATCCATATAGACACGTCGCTGTTCTAGATAATCAGTGCGACGATAGGCACGTTCTACTTGCCCCCCGACCATATGACTTAGGATGGTTTCAGCGACCTCATAGGGGGCATCAGTTGTTTCAGCAAGCCAATCGCGTAAACTAGAACGAAATCCATGGGGGCAGGCTTTAAGACCAGCGCGTTGCATATATTGTGACATACAGCGTGCAGCGAGGGGACCGCGACCGGTTGCAGAAAAGAAGAAATCATTGCGAGAGAGCAAGCGGGCTTGTTTTAAGATTTCTAATGCCTCTGTTGATAAGGGCACGCGAAACTCTGTTGTAGCATCGCGTTTCCCTTTCATATTCTCAGCAGGAATAGTCCATATATCGCCATCGACTTGATCTTTATGAATATGACGCAAAGGATATGTGCGAACGCCTGTCAAAATAAGCAAACGTAATGCCAGATATGTTATGGTTGTTGTTTTACAAAGCGTTTGATAAAAGGCTGGGACATCTTTCCAATCCATAGCTGGTCTATTCGTGATCTTATGGCGTTGTTTGCCTAATAAAGCTTGTGCTTTTTCTGTTGCCTGTAAATCAACATCCAATCCTAAGGCAGCCGCATGTTTAAGACAAAGATTAAGACGCATCAATGCTGTTCGAGCAGTTTTAGCTTTTGTATGCCAAATAGGGGCAAGAACATTGCGTATCTCTGTTTGAGTAATTTCTGAAACGGGCAAACAGCCTAATTTGGGAAGAATATGAAGGCGTAATGGTAAAAACCAAGTTCCATCTTTACCGTCACCTTTTAGTTCAGCTTTACGGCTTTCAAAAGCATCTAAAGCGATATCTTTTAAATAATGGAGATTGCTTATTGCCTCACGCTTTTGTTTATTGCGTTCTTTAATAGGGTCACGCCCCTCACGTAAAACAGCACGCCATTGCATTGCACATTCACGAGCTTGTTTTAAAGAAACATCTCGCAACGCACCCAAGCCCATTTCACGGCGCCGACCATGAATGGTATACCGTAAAATCCATTGAGCACCTCCATCTTTACGCTTATGAAGTAACAAGCCGGCACCATCATTATATTTTCCAGCCCCCAATGTTGCGACAGACCTTGCATTAAGACGGTTCATAAGAGCCATTTTTAGTCCTTTCTTATACAAATTTGATCCACACACTCATCCCACTTGTTATGTGCAAACGAGTGGTTTTGATTGATTCAAGATATACAGATTTGAAATGAGAGAATCTTACGTTATTCGGGGTTCTCATTCAATATGAATAACGCTAAATTGTCATTATAAATCAATGCCTTGAA
>NZ_HE997452.1:12523-42531 GCF_000312525.1 Bartonella florencae | reverse complement strand
CCGGGCGTTATCATAAATTTGTGCATTGCCTTCAAAAATAGCATTTCCATAAATTTGTGCATTGCCATAGACGTCGACAAAAAAGCTTTTTACTTTAGCATTTCCAAAAACGCGTGCATTTTGAAAGACCCGCGCTTTATTATATACCCAGCAATTACCCTCATGAGATAAGTTGTTTTCATTTTCAATATAGCCACCAAGGTCACCAGCCTTAACATCTCCAAAATCTCTTAAAGCTCTAATTCGAGTTAAGAAATGACCATCTATATATTCACAATCATCAATAAATTCGTATTTTTTTGCAGGCTCTTGTTTATTAACAGATGTGGTTTCATTTGAAATGGAAGAGATAATGGGGGTGTTTTTTGAGATATTTGTCATATTTAAACCTTACTGATTATACGTTTTTGATTGACAGCCCATAATGGGCGTCGGGTGCTCAAAAACACGGCAGTAAGTCCGTCGTTACGCTTTTCCCGTAGGGTATTGTATAGCGTAACTACACCCGACAAAATCACTATATATGCGTTTTATAGCATAAAAAATAGTCAATTTTTAGAGGGGATTAGGTTTACCGTAACCCATCCGCTTACTGTTTAAGTGTTTTTGAAGCACTTTATTACTTATTTATCAAAATACGTATTTATTGTCAATTATTATTTTATCTTTTTTGATATTTTTGGCACTTTTTTAAATACGTTACGTATTCATATTGTTTATATGATTATCAATTGCTTCTTTTATATTTATGTGCTGTTAAAGCTATATTATGGGCTTTATGAAACGATTGTGTTATTTTCTGAATCTATACATTTATAATATTTAGAAACGCTCTCATCATGCGTATTTTTATCTTTATAACCTATCAGTTTTTTTTACTAAATGGTTTTTAAGATTTCTGTTAATTTCTTTTATAACGCATTTGCAACTTAACAGCTTTTTATAGCTATTGTCTTTATAACCAAAGCTTTCATTTGCATTTTGCTTTATTCAAAACTGCTGTTTTTATGCATTCTCTATAGCTGTCATGTTTTTTATAGCTACCACATCATTTTTCATTTTCATAAGGGAAATGATAAAGATGATAATGTGATTTATTTGTTATAAAACATCTAAAGAGAGACTGATAATTATAGAGATTATCAAAATCTCTTTAAACAGAGATTTTTAAACAATAAAGCTATCATTTTAGAATACGGTATAATCTTTTCAAGGCAATCCAAAGTAGAGTGTTTAAAAGTGCAAAGCCTTATCTTTTAGGATAACGCATGATAAGCACTCCTTTTAAGATTGTAGGTGATCAATTTAATAAGATGATTAAGGTTATAGAATTTACAAAATTCCATTAAAGGGATTTTGATAATGCTATTTTTTTATCATGTCATAATAAGTGGTAGTTTTTGTTGTCTCTAATATGTTACAGTTCCGATAAATTTGGCATATCAGTGAATTAAAGTTTTTCTTTATTCTCATAATAGGTTATAAACTTCCTCTTGAAATAGAGATTACGCAGTTCGTAGAATAACACTTTACCAGAGTGTTCGCAGTCTTCACGGGGGGATGCTATGGCTTGTGCAAGCAATAAAGCGGATCTACAGAGTACAGTCTATATTTTTTATTTACCTTTTAAAATCGTTACTCTGATCAGAACAGTAAAAGATTTCTATACGGGCTTTAGTTGTTTCTATGGTGCGGATAAGGTTGTTCATTTTGTTGCTCACTTTGAGGGGGCACAATGAATGCGCTGTTTTTTATTTTTTGTGTATGCCACGGCTTTTTTGTGTCTTTTTTCGTTGCCGAGTTTTGCACAAAGCATTCGTGATCAAGCGATTGATCAATCCGAGAGGATACAACGACAACAAACACAAGAACAGCATTTTCAACAATTACATCGTAGGAGAGAAACGCGTAGGATATCTTTACCCGATGATGGCTCTAGAGCTTCTGATGGTGTTTCAACAGAGAAAACCTGTTTGCCGATCAAAAGCATTGAACTTGTTGGTGCTCAGTTGCTTTCTCACACCGACCTTCATGAAGCCATTTCTCTTTGGGAAGGGCGGTGTTTGGGTATTGCCGAAATCAACCAAGTGCTTAAAGCGGTGACCAAGCTTTATATGAAGCGCGGTTATATTGCGGTGCGGGCTTATTTGCCCGAGCAAGATTTAAGTGGCGGTCATCTCAAGATTGTTGTTGTTGAAGGTGTGATGGAAGCGATTACCCTCGATGGGCATAAAGTTGAGAGGAGACTTCAAGGGGAAATCATCACGGCATTTCCAGATCTGATTGGGAAGCCAACCAATTTGCGCCAGATAGAGCAAGGGCTTGATCAAATCAATCGGCTTTTTTCTCGCCAAGCCACCATTAACCTTGGTGCTGGAGGCAATTCTGGTGGTTCCATTCTTGATATTCATATTGAAAAACAGAAACCTTGGCTCATCACGCTTTCCAGCGATAATCTTGGTGCTAAAGCAACAGGAATTTATCAAACGCGCTTAAGCCTTTCTTTTGATGATTTGTTAAGGGGCAATGATCAATGGTCGTTTAGTTATCAGCGCTCCATGGATGGTGGTCCTTATCATTTTTCGGGCAAGCGTCCCAATAGTGATACGATAACAGGTTCATTTTCTATTCCCTATGGTTATTGGACAGCGGGTTTGGATGGGGTTTGGAGCCAATATCATTCGAGTATTAAGGGGATATTTTCCGATATTATGACTGCGGGTAAGTCTTTATCGCTGACGCCGTGGATTTCACGGGTTATCGACCGCGATCAAGAGGGCAAGACGTGGCTTACAGGACGGTTGACATGGAAATATTCTGATAATTTTATTATGGGCAGTAGGGTTGATGTTTCCAGCCGCAAATTGGCTATTGCGGCTTTTGAGCTTGATCATTCCCGCAAGTGGCAGGGAGGAGAATTAAGCGCTCATATAGGGTTTCATAAGGGATTAGCAATTCTTGGCGCTTACGATGATAAAGAGCAAGAAACTTCAACAAAAAATGAGAATGCAACAAAAAACGCGCCGAAAGGGCAATTTTCCAAATTGTCTTTTTCCTTAAGCTATATGCGTCCTTTTTCGCTTCACCAGTATAATTTCCGCTATAACACTTTGTTCTCCGGACAATTGTCGCCTGATACTTTGTTTAGTTCAGAGCAAATGTCGCTTGGTGGTAGTTCCTCTGTTCGTGGAGTGCGTGAGGCGGTTTATTACAGCAATAATGGAGTGTTTTGGCGCAATGAATTGTCGCTGTTATTGCCAGGCTTTTCTTCGAGAATGGGGCGTAAATTTATGAGCCAATTTGCACCTTATGTGGCGCTTGATTTAGGGAGAGCTGCCAATAATGCAGACAAAAACAGTTTTGGTGGCAGTCTTGTTGGAGCAAGTGTGGGTTTCCATGCAAGCGGAGAGATTTTGGATATGGATCTGTCTTATTCGAATATTTTGAGCCAATTAACAGCGAAAGAGCAGGGGAATGCTGCTGGAATATTTCAAATACGAACTTTGTTGAGGTTTTAAAGTAAAGAGGCGGTTAGATGATCGCTTAGCTGTTTACACCCCGTTTGGGGTTATTTTTTACAAAAAGAGAGAAGATTTATAAGGAGCGGAAGATGCGGGGATTGAAAGATCAAAAGCATAAATTGGGATATGGATGTGCGCTAGGGCAGCGCGCTCTTGGTCTTTTGCAACAAGGGGCGCACAAGGGGCTTTCACTGGTTTTAAGCTTTTGCTTGGCTTTTCAGCCTCTGTTAGTGCAAGCGCAAGCAATGGGGGCACAAAGCCCTGTTGTACAAGAAAACCAAGGAATTAAAGCGGCGCAGGGGGTTGGTTCTGCTTACCACCCCACGGTGGGAGCCGCCAGCAATGGTGTGCCTTTGATTGATATTGCGCGTCCCAATGGGCAGGGACTTTCTCATAATAAATATGACAGTTTCAATGTTGATGCCCATGGCGTGATTTTAAATAATTCCACCAAGGAGGTTTCACCTTCACAGCTTGGTGGTTTGGTGATTGGCAATAGCAATTTGCGGGGTGTTGGGTCGGCAAAGGTTATTCTCAATGAAGTGGTGAGCACCAATCGCTCACGTCTTGAAGGGATGAGTGAGGTTCATGGGCAAGCGGCTGATGTTATTGTTGCCAATCCCAATGGAATTATTTGTAACGGTTGCGGCTTTATCAATACACCGCGGGTAACCTTATCGAGCGGACAGCCAATTATTGGAGCCGATGGGGTTTTAAGCGGTTTTCGTGTTGAAGGTGGCAACATCACCATTGGATCTCGTGGTGCTGATGGAAGCTCAGTGGATATTTTTGATCTTGTTTCGCGCAAGATCAGTGTAGATGGTCCCATACAGGTCAAAGGAGAGTTGGCTGTTGTCGCGGGGCATAATCATTTTGATTATCACAAACGAGAAGCAACATCGCTAGGCTCTGATGGTAAAGAGCCAGAATTGGCGATTGATTCCAGCGAGTTTGGCGGAATGTATGCGGGTCAGATCCGCATTCTGGCCAACGATAAAGGTGCTGGTGTTAAAATGAATGGGAACATGGTTGCCAATGCAGGCGCCATGAGATTGACAAGTGATGGCAAGCTGGTGCTTGCCAAAGCACGTGCCAAAGGAGCCTTGAAGGCTCACTCCCATCACGACAGTGTGCATGTGCAAGATCTTCTTTTTTCAGAAAAAGCGGTTGAACTGAAGGCGTTGAACAATGTTGAGCTTGCAGAGCATGCACGCGTTGCGGCAGGTGATGTTGTGACAGTGCACGCCAATAGGATTAAACTTGAGCGTGATGCGCTGTTGGCGAGTGGTATAGGCAGCGATGGCACACAGAGCGCTACGGGTTCTTTGCACTTACAGGCCACAAAGCTTGAGGCGGGGAATGGGCGAATAGCAGCGAGCAATCTTTTAGAGATCCAAGCAGCAGAAATTGATTTAAGTCGTGCGCAAGACAATGATCAGGCTGGGGTTTCTTCCCTTGGCGATCTGACGATTAAAACCAATCAAATTAGCGCTTTAAACAATCATATTGGTGCCAAGGGGAATGTTCTTGTGAAAGCCGATGATGCCCTCACCATAGGGGCTGGTCACTATAGTGCCGGCGGGTCTCTTTTGGTGGAAGCAGCACAGCTTAGATCAGGCGCTCATTTAGTTGCAGAACAAAAAGTAGACCTTTATGCGCGTAGCGGTGATCTTGTCCAAGAAGGCATTATTTTGTCCAATGGGGAGGTAACGCTGGATGCCCATGGTGCCCTCAATCACAAGGGTGATATTATCGGTGTGCAGAAGGTTGCTGTGACAGCGGGTGGCATGGTTACAATCAGCACGAACAGTACGCTTTTAGGTCATGATGTGGGCTTGAGCGCGGGTGGGCTAACCCAAGCGGGGACTATAGAAGCACAAGGTGGAACTTTAAGCTTTCAAGTGCGTGATGGGGTTGCAAATAACGGCATGATGCGTGGTGAGAACATCAATGCGCATGCCGGTGCCCTTACAAACCAAGGCACGCTTATTGCAATTCATGATTTGCATCTGATGCTGAACGCACAAGAGGGAGTAAATAGTCAACAAGCTTTTCTTGAGAATGCGTCTGACGCTCTGCTTCAGAGTGGTGGCGTTTTTGTCGTAACGGCAGGGCAATTACACAATGCGGGTGCACTTGGTTCTAGTGGTGAGAGCGTTGCGCTTAATGTGGCAGGGGATATGAGCAATAGCGGGCTGATTTATGCCAAGAAATCTGCGGCATTGTCCCTAGATGGTGCTCTTACCAACAAGCATGGCAAGATCATTGCCGAAGACAGTTTGACTATAGGCGGACTTGAGAAAGAACGTGCTGGGCGTGTGGTCAATGAAGCGGGTGTTCTCAGTGTTGTTACGGGCGAAATGAAGCTTGTGGCTGCGTCTTTAAGCAATAAGGGCGATGGGGCAGCAAATTTAGGCCAACAGGAGAGCAAACCCAATGAAGAGGCAGCATACATCTTAGCACGTGGTGGTTTGCGCATTGATGTTGGTGCTTTTGAAAATATTGACAGTCTCATTTCCACGCAAGGAGCAGTTAGTGTTGTTGCGGATGATATCACGCAGACAGGGCGCATAGAGGTTGAGAGTGGTGACCTTCACCTCAAAAGCCATGGTGATTTTACCAATAGTGGTGCGATAGAAAGCAATGGCGCAATCACTGTGTATGCGCAAAAAAATCTCGACCAAATAGGACGTATTGTTTCAAAAGCGCGGGTGGAGCTTTCTAGTGATGGTACATTGATGATGGGCACACTAAGCGAGGTTGCTGCCTATGATGTGGCCCTTACAGCGGATATCCTCACCCAAGCGGGGCTTGTTGAGGCACAAGGTGGGGCGCTTACTCTCAACAGCAAAGGTGTTTTAAGCAATTATGGCATCATGATGGGGAGTGTTGTGGATGCGAAGCTTGGTTCTTTAGCAAATACCGGTCAGCTTTTATCCAATGGCACTTTCACACTTGTGGCAGCAAAGCATGATCCCTCATTAGAGCAAGTCTCTCTGGTTTTAAATGGTGAAGGCGGTGTTCTCAAAAGTGGGGGCGCTTTTGTTTTAACCGCCGATGTTTTGGACAATGCTGGCATTCTTGGCTCAGGCGGTGATGGGGTTGCACTCAATGTGAGCGGTGATCTGAGCAATAGCGGGCTGATTTACGCCAAGAAATCCGCAACGCTTTCCTTGGATGGCTCTTTGCTCAATAAGTTTGGCGATGTCATTGCCGAAGACAATTTAACCATTCGTGGGCTTAGTGGAGAGCGGGCTGGTCATGTCATCAACAGTTCGGGGCTTTTAGAAGCTGTATCAGGCGATATGACCTTCGATGTCTCAGCGCTTACCAATATGCGTGAAGGTGGGGTTGAAGTTAGCGATAAAGTGGTTGGCCATAGTTATGTGCGAGGAGAATGGGAAAAAACTGAGGTTAGACACCATCAGATAAAGAAAGATGTCGACACCACGATCATCCGTCAGCAGCCTCATTTTACCAATAATGCTGCCCAGATTTTGGCAGGGCGTCATCTCACGGTTCATGCCGGTGATATCCGCAATAGCTATAGCTTAATTGCTGCTAATGGCAACATTGAGATGCATGGCGATACGCTGCTCAATGAGGGGCGCGATTTAACCGAAACAACTAAGGTTGTAACGGAAACACATCGCAGGGAGAAGAAATGCAGGCCGTGGAATATAGGGTGTCATGGAGGAGGCATAAAAGATGAGGGACATTATACTGATATCCAAACGACTACGCGCACTTATGATGCAGTTTATGGCACGATTGAAGCGGGTGGCACGCTTGATGCCAAAATTACGGGATATATTGATAATCATGCGGTGCGTGAAGGGGTTGAGCAAGTTGGCTTAAGTTCTGGCGATAAAGGCTTGGCTGGGGTTAAAAATACCGACTTTGACGGCTCAAAACCGCTGATCAGCAATGAACGCTTAGACGGTATTATCAATGGTTTAACAGGGCACAAAGGGCTTTTTGCACCAAGCACAAAAACACCAGCAACAGAATCCATACAAGTACCAACACAAGATGGGCTTAGCTCTGTGAAGACAGAGCTTGCTGGCAGCCAATCACCGGATGTGCCGTTTTTAGTTGAGACGCGTCCAGATTTTGTCAATCCAAGCAAATTTTTAGGTTCTGACTACTTCCTCAAAAGGGTTGGCAATTATAAGCCCGAGCAAGTGTTTAAAAGGTTGGGGGATGCCTATTATGAATATCGTCTGGTGCGTGAGCAAATTTTTGAACTTACAGGCAATCGCACTCTTCTTGATGTTGAAGATCCCAATGCTCAAATGCAAAGGCTTTATGACAATGCTGTAGAGCAGCAAGGCCCCTTGGGGTTAGAGCTAGGAGTGCCATTAACGCCTCAGCAGATTGCTGGGATCAAAAAGGACATGATCTGGCTTGAAACCCACCTTGTAGATGGAAAAGAGGTCTTGGTGCCGCGCGTTTATTTGGCATCAGGGTCACAAACCCACCAAGGCAGTCTCGCCAGTGCTCATTTAAAAGGCCATGGCATCACTTTAGCAGCAGAACGTCTGACCAATAGCGGTGCGGTCTTTAGTGATAATGCACTCCATATAAAAACCACGAAGACTTTGTTCAATGATGGTGGTTTTTTGCTTGGCAGCGGTGCTGTTGATCTGAGCAGTGATGGTCTTTTAGCTAATTCTTCTGGTGTTATTCATGGTGATGTGATCACCATGACGGGTAATACGATTATCAATAGCACCGCTAAAATCCGTGACAAGAATGCAAATGGTTTTGTTGATAGAGCTGGGCAGAAGGCGCAAATCCTTTCTGATCATGCTTTGAGCATTCAATCCCTTGGAGACCTTGGTGCAGAAGGAGGGGCATTCACCAGTGGCGGTCCGATGACGATGATTATCGGTGGCACAGGCATGATTGGCGCATTGGCGCTGGAGAGCGAACATAAGGAGACATTGGAAAAAGGGCATTATGATGCTCAAAGCCGTGATCATCGTTTGAGTGAAGTCAACAGTGGTGAGAATCTTACCATTGTTACGAACGGTGCTCTCATCGTGAATGGGGCTAAGGTTAAAGCCAAGGGCGATGCGGACTTTACCAGTGGTGACTCCCTCACCATGACTTCGGTGCAAAACTTTAGCAGTTATGACTTAGACCTTAGGGGCAAAGAAGGTGACAAATCGAAGCAAAAAAATAAATTCCGTCAACAATCCACACAAATCACCACAGACAAAACCACGGTGGAAACAGGTGGCAAGTTCTCTGCGCATGCGAAGAATGGGGATCTCACGCTTGGTGCAGTAGGCTTGAAAAGTGATGGTGAGATACATCTTGCGGCAGATAAGGGGAAGATCCAGTTTCTCACCAACAAGGATCAAGATTTTAAGGACACTTATCAGCGTAACGAAAACCTTGTGTGGTGGAGTGAGAGCGACAAAGGGTATTTGAAAGAGACCATCAAGCATGTGACCATAGAAGCCGGCGGTGGCATGAAGCTTGATGCGGGCAATGGCATTGTTGTTGAATATGAGAAAACCGGTGATTTAGACAAATCCCTTGAACAATTGTCACACTCTCCAGGATTGTCATGGATTAAGCAACTGCGTGATGATCCAGAATTATCCAAGCAAGTTGATTGGCAAGCCGTTAGAGCTGAATTTAAAAACTGGGATTTTAAAGCCCAAGGTCTGACAGAAGCTGGTGCGGCACTTGTGGCATTGGCTGTCACGGCGGTTACGGGCGGAGCAGCCTCGGGCGCAGCCAGTGCCATTACCGGTGCATTGGGGCTTGGCTCGAGCACTGCTATGAATGCGGCGATACAGGCAGGTGTGCAAGCGCTGATCAATAAAAGCGCCATAGCTCTTGTCAATAATCGCGGTGATATTGCCGCGGCATTGCATGAGCTTGGTTCTTCCAAGAATGTTCTCAGCATTGTCTCTTCGATGTTAACGGCGGGCTTAACCAGCAAAGTAACGGAAATGGCCGGTGTTGGACAGTCTTTACCCAAAACGGCTCCTTTTGTCGATCGCATTACCCGTGAAGCAGAAAAGAACCTGATCAAAGCAGCCATTGGCACGAGCGTTCAAACGGCTCTTGAGGGTGGCTCTTTTGACAAGAACTTTTTTAACAATCTGCGCATTGCCATGTCTGATACGGCTGGCAAGACGTTGGCGGAAGAAATCGGTACTGCCAAGGCTGAGGGCAAAATAGACACGGTCATGCAGATCGTTGCCCATGCAGGACTTGGCTGCCTAAAAGGCGCTGTTGCGAGTGGCGCTTGCACTGCCGGTGCTGTGGGGGGTGCTGTAGGCGAAGCCACAGCTATGCTCCAGTTTAAACTGTGGATGCAAGGCATTATACGCGAGGAAGTGGGAGATCTCAACGGTCGCACCCCCACTGCGGAAGAACAAGCTCGCATCACTGCCAAGATTGATGCGCAGTTTGCTGACTTTAGAGAGCACACTATTGATATCGCACGTGCTGCCGGGGGCGTTGCTGCTGCCCTTGCTGGTGGTGATGTTAATGCCGGTGCCGATGCCGCAGGTAATGCCGCAGAGAATAACTACCTCAGCAGTGCACAACAAGCTCAGATGAATAAAGAATTAAAGGAGTGTCCTGACCTTTTATGTGAAGCAGAAGTGTCTGCGAAGTGGTCTGTGATTAGTGGTGGGCAAAATATAAGCTTTGCGGCAGGTTTGGTAGCTGGTGTGCCTGCTGAATTATACGATACGGTTGATGGCTTTATGCAGATGGCCAGCCATCCCATAGATACTTTGAAAGCGCTCAAAGATTTTGTCACCAGTGGTAAGGTTTTTGCTACCCTTGGGCAATCCTATGTAGAGCGTATTGATCACTTGATGGCGGAATATGAGCGAGCGGGAGCTAGTGGATCCTTTAATGCTGGTGTTGAAGTCGGAAAATTATTGACGGAAGTAGCAGCGCTGTTTGTTGGAGGCGCTGGATTAGCCAAGGAAGGTGTAAAGCTTGGCGAAAAGGCTCTGATCCAGTTCATTGCGAGGAGAGATTTTGCCCAATTCGCTTCCAAGAAAAATCTTCTAGAACTTGCTGTTCAAGGAGATCCTGCCAAATTTGCCGCTAGGAAAGAACTGACCAACCTTGCTTCTGGAGAAAAAAAGCTTTGGTTAAACAAAAAACCCATTAAATTTACCGATAGCAAATTTGGTCAGACAAACAAAGTCTATCAGAGAAACGATTTGTTTGATCCTAACCAAATGGTAAAATGGAGAGTAAACAAGAAAGACGTGTGGGGCACCAATATTGAGAGAATGGAAACAGGAAGAGCGCCTATAGGTTTTGATGGTGAGCCTGTTGAGTTGCATCACCTAAAGCAAACGCATGAGGGGCCCATAGCAGAAATTGGTAGTAAAGATCATAACAAATATACTTCCGTGATTCATGTTCCTTCCAAAACACATCAATCGCTTATAGAGAGAGAAAAGTTTGGTAAGTGGAGAGAGGAATATTGGAAGGAACGTGCTAAAGGGTATAGAGAACAAAAAAACAGTAATTTAGGAGGAATGATCGATATGAAATGGGGTATCATAGGTCTAAATTTTGACAGATGGGGACAGGAGCATGTGCAGTAATGCTACGGTTAATTGAAAAGAGAAAAAACAGAGACTTATAAAATAATTTATGGAGAATAATTGATGAAAACCTATACCTTAGATGATGTTGTAGAATTAGTTGATAAAGTGAATAAATATGATGATGATATTATTAATTTGGGTAGTGAAGATGATGAAGAGAATGAAACAGATGATTTACAGATTGAAAAGGCGGAGAAAGCTTTGGGTTTGCAATTCACATCCTCTTACAAAGTTTTTTTAAAAAAATATGGAGGAGGAGAAATTGGTGGTGATGAAATCTTTAGCATTTATGGAGATTGTGGGGAAGGTATTCCTGCTGGTGATATTGTTTACCGAAACTTACTCAATAGAGAACGTGGTTTTGTGACACCAGAACAGCTTTTCGTTAGCAGAACAGATTTTGGTGAAACATTTTACTTTGATTATACGCAGTTTCGGGATGGAGAATGCCCACTTTATGTCAGGCTTCCATCTGAAGATTGCGAATATTACGCAAGTAATTTTTATGAATTCCTTTGCAAAAGAATTAGAGAAAGCGTGGGAGCAGAGATACCTGATGGTGACCAACCGATTGAAAAACCAGAGAACCTTCCCACTCCACAATCTATTCCTTTTTACAAGAGTTTTTGGAAAAAACTATGGAAGAGGTGAAATTGATAGGGAAGAAATATGTAGCGTTTATAACGCAAGTTTTGAGGATCATCTATGAAAACCTATACCTTAGATGATGTTGCAGTCTTAATTGATAAGTATAGTGATATTATTAATTTTGGTACTGCAGAAAATGCAGTTGATGATCTACTGATTGAAAAGGCAGAGAGAGCTCTCGGTTTACAGCTTACAACTTCTTATAAGAGTTTTTTAAAAAATTATGGAGGAGGAGAAATTGGTTGTGAGGAAATATTTAGCATTTATGGTGTGGATTTTGAAACTGTTTATGGTGGTGATATTGTTTACAACCGTTTAACAGAGATAAAAAATGGTTTAGCAAAACCAGAACAGCTTGTTGTGAGTAGAACAGATTTTGGTGAAACATTTTACTTTGATTATACTCAGTTTAACGATGGTGAATGTCCACTCTATTTTGAGGTAATATCTGGAGATCCCCTTTATTATGCAAGTAACTTTTATGAATTCCTTTGTAAAAAAATTAAGGATCATGCAGGTGAAGATTCATGAAAACTTACACTTTAGATGATGTTGCACAATTAATTAATAAATATAGCGATAGTATCGATTTTGGCACTACAGATGAAGCAGTTGATGATGCACTGATTGAAAAAGCAGAGAAAACTCTTGGTTTGCAGTTTACGTCTTCCTATAAAAGTTTTTTAAAAAACTATGGAAGAGGGGAAATTTGTGGTGAGGAAATATGTAGCGTTTATGATACAAACTTTGAGATTGTTCGTAGTGATGATATTGTTTATAAAAACTTAAATTATAGAAAAAATGGTTTTGCAACGCCACAGCAACTTATTGTTAGTAGAACCGATTTTGGAGAGACATTTTTCTTCGATTATTCTCAATTCCAGAATGGAGAATGTGCACTCTATTTTGATTTTCCACCCAAAGATCCACAATATTATGCAAGTAACTTCTATGAATTCCTCTGTAAAAGGATTACAGATAATTTGAAGTAAATTTCTTTGTATGGTGGTTTTACTTTCAAATTGCAATGTTAAACCACCATTATTTTTTTCTTTTCAAGAATGCAAGCGTCGTTAATATTTTTTAGGGGGGAGAAGGACTTATGAAAACCTATACCTTAGATGATGTTATACAATTAGTTGATAAATATGAAGGTGATATTGTCAATTTTTGTTCTGAAGAAAATGCGGTTGGTGATCTACTGATTGAAAAGGCTGAGAAAACTCTAGGTTTACAATTCACATCCTCTTACAAAGTTTTTTTAAAAAAATATGTAGGAGGAGAAATTGGAGCTGAAGAAATCTATAGTCTTTATAAGGAGTGTGGAGCAGATATTCCGGGTGGTGATATTGTTTTCCAAAATTTAAATGATAGAAAACGTGGTTTTGCGACACCAGAACAGCTTGTTGTGTGTGATGCTGATTTTGGTGAGACTTTTTACTTTGATTATACGCAGTTTCGGGATGGTGAATGCCCACTCTATGTCCGGCTTCCATCTGAAGATTGCGAATATTACGCCAGTAATTTTTATGAATTCCTTTGTAAAAGAATTAAAGTACACGTGGGAGAAGAGATACCTGAAGGTGACCAACCGATTGAAAAACCAGAGAACCTTCCCATTCCACAACCTATCCCTTTTTACAAGAGTTTTTGGAAAAAACTATGGAAGAGGGGCAATTGATAGTAAAGAAAGTAACAACTTCTCCATACTTAAAAAAATGAGGATCTCACGCTTGGTGCAGTAGGTTTGAAAAGTGGTGGTGAGATACATCTTGCGGCAGATAAGGGGAAGATCCAGTTTCTTAGCAACAAGGATCAAGATTTTAAGGACACTTATCAGCGTAACGAAAACCTTGTGTGGTGGAGTGAGAACGACAAAGGGTATTTGAAAGAGACCATCAAGCATGTGACCATAGAAGCCGGCGGTGGCATGAAGCTTGATGCGGGCAATGGCATTGTTGTTGAATATGAGAAAACCGGTGATTTAGACAAATCCCTTGAGCAATTGTCACACTCTCCAGGATTGTCATGGATTAAGCAACTGCGTGATGATCCAGAATTATCCAAGCAAGTTGATTGGCAAGCCGTTCAAGCTGAATTTAAAAACTGGGATTTTAAAGCCCAAGGTCTGACAGAAGCAGGTGCGGCACTTGTGGCATTGGCTGTCACGGCGGTTACGGGCGGAGCAGCTTCTGGCGCAGCCAGTGCCATTACCGGTGCATTGGGGCTTGGCTCGAGCACCGCCATGAATGCGGCGATACAGGCAGGTGTGCAAGCGCTGATCAATAAAAGCGCCATAGCTCTTATCAATAATCGCGGTGATATTGCCGCAGCATTGCATGAGCTTGGTTCTTCCAAGAATGTTCTCAGCATTGTCTCTTCGATGTTAACGGCGGGCTTAACCAGCAAAGTAACGGAAATGGCCGGTGTTGGACAGTCTTTACCCAAAACGGCTCCTTTTGTCGATCGCATTACCCGTGAAGCAGAAAAGAACCTGATCAAAGCCGCCATTGGCACAGGCGTGCAAACGGCTCTTGAGGGTGGCTCTTTTGACAAGAACTTTTTTAACAATCTGCGCATTGCCATGTCTGATACGGCTGGCAAGACGTTGGCGGAAGAAATCGGCACTGCCAAGGCTGAGGGTAAAATAGACACGGTCACGCAGATCGTTGCCCATGCAGGACTTGGCTGCCTAAAAGGCGCTGTTGCGAGTGGCGCTTGCACTGCCGGTGCTGTGGGGGGTGCTGTAGGCGAAGCCACAGCTATGCTCCAGTTTAAACTGTGGTCCAAAAATTTTATACAAAAAGAAATAGCAGCATTGAATGGTCGCCCGCTAACCGTAGAAGATCAAGCGCGCATAGGTCAAAAGATTAAAGAGCAATTTTCTGACTTTAAAGATCATGCCATTGATATCGCACGTGCTGCCGGGGGCGTTGCCGCTGCCCTTGCTGGTGGTGATGTTAATGCCGGTGCTGATGCCGCAGGTAATGCTGCGGAGAATAATAGCCTTGCATTAGCAGCACCGCTTGTTTTAGAGGCTGGAGCAGTTGTATCTTCCATAACTCCTTTAGGATGGGCAATTCTGTTAGTAGGTGGTGTAGTTGTTGTCGTATCCTATTTGAATAAAGATATTGTTGCTACAACTGATCCCCTTGGCAATTTAGCTGTTGTGTCAAAAAGTGCAGAAGGAGACAGTGAAAAAACAGACAAAAGTACCAAAGAAGAAAAAAACAAAGCTTCTCAGGCGAGTGCTAAAGATCCACAAAACAATAATGACGATGACAAGGATGGAAAAGGTAAAAAGCTTAATAAAGCTAGGGAACATCATGACAAAAAGCGCGATGAGAAAAAACAAGAATTAAATGATGAAGGATGTAGAACATGCAAAACAGAAATAGTATTCAAAACTAAGACGGATAAGGGGGTAGTAAGATCTCGTGCGGATATTGTTTATATAGAGAAAGGTAAAATAAAAATTGGCGAGGTAAAAACGGGGAAGAATGCTAAATTAAGTGAACAACAAAAGATTTTGAAAGAAGCATATAAAAAAGGAAATGCAGAGCCCACAAAAGGCAAATTTACGGAATTTCTTAAAGATAACAAAGAGTTCTTAGAAAAATATCAAAAAGATTTCAAAGATTTTAGAGGAAGTAAGAAAGAATTGGAAAATGAGAATAGAAAATGGATTAAAGAACAATTGAATAATAAGTTAGACAAAACTGACGTTAACGTTTTTCATTATCCAGGACTTTTTGAATGAGAGTGAATAGCGATGCTAACTAAAGACGTGACAGAGATTTTAAAAACGCTTGGCTGGGAACCTTATCGTGCTGAAGATGGTAGTATGTTTGCGCATTATCATCTTCCCGATCGCATTGTAGGCATTAGTTATGATGTTGTAGATTATGGAGAGGATGGGGGAAAGTTTCGGCTATCGGCTAATCTTACCACTGCTGCTTATTGCCTTGCTTGGGAATATGCTAGTGGTGAAGTATCACAGGATAAGTATGAAGATACGCTGTTTTCTGCGAAAGAGGATTTCGATGTTACGGCTTCAGATCCCTCAGAAAGCCATGTTAAGGAATCTTTAAATAGGGTTATCGCTTGGGCGAAAGCACAAGATATTGAACAAAAATTACGTGAAAAAGCAGCCAATCATTCTGCTGTTGCAGAAGCATTACTTGGTGATATTAAGGCTTTAAAAAGTTCTGAGTTTACACCCCAATTACATGTACCAGAATTTGCAGATTACAAAACAATAGGGTGGATTGAGCGCCTCATTCTTTTTGCGCAAGCTTATAAAAACGGGGAGTTAGACGATATTCTAACGCGTAAAAAGCCCAAACAGCGCTCGATAAGCCTTACAGCAGCAAGCCGTATTCTTAAAACCCAAGGGTGGTTTTCTACGGAACCTGGAAAAATGTGGCTCTCTTTGCCAGACCGTTTTATTCAGTTTAATTTTGGCTTTATACGTCTTCATGATAATTACAATGTTCGTCTTGAGGCTAAAATATCTAATGAAGAGATTTCTTTGGCTTGCTTGTATATTCATTTTTGTGGACAACGTAATCTTGTACGACCTACGGATATTTATCGATCTTTTAATACGATTGGAGGAGAGAATTTTCGTGGGGTTGATAAAGGAATTGATATTTGTGTAGAGATATTGAATGAGCAAGAGTTGACAAAAATCTCTGAGCGGATAATACAATGGGCACGTGCCCAAGATTTACAAGCATCAATAGAAAGCAAAACGCTTATCCAAAAATATAGCTATTATCCAGCTGTGATTTGGCATTTGGCTTGTTTAGCATTGACAGGTCAAATTGATGTCCTAAAATCCTATCAAGATTCTATCGCAGAGGATAAGATTCCTAGTCATTTGCAAAATCTTGATGAAGAATTAGAAGACTATGTGAATCACGCTGTTGAATTTGCTGAAAAACATCTGATAATACTCAAGGAACGAAAAGACGCAGATGCGCGTCTTAGTCCACACGCTTTAGCGGTTTTTAATAAAATTGCTGAGCAATTAAAAGCGATGGGCTGGACAGTTTATCGAGATAAAAACTACAATCGCAATGCTTATTTTGTAAGTAAAGACCGTATCATCAATATAATGTATAACCTTCAAAGTGATGAAGAAGAGCCGATTGTTGTATTTAAAGCTTCCCTTTCAACACTTAGTTTTTCTACTGCTCATAGAGAGATTTTCTATAATATGCCTCAATATATAGCCCTCAAAGAATCAGAAGAAGTTTATACAGTTTCTAGTACTGAATTGGATGGAGGCAAAGTTAAGGAGATTTGTACAGATATACTTGAGTGGGCTGATCGGCAAAATGTCAATCAAATCATCTATGATTATGTAGCATTTCCCCCAGACAGTGAACTTGATCTTGTAGCGCGTCACCTTATTGCGCTTGTTTTGATTGGGGATGTTGAAAAGCTCAAATCTTATAAAGAAAGTTTCAGGACAAAGAACCATCTAGGCTTTGTGGAAGGTATCACGAAATATACGATTGACAACGCTCTTACTCTTGCACGGGGTTATCGAGCGGGTTTTCCGAAAAATGCTCCGATTTTGTCTCTCGATCCACAAACAACACCTGTTGCTTCTAAAACTGTTGCTGTTGAGGCGATAGAGGAGGTAGGTGAAGCGGATGATAATGATGATCGTCTCACTATAGAAAGTGCCACAGCTCTTTTAAAAAGTTTAGGCTGGTCGACTAAAAAAATCGATGGTGATGATTATATGGCAAGCTATCAATTGGCTGATCGTGAAGTAGATATTCTTTATAACGATGAAATTGCTAAAGATTGCCCGCAATTTGATAGCGCCTTTTTGATTAGCACCGGTATTCTTGCCGCAGCTTGTAAATTAATTGATCCTACCAACGTGCAAGATTTCCCAGATTTAGAACTTAATTTTGAAGCCAAGGGATTAGAAATCTTTGAACCAGAGGTTAGTGAGGACCGCTTAAAACAAGCGCTTGATGATGCGCTAGAATGGGCAGTCAAAGATATTGATCTTTCTGAAAGACTTCGCTGTGATTATGGCGCTGCTCCTTGGCAACAGGATGCAAGGTCCAAAACAGACAATAAGGATTACGCTTTGCTTCATATTGGTGCTCTTGCTTTGTTGGGCGATGTTGAGACCTTACAATCTTATCAGAAAAGCTTTACGGCAGGTGATCATCTAGGTTTTGACGAGAGTATCGGCCAAACCCACCTAGAACGTGCATTAGCTTTAGCCAAAAAAGTAGCAAAGGTGAAGCAACTGAGCTACGCTTTGATTGAACAGGTGGCAAAAGATTTTGGTAATCACTCAGAGCTTTCTAGCGAGGAATAACCTCCTTCTTGGAAGGAGAGTTTGTTAAGTTTATTTAGAACAAAGAATACATTGATTATTTTGAAAAAATCGAAGGGGCTTATGAATCATGAAATGGATAAAGAAAAAAAATATGGGAGCAGCTCAGCCTGTGGACTTTAAAGGTAAAAAAGTTTATCAGGAAGATGAGCTGTTTGAGCCTGAAACAGTTTCTTCTTGGAAAGAAAAAGGACAGATAGTAACAGGTACAAATGTGGAAAGAATGGTATTAAGAAGAGCTCCTATTGGAGTCGATTGTAGGCCTGTTATGTTATATCCTATGACACAAGAAGGTCCTATAGCTGAGGTTCTCTACTCATTTTATCAAGATAAGAGTTTTGTTGCTCCTATGAAGCCAAAGACAAATTTTATCAGAAAAGTTATTTGTTGGATTTCAAAAAAAATTCCTAAGTAGGAAAAAAAGAAAAAGTAATTATTGCAAATATTGAAATAATGCCACTAAAAGGTGCTCTCTAAGCTTTAATGATCATCCCCTTTAATTACATCATATATTGTAAATGCGAGATGATTTTACAGAGACAGATGAGAAAAGAGCTCCTTCAAGAACATATCTCTTATGATTTTATCAATCTCATCCCAATTCCATTGGCTATAGTAGAAAAAGATTTATCATTAGAAACACTCATTATGAGTAAAAACACGCTGTGACTTATGGAGAAAAATTTATGAAAAGTTATACTTTAGCTGATGTTGCACAATATGTTGATATGCATAGTCATGTTATTAATTTTGGTACTCAAGATAATGCACCTGATGATGTACGGATTAAAACAGCTGAGAACACTCTTGGTTTACAATTTACCTCTTCCTATAAGAATTTTTTAAAAAATTATGGAGGAGGAGAAATTGGAGGTGAAGAAATATTCAGTATTTATGAAATCTGCGCAGGTATTCCTGCTGGTGATATTGTTTACCGAAATTTGCTCGATAGAAGAGATGGCTTTACGGACTCCAAACAACTTGTTATCTGCACAACTGATTTTGGTGAAACCTTTTATTTTGATTATACGCAGTTTCGGGATGGTGAATGCCCACTCTATCTCAAGTTTCCACGTGATGATCCCCAGTATTACGCAAGTAATTTTTATGAATTCCTCTGCAAAAGAATTAAAGAGTATGCAGGGGAAGATTCATGAAAACCTATACCTTAGTTGATGTTATACAACTAGTTGATAAATAGGATAATTGCGATTTATAGACCGTTATGAAAACATCTCAATGGAAATTGGTAATTATAGAGATTAGCAAAATACCTTTTAATAGACCGTGTTAGTATTGTCAGTTTTTTTTAGACCCTATATCATTTTTTTCAAATGAGAAAAATTAAAAACATTATATTTTAATAGGTTAATATATTTAAAACACAACTCATATCAATTATACAATCTTTAAAGATAATCAATGATGTGAGTTGATTAAAACTTGTCAGTTTGTGTCAGTAAATTGAACTGACAAAAGTGATTATTTTAGTGAGTAATTAAAACACGTCTTAAAAAAGCATGTGGTCTCTTAAAGCCTTTCAAAAGAAAGGGGCTATAATCATAAGCAATGCTATCAAGATCATTATGGTTATGAGTTTTGGAGGGGTTTTGGAGGTTTTGGGGGTTCCTTTTATCCATTATTATTTTATTTTTTTAGTCAAAAATAAAAGTTTATTATATTTCAATAAGTTAATTTTTATCAAGTTTTCAAAAAACAACCTATAACAACAATACAACCTCTAAATTCAATCAATAATATACGTTTTGTAGGGGTTTTGGGGGTTTTAAAAACAGACAAAACCTATAAGTAATCTAAGAAAATGAATATATATAACTCTCTTTAAACAAAGCTTTTGAAAGCTATAAAGCTATCATTTGAGATTGCGATATAATCTTTTAAAGGCAATCCAAAAGAAGCGTATTCACTTTAAGATAGGATTTCTTATAAATCTTAAAGCAATCCAAAGTAGAGTATCTAAAAGTGCAAATGATTTCTTTTTAGAATAACGCATATAAACACTCCTTTTAAGATGTTATGTAAGCAGTTTATAAAAGGGGTATAGAGCCCCCCTATAGGTATAAGACCTTATACCCCCCTTTGTGAGGTTAATATGCCTATCATCTGAGCATGCCAAATCTATTCGGTTTCTCTTATTTCTAATTTTGGTAGGTTCTTAACAATTTTCATTGTCTCTAAACTTACAGTAATAACCCTTTGAAATAATTCTAGAGGGTAGGCAGGGTTGCCAATGGTTTCAACACCATAACGATTGGCATCATTAACAATGCCACTATTTTTATCAGTCTTAACGCATTGACGCCCCATAACCCATTCAAGAGCGGGTTTACCATTAACGATATAGTTATAAGCTTCAAGAGGAATGTTTGTTATTGTGATATTGCTGTTGTAAATAACTGTAGATTTATCCTTTTCCTTACTATTCGTAATTTTTGCGAATTTCATTTCATTCACATAATAAAACTTTTCTGGATTAGAGATATCAGTCTGTTTTGGATTACCCTTTTTAAAGGTCACGGAATAAGGTTCCACATCTTCATAATTCACGTGCAAATGACCGAGTTTACGCCCAGCTGTTACAAATTTCCAAAAATCATCAGCAGTTTTAACACAAGGGATACGGGGCAGTTCCTTAGAGAGATTATCAGCATAACGAGCACGGTAATCTTCTGAATGTAAAATCCCATAAACGTAATAGAATAGATCATCTTTAGTGATTATTTCATTAGGATAAGCAGCTTGAAAATGGGCTAATCCCTCATCAGTAATAGCATCACGACGTTGTAAAGCAGCTGTTTTGTTTTCTTCTGTAGAAATTAAAAATAAATGGGATTGTTTTTCATTTTTACTTTTTGAAACCGTATCATCTTTGTAAATATAGCGTGGAAAGCATTGACCTGTATCTATTACACTCACATCAGGTACATTTTTAGTCATCAAGATAGAAAATCCACTTCTTGCTCCTACAGAAGAAACTTGTATCACTTTATTTTCAGTCGCTTTTTCTATAGGAAATATCCGCGGCATTTGGTAAACCATATCATTGAAGGTACGATTATAATAAAGCCATCGTTGTGTAAAAGGACGATACAGACTTGGTATGAGGCATGTCTCTTCAAATTCAAAAAACTTTCTTTTTGTCAACTCTTGTTTAAGTCCACGGCTCCAACTTATCTTACTTTCATCTGAATTTACAAAATTATTTACAACATTTGTATGTATTTTACGGTCAGTGTGTGCATAAGTATCATTAAAACGTTCCACTTCACTATTATAAAAGTTAATCATGTTGTGCATGTTTTTTGATAAAGCATCACGGCTAGAGTTGTATGTCCAAGCATCACGACTCGTCATAATACCGCGAGAAAAATTTTCAAACAGCTTTTTACCATGACTTTTCTTATCACCTAGGGCTAGGAATGTTTTGAAACTCTCATCACGTTGATTTATCCAATCACCATGTTCATCCGGCGTGATCATTTGCCAACTTTGTTCACGTGTAATGCCATCAATACTACCAAAGTATTCAAGAGCAGTAAGTTTTTCTTTTGTTGTGAGATTATCACCAATGTCATGATAGTAAATTTTACAATCTCTAGAAACATTGGGATTTTTGATAAATAAGGTCACAGCAATACCAGTCATACTACCATTGCCAAAAACATTTTCTCCTTCTTGAGCAGCACTATTACTTAACATATTTTTACGAATATCCCCCCGTAAATTAAGCACATAAATACTCGTAAACTCTTTGGCTAAAGATTTTCGTAAGCTATCCATTGTTGGCTTTTCTATGTAACCAGAACCAGAAACAAAGCCTATTACCCCAGCATTACTAATACGGTCACTTGCCCAACGAATGGCACGGATATAGCTGTCATAAAGTGCTCGTATATTCGTTACTTTCGATTGAGCAGCATAAGTTTTACGGATACGTTCATCTAATATGGGATAAGGGCTGTTCTTTGCATTATCATTTTCGCTCTTTTGACCTACCGAATAAGGAGGATTACCAAAAATAACTTCAATATTGAGGTTTTTCTGAAGTTCTAAATATTCACTGTTTTTCTCTAGTAAACCTTTCATCAGATCTTGCTTTTCAACCATCCGAAACGTATCAGCCAAACCAATATGCTTAAAAGGAATATACTCACCTTTCTTCAGACTATGATAAGTCGATTCAATGTTGATCGCTGCTATGTAATAGGCAAGTAAAACAATTTCATTGGCGTGGATATCATGACGGAATTTATATTCCATATCCTCTGGTTTTATGAGATTGGATTGTAAAAGCCGTGTGATAAAGGTTCCAGTTCCAGTGAAAGGGTCAAGAATAGAGACACCACGTGACCCTAGGCTTTTTCCAAATTCATTCCGCAACACATCATCAACAGAATGAATGATAAAATCGACAACCTCAACGGGCGTATAAACAATCCCAAGTTTATCTGTTGTTTTTTTGAATGCTTTGGTAAAAAAATCTTCGTAAAGTCTGATAATAAGATTCTGTTTTGCACGCGTTTCAATAATACCCTCTGTATCCTCCTTTACACTTTGATAAAATTTTTCAAGATCTTTGACTTCTTCTTTGATATTCATCTTATCAAGTTCAGCTAAGATCTTGTCCATTGCTTGTGAGATAGCATTGTTTTGCACAAATTCATTGCCATCAAACAAGGATTCAAAAATAGGACGTGTCACAAGGTGTTGCGCTAACATCTCAATCGCTTCCTCTTGTTTGATTTCGCTGTTAACGTTGTTTTGTAATTCCTTATGAAAGCCCTCAAAAGCATGAAAGGCTTCACTGTTTTCATCAGCAAGCAGGTTTTGAAGATGTGTAATATGGTTTTGTGCAATCGCAGCAACATTGCCCGCCCAATTTCCCCATTGATTAGGCTCTCCACATTTTCTGACAATGATTGGCTTAATAGCACGCGATAATTCATCAATATAAAAATCGAATTCTTCTTGTACTTCATATCTATGAGGGCTTTCACTTGCTACTGAGCCAATATGAAGCCCAGTACTTTCAGATTTTGCGTGGAAAGAGAGTTCGTCAACAACTGCGGTCATTGCTTGCAAAGCGGGGTCAAAAGTTACCCCTATAATCTCAAATAGATGACGAACATCTTGGTCTAGCTCTAAGGCTTTCATTTTGTTTTTAAAGTTGTCATCATGGGCACGCAAAGCATTGAGAACTTGCCAGATAACATCATACTTTGTATTGTTTTCTAAAGCCTGTTGTGGTGGAATATTAAAGGGAATACCAACGGGTAAAATAATATAGCCTGTTGTTTTACCTTCTGCGCGACGCATTACACGTCCTACCGCTTGTATTACATCCACATGACTTTTGCGCGGGTGTAAAAATAGAACGGCATCAAGAGCAGGAACATCTACCCCCTCAGAAAGACAACGCACATTGGTGAGTACACGGCAGTTATTCTCATCTGTATCTTCTTTAAGCCAATCAAGCAATTTATTACGGTCTTTACCATTAAAAGTCCCATCAATGTGCTTAACATCAAAGATAAGAGATGCTTTACTTTCTGGAACAAAGTTATGATATTCATCAATAGCATCATTAAAAATTTCGCTAACTCGTTCAGATGTCTTGATATCCTTACAGAAAGCCAGAGAACGACGCATAGGTTTTATGCCATCGTCTTCCTTCTTTTCTATTTGAGCCAGTGCTTTATAGCAGCCAATGATTTTGGTTGTATCATCAAGAATAAGTTCGGAATTTTTATCTTTAAGACGCTTCTGAATTGTTGCGTTGATAATTGCTTCATCAACAGCTAAGACGATAACTTTATAAGGTGTTAAAAGCTTATCTTTTAGAGCTTTTGAAAAAGTATAGGTATAAAGATTTTTCCCATAGAGCTCTTTATCATCCATAGAAGCTAGCACGGCATCGGATACGTCAGCCTTCTTCTTCAGTTTGTCAGTAAAGATTTTCGGCGTTGCTGTCATATAGAGGCGTTTTTTACCTCGAATAATGCTATTGTCATGAACCTTGATAAATTCAGATTCATACTTGTCTGTTCCCAACACAACACCAGTTGTTCTATGCGCTTCATCACAAATGATCAGATCAAATTCAGGTAACCCATGCTCTTTTTGGGCATCCGAAATCACTTGAATGGAATGATAGGTTGAAAAGATGACCGTCATTGCATCTGCGAGGTTTTCATAAGCTTCTTTGGCAAGGGCTTTTGCATCTGTTGTAGCAGGGAGAACAAGATCTGATGTTTCCATGCCAACAATATCATCTTGGTTTTTACGACGCTTGCCTACTTTTGTATCCGAACACACTGCAAAAGAACGCAAGGGGACTTGTGCATCGGCTGTCCATTCACGGATCGTTTGTGAGACTAAAGCAAGAGAAGGCACCAGAAACAAAATACGTTTGCCTTTCCCTGCTATTGTTTCTGCTATCTTAAGGCTTGTGAAAGTTTTACCCGTACCACATGCCATAATCAGCTTGCCACGGTCTGCTTCTTTTAAACCTTCACAGACTTTCTTGATGGCTTCTTCTTGATGGGGACGAGGCTCTTTTGTTGATTTCAGAACAAGTTCTTTTTTCGTTGCAAATATTTGCCAATCTATACGACTGTTTTCCATATGACGAAGGTCAATGCGATAAACGGGTATCGCTTGTCCTTTGATCATGGCATTCACATTGTCACTTAATTCCACTTCCGTGGTATCAACGAGAAGACGATATTTAAAGATGTCTTTTCCAGAGGCAGCGATAAAGCTATCAATATCCTTTTTACTGATCTGATGGTCTGCTTTATAAAACTTACATTGAATAGCCACATACCCTTCTTGATGACGAAGCTTGGCAACCAGATCAATGCCGATATCATTTTTATTCCAACCTTCACGCTCTGTTGCCCATTCATAATAGCTCTCAACCGTTTCATATCGTCCAAAATGGAGAGGGTCATGCATAAGATAAGCCATGACAAGATTTTCAAACAATGTTCCCAATTCACGGGGTGATTTTGCTTGTTGACGATAATATTCTAAGAGAGAGCGTAAAGTGACACGTTCATGATCAGACTTATGAAGGTGAGACATAAAGAATAAACTCCATTACAATATATTCTATTGAGTAATTTTCATCAAAAGAATCGAAATGAAGTTAATTAAATCCATTTTGAATGAATAGTGTGAAAAATGTGGAAAATGCTAAAAAGCGGATAAATTTTTTCAAAAGATTTTTTAAAGGCTGTTTATTCACAGGCTATGACATGAGGTCAGATCAGCAAAATAGTGAAATTTGCTGTTTATTTGATGTGTTCATCAAGACAAATGCACCATGGGCTTTAAAATATCAGAATGAGTATTTTGATAAGTTTTATGAACCATTTTATAGAGAGGTTTTGAAGGTTTCTCAAACCCTCAAAATACCCTCAAAAATATACCGTGGATTGTATTTATAGGTTGTGTCTTGATATAGGTTGTTTATTAAAAAAATAACTTATTGAAATATAATAACTTTTATTTTTTGATTGAAAAAAATATATAAAGGGGGTAAAGGGAACCCTCAAAATCCTCAAAACTCATAGATGAAGCGTTCTTTGAAGGTTCACTCTATAAAATACAAGGGTAAATGCCTTATTGTGGTGTCTTATGACTTTTCACTAAAGGATGCCATTCATAGCGTATGGTAGGTCGACCGCTTTGGGAGCTATTGTCTCCAGAGATTTCACGAATATAGTTACAACGGCATAAAAGCTCTAAAGCTTTTTTAACGGCTTGATTGTCTGTTAAACATTTCCAATCACGTTTATAAACATCTCTTGCTGTAATAACATCGGGCAAATGATCACAACGCTCGACAATCAATTTTGCACGCTCTGCTGTTAATGTATCATGCGCTGCATAAAGACGTTTGGCATGACTTAACAGATAGTTTAACCAACGCAAGGCTGTTGTAATGGCATAGAGTCCAATTTCAAAACCACCACTATCAAGAAGTTCAAAAATCAACGCAAGGCTTGCTATGGTTTTTGGCATTTTTAAAACATGCGATTGTAAGCTTTCAGAGAAACAACCACTTTTTGCCTCTCTATGAAGATGCTCTAACCATTCATAAAATTTCTCTTGTGCTTTTGGCATAAAACGCATGATCAGAGGGTGTTCTGGAGAACCTAATCGTTTATTCCATGGTGCATGGCTTGAATGAGTGGAATAATGCGTGAGGGTTGAATGCCTCCAATTATGGATAAAGTGACATGAGGGATAAAAATGGTTCCCCGCTCGATACGGTCATAGGTAAATTGATCATCTCCATTAAAAGCTGTGAGATAAAAAGCACGGTCTGTTTGATATTCCTTTCTTTCTAGATTGGTTAAAAAACCAGATAACTCATCACGAACCAACAATAAACCACGGGGGTTTTCTTTTAATAATTCCCCAAGTTTTTCGACGGTCACATCATTGACGATAAAACGAGAGACATCATCATCATGGGTATTATCTTTAGAGGGGGCTTCAGACAACAGAGCACGTGCTGTTTCAAGATCTCCTTTTTTCAGCGCTTTATTGGCTTGTTTTTCCTTTTCTCGTTTGTCTAAAGTTTCAAGTTTCTCTTCAATTTCTAGTCTTTCTTTCTGCTTTAACCACTCTTTATACCATTCTTTTTGAAGGCAAGTGATAGGAGCTAAAGCGGCTTTCATGGCTGGTGTTTTCATGGTTGACGATTGACCAATAAGAGCGCCCCAGAGATTAGGAACAATTGTCCAATCATCATGTTGTTTTGGGGCAATCCGTACGCCATTGCCAATGACAGCAGCCAAACCACAAAGAGCAGAGACAGCAATAAAATCGAGCGGGGCTTGTTGACGCTCTGAAACGTCATAAATATAGTTCATGAGTGGCATTGGGATCTGTAATAGATTGAAAGGTTCGACGGGTAAAAGAGCCGTAGCAATCGGTTTTAATTGCCCCCACCCATTTTGTTGTAAGGCTTGTTCATAAGGAATGGCTTTTAAACAAGCATTATCATTTAGAAAAACATTATCGTTATCATTGACGGGAGTATTATTCTCTAAAATATTTTGATTATCTTTTGTCATATTACTTACCTTGAATAATAGAGAAAATCATTGAAATCTAAAGCGTTTGGAGCTTGCATGATAAAGACCTCAAAGCCTTGGCTATAAGCACGTGCAGCTAGGGTAAAACCTGCTTTACGACCCGCATCATCGCCGTCCATTGCAATTGTCAGACGTCCTTTTGTATGGGGTAAATTCACACGCATCATGCCACTGGTTGAAAGAGACGCCCACAAACTCACGGGCTCTGATAACAACCCAGACAGCAGAGACAGACCCGTTTCAATGCCTTCACAAATAACCAGATGTTTGGGATTGGCTTGGCTTAAATGTACCCCACCACCCATGACAGACCCCAACATGGCTTTTGCTGGTTTCTGATCTGTTTTACAGCCATTGTCTTTTAAAAAGGTTCTATGAATGGCAAAAGAGCCAGCGCCCTTAACAAGAGCGACCAACGCGGGCAGTGTCATCCCTAATGGATGTGGGCATTTATTGTGAAAACGTAAATCAGCAGGCAATTCACAAGTAATACCCCGCATACGTAAATAGGTTTCTGCTAAAGTATTTTTGATTGGTTGGCATTGTTGCCAAATTTCTTTTGCTCTCTCTGTTTTCTGTTTTGCTCGTTTGAGATCAGCACAAAACTGTTTGGATAAAGAGAGCGTCTGATCATAAGCTTTATCAAAAAAGGCTTGTTTCCCCAGCAAGCCAATTCTGATGAGCGCTTGTATGATCTCTCTAAAAGAGCAGCCAGCATAACAAGTGAGTAAGAGACGCCCATCATGTCCATTGGTAAGGGATAAGCTAGGCAGCCTATCATCATGAGCAGGACAACGGGCTATCCCATAATATCCATGCCAAACCCCTAGCAAGGCACGTGTAATGCCCTGCGCATTCTTAAAAGAACACATCATTTTTTATCCTATGAATATTGCACCATAGGACGGATTGTGCTAGCTCTAGGGTGATGAGTTTGAGAAAGCCTTGTCCGTCCTTACGTGACAAGGTTTTCTTTTTATGCCGCGTCGTTATAACGTTGCTGTTTTGCTTGCTCGATGACATTGATAAGATCTGATTGTAACCAACGCGATAAAAAACCAAATTTTAAAGGTTTTGGCAAAGAGCCATTGGTAACATGACGGCGGAATGTTGAGATACTCATATGAAGCAATTTTGCACTTTCACGGTCTGTTAAAAGAATATCATTTTCTGTCATATTAAAATCCTTTCACTCTCAAAAAATGGTAACAAATCATAACTATTTATTAACCACATTTTGGTTCATTTTTGAAGGTATTTTATTTATAGAAAACAATATTTTATCATATAATTTCTGATGTGATACGTGATGAATCTTATTGAGAAAGAATGAGAGAGAAGAGAGCTAAAGTTATCCACAGATAATGGGATTATTCACCCCATATCTTAAGATTGACCTGTAACATATGCCGCCCATTTATCCATATAGACACGGCGCTGTTCTAGATAATCAGTGCGACGATAGGCACGCTCTACTTTCCCCCCAACTGTATGACTTAGAATAGTTTCAGCGACCTCATAGGGGGCATCGGTTGTTTCAGCAAGCCAATTGTGTAAACTAGAGCGAAATCCATGGGGGCAGTCTTTAAGACCAGCGCGTTGCATATATTGTGACATACAGCGTGCAGCGAGGGGACCCCGACCGGTTACAGAAAAGAAAAAATCATTGCGAGAAAGCAGACGCGCTTGTTTTAAGATTTCTAATGCCTCTGTTGATAAAGGGACGCGAAATTCTGTTGTCATATCACGCTTGCCTTTCATATTTTCAGCAGGGATAGTCCATATATCCCCATCAACTTGATCTTTATGAATATGACATAAGGGATTGCTACGAACCCCTGTAAGGATAAGCAGCCGCAAAGCCAGTTGTGTTAGGGTTGATGCTTCACAGAGTGTTTTATAAAAAGCAGGAACATCTTTCCAATCCATGGCTGGTCTATTAGTGACCTTATGGCGTTGTTTACCTAAGAGAGCTTTTGCTTTTTCTGTTGCTTGTAAATCAACATCCAATCCTAAGGCAGCCGCATGTTTAAGACAAAGATTAAGACGTATCAATGCTGTCCGAGCAGCTCCAGTTTTTGTATGCCAAATGGGAGCAAGAACATTCCGTATCTCTGTTTGGGTAATCTCTGAAACGGGTAAACAGCCTAACTTGGGAAGAATATGAAGGCGTAAAGGTGTAAACCAATGTCCATTTTTCCCATCTCCTTTTAATTCAGCTTTACGACTTTCAAAAGCATCTAAAGCAATATCTTTTAAATAATGGAGATTGCTTATTGCCTCACGCTTTTGTTTATTACGTTCTTTAATAGGATCACGCCCTTCACGTAAAACAGCACGCCATTGCATTGCACATTCACGGGCTTGTTTTAAAGAGACATCTCGCAACGTACCCAAGCCCATTTCACGGCGCCGACCATGAAGGGTATAACGGTAAATCCATTGAGCACCTCCATCTTTACGCTTATGAAGAAGCAAGCCGGCACCATCGTTATATTTGCCAGCCCCCAATGTTGCGACAGCCCTTGCATTAAGACGGTTCATAAGGACCATTTTTACTCCTTTCTTATATAAATTTTATCCATACACTCATCCCACTTGTTATGTGCAAATGAGTGGTTTTGATTGATTCAAGATACACAGCTTTGAAATGAGATAATCCTACGTTATTCGAGACTCTCATTTAACATACAAAACAGTGAAATATCATTATAAATCAATGCCTTGTAGAGCCTAT
>NZ_HE997452.1:0-12311 GCF_000312525.1 Bartonella florencae | reverse complement strand
CAGATTCAACTCATACTCTCTCCACAGCGGTTATCAGAGATAGAGAGTGTTGATGAGGAGCACCCATGGTTTGTGCACGCGTTTGATTTGATTAAGGCGCGTGCAAAGTATGAACTTTACAAGAATATTCTTAAAGAGCCCGATTGTGCAACAGCAGCTTACAATGACTTTAACGAGCAGTTGCATGAGTTGCGTGCAGAGACCTCCAAACGTCATAACGTCACCCGCATAATTCCAACGGATTTCTAACATGGTTTACTTTCCCGTCGCTGATTACAGACCGGATATTTCGGTTGTCAACGGCAGCTTTACAGATACGCTTGTGAATGTTTTAGCGGCAGATGGCGGCTATATTCCTATGCCTAGTGCCATGGTTGTTTCTAAGGTTCCTTTAGAAGAAAAGCCCTTGGGTTGTATAGCCTTTAGAAGTGGCAATGGTGTTAAGATTATCGTGGGAGGCAAGCAAAAGCTTTATAGTTATGACATTCAAACGGGTGGTTGGAAAGATATCAGCCAAAGTGGTGTGACCTATCAAGCAAATGAAGAGAACAAATGGTCATTTGCTTTGTTTGGTGAAACCATTATTGCGGTGAATAGAAATGACAAACCGCAAGTTTTTAATGTTCGTAGTTCAGAGCGGTTTACAGATTTAGAAGGCAATCCGCCGAAAGCAGGATTGGTCAAGGTTTGGGGGGATTTTGTTTGTTTGATGCAATTAACTGATCACCCCAATCGCATCCATTGGTCTGGTTTGAATGATGCAACCCATTGGACAGTTGGTGATAAAGATTGTGCTTATCATAATTTTCAAGATGGAGAATATGTGCAAGGCGCGACAGAATCGAGCAATCCACTCGTTTTTATGCGTTCTGCTATTTATGCTGGTTGTTTTACGCTAGGCTCTAAGGTGCCATTTATTTTTCAAAAGATTCAGGACAAGCGAGGAGCGCGCAGTGCAGCCTCTATAGCGTGTCGTGGGAGTGATGCTTTTTTTGCGAGTGATGGTGGCTTTTATCAGATAAGTGCGGATGGTCAACTTTTGCCAATAGGCTTTGAGAAAGTTGATAGAACGGTTTTTAAAACATTTGATAAGTTTTCTCTTGATGAGATGCAAGGGGTTATAGACCCCGTTGAAAACCGAATTTATTGGTCTTTAAAGAGAGGAAACAATGAGCAAACCACCTTTGTTTATGATTGGGGTTTGCAAAAGTGGTCGACGATACGAGGAAAACCTTTCACATTCTTTCCAGTTTTTACGACAGGCTATACTTTAGAGCAGTTGGATGAGATTTCGATCAATCTTGAATCCTTGCCGGCTTCTTTAGACAGCCCCCGTTGGCAAAGTGGTGCGCCTATCCTTGGTGGTTTTAATGATCAAAATCATCTTGTTATGTTTACAGGAGCTCCAATGGAGGCAACGGTTGTTTCACAAGAGATGGGGGCACCGGATGGAAGTTTTAGCTTTATCACGAAGATGTTTGCAGAAGTTGATACGACGCAAGGTCTTTTAAGCATTGGGGAAAGAAGATTGCGTAATCATGATACGCCGATCACATGGCACAAGGAGAGGGTGTGTTCTTACGTCACGGGTGCTTATCATGGTCGCTCACGCAATCGTTATCACCGTTTTAAATTGCGTATTCCAGAACATGAACCTTGGACAATGATTACCGGTTTTAATGTAGATTTACGTGCTTTAGGCAGAGGATAATGGCAAAAGTCTATTTGACCAGTTCTTGGGATTTTGAGCGCATAGCCCCGTACTTTGAAGAGATCATTGCGTCATTGAGTGCGTATGTAGAGCGTTTCAAACATGAAGTTACGTTGCAAGAACTGATTGAAGCCATTTGTACGGGCAAGAAACAGTTGTGGCTTGTTTTGGATGATGACGAGCGCTTTTTAGCAGCAGTTACGACCCAGATACAACAGACAGTTTTAGGAAAGAAGCGCGCCTTGATTTGTGAATGCAGTGGCAAGGGCGTTCTTGATCAAGTTGATAATTTAAAAGTTGCAGAGGATTGGGCGCGTGAGAATGGCGCCTTTGAGATAGAGATTTTAGGGCGCTTAGGTTGGAAGCGCGCCTTAGATAAGCAAGGTTATGGCATAACGATGCTTTATTATAGGAAGGAATTGTGACATGGGGAGCGAAACACCAACAACAACAGAACAGAAGCAGGTGCAGACGAGCGCCCCGCCTGCTTGGATGCAGAAGGTCTTTAAGCGTGGAGGTGCAGATGCCTATCAAATGTATAACACAGGGGTTGGTGGCAATGTTTATGAGGGACCTCGTGTTGCGCCGTTAAGTGATCAGACGCACTATGCCATTGGTGGACTTGGGAGTATTCCTAGCCATTATCAAAACCGTTCTTTGATGAATACGATCTACAATCCAACGTCAGCGGCCATGAATCTTAGACATATGGCTTCTGGTGGTATGATGGGGGGAAATTCGTATTTTAAACAAGCCCTTCAAGAAGGGCTCGATAATGTAGAAAATAGAATTAACCGGTATTTCTCAGGGATTGGTCGTTATGGCACGCCCGATCATAAGGATGAATTACGGAAAGGAAGTGGTTCTGTATACGCGCGTGCTCTTGCAGATCAGTATAATCAGGATGTGCAACATATGGCGCAAGCCAATGCAATGATTGATCAAGCCAATCAAAGTCAGTTGGGCGCTTCGAATAACTTCTTACAAGGTTATGGTAATGCTTATTCTAATGCCATACAGGGAGGAGGAGTGCTTGATAATTACAATCAGAGAGTTGTTGATGCCGATCACGAACGTTGGCTGGAGCAAGACAATAGCGGTTGGAATAGATTGAACATGCTTATGAACGCCGGTCATGGTTTTGCAAGAAATTACGGTACGACGACAAACAATCTGACAGGTACAATGATGCAAGGCAACAATCCTTGGCAGAATTTTGCGACGGCAATTTATGGAGCAAAGAAGGTAGCAGAAAAGTTTGCAGGAAAATAACAGTTTTAAAGGGGTAATATAATGGTTTTTATGAATTTTAACCCGAGCGATAAACGTTTCGCACTTAAACGTCCCAAAACGATAACAGAACGATTGCAGGAGGCAATACAACAAAATCAGAGACCGGAATATCAACTCCCCGTTTTTCCTAGTATGATTTCTACGAATAGTCCTTATAACATAGGCTCTTTTTCTCCTACTCCAATAGGCTCTATTTCTCCTATTGAAGAGAATCAATCCACTCCTATTCCAAGAGAAGAAATTCCACCTAGTATGGGAAATCATGTATCTGTTCCAACAGCACCAGTTACATCACAAGAACAGCTTCCTGAACCAGAACCTAGTTTTTGGGATAAACTTTCTCGTTTTTCACAATCTGATGTTAGTAAAAATATTGATGACTTTCTTTTAGGAGCAATGACAGCGAGTCCAGATTCGTCTGGATGGCAACTTTTTGCCAAGGGTCTGAAAAACTTGCATGAAGGCGATAAACAAAGAGGTCAGATTAATCAAACCGTCGAGTATCTGAAATCTAAAGGCTACAGTGAAGAAGAAGCTGCTGTCATGGCACGTAACCCTCAAATGCTTAGTGCACTGCTAACAGGTGGTGATAAACCTAAACTTTCTGCTGATTACCAATTGATTACCAATCCTGAAACTGGAGAGTATGAAGCAAAGATTATCAAGGGTAGTAAGACATATGAGGAAGCTGAGCGTGCAAAAAAACTTCATGAGAAGAATATAGTACGCGACACTGTTTTATTTAATGATATTGGATATCTTGATGAGTACATGAAGAAACATGGTACTTATTCAACTGGTCTCATTGCTTGGCTTAAAAGCTGGATGCCCGGAACGGAAGCACGCGGTGCAGATAGAGTTGTGCAAGCGCTTAGAAGCCATATAGCAAGTAATCGTATAGACGAACTGAAAAGCTTATCAAGGACAGGAGGGTTAGGACTTGGAAATGTCAGTGACAAAGATCTTGACATGCTAAAGGATTCTTTAGGTGCACTAAGTATTGATATGAATGTAGAATTATTTGCGCGGAGTCTGTCTCAAATAAAAGATGTTCTTGAAAAATTATCCCCTGAAGCAAAAACCTTTTTATTAGGTAAAAATAATGAGGTTCAGACAATATCACAAGGAGGCAGTGCAAATATACCTAAGATGAGTATGCAGGAAGGTATCAACAGAGATGATATCACCGTATTTATTGATGTTGCTACCGGTAAGCGTATTGAAAAGGAAGAGTATTGATGAATACTTCCACTAGCATTCCTGAGCATGTAACATCTAAAAGTGGAAAGCGCTATCGTTTGCGCGTTATCGATGACAATTCTAGAGGTGACATTCCTGAATATGCAACATCTAAAAGTGGAAAACGTTATCGTTTGCGTGTTCTCGACGATTCCTCTGATTTTACAGAAACAACATCACCAGAGCCTCCCGAAATCAAGCAAGGAGAAGCATTTTGGAATTCTTTAAAACACGGTCTTAGTTTTAATTTAGATGATGAATTTTCGGCAATTATTGCGGCAGGACGTGATCACGAAGATGATAATCCGCTATGGGCTTTTGGGAAGGGGCTATACAACTATTGGTCTGGAGATAAGAAATCCGTAGAGAAGTATGAAAAAGAAGCCAATAAACTGCGTGATTATTACCGTAGGATGAGTGATGAGCATTATTGGACGTCTTTTTTGGGAAATGCTTTAGGGTCGGCAATTCCTTCCCTTGCGACTTTAGGGGGAGGAGCGTTAGCCGCAGGAGCCCGCTTTGCAGCCCCTAGAGTTAGCAATAGTCTTGCAGGATCAAAATTAGGTCAATTGCTCTCAAAGGCAGGTCAGTCACGTCCAAGCCAATTTGCAAGCCCGTTTTTAGGTATCACGAAAAACACAACACTTCCTCATTTACTTAAAGTAGGTGCAGCATCTGGTGCATTACACGGAGCAGGAGAAGGTGAAGGATTGGGAAATACATTTACAAGTACAATAGCTGGAGCAGGTTTAGGAGCAGGAGGGACATTGGCAGGAAGTGCTTTAGGTCATTTAGCTGGTTCTACGGTTGGTGGAATAGGGAGACTTTTTTCTCCTTCTCATAAGGAAGGAGTTGAAAAAGCAACATTAAGAGCAATCAGTAAACATTTAGGCAATGAGTCCTCTGAAGCTCTTGGAAAATCTTTGGGCAGTAAAGCCGTTGATACCGATTATGTTGCTGATCATAGTCCTTTTTTACAAGATCTTGTTTTTGATATAGCGCAAAAAAATCAAGGGGCTTATCTTGATTTGACCGAAAGGGCTCAACAGAGAGCTCTTGGAGGAGGGGAACGTATTCACCAAGCCGCTGATGAACACTTTGTTCCTCGTCAAAATATTACAGGTTTAAAAGATGATCTTATTGCGAGTAGAGAGGCAGCTACAGAATCTCTCTATGATATAGCCAAGAAGACGCCGATCGGAGAAAAATATTATGGCGCGCTTAATGAATTGATGAAGCGTCCCTATTTCAAACAAGCTTATGATGCGGGATTAGAGAAGTTTATCAGTGATGGCAATAAAGTCAGTCCATTTTTTTCTCAAAAGTTTAATCTTCTTCAAGAAAAACCCAACATGGGTGTTCTTCATGAAACGAAGTATAGACTTGGTCATATGATAGATACTGCGAGAAACATAGGAGATAACAGCAAAGTACGCAGTTTAGTTGGTATCCAGAAAAAATTGTTAGAGATTATGGATGATATATCTTCTGAATATAAGAAGGCGCGTGGATTATTTCATCAATACAGTTCACGTGTAGATGCCATGGATGAAGGTTCAAAAATCCTTAGTAAGTCGATTAATAAGGATGAATTCAGTAAAATTTTTGATGAATTACCAGAAGCACAACAAGAATACTTTAAAAAGGGCTCAAGGGGAGAACTTTTAGAGGGTATGGGGCAAACAGGAGATAAAGTCTCCAAGGCAAAGGAGATTTTTGATACGGATGATCTGTATGATAGGTTTGCAAAGATTTATGGCGCCGATAAAGCTTCTGCTGTTAAGAGTGTTGTTGGTAGAGAAGCCAATTATGCTGATTTTTACAACAGAATACCAAATAGTATAGCAAATAAAGATATCTCTTTTAGGCATAATGTAAATGTCCCAACGAGTACACGTGATGCAGCCTTTCAAACAGGAAAAGCAGCGTTGAAAGCTTCTTGGATTCCTTTCAGGGAAGCGGCATTTAGAGAGCGTCAACGAATTGAAAAGGATGTTGTCAAGCTGTTAACGGGTGGTTCAGAAATTCGAAATGAGAAAATTGTAGAGCTTATTCAAAGCATGGTTAAAGCGCAAGAGAAGGGATATGCTACGAAAGAATGGGTGAAAAAACTATCTGCTGCTTTGGCTAGGTCAAGTGGAAACGAAGTTGTGAGAATGTTTAACCGATGACCCGTTATAGTCCTTCAGTTGATCAAGCGATCCGTCAAGCAGCGGTGCGATATGGCTTGCCGGAAAGCTATTTATACCGTGTTGCGCAAGTTGAAAGTGGCGGCAATCCCAATGCAAGGAATCCACGCTCTTCTGCGGGTGGTCTGTATCAGTTTATAGACAGCACAGCCAAACAATACGGTTTGCAAGACCGTTTTGACCCCATGCAGGCAGCCGATGCCATGGGGCGGTTTACCCTTGATAATCGCAACCATTTAAGCCGTCTGTTGGGAAGGGCGCCTACAGATGCGGAATTGTATTTAGCCCATCAACAAGGGGCAGGAGGAGCCGCGCGTCTTTTGCAAAATCCCCATGCCAATGCGGCGCAACTGGTTGGGAGTAATGCGGTTGGTTTGAATGCAGGCAATAACGCAATGCGCGCAAGTGATTTTGTTAATCGTGTATTTCAAATGTATGGGGGGCAGCCTTATAGAGCAAGTCCTATCGCACGGGGTGGTATGGGCGATAGAGAGAACTTGCTGGAGGTTTTACGAGCATTATTAGCGTCACAGGAAGAGCCTCCAGAAGAAGAAGAGCGTGAAGAAGATAATCCTTTGATGACGCAATTCATGCGGGCTTTTTACGGAATTTAGGATAAAACCCATGTCAATGATTTATGATTGGTCGCTAAGAGCGGCGGATAACACGCGCGCAGATGATTTGATTGATTGGTCCGAAGGACAGCACCCTAACACAGTGAATAAGAGCGCGCGTGTGATGATGCAGCGTATCAAGGAATACTTGTTAGATGTGGGTGGAACGCTTGAAGGGATTGTGACGAATGATCATGTCCAACGAATAAGTACAATACGTCTTCAAAGCCAAACGGCATTTTTGGAGTACAAGAATGGTATCGTTTTACGCTTTATGGCGACAGGCAAAAATATTGGGGCGACGACAGTTTTTCTGAATGCTTTAGAGGGCAAGCCGGTTTATAAAGCAACGGAATTAGGGCTTGGTGCCTTATCGGGAGGCGAAATCCAGCAGGGATGCATTTATACATTAGTCTATAATGGAGATGGTTGGCATCTTGTTAATCCACCCTTTATCCCTTTAGAAGAAGAACTCAGTCTTTATCCTACTGGTTTTATCGGAACGTTTGGCATGCGTGATTTTCCAACAGGTTGGTTACTCTGTGATGGAAAGGCTTATTCGCGGACTGATTATAGTGATTTGTTTTCTGCGATAGGGACGGTATGGGGAGAGGGGGATGGTGTTACGACATTCAATGTTCCCGATTTTAGGGGGATGTTTTTACGAGGTTTTGATGGCGGTCGTCATATTGATGAAGGGCGTTCTTTTGCGAGTGTTCAAACAGATTTAATCGAATCGCATCAGCATCAAGGACAGAGACTTTCGATGTCGCATTTTACCAGCAATGAAGACTTTTGGGATGGGAATACGACGGATGTGTTGGGGTATCGTATGGGGTTGTTTGGGGGAAGTTCTCTAGCAAACTTTATGGGAATAGAGCGTGATAATTTAGGGGGCTATATTGTAAGCCCCTATACTCTTGATGAAGATCAAGAGGTTGTTTTGGAGAGCACTGGTGAAGGCGAGACGCGCCCCGTTAATGTGAGTGTTCTGTTTGCGATTAAGACATGAGGTTTTACGATGTCGACGATTTATGATTGGTCTTTGAAAGCCTCTGAGAATGCCTATTGTGATGATTTGATTGATTGGTCGAAAGGGCAACGTCCTAGTAGCGTGAATAACAGTGCGCGTGTGATGATGCAGCGCGTGAAGGAGTATTTATCCGATACGAGTGGTATGATTGAAAATACCTTTACGGTTGACGCGGAACAACAGACGACATTGATACGCCTTCAAAGCCAATCACATTTTTTGAGATATCAGAATGGGATATCGGTTTGTTTTAAAACAAAGGGTAAGAATGTTGGAGCGACCTCAATTGCTTTAAATGATTTACCCGTCAAGCCTATTTATAAGGCGACGGAATTAGGAATCAGTGCTTTGACAGGCGGTGAGTTTCAAAAGGGGTGCATTTATTGCTTGGTCTATAGGGATGAAGCTTGGCATGTTTTAAATCCTACCCCCTTGCCTTTATTACAAGATCCGAAGATTTCGGTTTATCCTACCGGTACGATAGGGATTTTTGGGATGCAAGTTTTGCCAACGGGGTGGTTACGCTGTGATGGGGCGGCTTATTTGCGCAGTGATTATCCTGCTCTTTATGAAGCGATAAGAACAAGGTGGGGTGGCAGTGATAGTTGGACGAAGTTTAATGTTCCCGATTTGCGAGGCGTGTTTTTGCGTGGTGTTGATGATGATCGTGAGATAGACCGTTTTCGTTATCTTGGCACATTACAGCATGACGCTATGAGAAAGCATGATCATAGTGGTCAATCCTTTACGATTTTGAATGATGCCAATGAGGAAGAGGGTTGGTATGGAGATATGACAATTATCTGGGGGTATGTTCTGAATGAACAGCAAAGGGCAAAGCTAGCTGAACGTCTGGGTGTAAGGGCAGAGGATATCCGCGTTCACCATAAGTTAGCCTTTCCCCATTCTCATCTTCACATGCATGATGTTGCTTTGGCAAGTTCAGGAGCCAGTGAGACACGCCCGATTAATATGAGTGTTGTGTTTGGGATTAAGACGTGAGGTCAAGATGTCAACGATATATGATTGGTCTTTGAAAGCCTCTGAGAATGGTGGAGCAGATAGCTTGATTAATTGGTCAGAAGGACAGCACCCTAACACGGTTAATAATAGCGCGCGTGTGATGATGCAAAGGGTCAGCGAGTATTTATCGGATACGGGGGGAGTGAGTGAAGGGATTGTTACGGTTGATAATAACCAAAAGACCAGTGCGATACGTCTTTTAAGCCAATCTCAGTTTTTAGAGTATCAGAATGGGCTATCGGTTTGTTTTCAAGCGAAAGGTAAAAACGTTGGAGCGACCTCAATTGCTTTGAATAATTTAGCCGGCAAGTCCGTTTATAAGGCAACAGAAACAGGCTTAGTCGCTTTATCTGGAGGCGAGATCCAAGATGGCTGTCTTTATAGGCTTGTGTATGATGAAGAGATAAGCGGTTGGCAAATTCTCAATCCAACAAGGAAGAAGGCTTCTTCCTTAAAACGCCTCCCGTCTGGTCTGATAGGTCCTTTTGCAATGGAACGCTTGCCGGCAGGTTGGTTGCCTTGTGATGGGCGTGCTTATTTGCGAAGAACGTATAGAGCATTGTTTGACGCGATAGGAACGACGTGGGGCGCGGGAGATGGCATTTCGACATTTAATGTTCCCGATTTTCGGGGAATGTTTTTACGGGGGATGGATTATGAACGTGGTCTAGATCCTTGGCGTTCCTTTGCAAGTCAGCAAGGCTGTTCTTTGAAAGCGCATGATCATTTTATAGGACCTGCCTCTTCAGAAGGTGCTTCTTCACGAAAGAAACGGGCTATTTCTTCTTCTGATGGTTTTTTGCCAAGACGAAAAAGATCTCTAGACGAAGAGTGTTTAGGGTTGAGTGGGGATGCCTTGGACAAGTGTAATGAAGAATTTGATGAAATAGCAGGAAGTTCACAAGCAAAGGTTCCCTTTTGGTTTACCGATAAAGATAAGCCGCCCCGCTTGCCTTGGTTTATCCGGAGCCCTTTTGCGAACTTTTTATATCATTCGATGCCAATCAAAGAGGGTATGCATGATGCAGCGCATCATGAACATCATCTCATGGCAGAGAGGGTTGGTGGTGTTGAAACGCGCCCCGTTAATGTGAGTGTAATTTATGGGATCAAGACATGAGGAGTTGAAATGTCATTAAAACCGTTTGCAATATCAGAGCTTAGCGACCCGTCCCAAGTACGGGTCGTTTTGTATTCGGGGGGAGGCTTTGTTCATGCGCCGCTTAATGCTCTCGTAGAGTTGTTGCGGGGCATTTTGAAAGCAGAGTTTGATGGTTCTCTGAAAGATATAGAGCAGCGCTTGGAAGCCTTAAGCGAAGACTTTGAAGATTTAAAAGAGTGTTCTTTAGATGAAGCAATTGTCAATGATGTAAGGATTAAATCAGATGAAGATACCGGATCATAGTCATGAATATTTGGTACCTGTGGCGACCAAAGAAGAAATCATAGCTGGCACTTCGCAAGATAGTGTTGTTGTTCCGAAGATTTTAGGAACAGCTTCTTTGTATTCGTATGAAACTTTTGCGCCATTAGAACAGGTTGTTAACGCAAGGCAAGAAGCGGACAAAGCCATGGCGCGTGCCAATGGTGCGCAACAAGTTGCAGAAGAAGCCAAGAGGGTATCGGAACAAGCGCTTACAGAGGTCACAAAAACGGTTCAAACGGTTAATGCAGCGCTTACGACCTCCAGTGAAGCGAAGGAATCGGCTACAGCAGCAACGGCAGCCGCTAATGTAGCGAAAGGAACAGCCGATAGCGCCAGAGGCTTAGCCGAAGAAGCAAAGAATACCTCTGATGCCGCCAAACAAATGGCAGAAGAGACAAAAGCAGTCGTCGATAAAACCTCAGGAGAGGTAGGTGAAACGAAAGGTTCCTTAGCGACGGCATTACAAAGTTTTGAAGCGGTCAAGCAGGCGAGTGAGAATGCTGTGAGTTTATCGACTGAAGCCAAGACAATAGCGATCCAAGCAAAGAGTACGGCAGAGGGGGCAAAGGGTACAGCCGATGATGCCAAGGGTGTTGCAGAAACAGCCTCAACAGCGTCAAGAGAAGCCAAGAGGACGGCACAAAGTGCGCAAACAACAGCAGAACAAGCATCGCAAACAGCGTCAGAAGCGAAGGGCTTAGCGGAGGAGGTAAAAAGTACAGCGGATGTTGCAACAGCAAAAGCCGATCAGGCGCAACAAGAAGCAACAGAAGCCTCTCGAGTAGCTTCTGAAGCCAAGGCAGCAGCAGAGCAGGCATTGCAAGCCGATAGACAGGCGATACGTGAAGGTGGAGAAGCAACCAGAAGTTTAGCCGCATCAGTTCAAAAGAAAGCCGAGGAAGCAGAGAGAGTTGCACAAGAAAGTAAGGGGGCTTGTGAAGAAGCCAAGAAATTAGCAACGGAAGCCAAGAATGTTTCCACCAATGCGCTTACAGAGGCAAGCGATGCGAAGGATAAAGCTTCTACAGCGCTTACGTCAGTCAATGAAGTTAAGGCGATTGCTGAAGAAGTTAAAGTTTTAGCAGAACAAGCGACGACAGCATCTACAGAGGTGCGAAAGACAGCAGAGGAAGCATTAAGAGAAGCAAATACAGCGAAATCAACGGCGGATACGGCGTCTAACACAGCGAATGATGCCAATAAGATTGCGGAAGAAACTAAACAGACGCTAGGAGAAGTAAAAGGCGTTGCCGATGAGGCATTATCGACAGCGAGGACAGTGAAGCAGCAAGGTGATGAGATCAGGCAACGAAGTTCAGAAGCGTTAACAAAGTCTGGTGAAGCAAAAACACTTGCAGAAGAGGCAAAACAGTCGGCAACAACATTACAAGAGACAGCTGTGGGAGCAAAGGCAAAAGCGGAAAGTGTAGAAAAAGTTGCCAATGAAGCAAATCAAACAGCAACATCTGCGAAGAGTTTGTCAGAAGGCGCGAAAGAAGAGGCGAGCAATGCCAAAACGATAGCCTTAGAAGCGAAAAGTGCGGCAGATAATGCAATCACGAAATCAGAACAAGCCCAACAGGGTGCAGAGGAAGCCACGCGCATAGCTTCTGAAGCAAAAGCAGTGGCAGAAGCAGCAGCGCGATCAAAAGGAGAAGCATCAGGTCAATCGAGTGGAGAAGCGGTGAAGGGTTTAGCCGAAGAGGCAAAGAAGATTGCGGAAGGAGCACAAACGAAAGTAGGAAAAGTAGAGACAGTAGCGAAGGAAGCCGAAAAAGTAGCG
>NZ_HE997451.1:468998-630644 GCF_000312525.1 Bartonella florencae | reverse complement strand
TTCATCAATGAGAGGTTCATAATCGAGAACGCTTCTTGGCAAATTACCACCGTAAATCCACGCTTTCACTTGCGCTTTAGTACTAAAATCCGCATTTTCTGGTATGGTGTAATATTGAGCACCATCAAACTTTTCACATTCTCTTGTACCGTTTTCATATTCGTAGAGGTTGTAAAAATACTCTGCTGCTCCATCTCCCCACGGCACATATCCAACAGCCGTTGCCACAAATTTTTTTTGCATGGGCTTTTTACTTTGTGTTAAGAAGAGATGTTGTAAAATTTGCATGTCTTCATCCTTAAATTTGCCAATAGGGTCTTTGACTCAAATTTGACTGTACAGTGCATTTTATGCCTACAATGTGGCTTGTATCAAAAAAGTTCTAAATCACTCTGTATGGTGCCTTTTTGTCGATTTAAACACATATCTAATCACAAAACCATCAGCAATTTTCACTACTTTGCTGTTTTTCACTCAATGCCCTTTAAAACTTCTTCAAGCTCTTTTGGACGCTTTTCAATGCGTTCTGATGTTATCGTCGCCTCTTGATTTTTGCCCTCGATTTCTGGCTTTTGAAGAACCTTCAAAACACGATTGGCTTGAAAACGAATATCACTTTCAAGCTTTTCGCAGTAACGATAAAAATCTGCTGTTGACGGCATAAAAGTTGCATTTAAACCCTCTGCTTTGCCTTTCAAAGCGTTCTTTATTGCTGTTTGCAATACCCAGCTGCTTATGCTTTCAAGAGTGTAAGCATACGCAAGCGCTGTCGCTTTCTCATCTGATCCAATGGGGTTTTTGAGACCATTTGAAAGGACAAGATACGCTGTTTGGATTTCCTCTTCTGTCGCTTTTCTTTCAAGCTGTTGCAACGCATCCGTAACCAATGCTGTAACTCTCTCCGCTTCTGCACTCAATGGCTTTTGCCCCGTTTTCCAAAGGAACGGTAGTTCTGTTGTCATCCTCGAATAAAAATTTGTACACACTATCTGAATTTTTGATATTGGACATGTGCTGTGCAACTCGATAACTCCAGCTACGCTGCTGTTCTGTTTGTTTAGTGCTTGTTTTTCCATAGTTTCCACCTTGTTGATTGATTTCGTATTTTTTTGAATTTCTTACCCAGTTACGCCATGTTGCTTGCCAATCGATTTTGGTTGCATTTGCACCAGCTTTTGAACGCCAGTAGTCCCGAAACTTTGCGATTTCGACTTTGATACGCTCTGGAGGCAAGCCCTCTGTGTGTGCAAAATCGTAATCGGGTTCAAAATCCACAGGCAATCGACAACCTCGATCAATGTTAACCTGCTTGGCTTTCTTAGGAACGTTTTCTTGCTCGTGAATGGGTGGTTGTTGGGTTTCTACCGTTTCGATTTGTTCTGATTGGCTCTGGAAGATATCAACTTCGATTGGCTCTTCAACCAAATCGTTTGTTTCTAAATTTTCAGAAACAATTTCTTTTTTTGCTAATACGATAGTATTAGTTTTTTTATATATATTCTTATTCTTATTCTTTATAGCTTGATTTTGCTTGTCGTTTGCTTCAGCAAAAAAAACGTTTTGCTTGTCATTTGCTTCAGCAAAATTATTAACATGTTGTTTTATCGTGTTTTTTGCTTGCGCACCTTTTTTACCAGCTTCACTACGAACTTGTGATATGTGATCTTTTTTATCCGAAAAATCTTTTAGCTCTTCTTCAACACGCGTATTCCACAATCCACCATCTGTCTCAATAAGTTTATCATTCCTGATTAAATATTCGACAATCGCTGCAAATTTTTTCTGCGAACAATGACAAACGCGTGCAAGTGTTTGAAAGTCTGTTTTAAGTGGTTCTTTTTTTTCATACATGCAAACGAGAAGGGTTATATAAACGCCCCGTTGTTCAGATGTCATTCCATTTGTACCACTTATCCAGTCATACAAATGGAATCTTATCCATGGCATACCATTAGACATGCATACCCCCTTCTTTTATTAAATATAAATTAGTGATCATAATCCCCCCTTAAAGCTGTTGTTTGTTTATGCGTGCGTCATAACAGAGCGTTTAGTCATAAGTTTTAAAAAATGAACTCTTTCAATTTAAAAATACATTGCATGCCTTATCTTGGTGCATTTATGGACTGATTATATTTCTGCAAACTATCTATGAAATGCTTTTTGAAACCGTGCGCATCACTATATGCCTTTATAGACAATGATGGTCCTAAAACACTTTGAACTCTTAAATTATCATTTTCATCAAGAGAAAAGTTCCAATCAGAATCATGAAAAATAATTGTGCTACCGTCTGGAAAATCCATTTCTTTTGTTGAATCTTCTAAAATGTGAAAAGTATAATATGGACTTTGCAAAACATTTGTAGAGCTTTGCATTTTTTTATAAGAGGTATAAAAACAAAGAAACACGATTATATTTGCAATAAAAAGCACAATAATCGTCGCAAAATTTTCCATCTTTATTCTCTCTCTTCATATTGAAGCTTCGTTATTTCATTTTGTTCGCACGGCTTTTCACTCAAACTGAAACCGTTGACAAAAGAAGGCGGTGGAGGTGATTGTTCATCCCATAACGCTTCGAGAAGATATGCAACGGCTCCCCTTGAAGGAACACCATATTTTTCCCAACGCCATACTGTTGATTTGTTGACGCCTAACCGTTCTGCCATTTCTTTCAGAGTTAAATTCAGATTTTTACGTAACTGTTTTACTGCTATTTTTCCCATAAAAAATAATATGCATTATGACTACTCAAAAGTCAAGTCGAAATGCATACCAGTTATATGCAATATGAATATATTAAGGAGATAAAAATGCTTAGTAACACGATAGACCAATCTGCTAGATTAATAAAAGCGCGTTTAGCGCGTGGTTTTAGGAGTGCAAAAGAAGCAGCTAGATATTTTGGCTGGAACTACTCTAGCTATATACAGCACGAACAAGGATTAAGAGGAATATCACGGGCATCTGCAAAATATGCAAAAGCATTTAGAATTAGTGAAGGGTGGTTATTAACCGGAGAGGGAGACGGCCCCTCCTTTCCAATCCCCGCGACAAAACAAACCGTTGATGAGCAAATTATTAATCTACTACAAAAAACAACTCAGCCAGATAAAGAAACAATTCTTCACCTTTTAAATCGCCTGCATGCAAAAGAAAAAAATAAAAGCTTTTTTTCTTTCATTACTAAATGTAGAAACCAGCTGCATAATTTTGTTATCTAATTCTATATCACTTTTTATTGTTTTCATAACCATTCACTTTCCCCTTTCATGAGAATCGTCATTTAGAAAAAATCTTCTTACAAGATTTTTATATCCTTAAAAATAAAATACACATAACGCATATTTTATTGTTGACAAGTATGCATTATGCGTATTATATATATTCCATAAACCACACACAAACAATTGCCAAGAGGCGTTAGGGAGGGGAAATTATGGAAAAGCCAATTCTTATTAATTCCAATGAAATTTTATTAGTTGTCTATGATGATCAAAACATTGCAGAGTCAGGACCACTTGATGCAAGCCAAGTTCAAGAAATTATTGATGAGGCAGATGATGCAATACAAATCCTTCGCGTAAATCCTTCTGAAAAGAGTTGTGAAGATATTTCTGAAGAGATCGCAGAAGCATATGTAGAAAAAAATATCGAACATCTCGATGAGGAGAGTGAAGTTCATTACTTTATACGCGAAAGTGATGCCTACAATAGACTTTTAGATGATTTAGCACAGCAAAAATATGAAGATGAAGTCTACGGTACTTATGAACAACAGCACCGTTTGCGTCTTAGTGATGTCATTTAAACTCTAAAAGCGCGTTTTAAAGCTCCCCCTTTAATCCATCAATTCCCTATCAATATGAGGTCCGTAATGGAAAAGCTTATTGCCATTCAGCACAACACGATTAAAAATGAAACTGTTCAAACAGTAAATGCACGTGATCTGCATGCTTTTTTAGAAGTGAAAGCCCGCTTTAATGATTGGATTGTTAACCGTATTAAAGAATGTAATTTTCGAGAAAATCAAGACTTTATAAGTTTTACTAAAAATTTAGTAAAACCCCAAGGTGGGCGCCCAAGCATAGAATATTACCTCACATTAGATATGGCTAAGCACCTTTCGATGATAGAGCGTAATGACAAAGGGCATGAAGCTAGAGAGTATTTTATAGAATGTGAACGGCGTGCAAAACAAGCAGTAACACCACAAATCGATTATTCAAGTCCAAAAGCTATGATTGGATTTTTGAATTATTTGCAAGGTCAAATAGATCAAAAAGACAGCATTATTGAAGATTTAACACCAAAAGCCATGGCACTTGAAAGTTTACAGCGCCATGATGGGCTCTTTGGTCTTACTGAAGCCGCTAAAATACTCGAGATGCAACCAAAACAATTCATTCAGTTTTTACAGCAAAAAGGTTGGGTTTATAGACGTGCAGCAGGTGGAAATTTACTCCCTTATCAAGACAAAATCCAAAAGCAACTGATGGATTGTCCAACGATCACACTTCAAACCGCTAGTGGAATAGAAAAAGTCATTCCTTGCGCAAAAATTACCACAAAAGGCATGGGGCTGCTGTCTCAAGAGCTTAAAAGACAAAGCATGCATTAAGAGGAGGTTATTATGATAAAAAAGAAATATAAACTCACTGATGAAACAATCGAAGTTTTTGGTAAAACACTTCACCGAATTAAAGCATTGAGAGACTTTGGAGATATTAAGACTGGTGATATAGGTGGTTTTATAGAAAATGAAATAAACTTATCACATGAAGGCGATTGCTGGGTATATAATGGTGCCAAGGTTTTTGATTGTGCCCAAGTTTATGAAAATGCCAAGGTTTCTGATAATGCCGAAGTTTTTGGCAAAGCCAAGATTTATGGCAATGCACGTGTTTCTGGTAACAACACCGTTTTAAGGTAGGGCGATAATCATGTATAGCTATGAAATTAAACCTACTTGGTGTGTACAGACAGTTGTGAGAAGTGATCAAAACCCCGGAGAACTTTGTATAACTATCTCTGGATATGAAGGTGACTCCTATGTAGATACCATAATTCCTAAAGACGTCATGCAGGACCTTTTAGGTGAAGATAATTTTAAGAAAATGATATCAAATCACACACCTAGATGTACATATGCATCATACGCAAGCAAAGTATTTAGATGTATTGGATTTGAAATAGAACGATTTTCTAATGCTAAAGAAAAAATCTTTATTGCACTTAAGTCTAATGACGGACGTAGATTTATATCAATATTAGAAACTGATCACATCATACCGCCTCTGAAATTCAATTTTTAACAACCAAACCAAACAATTTTTAACACATGCGTGATTCACGACACGGGGGAATTGCGCTTTAATGGAGGAAATCAAGATGAGTGAAATAAGTACTACACAAACGGCATTAGTGGAAAAAACAAACGCTTGTGAAACCAACTCTACAGCTATGGAGCTTATTTTAGAAAGAGCTTTACAAAGTGATGTCGATCTGGACCGTCTCAAGAGTCTTCTCGAATTGCGAGAAAAGGAGATAAAACGACAAGAGCGCCAAAATTTTGTCCATGATCTTTCCACTATGCAAATGGAATATAAAGAAATACAAAAAAACGCTACCAACCCCCATACAAATAGCCAATATGCTACGCTTGATAAATATCTTGATGCTATAAAGGATAGTCTTTCAAAATATCGCTTTTCCTTATTTTCTCGTATCAAAGAGCAGAATTCAAATGGCATAACCGTGGAAATGACTTTAAAGCATATATCTGGCAATGAAATATCAACACAAGGAACATTTCCCTTTGACGCTACCGGGAGCAAAAACAACATACAAGCGGTTGGCTCTACTATTACCTACGCACGCAGATATCTGTTAGGCATGCTTCTTAATGTCGCAAGCAAAGAAGACGATACAGATGGAAACCCGCCTATTAAAAAGGCATTTCCGCAGCAAATCAATGAAATCAGAAGACTCATAGTGCAAACCCAATCAGAAGAAGCAAAGGTACTTGATTATGTTAAAGTCAAAAATCTTACCGATATGTCTGAGGGACAAGCTCAAATCGTTTTGCATCTTTTGAAAGATAAACAAAACAAACAAAAGGCTCTAAAAGAACAATCTCTTCCACAACAAGAGCAAACAAACGCCTCTATACAAGATGCCGAATATATTCATATCCAAGATATTGAATATGCACCAACTCAACAAGAAAAACAGACAGCGGTGTGAAATGGAACAAAGAACAGCAGAGTGGTTTCAAGCCCGTTTAGGTAAAGTCACCGCTTCAAACGTTTATAACGTACTCAGTAAAACAGCCAAGGGAACGCCTACAAGTAAATATGAGGATTACAAATTAAAACTTATGACAGAGCGCTTAACAGAGGAAATAAGCCAATCTTATATAACGCCCGCTATGCAATGGGGCATTGACCATGAAGAGGACGCTCTAAAAGAATATGCATTCATTTATGATACAGAGGTTAGCAGGTGTGGTTTCATACAACATCCGACAATAGGAATGGCTGGTGCTAGCCCTGATGGCTTTGTTGGTGAGGATGGTTTAGTTGAGGTCAAATGCCCACAATCAGTTCATCATCTACGCTTCTTTATAGATGACAATATCAAGCCTGAATATATCGCACAAATGCAATTCCAAATGGCTTGTACGGGACGTAAATGGTGTCATTTCATGAGCTATAATCCACATTTTGTAGGCAGATCATATCACTTGCGCATGAAAATCAAACGTATCAATCGTGATGAGGAACACATTCAACAAATCAATCAAGCGGTGGAGATATTTTTGGAGGGAATAGAGCGAGATCTGAAACAGATCTTAACAAAAGCTGCTTGATGTTATGGGGGTGCTTTCCCCTTCCAGCACCCCCACCCACCCATTTACATAACATAAAAAATAGAAAGGTAATGAAATGATATTTGATGATGGTGATAGATATGTAACAACCCGTGAATGTGCAGAGCTTTTTAGCGTATCAACGACAACGATTCGCAATTGGGTACTTCAAGGGGTATTTCCAGAGCCATATAAGCTAGGTAGAGCAGTAAGGTGGAGAAAAAAAGAGATTCTAGCCTTCACTCCAAAGAAAAATACGGAGTAAATAACAACAAATTAGATAAAATTGTATAAACTACAATAGGTGGACTAAAAGGTGGTCTTAAAACAGAGGATTAAAGAGAAACTCTATATATTTCAATGCACTAAAAACAAAAAGTGGTGCCCAAAAGAGGACTCGAACCTCCACGCCTTGCGGCACAGGTACCTGAAACCTGCGCGTCTACCAATTCCGCCATCTGGGCTTAAAATCCATCTAAGCTTGTGAAGCTGCTCTGTCAATAAAATTATCTATAGTGCAATCAAACATTGTCTTTTGGTACGGATAGTAGAGCAGCCTCTCTCTATATCATGCATATTATAAAGCATAATGTTGTCGATGCCTGATTTTTGTTTTTTTATTCATCAAGTATGAAATAACAAAGTTGAACGAAATATTGAGAGCGGAATTGTTTGAAGAACTCGCCCATGAGTCATTACAAGAGAAAGTGATCTGATGACAAATGGTTGAAGTGCAGAAAAGTTGATTCTTCATGACGAGGAGGAGAAAAAACTGTTTATTTTTGAGTGGAATAGCGTTGAATTATATTCTCCCATTCCATTGCGCTTTATTTAAGGTGTGATGACAGTCTTTGAGGAAATTGTTGAATCGGAATTTAGTGTATAAATGATAGGAATAGCTGTTGCTAATTCTTGAGAAATAATTTCCTCACTGTTAAGCCCTTCAAGTGCCATCATAAGAGCACGAAGAGAGTTGCCGTGTGCTGCTACCAAAACTGTTTGAGAACGCAAAATATGGGGTTGGATATGATAGAGATAATAGGGCAAAACGCGTGCACAAGTATCGCGTAAGCTTTCTCCGTTTGGGGGGGCAATTGTATAGGAGCGGCGCCACATTTGCACTTGTTCTTCTCCCCATTGTTGGCGTACTTCATCTTTATTGAGACCTGAGAGATCACCATAATTACGTTCATTTAATGTAGGGGTTTTTATCAGTTCTAAATCTTCTTGTTCCATTTGTTCTAAGATGTGCTGCGCTGTTTTTTGCGCTCGCTGTAGGGCAGATGTATAGGCGACATCAAATTTTAAACCAGCCTCTTTAAGTTTTTTTCCTGCTGCTATTGCTTCTGTGCAACCTTTTTCTGTCAAATCTGGGTCTTTCCAACCGGTAAAAAGATTTTTGAGATTCCATTCACTCTGTCCATGACGGATGATTACAAGTGTGCGTCCCATTGTGCATTTCCTTGCGTTACATTGACTGTTTAAAATTCATCATTCAATCCCAAAACATCCAACATTGAATAAAGACCATTTTCCTGATTTTGGGCCCATAAAGCTGCTTTTAATGCTCCATTGACAAAAATAGAACGTTCTTGCGCTGCGTGTGAGAGAATAATACGCTCATTTTGGCCGGCAAAAATAACACTGTGCTCGCCAACAACTGTTCCACCCCGTGAACAGGCAAAGCCAATGGTTCCTTTTTCGCGTTTGCCTGTATGCCCACTGTGTTCACGGATGCTCATATTTTTAAGTACAATGTTGCGACCTTCAGCTGCTGCTTGCCCAAGAAGAAGTGATGTTCCAGAAGGAGCATCAACTTTGTTGGCATGATGCATCTCATAAATTTCAATATCAAAATCATCCGATTCTAATGCTTTAGCTGCTTTTTTGACAAGGTTTGCTAACAGATTTACTCCAAGACTCATATTTCCAGATTTGACAATAGTTGTATCTTTGGCAAAATTTGCAATTTGTGCTTCTTCTGTCTTGTTAAAGCCCGTTGTACCAATAATATGCACAAGGCCTTTTTGGGCGGCATAATTGGCATAAAGAATACTAGCTTGTGGTTGAGAAAAATCTAAAATACCTTCTGTATGAGAAAAGGCGCTTTCAGGATCATCCGTGATGCGAATACCAAGAGCATCTGATCCAATCAATGTACCGGCATCTTTATTGACAAAAGGGGACCCTTTACGGACAAGTACAGCACAAAGTTCTACATCTTTTCTTTGCTGGATTGCTGCAATAAGTGCACGTCCCATTCTTCCATTGGCACCAACAACTGTAAGGCGCATGTTTTTCTCCTTATGACACTTTACCTCTTATAGGCAAATTCTTGTCTTCTTTCCAACGGTTCTTTTCCTTTTGAGAAAGAAATTATGCTTCGTTAGCTCTACGAAAAGATTGTTCGTCGATAAAATCGCATGGTAAATTTTATTGTAGAGTAAATTATGTGAAAATTATGTAATAATTTTTTAAATTCATATATTGGGAAAATAACATGTGTCGCTATTATTGTCTATTTGCTCGCTTTTTGTTGCTGCTATAGTTCTCATATTAAAAAATAGGAGAACTTAAAATCTTTATCTTAAATGATTTTATCCACATGCTCGTCTCGTTAAAAATATGCAAGAAAATGTTGTTTGTTTCGTCATAAAGTAAAGCTAAAATGAAAGAGTATTTTGTATTTAGAGATCTCTTTTAAGATCTTGGAGACGAGATATTATTTTTATAAATCAATATGTTATTGAATGCTGTATAGGATTTTATGGGTGTAGAGCAACGTCTCTTTGAATAAAATATTGCTTTTACTTTTGTTTAACAGAGATACTTAGAAATCAAGATCCGTATAATGAGGACTTGCTACAATGCCTCGAATGCGATCTGTTAAAAGAGCACGGAAAGAAGGCCGCGATTTAATTCGCATATACCAGTCTTTGGCTGCCGGTGTTGGTTCCCAGTCAATTTCTCCTAGAAAATCAAGGACAGAAACAGCAGCTGCTGCTGCGAGATCCGCATAGGATAGTTCAGAGCCGACTAACCAGTCGCGAGATGCACAGAGCCAATTGAGGTAGTCCATATGGGGTGAAATATTGGCACGTGCACTGCGTAAAATTTGTGAATTGGGAGCTCCGCCGCCAATAGCTAGCGGCATTTCACGTTTATAGATTCGTTCTCGTACAATATGGCGCGTAGCCTCAGTTTCAAGTTTATTTAAAAACCAGTCATTGAGACGGCGTACTTCAGCACGACCTAAGGGATTTTCCGGAAAGAATTTATTCTCTTGTCGTAAACTCCCATGTGTTTCATCTAAATATTCATAGATAACAAGAGCTCCTGATAATGGAACTTCATGTTCATCAAGAAGAACAGGCACATGTCCAGCTGGATTGAGCGCGAGAAATTCATGTCTTCTAGCCCATTCATGTTCTTCAATAAGTTGTGGGACTATACCATATTCTCCAAGAATAAGGCGTATAAAACGAGAGGCAGAAGACAGAGGAGAGTGAAACAGTGTTAGCATAATCTTAAAATATTAAATAGAGTTGATCAGAATTCTTTCAAGTAATAGAAATTTTATAAAGGCGCTTTACTGCAAGTACAAGATTATTAGCAGAAGCTCGCAGTTATGTTTAATAAACTCTTAAAAAATAAAAATATGTTTTATACTGTGATTGCTTGTAAAATGGCGGTACGCAATTCCTCCAAACCAAATGCTTTTTCTGAAGAGGTTACAAGAAGTTCAGGGTAAGCTGCGGGACGTTTGAGAAGTTTTGTGTTTGTGGTTGTTATTAATTTTTCAAGGTCGTTTGATTTGATTTTATCACTTTTCGTGAAAACTATTTGATAAGAAACAGCCGCTCTATCAAGAAGATCGAGAACATCTGCATCATTTTTTTTGATTCCATGGCGTGAATCAATCAACACATAAACGCGTTTTAATGTTGTACGACCTCGTAAATAGCTAAAAATCAAATTTGTCCATGCATCGACCAGACTTTTAGGAGCTGCAGCAAAACCATATCCTGGCATATCTACTAGCGCTAGAGGGGGAAGATCACCTTGTTGTCCACTGAAACCATCGGGTACAAAGTAATTAAGTTCTTGCGTCCGTCCTGGTGTGTTTGAAGTCCGCGCCAAACCTTTTTGTTGGACGAGGGCGTTGATTAAAGATGATTTCCCAACATTAGAACGTCCTGCAAAAGCAATTTCTGGTGGCCCTTCAGGTGGAAGAAAGCTTATTTTCGGCACACCACGAATAAAAATCCAATTGCGAGAAAAAATTCCAGAAAGGGAAGAATCTCTTGTCATTCATTGCGCTTCTTTTTTTGGGGATTTTCCCCAAATAGCTTTAAGATTATCGAGAAGCTCAATTTTTATTCCTTGACGTTTCATCATGATCGCTTGTTGGATTATTGACAATATATTGTTCCATGCCCAATAGATGACAAGACCAACAGGAAAGGATGCAAGCATAAAAGTAAAGATAACGGGCATCCACGCAAAGATTATCGCTTGTGTTTGGTCTTGAGGGGATGGATTCATACGCATTTGTAAAAACATTGTTATCCCCATAATCAAAGGCCATGCACCAATCATAAAGAAGGTTGGTGTTGTATAAGGCAAAAAGCCAAACAGATTAAAAACAGAAGTTGGATCTGGGGCTGCTAGATCTTTGATCCAGCCAAAGAAAGGTGCATGCCGCATTTCAATAGTAATATAGAGAACTTTATAAAGAGCAAAGAAGATTGGAAATTGAACCAACATGGGCCAACAGCCGGCAAGAGGATTAATTTTTTCAGTTTTATACAATTCTATTATCGCTTGTTGTTGTTTGGTTCGGTCATCTTGGTATTTTTCTTTTATTTCCAGCAACATCGGTTGTATAATTTTCATGCGTGCCATAGATTTATAGGATTTATTCGCTAGTGGGAAAAGAAGCGTTTTCAAGAGCACTGTCACAAGAAGAATGGCGATACCGAAATTACCTGTTTGTTTGTAAAGAATATCAATGAGAGAAAACATTGGCTTGGTAATGAAATCAAACCAACCCCAATCGATCAAAAGAGCAAACTTTTTAATTTCTAGGTCATTTTGATAATGATTAATGATTTCAACTTGTTTTGCACCAGCAAAAAGACGATTTGTCACGCTCTTTGTTTCATTGGGAGCAATCGTTAAAAGTGATCCTAATAAGTCAGACTGATAATGTGTCTGCAAGCGATCAAAGTAAACAAAGCGGCTTGTATATTCTGTATCTTGGGGGGGAATAACCGCTACAGCCCAATATTTATCAGTAATACCAATCCATCCCCCAGTTACTTTGGAAAAAGCTATAGTTTTTTGGCCATTATGAGGATTTGGCTCAAGTTCAACTAAAGTTTTGTATTTTTCAGTCTTGAGTGTGTCACCGGCGATAGCTATCATGCCTTCATGAAGCAAATAGGTTGCATTTGTATGTTCTGGTGGAGCTGCACGTGCAACACGCGCATAGGATGAGAGGTATATAGGTTTATCTCCCTCATTGCTGATCGAATCCACAATGGTAAACATATAGCGCTCATCAACGGAAAGAACCCGGCGAAAGATTTGTCCCTGTCCGTTATTATAAATTAAGGTGACGGGGGTTGAAGGCGTTAGCGTTGTATTGTCTCCTTCTATTTGCCATTGTGTATCGGATTGTGGCAAGGCATCTGCTGGCAATGATGAACTGGCAAAACCAAATTCAGCAAGGTAGGTTGTTGTAAAACCTTTGGGATTGAGTAAAGCGATTTCCGGTGATTTCTTATCGACTGTTAAGCGATATTTTTTGAGAAGAAGATCATCAAACTGTGCGCCAACAAGGTTAATAGAACCTTCAAGTTCATTCGTTTTAATAGCAATACGATTTGTTTTTGCTAATACAGCATTACGGACTTCAGGAGTCATTTTATGTTCAATCATCGGTGTTGATTCGTGTACTGATGCTGTATGAGAAGAATGTGTAGCGGGGGTAGAAACTGCTGATTGCTGTTTCGACAATTGTTGTTGTGCAATGACTTGTTGTTTTTGTAATTCAGCTTGTTTGGGCGCAACGTGAAGAAATTGCCATGCAAAAAGCACGATAAAAGATAATCCAATGGCTATAAAGAAATTGCGGTTATATTCCATTCGTACACCCCTGTGGCCGTTGCTGATGTGTTATTTTTGGTTTTATTCGTCTATTTAATTCACTGATCAAAGATGTAAAAGGTACGTGAAGCACATCAGGACGCGCAACAATGACATAGTCTGTTCCTGCTTCCATGTTGTTTGTTAAACCAATCCTTACTGCTTCACGCAGACGCCTTTTAATACGATTGCGTTTGACAGCATTGCCATTCTTACGTGTAACTGTGAAGCCCACACGTGCAACAGGAGGAGATTTCATTTCTGCTGTTTGTTCACGAGATTTCACTTCAAGTAAAAACAGACGACCACGTCGCTTTTCCCCTGTGCGTGCAGCCAAAAAATCTGCTCTCTTGCGAATGCGGCATGGATGTTTTTTTTTCATAAAAAACGTTTCGCAATCTCACTCCATACCTGTTTATAGGTATTAGAAGTTCAAAACAAAAGCTTCACAACGGTAAAATGATGAGCAATACTCAACTGCTGTGAAAATTTAAACAGTTAAGCGGATAAACGCTTACGTCCACGAGCACGCCTTGCAGCGATCACTTTACGGCCACCAGCCGTTGCCATACGTGCACGAAATCCATGGCGGCGTTTGCGGACAAGTTTAGATGGTTGGTAAGTACGTTTCATTTATTTCAATACCGCGGAGTGCGGCCCTTCTTAAATTCTATGGCAATTATGCACTAGATGAACAGTCTTATCCTCTTATACAAATGCTAATCCATAAGGAAAAACATAAAAAAAGTCAATCGTAGATTATTTTCTTGCTCTGTAAAAATCTGCCGTGGGTGTGTATTATATTCGTAATGCTTTAAAGTTTGAAGAAAATAATCATTGGTTACAATGATTCAATTGGCCGTTATTTTTTAATATAGCAAAAGTGAATACTCAAGCTATTCAAAGCGGGGAAAAGAATCATAATTTGTTGTTGTATGATTATCGTAAAGTGTACTTGTTTTATAAGCATAAGAAGTTTTCTCAATTTTAGCTCTTTAGGAATTTGGTATAAAATTCGTGGTGTTATTGTAAGAAAAATCGGTTTTATGAAATTTTATAGAATTATAGAAGATTTTATGCGTGCCTTTTTTATTTGGGTTGGTTTCATGTGTTAAAAAAGATAAGCTATCAATATTTAGGCTTTAATAATATCGTTTTTTAAAAAGTATGAAATTTCAGGTGATCACGTGGATGTGTTTTGGGGCTTTATTGCTATATTTTCTGGCATTTATATAGAGAGGAAAGAGCGTGAATCCTATTACAAGTGAGGCTATTCGCCATGCGTTATATAAAGTTAAAGCGCCGGATTCTGAAAGCGATATTGTATCATTGGGGCTTCTTTCAGAGATATTAATTGCTCATGGAAAAGTTTTTTTTTCCATTACAGTTCCCGATGGGCGTGTACAAGATTGGGAATTCTTGCGCCGTACTGCTGAAGAAGTGGTATGCGCTATGGAGGGCGTTGAATCTGCTGTTGTCACGCTTACGGCAGAAAAAAAACCGAAACTCTCTTCTCAGACACATAGAAATACAGTTTTTTCTGCATCAAAACGTAGAAGTGGATTGCCTGTAAAAATGCCGATAGAAGGTGTAAGGCATGTGATTGCTGTTGCTTCTGGGAAGGGAGGGGTTGGTAAATCTACAATGGCGATCAATATCGCTTTAGCTTTGCAAGATTCTGGTTTTAAAACAGGTTTGATGGATGCAGATATCTATGGTCCATCTTTACCACGTTTAACAGGACTGGTTAATCAAAAACCACAACTCATTGATGGAAAAAAGCTTCAACCTCTTGAAAAATTTGGTCTTAAGTTAATGTCGATGGGATTTTTGGTTGAAGAAGAAAAGCCGGTGGTATGGCGTGGTCCTATGGTGATGGCAGCTGTGACACAATTGCTTAGAGATGTTTTATGGGGGCCTTTGGATGTTTTGGTGGTTGATATGCCGCCAGGTACAGGGGATGCACAATTGACACTTGCTCAGCAAGTGCAGTTGACGGGTGCATTGATTGTTTCTACTCCGCAGGATCTTGCCTTGGTTGATGCGCGTAAAGCGATAGAAATGTTCATGAAAGTCGATGTTGCTATTTTAGGGCTCATTGAGAATATGAGTTATTTTATTGCTCCTGATACGGGGAAACGCTACGATATTTTTGGTTATGGTGGTGCACGTGCAGAAGCAAAACGCCGAGGGGTTCCTTTTTTAGTAGAAATGCCGCTTGATGCGGCTTTACGGTGTTCTTCAGATGATGGCGTGCCAATTTTTGTTGCTCAGCCTGATGGGGAGTATGCTAAGCTTTATCGTGTGATTGTGGAGCAAATAAAAAACAAATTTTCTTAAAATTTGCTAAGAGATAATGATTTACAACATAAAACATTATTTTGTTGGTGATTTTCCTGTGTGAAGTTCTCATTCTTAGATCGAATCCGCTCAAGATTAAAGAAAAGCACAACCGATTAGGCAGTTGAATGATTTATTTAAGGGGCCCTAAACTATATAGATCCAGAGATAATGCACAGAGGTAGAGAAAAGGAGATATTAGTATTTTCGTCAAAGATAAAAGATGGCAAAACAGCAAACATTTAGGAAAAATTGTATAAATTGTAAAAGGTTTTCCAAAAGATGGTTTTAAAGAAACCGATGAAAGAAAATGTCACTGTATTTTAAGGTTGTGTATTCCATAACAAGGTAGTTCATTTGGGGGCAAAAAGTCCTTTTATCTATAGGATTAAGGATATTCATCATAGTATTGTAAATCTTGGGGAGAAATTTGCAAAATTTCAAAATTTTAAGAGTGCTTGTGTGCTTTTTAACGATAATGAAAGCCGTTATTAGTGGTACTAAGAGGGGTGATGTATATTTACTGGGGACTGTTTTTAAATAAGGTGGATCTTTGAAAAGTAGGTTATGGAAATGATTTGGGAAATTTTACTTTAAAAGGGTGGAAAAAAGGTGAAAAAGAGGGATGAGCAAACCGCGTTTTTTGGTTTTTGCTGGAGAGGTTTTGGGGGCATAGGGGTTGATATGGCGGATCGCACTGGTCATTTGTTGTGTGGGAAGCGGTAGTGATGATCAAAAAGGTGTTATAACGTTTGAAATAAAGCATGGAAGGTTTGAGTATTTCATCTTATTGTGGCTTGTGGCACGCGTGGTTATTAGGGCTTTTGATTTTTTCCTGTTGGCAAAGAGGCTTTGGCAAAAATGAGCGGTTTATGGATAAAAATTTTCGCTCGGATTTTGTAAAGAGGAAAGAGGGAGACTTTGAGTATGAAAGAAATTCATGGGTGAGAAAGTATATTTTATAGGTGGGCATGCTTATTCTGCACCCTTTATAGAACCAGCACTTTATCTTGTGGCAACGCCTATTGGAAATCTTGCTGATATCACTCTTCGTGCTTTGCAGGTGCTTGCGGGAGTTGATATTTTAGCTTGTGAGGATACACGGGTAACACGTGTTTTGTTGGAACGCTATGGTATTGAGAAAAAAACCTTTCTTTATCATGAACATAATGCAAAAAAGGCAGGACCAAAGTTATTAGCGGTTTTAGCAGAAAATAAAAGCGTGGCACTTGTATCCGATGCAGGGACACCGCTGATTTCTGATCCGGGATTTCGTTTGGTAGAAGAAGCACGTAAAGCCGGTTATAAAATTGTGCCAATTCCTGGTGCATCAGCTCTTTTGGCGGCTCTCATTGCAACTGGGCTTCCTACCGATAGTTTTTTCTTTGCTGGTTTTTTGAGTGCGCGCAAGATACAGCGCCAAAAGCGATTGGAACAATTAAAAGCTATTCCGGCAACGTTGGTTTTTTATGAATCACCCCATCGTCTGGTTGAGTCTTTACAGGATATGGTTTCTCTTTTTTCTGCTGATCGTCCTGCGGCAATCTGTCGTGAATTAACAAAAAAGTTTGAAACAGTGGATGTTTCCAATTTAGGAAATTTGTTGGAAAGTTATAGGAAACAGGAGCACATTCGTGGGGAAATTGTTGTGCTTGTTGGGCAAGCACTTTCCTCTGTGCAAGTGATGAGTGATCAAGAAGTGGATGATATGTTATTGGAATTGGCAGGGACGCATTCTGCTGCTCAGGCAGCAGCGTTGGTAGCAAAAAAGACCGGCTTAAAAAAACAAGAACTCTTTCAACGGTTAAATGTTTTAAAAAATGCGTGAACTTATGCAAAAAGAGCGCAGGCAAAAGTCTTTTTACCGAGGGATTCGTGCAGAAAAATGGGCTGCTTGGTGGTTGCGTTTCAAAGGGTTTCATATTGCTGAAATTCGTTTTAAAACAAAATGTGGTGAAATTGATTTAATTGCGCGGCGGGGAAATCTTGTGTTAATCGTTGAGGTAAAGGCACGACCAACATTGGTTGAAGCAATGGCTGCAGTTTCTCGGGTGAATGAGAGGCGCATTGAGGCTGCTGCCGATATTTGGTTGGCGCGACAAAAAGATCGCGCTCTTTTGTGTGTACGCTTTGATTTGATTGCAATTTTACCGTGGCGTTGGCCGCAGCATATTCCAGCATTTTTTACATCTGATAAATAAGAGTTTCTATACTGTTTCAACCATGGTAAATGAGTAATATTTCGTTTTTATGGAGCACATGAGATAAACAAACTGTGCAACAATTTAAGTGCTATGAGGAGCAAAATATGGATGATTACGAAAAATTTGCGACGGGTTTATTAATTGTTTTTGGAGCACTGATTATTGGTGGCTTAATGGCAATGCATATTGTGCTTATGAATAAACCAGGTTTTTTATTTGCATTAGCGGCAGCTATTGTTGGTTGGTTTTCTGCTTTTGCGGTTCTTTTTGATAAGCCTAAAGCTTATTTGCTCTTGATTATTCTTGCTATGCTCTGTGTTGCTTCCTCAATTGGTGTTTATGTTAGTTAAAATCTATGAACTGTTGGTTGAGCTCCCTTTAAAATTGTTAGAAATGAGGAATAGAAATGAAGATTGGCTTTTTGGGTACGGGTAAAATCAGTGCTTCAATGGTCGATGGTTTAATGAGAAGCAAATTTGATGTTTCTTCTGTTATTATTTCACCACGCAATGCACAAAGAGCAGAGCAGCTTTCACATCATTATGATAAGGTTGTAATTGCTGAAAACAATCAAGCATTGCTGGATATTAGTGATTGTGTTTTCCTTTGTTTGCCCAATCAAATTGCCGAAGAAGTTTTGTGTTCTCTTCGTTTTCGTCCAGAACAGCTTGTTGTTTCCGTGCTCGCCATGGCAAAAGTAACAGAAGTTGAAGAATGGATTAACCATAAGGTTTATCGTGCTGTGCCATTGCCGTTTGTAGCAGAATGCAAAAATTTAACGCCGATTTATCCTGATCACCCATTTTTGCGAAATTTATTTGATGCTTTGGGAGGTACATTGGTGTTAGAGGCAGAAGAGCAGTTTAATCTTTTCATGACGGCTGGTTCACTCATGGGGGTTTATTTTCATTTTATAGATACAGCGCATCAGTGGTTTATAGCGAAAGGCTTAAAGAAGCAGCAGTCGGCAGATTTTCTTGCTATGATGTTTGGAAATCTTACGGATGAAATGCGTAAAATTATAGCGGCAGAGAGTTCTGCAGCCCTTGATTTTGCAATGCTTGAGAAAGAATTTTCAACGAAGGGGGGAACGAATGAGCTTTTGTCAAATTGTTTTTCTCGCCAAGGGGGACGGGATGCTTTAATCACGGCTCTTGAGACCACTTTGCAAAAAATAAATGCTCCGAAAAAGACTTAGTCAATATTTCCTTATCTTAATCTTATAAGAGTGATATTGCGTGTTTTTTATGAGATGAACACAGATCTATGACATTGTTTGCTCTCTCTTATTTTTTAAGCGCAAGCAGATCGATAGTCAGTTTTTCTACGGTTGTCAGTTGATTTATAAAAGACAATTCATTGTTTTGGGGTTGAATAAACAGATTGAACACAGAAAGCTTCTTTCTTTTCGATCTCTCTTAAATCGTGAAGAAAAAACTATTTGTTTTTACTCTCATAAGATAGATCAATCTTTTAAGAAGTGCGTAATATGTTTCTTATAAATGCTTTCAAATACAGAGGGAGCCAATATTTCAGTTGGTAAATTGGTAAAAAAGAATGAGAGTGTTAACTTATCCTTTCATGCATGCAAAAGATCATTACGCTTGGTGGCTTTCGTCCTCGCTCTTTAAAGATATTGCGACGACTGTTTTTTCAGCTCTTAAAGCCTGAATGAAAAAAATAGTGAAGATGGGTGATGATTTGTCTTTATAGTAAAATGGCAAAAATGCCTTCGTGGTTACTTTGTTCTTGTACATAAAAGTTTTTCATAACAGCATATTATTTCGCTGATAAAAAAAGTGATGCATGGTGTGGAAACATTTTATTGTAAAATTTGCATAAAAGGTGTTTTTTTATGAAAGAACAGGTGCATTGAAGATATTGTATGGGATTTTGATTTGAGAGGAAGAGCTCTTATTGCCTCTGTTTTATAAGCTCTCATTCTATTAGAATGAATCATCATTACATATTGAGATAAAGTGGTCCCTCATTGCCTTGCGGACATGTCCAATTGATGTTTTGGTTAGGATCTTTGATGTCGCAGGTTTTACAATGTATACAGTTTGAAGCATTGATCACATAAGTTTCTTGATCATTATGCTCTAGCCATTCGTAAACAGCAGCAGGACAATAGCGCGTAGAAGGTCCGCTATAGACTGCATATTCGGAGTCTTTTTGCTTTTCTAATGAGGCTATTTTTAAATGACAAGGTTGGTTTTCTTCGTGATGTGTATTGGAAAGCGCGACACTGGAAAGGCGGTCAAAGGTTACAATACCATCTGGTTTTGGGTAGATGATGGGTTGAAATTTTGCTGCTGGTTCAAGACATGCATAATCTGCCTTTCCATGGGAGAGTGTTTTAAAGAAGGAAAATCCGAACAATTGTTGCCACCACATATCAAGCCCGGCAAGCTTCATTCCATATTTTGTGCCATATTTTACCCAAAGGGGTTTGGCATTGCGTACTTGATAAAGATCTTTGCCAATGGGACCTTGGCGCCAATGTTCTTCGATTTCTATGACTTCATCATGGGCGCGACCTTGCGCAAGAGCACTAGCGATTTTATCGGCGGCTAATATGCCAGATAAGATGGCATTGTGTGATCCTTTGATACGAGGGACATTAACAAAACCAGCAGAACAGCCGATTAATGCTCCCCCTGGAAAGGATAGTTTTGGTACAGATTGCCAACCGCCTTCGCTAATGACGCGTGCTCCATAGCAAAGGCGTTTTGCACCTTTGAAGATTTCATAGAGTTTGGGATGTGTTTTAAAACGTTGGAGCTCTTCGAAGGGAGAAAGATAAGGGTTTTTATAATCTAAGTGCACAACAAAACCGACAGAAATTAAATTGTTTTCTTGGTGATAAAGAAAACCGCCACCACCGGTATCATTGTCTAAGGGCCAACCGGCGAAATGTTGAACTAAACCACATTGGTGTTTTTGAGGATCAATTTCCCACAGCTCTTTGAGACCGAGACCAAATTTTTGTGGTTCACGGTTTTTGCTAAGATCGAATTTTTGTATCAGCTGTTTTGCTAGGGAGCCACGTGCTCCTTCGGCAATAAGAGTATATTTTGCCAATAAAGCCATACCAGGCATATAATTTTTTCCAGGCGCTCCATCTTTGTTAAGTCCCATATCAGATGTGAGAACACCAATGATAGCTCCGTGATCGTTCTCTAGGGTATCTGATACGGCAAAACCAGGATAGATCTCAACACCAAGCGCTTCGGCTTTTTTGCTAAGCCAACGGCAAACACTTCCAAGTGAAACGATATAGCATCCATCATTTGATAAGATTTTTGGGCGAAGAACATTGGGAAAGAGTGAGGCATTTTGTGGCTTTAGAAAAAAAAACTGATCCTTGGTGACAGGTGTTTTGAAGGGATGATCATGTTCGTTTCTCCATTCTGGTAAGAGTGTATCAATACCAATGGGATCAACAATTGCACCAGAGAGAATATGTGCACCAACTTCTGCGCTTTTTTCAACGATTGTGATAGAAAGGTCAGGGTTCACTTGTTTTAGGCGAATTGCAGCAGAAAGTCCTGCTGGTCCTGCTCCGACGATGACTATATCAAATTCCATGCTTTCACGCTGGTGATGCGAAGGTGCATTCATGGTTTATAAGGCTTTCTCCAACTCTGGAATAATTTGGTGAAGATCAGCAACAAGGGCATAATCAGCAATTTGCATGATGGGGGCTTCTGCATCTTTATTAATCGCAACAATAATTTGTGCGTCCATTACACCGGCTAAATGCTGGATTGCACCGGAAATGCCAACGGCGATATAGAGCTCAGGGGCAACGATTTTGCCCGTTTGTCCAATTTGCCAATCATTAGGAGCATAGCCTGCATCAACGGCTGCACGGCTGGCACCTAAAGCCGCTTTTAGTTTTTTTGCAAGGGGGAGAAGGAGTGCCATAAATTGTTCTTGTGAACCAAGACCACGTCCGCCTGAGATGATAACACGTGCTGAGGTAAGGTCAGGGCGATCAGTTTTGCTGGTTTCTGCTGTTATAAAAGTAGAGAGGTTCGGATTGGGGGCTGGTGTTATTGTTTTAAGGGGAGCTGTGTTATTTTGGAAAGGTGTTGGTGGGAAAGAGGCTGTGCGAACTGTGATCACCTTTTTATGATCATGGCTGCGTACAGTTTCAAGTGCATTGCCTGCATAAATTGGTCTTTTGAAGGTATCTGGTGCAAGGACTGCAATAATATCTGAAATTTGCATAACATCAAGAAGAGCAGCCACGCGCGGCATGACATTTTTGCCAGTGCTGGTAGAGGCAGCCATGATCACATCATAATCATTTGCTAAGTTGATAATTGTATTTGCTATAGGTTCGGCAAGTTGATGTGCTAAGTAATCTGCTTCAGCAATAAGGACTTGTCGCACACCCGCGAGTTTTGCTGTGTTTTCAGCAAATTTTTGCACCTTTGTTCCACAAATCAAAATATCGATATCATTGCTAATTTCAAGAGCAGCAGTGAGCGCTTTGGCGGTTTCCTCTGTATGAGGTTCGGCTAATAAAAGAATTGCCATAAGTTTTTGCCTTTTTACACAGTGTTGTTTTTAATCTAGATTATTGAATATTAAATGCGATTTGTTTGTTTTAGTGCATTGACCAGTTCTTCTACATTTGCCACTTTTATACCAGATTGACGCGGTTTGGGCTCTTCAACGCTCAGGATTGTTAAGCGTGCTTGTGTATCTATGCTAAGATCAGCAAGTGCCTTTTTTTCAATGTTTTTCTTTTTTGCTTTCATAATATTGGGCAGAGAAGTATAACGCGGTTCGTTTAAGCGAAGATCAGCAGTCATGATTATGGGAAGAGGGAGTGAAAGGGTTTGGGTACCATTATCGACTTCGCGGATAACAGTTGCGTGTCCATTTTCTATGTGTAAGTTTGAGGCAAAAGTTGCTTGCCCCCAACCAAGAAGAGCCGCTAACATTTGTCCAGTTTGATTGCTATCGTCATCAATAGCTTGTTTTCCCAAAAAGACCATATCTGGTTTTTCTTCATGAACAATGACTTTAAGAATTTTAGCAATTGCTAAGGGTTCAAGCGTTTGTTCTGTCGTTATAAGAAGGGCGCGATCCGCTCCCATGGCAAGTCCTGTTCGTAAAGTTTCTTGTGCGGCTTCTGGTCCAATTGAAACAAGAACAACTTCTGAAATGTTACCGGATTCTTTTTGGCGGATTGCTTCTTCCACAGCTATTTCGTCAAAAGGGTTCATAGACATTTTTACGTGGGATAGATCAACGCCTGTGCTATCGGATTTGACGCGTATCTTGATGTTATAATCAACAACACGTTTGACAGCGACAATTATCTTCATGATGATCCTCTTTGTTTGTATGATGATAAGTTTATAGTAATAATGATAAGAAACCAAATTGTTTAGAAAGCAATCCCACTTATAATTAGCTTTCTTATGATATAAGCTTTTTCAACTTTGCTTGTTTTTTATCATTGTTATTCATTTCTCTTATGTGCACTTTCATCATTGCTACCTTCTCTTGAATTAAAAGTAAAAACAAGGAACATTTATTTCAAGTGAATGTCTTGTGTTATAGTTTACAAAAACAGTTTTAAAAGAACCTAAAATAAAAGAAATACAGAATGGTAAATGATATCAGAATAAGCACAAAATATCTTTTTTCGTTCCATTGGTGAAGTTAATGAAGGCAATGGCTCTATAATGGCAAAAAGAGAAACAAAGCAAAATGGTAAAATGCTTTCTTCATTGAAATTTTGAGAATAGAAAAAATAAAGATCATTTATTGAAATGCTTTGAAAGTTCTTAAAGCTCTATTTACTAAAATAGAGCACACTTTCCTATTATTTATGCGATTCTTTGCAGAAAATTAAGAGAGCGTAACATTTATAAGCACAATGAGGGGTAGCGTTTTTGAATAGAAAGAGTCATACTGTAGAGAAGATTGAGCAAGATAAAACCCCTTTTTTTGTTGTTGAGCAAAAAGAAAAAGTGGGCACGTCTGCCGAAGTCACTATGTCAGACATTGCTAAAAAATTACGCTCTGTTTATGCACAAATGCAGATGAAACATTCACCTGGCCATGTGACTTCACAAAGTTTTGTCGAAGAGAATTTTAAATCTTATTTGGATGATATTAGTCGAGCAATTTTGGCTGAGTACTATATGCGTCGCCAAAAAGAAAAAAAGCTTTTTGAGCATTTAGAGCAAATTAAAATGCTTCTTCAGAGTTTGCATAGCGAAAAAAAGAGCTTAGAAAAAGCAATGGTAACACGGCGTATGGCTGGTTCAAAACCGCTTGATTCCGTTGTGCAGAAACTTGCTGATATGGGAAGGGAAGAGAAACAAGAATGCTCTTTGCTCCAAGAGGGATCAAACTTTTCAAAACAAAACGATATAACTTCAAGCCAAAGCAATTTGGCAAAGGTCGTGCAACAGGTGAATAAAAACTCTTTGCCAGAGGATGCTACAAAGTCTTTTTCAAAAGAGGCTGAGAAAATTGTAAAACCTTCTACAAGAGAAGAAAGTTGTTCTGATGTTCAAACATCTGGTTGTTGCGGTGAGAATGATTGCGTTTCTCCCTTAAATACAAAATCCCAGAGAAGGTTCTTTTTTTAGGTTCTCCTCTGAAAATTTTTTTCGGTGTTTTTTAATCATTGCATTTTTGGCAGTGATAACGTTATGCTTTTATAGCTTTTTAAGAGGAGCGCATTTTTTAAATTTTTGGGGTTGATTAAGTGACATGAGATATGTTGCAAATTTATAATTTTATAAAGCCTAATTTTATAAAGACCATGTCTGGCATTTAAAAATCTCTTTTCAAATATGCGCAAAAACTCTGGAGAAGGAGCTTATGAGAGAGGGCTCTCGAATTATCTTGAAGGTTTTATAAGTGAGTATTTATTTGCCAATTGCTGAAATGTCGCTCAATATGCTGATTTTGATTGGTATGGGAGTCGTTGCAGGATTTTTTTCAGGTCTTTTTGGTATTGGTGGTGGTTTTCTTATCACACCTTTATTGATTTTTTATAATATTCCTCCTGCTATTGCTGTTGGAACAGGAGCTAATCAGATGATTGCATCATCTGTGACGGGAGCAATTACACATTTTAGAAGACGCACCCTTGATATTAAACTTGGGATTTTTTTAGTGATTGGAGGGGGGATGGGCTCTTTAATCGGAATTCAGATTTTTTCTGTTCTAAAGAAATTGGGACAATTGGATCTCATGATTTCATTGCTTTATGTGATACTTCTTGGCAGCATTGGAAGCTTGATGATTATTGAAAGTTGGCGCGATATGATACGCCAGCGCAAGGCAGAAAAAGTCAATATTCGTTTTGCTGGTAGACATAATTGGATTCATCGTTTGCCTTTAAAAATGCGTTTTCGCACATCTATGATTTATGTTAGCATTGTTCCAGTTTTAGCGATTGGTCTCATTGTTGGATTGTTATCTTCTATTATGGGAATTGGTGGTGGTTTCTTTATGATACCGGCATTGATTTACCTACTGCGAGTCCCAACCAGTGTGGTAATTGGAACCTCCCTTTTTCAGATTACGTTTGTTTCTTCTTTTACCACAGTTTTGCAAAGTGTGACTCATCAGTCTGTTGATATTGTTTTGGCTTTTTTATTGATGATTGGGGGCAGTATTGGTGCGCAATATGGAACACGGGCTGGACGAAAGTTAAAGGCTGAACAATTGCGTATGGCTCTTGCGTTTTTAGTGTTGATTGTCTGTATGCGTCTTGCTTTTCAATTATTTATACGCCCTGATAATCTTTTCTCTCTGAATATTTTTATGAGATAAAAATGGGTAGATTATTTTCTTTATGCGTCATTGTAGGCTGCTTTTGTATCGTTTCTTTTTCTGCTTTAGCACATGTTGGCGCGAAAGCCGCATTCATTGATCCTGTTCATCATGAAACCATCCAAGTTATTGTAACAACAAATAGAATTACGGTTGATGCGCATTTCGATGGTCGTGATCTTTATATTGCTGGTGTTTTAGAAAATATTGATCCGTTATATTCTCGACAAAATCCCTATGATGTTGTTGTAAGCTTGGAGGGACAAGCGCGCCCAATGGTTATGCGGGAAAAAAAACGCAATGCTGGTGTTTGGGTGAATGCAGATTCCCTTATTTTTAAAAATGTTCCTCTTTTTTATTCTATGGTCACAACACGTGCGATTGATGAGATTGCACGTGTTGAAGAGTATAAACGCTTGGGTCTAGGATTATCCTATTTGTTCCTGCAGACGGATGAACAAGATCAGAAGAAGGTACAAATCTTTCGTAATGAATTGATAAAATTGCAAACCGCAAAAGATTTGTATCATGAGGAAGTAGGTGGCGTTCGTTTTGGCTCTGGGGCGCTTTTTACAGCATATTTTCGTTTGCCAGCAAATATCCCTGTTGGGCATTATCAGGTTCGTGCTTATCTTTTTCGCAATGGACAGTTTATTGATAGCACAACCACAACTCTTGAAATCGTTAAAGCACATATTGCTTATACAATTTTTCATGCAGCTCAAAAGCATAGTTTCTTATATGGTGTTTTTGCAGTGATTGTGGCTATGAGTACAGGCTTCTTATGCCGTTTGATTTTTCGAAAAGATTAGTGAGAAAGAAACGTTAAGACTTTTATTTTTTATGAAGGATGCGTAAAATAATAAAAATAGGTACAACAATGATAGCTCCCATCATGGTGAGATAGTAGAGGTCTGCAAGAGTTATAAATCCTGTTTCCCAGAGAGATTTAAAAAATTTTATTATTCTGTGCATAAGCCCTCTAGGTGTCCAACCAAAAAAGTTCATTATGATGCCAACGAGGAATGAGAGGGCAAGCAATTTTAGAGTAACATGCCTTGATGTTCCTCCAAGAAATCTATGAAGAGAAGTGGACAATTTTTTCTTTTGGTTCATTTTTTATACTTTGGAATATTTTGTGCTCTTGTTGCATAATATACATTAAAAAGAAAAAATAGCATTTTTTTTATTGTTTTTTCTTACTTCTCTTTCCAGTTTACCACCTTGTAATACTGGGGTGACTTCTGCACTGGTTGCTGAAACGCGTTCATGTTCTGTTGGCATTTTTCGAGATTCTTTCATAGTATTCCTTTTATGAATTTATGGGGAATTTTATAAAATTTCGACGTCTTGTATAACGGTGAAAGTTTTTTAATACGTCGAATATGCTATTATAAATTAATTATGTTGTGTATAGAATGTAACTTCAAGACATCCTATTTGGGAGAAAAATATTCGCCCTGACAAAATATATATAGATATTAAACGTAGATATTTCAATCTACAAAGAAATAATAAATTTGTTTGTTAGAAAAACAGATGCAATAAAGAGAGCAGAATTTAGTCTTTTTAGAAAGAGCGGGGGATTTTAAAATGTGTTGTTGAAGAAAATTTAGTTATATGCAGATACATGGAATATGAGTTTCTTGTGTTGCTAGTGTTTCACATTATATCTCCTTTGCTTAAAAGATGTGAGGTGCTAGGATTTATCTTTTGGTTTGACTTTAGGAAAATGCTTAAATTTCCTTATGAGCAAGGATACAAGTGGCCATTATTAGAAACTATGCTTATGAGGATTATCAAAATATTGAATTATGATTAAGGCTTTTAAACCAACCGAAGTTGATTCTTTGAAGACTCTTTTTAGAAAGTTGTAAACAGATTTTTAAAGAAAAAAGTCCTGTTTGATGAAAAAAAGAAAACTTTTGCCTTAGTCTTATATGTCCCAACTTATAGGTGTTATGACATTATCAATAAAAAGCTGTCACTTAATGGTATTATTCATCGTCTATTAGATCATTTTTCGTTGTATATTTTGCTTTATTTTACAGGTGCCGTTAGAAAGGGGACTGTTGTTCGAAGTCTTTGGTATTTTATCTTTAGGAGGTGTTTTTAAAAAGCCTGATCTTTATTTATCTTGCATGTTATTGTTGCATGAGAAATTTACACAATAAACTTTAAAGGGAAAAATTTATGAATTTAAAAAGAAAAATATTAAGAGCGGGTAGTTCTTTTACTTCTGCTGTTCTTGCTCTGGGGATGTTTGTGCAACAAGTTGCAGCAAAAACACCTGCCGATACCCTTGTGATGGCTTTAAATCTTGATTCAATTGAGACTTTTGATCCTGCGCAGATCAATGAACGTTATGGAAATGAAATTGTTGCCAATATTTGTGATAACCTCATCGATTCAGCTAGAGATGATGCAGCTAAAATCGTTCCTTCTTTAGCGAAGAGTTGGGATGTTTCAAATGAGGGTGGGGGAACGGTGATTACTTTTCATTTGCGTGATGGTTTAAAGTTTCATGATGGCCGCCCTGCAAATGCCCATGATCTTGTTTGGGGGATGAGGCGGATTGTTACATTAAAGTTGTCTGCAGCGGCAATATTTAATGAATATGGAATTACAGAACAAAATGTTGATTCTACTCTTCAAGCACCCGATGAGAAGACAGTGGTGATGAAATTTGATAAGCTTTATCCAGCAGAGATAATCCTTGGGCATATTCTTACTACTCGTGTTGCTGCCTTGCTTGATCGTGAGACAATTATGAAAAACGAAAAAGATGGTGATATGGGAAATCGTTATTTGGCAAGTCACGCTGCTTGTGTTGGTCCTTATCAATTAGTGAACTGGCGTTCTGGCGAGGCGATTTTGTTGCGTGCAAGTTCCCATTATTGGGGAGAGGTACCAAAATTGCAGCAGATCCTCATTCGTCATATTGCTGAACCTGGCACACAACGTTTATTATTGGAAAAACATGATATCGATGTGGCTCGTAATTTGATGCCAGAAGATATAGCAGATCTCCAAGCAACAACAAATATTAAGATTGAAAAAGTATTGGCGCCATCTGTGATCATGTGGGGGTTCAATATGACAAATCCCATTTTTGCCAATGAAAAAGTGCGTTTGGCAATGCGCTATCTTATTGATTATGAAACTCTTGGAAAGACTCTTCTGAAAGATGTTGGTATTCCACGGGCAAGCTTTATTCCCATTGGGAATCTTGGTGCTTTGGATGAAAAAGAAGGACAGCCCTTTAAACTTGATCTTCAAAAAGCTAAGCAACTTTTAACAGAAGCAGGTTATCCGGATGGTTTTGAGGCCAATATTTTTGCAGGAAAATCTCCTTATCCTTTTGCTTTGCCCATTGCTCAGTCCATACAAGACAATGCAAAAAAGATAGGTGTGCGTTTTAAAATTGAACATTTTGTAGGGACGCAATTGTTTTCAAAACTTTACGCACGGGGATTTGATACAATTTTTATGGGATGGAATAACGATTCTGCAGATCCTTATACAATGGCTTCACGCCTTGTTTATAACCCTGATAATCGATTTGAGGCTAAAAACACAGGTTATCCTAGTTGGTGTCATGGCTATTTTGATGAAGATATGAATAAAAAGGTAAGAGACGCTTTGTTTGAAAAAGATCCACAGAAACGGGCACAAATCTATGCTGACTTACAGCGCGATTTTATGCAAAAGGGACCTTATGCTTTTATCTATCAGACATATAGTATTATTGCTATGACATCTGATGTTAAGAAATGGGTGTGGAATAGTGCACCACGTATTTTTTATAATGCAATTGAAAAATAAGTATGCCTTAAATGTTGTCATATACAACAATGAATGTGATGATAATAGCTTCGATGTTTTGCATAAGGCTTAAAAACTTTGCAAAATATCGAAGCTTATCGATAAAGTGCATTATAGAATAACTCCAAGAATAGTTTTTTTTTGAGAGAAGGGCTATCTATTTTGATAAAACGAATATAAATAGATATTAAGATTGAATATTTCAATATTAAATGAACTAAAAAAATAATAAATTTGTTTGTTAAAGAAACAGATGCAATAAAGAGAGCAAAATTTAGTGTTTTTAGAAAAAGCGGGGGACTTTAAAATGTGTTGTTGAAAAAATTTGGTTATATGCAGCTATGCGTGGGAATATTAGCTTATTGTGGAGCTAATGCTTCAGATTATATCATCTTTTTTAAAAGATGATAAGACGCGGTTAAGGATGTTCTTTGGTATGGGGGCATGGAAACACTCAAATTTCCTTGTGACCAAGGATGGAAGTGACCATTGTTAACAATAGCGCTTATGAGCATCATCGAAATATTGCCTTATGATTAAGGCGTTTAAACCAACCGAAGTTGGTGCTTTGAAGACTCTTTTTAGAAAATCGCAAAAAGATGTTTGAAGAAGAAGTTTTTTATGAAGTAAAAAAGACCTTCGCTTTGGATATTCAAAGTTATAGGTGTTGTAACATCACCAACAGATAATCATTCACGATGTATTCATCGTTTATCAGGTCGTTTTCCGTTGTATGTTTTGCTTTAGTTTACAGATGTGGTTAGAGGAAGCGCTGTGACTGTTCGAAGGCTTTGAGATTTTATCTCGAGGAGGTGTATTTTCTAAGCCTTATCTTATGATTTCTTGCATGTGGTTGTTGCATGGGAAATTTACGCAATAAACTTTAAAAGGAAGAAATCTATGAATTTAAAAAGAAAAATATTGAAAGGGAGTAGTCCTTTTATTTCTGGTGCTATTGCATTGGGAATGTTTGTGCAACAAGTTGCAGCAAAAACACCTGCCGATACGCTCGTGATGGCTTGGGACATTGATGCGATCAGTAATTTTGATCCTGCGCAGCTCAATGATCGGTATGGTGCTGAAATCGTTGTCAATGTTTGTGACAATTTGATTGATACGGCTAAGAATGATGGAACTAAAATCGTTCCTTCTTTGGCAAAGAGTTGGGATGTTGCAAGCGATGACCAGAGTACGGTGATTACTTTTCATTTGCGCGATGATTTGAAATTTAATGATGGCCGGTCTGCCGATGCCCATGATCTTGTTTGGGGGATGAGGCGGGTTGTTAAATTGAAGCTGTCTAACGCAGCAACATTTAATGAATATGGTATCACAGAACAAAATGTTGATGAGGCTTTTCAAGCACCCGATGAGAAGACAGTGGTGATGAAATTTGATAAACCTTATCCAGCAGAGCTTATTTTGAGCAATATTTCCACTAATCGCACTGCCGCTTTGCTTGATCGTGAAACACTTATGAAAAACGAAAAAGATGGTGATATGGGAAACCGCTATTTGGCAAGCCATGCCGCCTGTGTTGGTCCTTATCAGTTAGCAAGTTGGCACCCTAGAGAAGCGATTTTGTTGCGCGCAAGTTCCCATTATTGGGGAGAGGCACCCAAATTGAAGCAGATCCTCATTCGTCATATTGCTGAGCCTGGAACACAACGTTTATTATTGGAAAAACATGATATCGATGTGGCACGTAATTTGATGCCAGAGGATATAGCAGATCTCCAAGCAACAACAGATATTAAGATTGAAAAAATATTGGCGCCATCGATGATCTTATGGGGGTTTAATATGACAAACCCTATTTTTGCCAATGAAAAAGTGCGTTTGGCGATGCGCTATCTTATCGATTATGACGCTCTTGGAAAGACTCTTCTGAAAGATGTTGGTATTCCACGGGCAAGCTTTATTCCCATTGGTAATTTTGGTGCTTTGGATGAAAAAGAAGGTCAGCCCTTTAAACTTGATCTTCAAAAAGCTAAGCAACTTTTAACGGAAGCAGGTTATCCGGATGGTTTTGAGGCCAATATTTTTGCGGGAAAATCTCCTTATCCTTTTGCTTTGCCCATTGCCCAGTCTATCCAAAACAATGCAAAAAAAATAGGTGTGCGTTTTAAAATTGAACATTTTATCGGTACGCAATTGTTTTCAAAACTTTATGCACGTAGCTTTGATACAATTTTTATAGGATGGAATAATTCTTCTGCCGATCCTCATACGATGGCTTCACGTTTTATTTTAAACCCTGATAATCGATTTGAAGCTAAATACACTGGTTATCCTAGTTGGTGCCATGGCTATTTTGATGAAGATATGAATAAAAAGGTAAGAGACGCTCTGTTTGAAAAAGATCCACAGAAACGGGCACAAATCTATGCTGATTTACAACGTGAGTTTATGCAAAAGGGACCTTATGCTTTTATCTATCAGGTCTATAATGTTGTCGCTATGACACCTTATGTTAAGAAATGGGCGTGGAATAATGCACCACGTATTTTTTATGCTTCTGTTGAGAAATAAATTTTCTTTGTAAAGCATAAAAAAGTATAGTCATGATATCTTCAACGTTTTACATAAGTTTTCAAGCTTTGCAATACGTCGAAGGTTGTGAATAAAAGGGGAATATGTTGCTGAATGCTTTTTCAAGATCTCCATCTTAAAAGAGATTTTTCACTTTCATTAAAGAAGTATTTTTATGGGGGGGAAGACTAAATATTTCAAATCTTCTGAATTGAAAATAGATCAATTTATTTGCTGAAAAAATTAATGCAACAACTGTCGCCGAATTTAACCTTGCTAAAGGAACAGAGACTTTGCAATGTTGAAGAAAAGTTTTGTCTGGGGGGCGAGGAATATTAGGTTTTTATGGTTCTCATGTTTTCTTTTGCTTTCAAAGCCGCTACGATGCATATTGGAGGAGGTTATTTTGCGGTAAGTAATGAAAAAAATCAAAATCCCTCTTGAAGAAGGGATAAAAGTTGTTGCACTTGCCAAGTTGATGAATTTTTCTGTTTTATTGAAATGTCAAATTATTATGAAGATTGTTTACTGTTAGGCACTTGAGCCAACAGGGAGAGTGCTTTGATGACATTAAAAAAAACGTCAAAAGAGAAGAAACACCAGAAATAAAGAAAAGACAAACTTGTTCAAAAAGAGAGAGAAAAAATCTTGTTTTTATTGATGAATATCCATTGTTTATTAGAGTATTTCTCTTTGTACGTTTGGGGGATAACCTAGAGGTGAGAGGAGAAGAAATGGTTGGCAAATTATATTGTCCTTAAGAATTTTAAAACTTTGTCTTTTAAAGCCTGTGGTTTGCTTTGTTTTATTATTTTGCGTGATTTTGCTGCATGGGAAATTTATACAATAAACGTTAAAAGGAGAAGTCGATGAATTTGAAAAGAAAAATATTGAAAAGGAGCAGTTTTCTTGTCTCTGCTCTTATGGCACTTGGAATGGTTGCGCAACAGGTTTTAGCAAAAACACCGGCTAATATCCTTGTAATGGCTTGGAATCTCGATGCCGTCAGTACTTTTGATCCTGCGCAAATCAATGATATTTATGCAAGTGAAATTATTGAAAATATTTGTGATAACTTGGTCAGTACAGCGACAGATGATCCAACGAAAATAGTTCCGGCATTAGCAAAACATTGGGATGTTTCTGGGGATGATCACAGTACGGTGATTACCTTTCATTTGCGTGATGGTTTGAAGTTTAATGATGGTAGACTAGCCAACGCCAATGATCTTGTTTGGGGGATGAAGCGGGCTATCAAATTGAAGATGGGTAATGCTGCAATTTTTAATGAATATGGAATTACAGAACAAAATGTTGATGATGCTTTGCAAGCTCTTGATGAGAAAACGGTGGTGATGAAATTTGATAAGCCTTATTCAGCAGAGTTTATTCTTAATAATATTGTTGCAAGTCGTGCGACTGCTTTGCTTGATCGTAAGACAATTATGAAGCACGCAAAAGATGGCGATATGGGCAATCAGTATTTGAAAACGCATGCTGCTTGTGTTGGTCCTTATCAGTTAAAAAGTTGGCACCCTGGGGAATCTCTTTTGTTGCATGCAAGTTCTCATTATTGGGGACCAGCACCGAAACTGAAAAAGATTCTCATTCGTCATGTTGCAGAGCTTGGAAGACAACGTTTGTTGTTGCAGAAGCACGATATTGATGTTGCTCGTGATTTGACCCCTGAAGATCTCGCAGATTTGCAAAAAACAACAAATGTTAAAGTCGAAAAGGTGTTGGTGCCAACCATGATGTACTGGGGATTTAATACAACAAATCCCATTTTTGCGAAGGAAAAAGTACGCTTGGCGATGCGCTATCTCATAGACTATGAAGGTCTTAACACAAAACTTCTTAAAGATGTTGGTATGCCGCGGGCAAGTTTTGTCCCTCTTGGCAACTTTGGGGCTTTAGATGAAAAAGAAGGGCAACCCTTTAAGCTTGATATTCAAAAAGCCAAGAAACTTTTAACTGAAGCGGGTTATCCGAATGGATTTGAGGCAAATTTGCTCGTCCCTAATACTCTTTATACTTTAGTTCTTGCTCAATCGCTTCAAGATAGTGCAGCACAGGCAGGGGTACGTCTTAAAATTGAACGTATGGCAGGGATGCAGTTGTTTTCAAAGGTGAATGCTCGAGCTTTTGATACGACTTTTATCGGATGGAACAGCGAGTCTACGGATCCTCATACAATAGCTTCACGTCTTGTTTATAACCCAGATAATCGGTTTGAGGCAAAAAACACTGCTTATCCTAGTTGGCAGCATGGGTATTTTGATACAGAGATGAATCAAAAAGTTGAAGAAGCGTTGTTTCAAAAAGATCCACAAAAACGGGCACAACTCTATGCTGATTTACAACGTGATTTTATGCAAAAAGGACCTTATGCGTTTATCTTTCAGCAATATGACGTTGTTGCGATGACACCTAATGTCAAAAAGTGGGTTTGGAGTAGTGCACCCCGTGTTTTTTATAGTAAAATTGAAAAATAAGTAGGCTTTAAATGTTGTAATATACAACAATGAATTGTGTTGTTGATATCTTTAATGTTTTGCGTATGGTTTAAAAACTTTGCAAAACGTTGAAGCTTATCGCTAACAGCTCTCTATGTTGTATAGAGAAGGCGTTTTCAAAATATAGCTCTTTTAGAGAGATAAGTTTTTATGGATGTTAAGATTGAATATTTTCACTGTCGTTGATAGGATTTCGGATGAAATAATAAGCGGATCTCCATAGAGTGATTTTAAGCCTTTATGGTTTTAGTCCTTGGTGATTTTGATCCTTGGTTTGAGGTTAAGGATAAAGGCTGTTCTCTCGTTGATGTCATCGGTATTGGGTGAATAAGTTAAAAATTAAAGATCGCGTTGTTTTAAAACATCCAAAAAAATGGGCGTAAAGAGTTGAAAAATGATAGGTTTGTTTAGTGAAAAGCCAGTTGCAACGAATGTCGCAGAATTTAGTGTTTCCGAAATAGCAGGGGCTTTAAAGCGTGTTGTTGAAGAGAAGTTTGGTTATGTGCGGGTACGTGGGGAGATCTCAGGTTACCGTGGTGCTCATGCTTCGGGTCACGCTTATTTTGCCTTAAAAGATGATAAGGCGCGGTTAGAGGCCGTTATTTGGCGTGGCTTTATGGAAAAGCTCAAATTTCCTCCTGAAGAAGGGATGGAAGTTGTTGCTGTGGGAAAACTAACAACTTATCCAGGATCTTCAAAATATCAAATTGTCATTGAAGCACTTGAACCAACAGGGGTTGGTGCTTTGATGGCTCTTCTAGAAAATCGCAAAAAAAAGCTTGCCGATGAAGGTTTATTTGATGAAACAAAGAAAAAGCCTTTGCCTTACATGCCTCGAATTATAGGTGTTGTAACATCACCAACAGGGGCCGTTATTCGTGATATCATTCATCGTATATCTGATCGATTTCCGCTGCATGTTTTGGTTTGGCCTGTGCGTGTTCAAGGAGAAACAAGTGGGAGCGAAGTGGCTAGTGCTGTTGAAGGTTTTAATGCACTTGCCTCAGAAGGGCTTATTCCAAAACCTGATCTCCTTATTGTTGCGCGGGGAGGAGGAAGTTTAGAAGATTTGTGGGGGTTTAATGATGAAGCTGTTGTTCGTGCTGTTTATGCATCTGCCTTACCGGTTATCTCTGCAGTTGGACATGAAACGGATTGGACTTTAATTGACTATGTTTCTGATTGGCGTGCTCCAACGCCTACAGCAGCAGCAGAAAAGGCTGTGCCGGTCAAGATTGATCTTGAAGTGTATGTGGCCTCGCTTGGTGCACGTTTACGCAAAGGACTTGCACGTTCTTTTGATTTTCATCAACAAAAATTGCGTGCTCTTGTCCGCGCTCTCCCCACTGTTGACCAACTTTTTGCTCTACCACGGCGTGGTTTTGATGAAATTTCCAGCCGGTTACAGCGTGCTCTTCGTGTGAGTTATGATAAAAAACGTTTTTATTTTCATGCGCTAAGTGTTCGTTTGGCACCGCGTTTGTTGAATACTGAAAAAGCTCAACGCAATACCAAGGAATATACGACACGTTTTCATCGTGCTTTTGTGCGCAATGTAGAAAAACAACGTGCGGCGTTAGAGTTGGCATGTAGGCTTTTAAAAAGCACTTCGTATCAGAATATTTTAGAGCGTGGCTTTGTTTTGGCTTTGGGGCAAGACAATAAGCCCATTAAGCGGTTGGTACAGTTTCCTGAAAGTAGACAAATAAATTTGCGCTTTTTTGATGGGGATATCAGTGTTGTGGCACAGGAAACTGCTTCTCGTACACGTTCAAAAAACAAACAGACAAAGCAGTCGAGCGATGATCAAGGAACACTCTTTTGAGATGGTAAATGTGGTGCTTAATGAAGGGCTTCTTAGGGGGAAGGATGGGAAAGTTCGTTGTTCATGGGCGGGAACGGATCCACTTTATTGCGCTTATCATGATAATGAATGGGGTATACCTGTTTTTGAAGATATCCCTTTGTTTGAAAAAATATGCCTTGAAGGTTTTCAGGCAGGGCTTTCTTGGCTGATAATTTTAAAAAAGCGCTCTTCTTTTCGAAATGCATTTGATCATTTTGATTTTGAAAAAATTAGTCATTATGATGAAATAAGGGTGCAAATGTTGATGCAGAATAAAGACATTGTTCGTCATCAAGGAAAAATTCGTTCAGTGCTTAATAATGCATTGAGAGCACAGGAAATTATAACAGAGTGGGGAAGTCTGTCTCATTATTTTTGGTCTTTTCAACCACCACAATCGGAGCGTTATGAAAAGATAGATTTTCAAACCTTGTTGGCGAATCCCATCACTCCTGCTTCTCTTCGTCTTTCTAAAGATTTGAAAAAACGTGGCTGGACATTTGTTGGTCCAACAATTTGTTATGCTTTTATGCAGTCTGTAGGAATTGTTAATGACCATCTTGAAGGATGTTTTTGTCGATAATTGTGTTTTTTCATAAAGAAATGTCGTTTTTATGAGGATTGCAAAAGATTATGCAATGGTATTTTAATCGTTTAAGGTGCTTGTCTATCATTCAATCATTGCTAGTGGGGTGTATAATGGAGAATCTCTGTTAGCGGGGGCAGCAATGTGATTTTTAAAAAGGGGAGGAAAAATCAAAAAGTAATTTTTCAGGAATAGTTTCTAAAATTTTTCACTTGTACAATTATTGCTGAATAGAATCTATACATTGCTTTGAGCCATCATTGATAGGGCTAGCTATATTATATAAGATAAATGACAGGCATTTTATTTATCTTATTCATGCCTATTTATACGGTGTTCGATTATCAAATACTTGTGTTACATTTTATTATCTGATAGCTTTCTTACCAAGAGAGTAATTTCGCTGCGTGTGAGCTTCAATTTTTGTGAGGGTGCTTAAGCTCAGATAGATTTGTTTCCGCTACATTGCTTAGTTAAATCTCTAGAATTTGCCGTTTGGAACGTGAATTACTGCAGTGTGTCGTTTAGTATTTGTTATTGCAAAGTGATGCTGGACGTTGAAATAGGGATCTCTGTCTGTCTTTTGGGGAGCAAATATGATGAATTTTGTTTTGCCAATGAAAGTGCATTTTATTGTGTATTCTTTTATTGGTAAAAGTATTTTTAGAAAGGTAAAATTTAGAGGGGCTGGTATTTTTCATGACAATTTTACCCCTGCCGATTTGTTTGGTGTTGTTGATAACAAGAAAGATTTTTTGCTTAACTTTCAAAAGATTAAATGATTTTTTATGAGCAGAAAAGTTTCAGAAAATATATTTTCTTGCGTTTTTCTGCTTGTTCATTGCGGTTTTGATGGTGTGGTAAAGATGTTTCTTGAAACTCAGTATCTTGGTGGGAGATTGTTTTAAAAGTTTGCACATTGTTATTGTCCTTTTAAATGTAGTTTATAAGGAAGAGAATGGTGAACCCGTGAATTTTCGCGTTATGATTGTTCAACAAGGCTTATAGTTTGGTCAATCGATGTGGGGAATGCCTATCGCTTCATGGAAGTGTGAAGAAGTATTGGGATGCAGGTGGAATGCTGGTTGGTGGGAGTTATGTGGCATGTTGCTCTATTTTCGTTGAGATTAAGCGAGTGACTTTAAAAGTAAATGCCTTTGTATAGATGATGAATACGCGTTTATGCAATCTTTGGGTGTTATAAATAGGCCGTATTGTTTCAGAATAATGAATTGATACAAATAAATTTTAAAAGGAAAAGGCTATGAATATAAAAAGAAAAATATTGGAAAGCAGTACTTCTTTTGTTTCTGCTGTTTTTGCACTGGGGATGTTTGCGCAACAAGTTTCAGCAAAAACACCTGCCGATACGCTTGTGATGGGTTGGAATATTGATTCCATTAGTAGTTTTGATCCTGCTCAAACGGTTGAGGTTGTCACGAGTGAATTGTTGACGAATATTTGTAGTGCACTTGTGCAATATGATAAGCATGATCCCACAAAAATTCGTCCGGCTATGGCACGATCTTGGGATGTTTTAGATAATGGTAAAAGAATTGTTTTTCATCTTCGCGATGATTTAAAGTTTGATGAAGGAAGGGCGGCGACGGCACAAGATCTGGCATGGTCGATGCAACGGATTATTAAGTTGGGATTGAGCTATGCTCAATCTTTAATGGATTACGGGTTTACCAAAAATAATGTCGAAACAAATATCCAAGCTCTTGATGATAAAACTTTACAACTCAAATTAGATAAACCCTATCCTATCCAACTTATATTGACTGTTATTGGACAATCCTATGCTTCTGCTTTGCTTGATAGGCAAACAATTGAAGCAAAGAGCATTGATGGTGATATGGGCAATAAATATTTAGCAACGCATTCGGCTTGTGTTGGGCCTTATAAATTGGCACGCTGGTCTCCTGGAGAGAAGGTCATATTAGAGGCAACCCAAAATTATTGGGGAGATATCCCTAAAATTAAGCGAATTGTTGTGCAGCATGTTGCAGATTCAGCAAGTCAGAGATTTCTTTTAGAAAAAGGTGATGTGGATATAGCCCGTGATCTCTCTTCAGAGGATGTTTTAGATATTGAAAAACAGGGAGGACCGGTCAAAATTAGCCGTGTTTTGCGTCCGCAGATCGTTTATCTATCGCTGAACAATAAGAATAGAATTTTTGCTGACGAAAAAGTGCGTTTGGCGCTTCGTTATTTGGTTGATTACAAAGGTCTTGGTGAAACTGTTTTAAAGGGCATTGGAATTCCGCGTGCAACTTATATGTCTTTAGGTGTTCCTGGCGCTTTGGATGAAAAAGAAGGATTGCCCTTTAAATTGGATTTGAAAAAAGCACAACAGTTGATGAGTGAGGCTGGTTATCCTAACGGTTTTAAGGCTAATCTTTTAGTGGGTAGCCTTAGTTATATGTCTTCTGTTGCACAGTCTATTCAAGCTAATGCGCGTAAAATTGGTGTTGAACTTACCATTGAAAAAATGGCACAAAATCAATTGTTGAGCCGTGTACGTGGTGGAAATTATGATACTGCACTTATGGGGTGGGGGAGTGCTGATCCTGACGGGCACCCTGCTTCATTAAATCATGTTTTTAATCCTGATCCAACATTTACAAAAAAGCATAATATGTATCTGGCTTGGCGCGCTGGATATTATGATGAAAATATCAATAAAATGGTGATGAATGCTTTGTTTGAAAAAGATCAAAATAAGCGTCTTTTGCAGTATCGTACTTTACAGAATTATGTGCTTGAACATGGTCCTATGGTTTACTTATTTCAGACATATTATACTGTTGGTATAGGACCTGCAGTAAAAAAATGGGTTTGGAATAGTTTTAGACTTTACTACAACGATACTGAAAAATAAAAACAGGCATTTTGTTGAGAAAGTTTAGAGAACGTGCTTGATTAGTATTTTCTTAATTCTATAAAAAGGTGTTAGCTTTATGTTTGGTAGCTATGGAGGGGGACATTATAATGGTTTTGCCATTTTCAGACGCTGAAAGAGCGGTCTCACAGAAGCAGAAAAAAATGTTCGTATGGGACTTTTTTTTCAAGGTGTTAAAGTTGCTTATTTCAGTTTTTTTCACGCTGCTTGGTTTGGTGACGATTACTTTTTTTATTGGTCATCTTCTCCCTTTAGATCCCGTTCTTGCTATTCTTGGTGATAATATCAGTCAGGAGGCTTATGATGCAATGTTTCATAGGTTGGGTCTTGATAAGCCATTGATTGTCCAGTATTGGAACTACCTTCGTAATGTATTTTTGTTTGACTTTGGAGATGCTTTAACGTCTGGGCGTCCTGTCTTGGAAGATATTAGACGCGTATTTCCTGCTACGTTAGAGCTTGCTACCGTTGCTATTGTGATTGGCACGAGCCTTGGGATTCCATTTGGTGTTTTTGCGGCAATGTATCGCGATTCATTTATTGATTACTTTGTTCGTGTTTTTACACTTGTGAGTTATTCTACTCCAACATTTTGGCTTGGACTCATGGCGTTATTAGTATTTTATGCTAAACTTAGCTGGGTTGGTGGCCCAGGACGACTTGATTTTCTTTATGAATATTCTTTTGAGCCCAAAACAGGATTTTTTCTTTGGGATACTATTCGTCAGGGACAGTGGGAAGCTTTTAGAAATGTCTTTGGTCATATTATTATGCCTGCTTTAATCCTAGCTTTTGGCGCTATGGCTTATATTAGTCGTATGACTCGTGGATTTATGATTGATCAACTCAATCAGGAATATATCATTACGGCACGTGTCAAAGGATTGTCGTGGGCAAGAACTGTTTGGGGGCATGCCTTTCGAAATGCTGCTGTTCAGATTATTACTGTTGTTGCGCTTTCTTATGCTTTCTTGTTAGAAGGCGCTGTGTTAACAGAAACTGTTTTTGCTTGGCCTGGCTTTGGACATTATTTGACGAATGCTCTTTTAGCCGGAGATATGAATGCAGTTGTTGGATGTACACTGCTGGTGGGGTTTATTTTTGTCGCTATTAATTTATTTTCTGATTTTCTTTATCGAATCTTTGATTCAAGGACACGTTGAATATGACAACAATTCATCATCATAAATCGCAGTCGTCATTTTCTTTGGGGCGTTGGTTAAATGCAGCTGTTCCAAGGTCAGCATTTCAGGCAAGCGTACAGAGAATTTATCATGCATTGATCAAGTTTTCGGGTAATTTTTCAGCTGTACTCGGTCTGATTATTATTTTTCTTATTGTCTTATGTGCAATTTTTGCTCCTTGGATTGCTACCGATGATTTTGTTAGCAATAATCTTGCGCATCGATTGCAGCCACCCTCTCTGGCGCATTATTTCGGGACAGATGAATTGGGACGTGATATTTTTAGTCGTATCATTTTTGGTGCGCGTATTACACTTTATGTTGTTTTTCTCACAACAATTATTGTAGGACCAATAGGACTCATTGTTGGCACTGTCTCTGGATATATAGGGGGATGGGTTGATACTGCTCTTATGCGTATTGTTGATATTTTTCTCGCTTTTCCAGCGTTGATTTTAGCTCTTGCTTTTTCAGCGGCTTTGGGACCAGGTATTGAAAATGCATCGATTGCTATTTCAATTGCAGCATGGCCACCAATAGCACGTTTAGCACGTGCTGAAACTTTGACAATACGTTCATCTGATTATGTCTCTGCCGTTCGTTTACAAGGGGCATCTTCTTTGCGGATTATTTTGTTTCATGTTGCACCTATGTGTATTCCTTCAGTGGTCGTACGGTTAACATTAGATATGTCTGGAATTATTTTAACGGCTGCTGGTCTTGGTTTTTTAGGTTTGGGAGCTCAACTCCCAAGTCCTGAATGGGGGGCAATGCTTTCATCCGGTCGTGAATTTATGATGACAAATTGGTGGTTAGCAGCGATACCAGGTTGTGCAATATTGCTAGCAAGTCTTGCCTTTAATCTTTTAGGTGATGGGCTTCGTGATATATTGGATCCGCGCAATGGATAAAAAATTATTAGAGATAGAAGATTTACGTATTGCTTTTCCTACAAGGCATGGCATTGCAGAAGTTGTCCGCGGTGTTAGCTTTTCTGTGGGAAACGAAAAAATTGGAATTGTTGGCGAATCTGGCTCTGGAAAATCGATGACTGGGCGCGCAATACTCAAATTGAGCCCCAAAGTGGCTATTGTTAAAGCTAAAAAAATGCGCTTTGATAATATCGATTTATTGCATGCAAGTGAACCTCAAATGCGAACTATTCGAGGTAAACGTATTTCAATGATTTTACAGGATCCTAAATATTCACTTAATCCACTCATACGGATTGGGGAACAGATTATGGAAGCTTATCGTATCCATTACCGTGTTTCAAAAGCTGATGCACGGGAGCGGACAATTTCTATGTTGGAATCTGTTCATATTCGTGATCCAGAGCATGTGATGCGCCTCTTTCCTCATGAAATATCAGGTGGTATGGGACAGCGTGTGATGATTGCGATGATGCTTATTCCAAAACCTGATTTAATTATTGCTGACGAACCAACTTCTGCACTTGATATCACAGTAAGACGTCAGGTTTTATCAGTGTTGGATGAGCTTGTTACCAAATCTGGAACCGGACTGATTTTCATTAGTCATGATTTAAATATGATTGCTGATTTTTGTGATCGTGTTTTGGTTATGTATGCAGGTCGTGTGTTAGAAGAATTGCCTGCATCTGATTTATCGCGCGCGTGTCATCCTTATACTAAAGCTCTGTTAGCGAGTTTGCCACGGCTTGATAATCCTGTTGATGTTTTGGCAGTTCCTGAACGCGATCCTGATTGGTTGCATAATCCTACGATTGTTAATGGTGTTGAGGAGGTTCCTCATGGCAAATTGTGAGAATATTATTGATGTTTCTAATTTATCTGTAACGTTTGGGCATAGGCACAAGGCAGTAACGGTTGTTAAAAATGTCAACTTTCATATTAAGCGTGGTGAAGCTTACGGTTTGATTGGTGAATCAGGATGTGGAAAATCGACTATTTTGAATACACTGGTTGGGCTTATTCCAGATTATAGTGGGCGTTTTATTTTTGATGGAGAAGAGGTCGCAAAAAAAAGAGATAAGAATTTTCTACGCCGTATTCAAATGGTTTTTCAAGATCCTTATGCATCCCTTCATCCAAGAAAAATGGTCCATACTGTTCTTTCTGAATCTCTCAAAATCCATGGAATGGATAATCAAAAAGAAAGGGTAGAGGATGCTTTAGATTCCGTTGGCTTAAATTCTTCATTTCTTTATCGTTATCCCCATGAGTTATCTGGAGGGCAACGCCAGCGTATTGCTCTTGCACGTGCTTTAATTATTGAGCCAGAGGTTTTGCTGCTTGATGAACCAACATCGGCATTGGATGTGTCAGTCCAGGCGGAAATTTTAAATTTGTTAAAATCTTTGCGAGAAGAAAAAAAGCTTACCTATTTGATGGTTTCGCACGATCTTGCTGTTGTTGCTCATATCTGTGAACGGGTGGGAATTATGCATAAAGGGATTATTCTTGAAGAGCTTAGCAATGATGAGCTGCGTAATTTACATGCACAACATGACTATACAAGGGAGTTTTTTGAAGCCAGTATTGAGCCTATTGTCCATAGAGAACAAAGGGTGTGATCCATTTTCCAAAAGAAAAAACACAATTTTTTGTTTTGAAACTTCTGGAAATATTTGGCGATATTGGTAAAAGGGGAGTGAGACAATAGGATTTTTTACTATGAATTTACTGAGCAGTTTTAAAGTTATAATATTTAAAATCCTATAAGAACTTCTGTTGTGAAATATATAACTGACTTATAGCATGCATTCTTTGTCTGATATTATTCTACTGTTTTTTGCTTATCATTTTATGTTCAGGATTTTTGTTTTGGGATTTTGAGCATTAAAATAACAGAAGAGAATAATGGCAGTATTTTCTGGAAAAGATTTTCACTATTTTACAATGTGTCTTATTGTTAGTTGTTCTCTTTTTACAGTTTTAGGCATTATTCATTGAAAATATGCTCAGCTTTATTTTTTATAAAAGAAGAATTTTTTGTAAAAAAAATTTCAATGGTCAATGAGAGTTTTCAAATATTTTGTTGTTTTCTATTTTTAAAAGCGCTTAAAAAAACAGGCTTATCATAAGCCAAAAAGGCAACACGTTGTGCTGCCTTTTTTAATGAAGTATACAGAATAACAATACATCTGTTGTTAAAGTTTTGCCTCAAAACTGATAGCGTAGCCCGCCTGAAAAACTTGCACCACTTATCCCCGTTTTCTGAAGTTTTTGTTGATAACTGACATCACCATGAAGGGAGAGGTTCGTGGACAATTGTGCATTGATGCCAACACCGCCTTCAATTGCAGGTCCCATAGGATTAAGGTCAAAATCTCTTCCAATATGAATGCTCCCATCATCACCAAAAGTTTTGATCAAGTTGACTTTTCCATAGAAAGACATAGGATGATTGTTTTCAGTGGCAATGGTTTTGGTCAAACGTCCGCCAATACGGATCATCCATTGATGAGGATTTTACATGTCAATGGTAAAGTGATCGGCATCTGAAATTGTATCAAACATCAAATGTTGATAGGCAAATTGTGCTTGAGGTTCGAATATTATGCCTTCCATTCCGGTGGCAAATTGTTTGCCAACAGTTGTGGAGATTGTGAATATCTTGGCATTTTTCAATTTTGCGGTTTTGCCAATGAGAGCATTGGCGATTTCTCCTTTTAGGATGCCATAGGATAACAGTGTATCAAGATAGAAACCATTGTCATGTTGTAGGGTGCCATAGGCTGTGAGTGACCACTTATCAATGGTGCTCTTGGCTGCGTCTTTCATATCCTTTGGAGTGAAAGAGAGCTGTCCGTAGGTTCCTACAAGACCGAAATGTGTTGTGGTATTGTGTCCTTCTATCGCGGTGAAGTTGACACCTCCTTGAAGAGCAGCGTAGCGAAGATCAGCTCCATACCCATATTTAAGAGGTCCCCGCGCAGATGATAATGTTCCTGTGCTTCCATAGGTGTATAAGAAGAAGCTGTTCTGTTTTCCTTGTTGTTTTCTCAACACAGATGTTCTGAGATTAGCTAACAATGCGCTTTGCTCAGACATATCGGTCAATCCACTATAAAAGAGAGCATTTGGCATAACCAAATACTTTGTATTTATGGCACGACAGTTTTTACTTTTGAGTTATTATCAAGAAGTACTGGCTGTAAGCGAAAATCCCAAAACTTTTTATTTTCTCCTGAAAGATTTTGTTTACCATTGTTTTTACTATGGTTTGACATTGTTTCATAAGCTTTCAGTATATATTTATAAGGTGAACCATTTATTGTGATATAGCCATTTGCCAGTTTAAAAGAGTTCAGATTTGCTTTTCCAAAAACTTGAATCAGTGAAAAATCGTGCATATTGCTAGGAGTAGAAGTATTTGCTTCAATATTGTTCTTTTTTAAATGTCCAGTGACATAAACCAATGTAGTGCCTGAAACATCACCATGAATCAGAAGACGATCGGTTTTTTGCTCTGTTATTGGCTTGCTATCATTCCACAAAGTATTGAAAGAAATCTGTGCATTGCCTGTTGCATTATAGACCGCTTTGGTAACTGGTTTTCCAGAACCTATATGCAATGTGTGGTAATGTCCTTCTATTGGTTCTGCAAAAACAATAGAGCTGTTATTGAGATTAAGAACAGAAACATCAGAACGTGCTCTTTGAGCAATATCGAGCAGCTTGCCATCAGCATCTTTTTCTTGTGTACTGGTTTTCAATGTCCATTTTGTATTGTTTTGCAGATCAAAAACTGTTTTGAAATTTTTTTCAAAGTCTACTCTACCCTTTAAAACAGAATGATCGGCATTGAGTGTAAAGGCAGAATTATTTTTTTTAGCTGAAGCTTTGGTTATCAATAAAACATCAGCATGGATTTCTGAATTTCTGAGATTCACTTTACCAGTTGATTCATTTGCATTCATTCCAGTACCATTTTTGATACGAAGTTTTGTATTGGTCAAATTAACTTCTGCTGTTTTATTGTTGTTAGATTTTTCAAAAGCTATCCCCCTGTTTTCTGCTGTTGCAGAAACATCTCTCACATCAATATGTCCATTATTACTTACAACAAATGCATCTTTTTTCGCAATGACTGTTCCTCCTATCATGGTGATGGTGGATTTTGAGTCTTTTGCATAGAGCCCACTGTTATCAGATGATGTAATTTGAGCATTGTCAGTTAAAGTAATAGTGCTGCCTTTTAGGGCATATATTGCTGCACCTTTTGCGCTAAATGATCCTCCAGAAACGGTTATTTGAGAATCATTATTTGAAACTATGCTATTGTTTGTTTGCTTAACCGTTACATCTTCTAAAGTAATCTTACTTCTTCTTGCAATTATTCCATTGATTAGTAGTGCATTGTCCTTACTATTTAGTATTGTTACATCTTTCAGTTTGTTATTGCTCTTATTTTTTAAAAGGTGAACGCCAGCTTCGGAACTCTTAATGGTTCCTCCGATCATTTTGATTGTGCTATCGTTTTGCGCATCAATTCCGATTTTAACATTACTAATTGTTGTATTTCCAAGCAATTCAATCACACTGTTAGAGCCAGAGGCAGCTGCACCAGCAGCTACACCGCTGCCATCATTCGTTGCTTTTAGAGTAACATTTGTGACCGTAATATGGCCACCTCTGTCTGCTTCTAAGGCCGTAGATTTTCCTGTCACGCTTCCTGTTGTCATTGTGATCTTGGATCCAGCACCTTCTGCATAGAGGCCTCCTTCATCATGGGATGTAATTTGAGCATTATCGGTTAAGATGATGCTACTGCCATTTTGAGCACATATTGTTGCATAGCTTGAATCAAATGATCCTCCAGAGACTGTTATCTTAGAATGATTATTTGCAATTATGCTGTTGCCTGTTTGAGTCACTTTTACATTTTTTAAAGTAATCCTACTTTCTTTTTCTAGAAATATCCCTTTGCCTGAATTTTTCTCTTTACCGGTCGATATTGTTACATTTTCCAGCTTATTTTCATCGCTTTTACTATTCACAAAGCCAACGCCAGTTGCGGAAGCCATAATGGTTCCTCCAACCATTTTAATTCTGCCACCATTAATTGCTATAAGCCCAACTTCAGTATTTTTAATCGTTGTGTTTCCATACAATTCAATCATACTATCAGAGATAACGGCTGCTGCACCGACCCCATGGCCATTTGTTGTTAGAGAAACATCCGTGACCTTAATGTATCCACCGTTTTCTGCAAGTAATGCTTCTTCTCCGGATACTTTTCCCCCCGTCATTGTGATGGTAGAATGTAAACCATTTGCATAGATTCCTTTGCCATTTGATGATGATGTAATTTGGGGAGCGCTTTCTTTACTGTTGATTAAAGTAATTTTGCTGCCGTTTTCAGCATATATCCCTACGTCTTTTCCCTCAAATGATCCTCCAGAGATCATTATTTGAGATTGATTATATGCAACTATGCCGTGTTTTGCTTGTGTAACGGTTACATTTTCTAAAGTGACGTTACTTTCTTTGTCAGTAGCTATTCCTGTAATAAGAGTTTTTTTATTTTTACTGCTTGATATTTTCACATTTCTTAGCTCGTTTTTATCACTCTTGCTGTTCGAGAAGTTAGCGCCTATGCGAGAAACTGTAACAGTCCCCCCGATCATTTTCAGTGTAGCACCCTCTTTTGCTTCAAGACCAAATAAAATGTCAGAAGCAGTTCCTTTAATTGTTGTGCCATCCAGCAATTCAATTGCAGTGTTAGAGCCTTCAGCTATTATAGCGTATGCATCGTTTGAGTGTGTTACTGTTAAATGCTTACCGATGATTTTACTGCCATTTTTTGCATGAAGTGCATCATAGGTATTTCCATGTATTGTTACGGTTTTTCCATCAAAAACTTTAAGAGACTTAGCATGTGCACTCAATTGAACATTAAACAGTATAATTGCTGCTGTTGCCATAGATGACAGAAGGGATTTTTTATACACGAATACTCTCCTTTTAATGCCCCTAATATTCACTTCCCCGCAGTCTTCAAAAGAAGAATAGAATATATATATATTGATTTTAATAATGCATAAATTTGATAGTTTATTTTGCTTTTTTTGTCAAAATTAAAGTTGAATTTATAGTTAAATACGCAATATTTAATTTAGCAAATAATGTATTTTTATTATAATTTAAAAATAAGTTTTTCATTTTTAGTGAAATATTATAAAGTGATGATATTTTTATTGATAGCAAGATATACTTTGATATCAATATTTGGTTTATGCTTAAAGAAATAGAAAAGAGCAGTATTTTAAAAGTTGTATATTTTCTAAAAAGGGAAGAGCTTCTATCGTTTTAAAGTCAATAAAGAATAATTTTTTGTGTGTAGTTTGACTTTATGTTTTATACTGGGTGAGAAAAGATGTGATTAAGGTGGAATCTGTGATGACTCATTGTTCTTATCTACATTTTTGATTGGGTAAACTATGTATCAAACGAGTCTTTGAAAGCAAAAATGAGAGAAGGCTTTGAGGTTTTTTAAAAAGAGCTTGGTGCATCCTTTGAAAGGAATTAATATAAAACTTAATGTTAAAATATATAAAACCTGCCGACAAGTTACAATTATCTTGAAAAATATGGCAGAACTTTGAGAAAGACGGTAGCGGAGGAGGGATTTGAACCCCCGACACAAGGATTATGATTCCTCTGCTCTAACCTACTGAGCTACTCCGCCGAATTTGATAAATAAGATTGCGATTTATCTCACCTTCTGCGGATATAAGAGGTAGAATAGTAAGATGTCAAGCATCGTTTTTAAGCTTTTTGCTTGTCATTCTATTTTATCCTCGATATGAAGTATAAGAAAATATAATTTTCATATGATGAGATGGGGTAAGGCATAAAAATGGTGCCACGTGTAGCGGTTTTAGGATGCGGTCATTGGGGTGAGAATCATATACGAACACTTCAAAGTCTCGGGGCTTTAGCAGCAGTTTCTGATATTGATAGTTCTCGTGCTGTAAGTTTTGCAAATATGTACAGCGTTGATGTTATTACGCTTGATGATCTTTTTACGCGTAATGATATTGATGCGCTAGTGGTGGCTTTGCCTCCACAATTTCATACAGAAAATGTTTTGCGTGCCGTCAAAAATGGTAAAGATGTATTGGTTGAAAAACCAATCGCTTTGAATGTTGCGGATGCTGAACAGCAAGTGCAAGTTGCTCGCCAATGTGAACGGATTTTAATGGTAGGGCATATTTTACGCTTTCATCCTGCTTTTGAAAAAATGTGCGAATTGGTGGAACAGGGAGAATTGGGGGAGGTGCGCTATATTTATTCTCATCGGTTAGGTTTTGGAAAATTTCATACACAAAGCGATGCTTTATGGGATCTCGCGCCTCATGATCTCTCAATGATTTTGGCTTTGACAGGATGTGAACCTTCTGAGATTCGGGGTGATGGGGCTGCTGTCATTGATCAGTGTTCTGATTTTGCCCATATTCATATGACTTTTCCCAATGGTATTCGTAGCCATCTTTTTACTTCGCGCTTATGTCCTTATCGTGAAAGGCGTTTAACGGTTGTTGGAACAAAAGCTATGCTGGTTTTTGATGATATGGAGCCATGGAACCGTAAATTGGCGGTGCACCGTTTTGCTGTTTGGAAGAAGAAACAACGGTGGGCTTTTAGTACTGATGCGCCAGATTACATTGATGTGTGTGAGGATTTGCCGCTTACTTGTGAATTACAGCATTTCTTTCATTGTATTAAAACACGTCAATTACCTCGTACAAGTGGTGATGATGCGGTTGCTGTTTTACGGATTTTAACTGCTGCTCATCTCGATTATCAAAAATAAAAGAGATAGGAAGCACTTTTACATTATTGTGATGACCAATGGAGTTAGTATGCAATTCATTGACCTTGGGGCGCAGCGTGCGCGTATTGAAGACAAAATTAATTCTGCAATTGCGCATGTGGTCGCGAGTGGTCAGTATATTTTGGGACCAAAAGTAACAGAATTTGAAGAGCGCTTAGCAGAATATCTTGGCGTTAAGCATGTGGTTGCTTGTGCTAATGGAACGGACGCTTTGAAGATGCCTCTCATGGCAAAAAATATTGGTCTAGGGGATGCTGTCTTTTGTCCTAGCTTCACGTTTTCTGCAACTGCTGAAGTTGTCGCTTTGGTGGGAGCGGAACCTGTTTTTGTAGATGTTTTGCCTGATACATTCAATATCGATGTTGAAAAACTTTGTGAAGCAATCGAAATGATTAAACAAGAGGGACGCCTTAAACCAAAGGCAATTATTGCTGTTGATTTGTTTGGACTTCCTGCTGATTACGCAAAAATTGCTCATGTGGCGGCAAAGGAAAATCTTTTTGTTATTGAAGATGCAGCTCAATCGATGGGGGGAAGAAGCGGTAATACTATGTGCGGCGCTTTTGGCGATGTGGCTGCGACAAGTTTTTATCCTGCAAAACCATTAGGTTGTTATGGTGATGGAGGCGCTATGATGACCAATGATGATCATTTGGCAGAACTTTTACGTTCAATCCTCTTTCATGGTAAAGGCGAAACGCAATATGATAATGTGCGTATTGGTATGAATTCACGTTTAGATACTATTCAAGCTGCAATTTTGTTAGAAAAGCTTGTTATCTTTGAAGAAGAGATGGAAAAACGGGTGAAGATTGCTCAATATTATTCCAACCATTTACGAGATGTTGTCGCAGTTCCAGAAGTGGGAGAGAATGTTCGTTGTGCTTATGCACAATATACGCTTAAAGTGAAAGATCGTGACAAATTAAAAGACTATTTACAGAAAAATTCTATTCCTACAATGATTTATTACAAAACTCCATTGCATCAACAGCCTGCTTATGAACATTTTCCTTATGTAAAAGGTTCTCTTTCTGTCTCGCGGTCTTTAGGTGATCATGTTTTAAGTTTGCCAATGCATCCTTATTTGACACAAAATGAGCAGGACATGATTATCGAGAAAATAAGAGATTTTTATCTTCAAAGCTATGAATGGGTTTAATTTTCTGATCTCTGGGAGAGATTTGGGGCTTGTAATAAAAAGATAAAGCCAAAGTTAGTAGCTATACTGTTAAGAAATCCTCTTATATCAATATAATAGCAACAAAATTTGTATTGTAGGAGATACAGTTGGCTTTTAACAATATGGATGTTCTTTTCAATCACTTTAAAAAACACTTAGGTAAGGGGTGCTTTTTTTGTAGAGGTGATTTTTTGGCAAATACGTGAAGCTAAATCGTTTTTGTTTTTGGAATTTTTGACCAATGCGTTGATAGGGGATGTGTCTCCTTCTTGTAGTGCTATTTGAGCAGCTAATGTTGCTGCTAATTCCTTTGTTTCTTCACGCAGTTCATCTAAGAGTTGTTGATTTTCCAAGGAGTTTAGATCATTGGTTGGAATTTTTTGTAAACGTTGCTGATAATGTGCAATTTTTTCACGCATAGTTTTAATTTCTCTGATGAAAGTGTTTGTTGCCACAAGACTCTGTTTGGTTGCAATAGCTTCTTTGGGCGAAGTGGCTGCGTTTTGCGGGGAGAGATATAAGCGATAAAGTTGTTCTGTTGCTTGACTCAGTTGTATTTTCTGTTGTGCGTATTTTTTTTGCAAAGATTCATATTTTTGTTCGTTCTGTGCAAGTTCTACAGCGTGTTGTGCACAAAGAAAATCATAGTTTGCTTGTATTTCAGTGAGTGATAAGGGAATTTGTGCAGAAACACCCTTATGCGCAAAATAAACAGCTCTACGCCAAATAAAAGGGGCAAAAAGCACCAGTAACCAAGAAACAAAAGCTACTCCAAGAATAAAAAAAAGCAATGATTGGATAAGCATAAATCCCCCTTTCAACTCCAATTAAAATGGATTCCATGTCGGTTTGGGTGTTAATTTTAAATATCCCACATTGATGCCAAGTCGTGCGCCAATACCGGTGCGTATCGGAATAAGCAGGACATTGTGGCGTCTTAGGACATGAAAACCAACACCTGCAATTAAATAGGCCGAACCTGAAAGACCAGCATAGCGTCCCCATAAATTATTTATATTATTAAGATCGTAAACTAAAATCATGAGACGAGAACCTTGGCCACCAAAGTCCCATCCTACAGAAGGACCTTGCCAAAAAACCTTATGTTGGCCGTAGACCTTTGTGAAAAGTGTTCCTTCGCCATAGGTTAATCCAGCAAAAAAGGCGCCAGAAGCTTCTTCCCCTAAAATATAGGCATTTGGATAACCATATCGTGAGAAGATATTTTGGATTGCTGATGCTACACCACTGGTCGTCTTTCCAAAAAAAATATGACCAGAATCGATAATTTCTTGCAGGGAATAATGGGGGCCGCTTTGTTCTACCGGCCGGAGTTTTGCATTTGCAGTGTTTATGGTGGCAAATAAAAGGAAGAGGAAAGCTATAATGTTTTTGTACCAACGTGTTAGATGAAAGAGAGCCATAAAAATTTTCCCTTTTATGAGTTACAAATGAAATTATAATATTAGCATTTTCATTCTATTCAGATAAAAAACAATATGTAAGATTTTTTAAATTCTCAAATCTTTTTTTGAAAATTTTTTAGCGTGATTATCAAAAACTTCTCTATCTATGCATGAGATGTTAAGAGTTTTGTTTTAAAAGGAAGTTTTTTCAATCTTAGGAGTTTTCAATAACTATGACATTAGCTCTCTCTTTGAAGCCTACAGATTTAGCTGCTTTGCTTTGTAGTCGTATTTGCCATGATTTGATTTCACCTGTTGGGGCTATTCAAAATGCTATGGAGCTCTATGATGAAGGAGGGGCTGAAGAAGATGCTTTGCAATTGGTTCGTTGGTCCGTGGCCAATGCTTCTGCGCGTTTACAATTTGCACGATTGGCATTTGGTTTTGCAGGAGCTAGCGGGGGACAAATAGATACACGTTTGGCTGAGCAAGTGGCCCAACAATATATGAAAGAAGAAAAAGCAATTTTAAAATGGCAAGTTCCCCCTCTGCTTTTACCAAAAAATGAAGTGAAGCTTTTGCTTAACTTGTTATTGATTGCAAACGCAACAGTCCCTCGTGGAGGAGAAATCGTTGTTATGATTGTGCAGGATGAAAATAAGCGTTCTTTTCAATTTGAAATCTGTGGTAAATCTCTCCGTATTCCTGCCCATTTTATTGCTTTATATAACGGAGATATTCAGGAAGAACTTATTGATGCGCACGTTATCCAATTTTATTATACTCTGTTACTTTCTCAGATGACAGAGATGAAAATAAATATCAAGGAAACTGATTGTTGTGTTATTTTGGAAAGTATCAAGGAATTTTGAATAAGATAAAAATGCTGAAGCTGCATTCGGAAAAGATGGCTGAGATCGTATCTGTAAGCGGTGAAAGTGTTATCCTTAACAGCGAGGGTTAAGTTTTTTAAGCTTTAAGCATTTTCTCTATATGAAGAGATTCTTAGTGTGCGAGCCTTTTTGCAACGGAAAAAATCTCGGCCCGCTATACTCCGAGATTTTACAATGTGGCATTTTCACTGCTTAAGCGGTCTTGCGTACGTCCTCTTCAATTGGATCACGTAATACATAACCACGTCCCCAAACTGTATCAATGTAGTTTACGCGAGAAGATACAGCTTCCAATTTCTTGCGTAGTTTGCAGATAAAGACATCAATAATTTTAAGTTCTGGCTCATCCATTCCACCATAGAGATGATTAAGGAACATTTCCTTGGTGAGTGTCGTGCCTTTGCGCAAAGAGAGAAGTTCTAGCATCTGATATTCTTTACCAGTTAAATGAACTGGACGCCCAGCAACTTCAACGGTTTTTGCGTCAAGATTAACGGTGAGATCACCGGTAACAATAACAGATTGTGCATGCCCTTTGGAGCGGCGAACAACTGCATGAATACGCGCAATGAGTTCATCCTTATGGAAGGGTTTTGTCATATAATCATCTGCACCAAAGCCAAAACCACGCACCTTATCTTCAACGGCATTCATACCCGAAAGGATAAGGACAGGAGTTTTTATTTTCGCCAATCTTAGGGTTCGCAGAACATCATAGCCTGACATATCGGGCAAATTTAAATCAAGCAAAATGATATCATAATCATAAAGCTTTCCTAAATCGACCCCTTCTTCACCTAGATCAGTGATATAAACGTTAAAATTTGCAGACTTAAGCATAAGCTCAATGCTTTGAGTCATCGCTTTATCATCTTCAATTAATAATACGCGCATTTTAGATCCCTCACTTTGCCCCTTGCGAATCAGAAGGGCACTCTACACTTTATAACAGCAGGTAAAACCACTGTTTATAAAATCCATTCATGAAATCAAACACTTCATAATGAAAGTGTTTATGAATATTTCAGTAGTACGCGTAACAATCACCACTGAATTCCCCACTATTCATGATAGTGGTTAACAAAATATTTTTATTTTTGAAAGAAGTTAAAAATTATTTTAGAAAAATAATATATTTTTTTAATTTCATAAAGAAATTAAAGTGCTTTTTCCACTAAATTTTAACTTTAAGAAGCTCTTATAACAGATTACTTTGATTGTTTTTTTAAAATTTCATTGTTTGTTTACTGAGCTTTAAATCTCTTTGCTTTATAGTAGAGGTAAAGAGTGAAGAAATGGTTATCTCTTTTTTTCAAGCATGTTTTGTTCGTAAGTGCTTTGAGGAAAGGCAGAAAATGGTGATGGCAAATTTAAAAATGGACTGTTTTCGTCAGAAAAAGTGTAGCTAACAGTATATGTATTAAGGTGTGAATGTAAATTTTGAGCCGGCGTAACCAAGGAGTAGAGAGTATGAAGCCACGAGAAAGTATGGTGCGATTGAGGATGTTTCAAGTACGTGGGAAACGTCGCGAAATTGCACAGCTTGAGATGATGATTGCAGAATTTGAGCGAATGGTGTTAGAGTTGGAAGCACAAATTATTCATGAAGAACGTAAATCTGGGAACAATGATGTTCACCATTTTGCTTATTCTGCTTTGGCTCGTGCAGCGCGGCAGAGACGCGATAATCTTGTAAATTCGATTCGTGATTTGCAGCTTCAAAAAACAAATGCTGAAATGATTCTCCATGAAATTAATGGAGAGTTGCAACGTGCACAGCTTCTGGTCGCACGGGAAAAGAAAGCGTTAACGGATGATGAGGATGTTTTTATTCAATCTAACTCAATGGTTGGATGATACTATTATGTAGAAATCAATATTTTGAAATGTTTATGGACTAAAATATAAAAAACAGCCAAACGCATGAAAGTTTGGCTGTTTTAAAAATGTTTTAAGCTGTTATCGAATCATTATCGCCGACAATTAGTGCCTGTAATTTTGGATTCTGGTGGTGCGTAATCCGGCTAAACCGTGTTCATCAATCAAACTTTGCCACGAAAGAAATTCTTCTACGGTCAAAGTGTAGCGTTGACACGCCTCATCAAGACTTAACAATCCACCTCTGACAGCTGCAACAACTTCAGCTTTGCGACGGATTACCCAACGCCTTGTTGTTTTTGGCGGTAGGTCAGCAATTGTAAGTGGACTTCCATCTGGCCCAATAACATATTTCATTTGTGCTTTTATTAGATTAGTCATTCTATCCTCTACCTTTAGTCAAGGATTTGATTCGTTTGTAAAACATGAGATTTAAAAAAGAGCTAAACGGGTTGAAAAAAAATTAATAAAATAAGCCTTCAGATAAAATATGCTTCAAAGTGATGCGTGTAGAATCGTTTTTTACAATATTTTTATCGGATTTTTTAAGAAAAAAGAATTTTGCTTATGCCTTATTTCTATCACTCTTTTTTTGTTTGCAGCCATTTTAAAGAAACTAATGCTATTGGTTGTGGAAAAGATAAAAAAACAATATAACAAAATAATGGATAGCATGCAGAAGGACAGCAACGAATAGTTGTCCACAAATAGAGAATGAATACATGTTTTTGAATAGTCTTGATTTGCCAGGACCACCTGAGGAATCCCGTATCGTTGTAGCAATGTCGGGAGGGGTCGATTCATCAGTTGTTGCAGGCCTTTTGAAAAAGGAAGGTTACAATGTCATTGGAATTACATTGCAGCTTTATGATCATGGGGCAGCAACACATCGGGTGGGAGCGTGTTGTGCTGGACAAGATATTGAAGATGCTCGCCGCGTTGCAGAGACATTGGAGATACCTCATTATGTTCTTGACTATGAAAAGCGATTTCGTGAAGCTGTGATTGATCCTTTTGCAGAAAGTTATGCACATGGTGAGACTCCTGTGCCATGTGTTGCCTGCAACCAGACTGTCAAGTTTGCTGATTTATTAGCAACTGCGCGTCAGTTAGGTGCGGACGCTTTGGCGACGGGGCATTATATTCGTTCGCGTTCTCATGGGAAGCACCGAGCACTTTTTCGTCCTTTGGATGCTGATCGTGATCAAAGTTATTTTCTTTTCGCAACGACACAAGAGCAGATTGATTATTTGCGTTTTCCCCTTGGAGATCTTCCAAAAGCGCGTGTGCGTGAAATAGCAGCAGAAATGGGCTTTGAGGTTGCCAATAAACATGACAGTCAGGATATTTGTTTTGTTCCACAAGGAAAATATTCGGATGTTATCACAAAACTGCGTCCAGAAGCAGCAAATCCTGGAGCTATTGTGCATATCGATGGACAGATTTTAGGAAAACATGCGGGAATTGTTAATTATACTGTTGGGCAACGTCGTGGTATTGGTGTTGCAACGGGAGAAGCGCTTTACGTGGTTTATCTCGATGTGGAGAATGCACGTGTTATTGTGGGACCACGTGAAATGTTAGAAACACATAAGCTCTTTTTGCGTGATGTAAATTGGCTGGGTGATCAGCCCTTGGACAGCTTTCCTTCCGATGGCGTTGAGGTGGCTGTAAAAGTTCGTTCAACACGTCCTCCTCATCTTGCTCGTTTGCATTATCAAGAAGGTGTTTTTTCCGTTGACTTGTTGGAACGTGAAAATGCTGTGGCTCCAGGGCAGGCTTGTGTTCTTTATGAGGGGAATCATGGTGCAGCACGGGTTCTTGGAGGAGGGTTTGTAACCCGTTCAGAACGTGCTGCTGATACTGAAGTGATGTTGAGGCGCTTGTTATGCAATCTGGAAATAAAAGCTGCACTTCCTTCCCAATTTACAACAACGGTTTCTTGTAAATAATAAACTGCATTCTGAAATTGTTTTACAATTTTGCAGGGTTATTTTCTTTAGAGAGTTTATCACAGTCGCTAAAATGGGCAAGTGCAATGCCTGAAGCTGTAGCAGCATTGAGGCTGTCAAAGCCATAAGCCATGAGAATGCGCAAGGTTTCTGGTTTTTGTAATACATGAGTTGGTAGTCCATCACCTTTTGTTCCTAAAATGAGCGCTATTCTTTTTGTTGGTTGTGCTTGCTTTATGTGTATGGGGCAGAAGGTGAAAGTGCATAGAGATGGAAATTTGCATCATTTAGAGTTGCTATAATGTCACCAATATCAGCACCTTGCGTGTAAGGTACCTTGAGAGTGGCACCAGTAGAAACTCTGATTGATTTGCGGTAGAGTGGATCACATGAAGTTTTGTCAACGATAATGCCATTACTCGCAAAGGCAGCTGCATTGCGAAAAATGCTCCATATATTGTCGTGATTTGAAATACCGCATAAAATCAAAATTAAAGCTTTTGTCGGAAAATCTTGTAAAAAATTTCGTAGTGGTGGAAGTTTGTTGCGTTTACCGATACCAAGCACACCACGATGAACATGAAAACTGGCGATATTGTCTATGATATTTTGCGAAACGCGATAAATAGGGCATGTAGGTTGTGTTTTTTCTAAAAGGGGCATAAGGTTGGCAAGGCGTTCTGCTGCTATAAGCAGTGAAAGGGCAGAAAATTCTTTTGAATTCAGCAATACTGATAATATAACCTTACCTTTAGCTATAAATTGATGCCGACGTCCAACAAGATCTTTTTCACAGATGTTGTGATAGTCTTTCAAACGTGGATCATCAGTTTCATAGATTGTTATGATATTTAAATCCATATGGGGGTTTTACTGCTCTTTTTTTAAAATTGCTAGATGTTCAATATTTGCTTTATTTTTTAAGAAAGATAAAAAATTTTATTATTTTAAAACTTAAAGTAGAATTGATGTTGACATTATGCAACCTATAGTATATGTTGAAGATACCGAGTGCGGTACAATGTAGTTGTTTTCGTGTCGGGTGCAGGGGCTTAGGTCCCCGCTATTTCCTAACCTCTGCATACCCTTAAGTTCTAAGGGAAAGGAATCTGGGTCCCCAATGCCCAGATTCTTTTTTTAGAAATAGTAGTCTTGCTTTTTCGTTTCTCAAAAATATTTTCAAGTTGTTTTAGCTATTGTATTTTTTAATACAGTTGAGGTGTGAGATTGCTGTAAAATACTCAAGCGTTCTTTATTGTATTGTGTACAGTGATACGGATATATTAAGTGGTTTAGTTTCCCAAAAGATGAATAACCGATATGTGCGTGTGGGTGTGCGTGCAATGTGTTTGGGAAAAATAGCTCTCAATTATAGGGTGCAAGCGGTATAAAGTTATTTAAAAATTGATGAGAGAGTATGTTTGATTTTTTAAAAAGTGCTTTTTTGTTATTGGGGCGATATTCACATTCTTTTATTTGTTGTGTTGTGTAACAGGGGAGTACTGAAATGACAAGGTGGGCTATAAGATTCGTTTATGATATTATAAAGCTTCTATGATGTTGTGGAATCATTGGTTGCATGTCAAAAATATCATAAGGACTATATTCCTTATTTCATAAAGAAGAATGGGCCTGGTTATGAATGCCAAAATCAATATACAAAGCTTAACTCTATACTCTATCTTCGTTGCATGTATTGTTTTTGCTTTGAAATATTGGGCATATGACATCACTGGTTCGGTTGCTCTTTATTCTGATGCATTGGAATCAATTGTTAATATCCTTGCTTCACTGGCAGCATGGTGGGCTGTTAAAGTCAGTATGAAACCGGCAGATCACAATCATCCTTTTGGGCATCATAAAGCGGAATATTTTTCTGCGATTCTTGAAGGAATTCTGATCATTATTGCAGCCATTATCATTTTAAGAGAAGCATGGATAGCTCTCTCAACCGTTAAACTCTTGCAAAAGCTAGGAATATGGCTCGTTATTCATCTTGTTGCCAGTGTCATAAATTGTGTATGGGGTTGGATTTTGATCCATCAGGGAAAAATGCATCATTCACCAGCTCTTAAAGCTGATGGAATGCATTTCATAACAGATGTTTTTACCTCACTTGCCATTTTAATTGGTTTGGTTGCTGGTTTCTTCAGTGGGTGGGAGATTTTAGATCCGATTTTAGCAATCATTGTTGCCGTTAATATTTTTTTGCAGGGTTGGAAAGTCATTAACAGTGCTATCCAAGGGCTAATGGATGTTGGAGTTGAATTGAATGAAACCATGCGGATTCGTGAGCTTATTTCTGCAAATGCACAGGGTGCACTTGAAGTTCATGATTTACTTACGCGTGTTGCTGGTAGAGTGACTTTTATAGAGTTTCATTTGGTTGTGCCAGCTGTAATGTCGGTCGGAGAAGCCCATAAGATTTGCGATAAAATTGAATCTGTCCTGCAAAAAGAATTTGATAATGTGCGTATTTCTATTCATGTCGAGCCTGAAGAAGAGGCAAAATTACCCCTAGGTACAACGGTGGTTCCTTTTATATGAAAGAATTTTCTTGAGTTACCTGTAGGTACATAAATATTAAACCTTGAGAGAGTAAGATATATTGATGTGTCTTTCAAATATAATGGTTTTCTCTCTTGGTTTTGCGTTTTCTTTTGTATAAATGAGGACGAAAGCGTAAAGTTAAAAAATATTCAGAGTAGAATTTACCAAGTAAGTTTGTAAAATCGCATAAGTGATGCGTGGGGAGAGTTTTCTTGAAGAAACTCAATCTGTCATCAGTTTTGTGGTTAAGGATCTTTGCTCTCATGGGTGAGGTGAAAGCAAGATATACCATTGTTTTGGTTAGCTTTACAATTTATGGGTTGTGTTGATGAAGTGTTTAAAGATCAAGTGTTTCAGTACAAGCTATCTCATTTTTTTGATTGATAAGGCTGTAGCGTTGCAGTTGGCAATGCCATTGAGAGCTTTCACCATCAATGGCAAATAAGTTAAAGCTTGCGGGTGGTTGTTTAGCACCAAAAGCTTGTGATGCCGATGAAACACCAATAATGGGAATATCTCTCGTGGTTCCTTGAATGGTGTTCAAGGTGGGGAGATGGGTATGGCCGTGAAGAACGAGTTCACAGCCGTGATTTCTAATAACGTTTAGAAAACGCTCAATACCCCATAGTTTCTTATGCCAAGAGGTTGCATGATGAAAGGGGGGATGATGGATCATGACGACACGAAAAAGATTGCGCGTTGCAGCTTCATTTAAAAGTTTCGATAAAGCTTGCGCTTGCCTTTTGCCAAAATAACCAGAAGCTTGAAAAGGTGGTGTCGCAATGGCTGAGGAAGCACCGATAATAGCGATATTGTCGCGAATACGCATATAGGGAAAGGGAAGGTCATGTTTTTGAGGGAAGTCACCTTCTATCCAAGGTTTAAAAAAACTACAGGCTTTTTTAAAGGCTCCACGTACATAGGCATCATGATTGCCAAATGTTAAAGAAATATTTTGTGGTTCTCCTTGGTTACGTAACCAATAACCTGCTTGCTCAAATTCTTTATCAAGAGCAAGATTAACAAGATCACCAGAGATAACTAAGTGATCTGGATTTGTTTTTTTCAAACCGTCTATTAAGATTTCTAGGACATTTGTTGCCATTTGGTTCTTACGTTTTTTTTGCCAATTAAGATAGCCGGTAAGGCGTTTGCCACAAAGCTCAAGGAAAGAAGGTTGTGGTAGTGGTGCAAGATGCACATCCGATATATGGGCAAGGTAAAACATAGTTGTTAGCATAGCGTTGAAAATAATTTAGGCAATCAAAAAGCGTATAGGATAAGTGGAAGTATTTTTAGGGCAAGAGAATTGTAAAATGCAAAAAATTGGTCAAAAACAGAAAGCTTTTGGGAAATTCATGCTTCATGGGTTTTTGCATGATAAAAAAATAGCATGGTATTCCACGTTATTCTTTATCTTATTGGTATATATTTTGTAGAATATACCGCACTTTAAAACTGTGAGAATAAATTCTCAAAATTATTTAACGGCTTTCACGATACCACATGCTGTTTAGCAGCAAAAGACAAGTAAGAAGTGCAAAGAAACCAGAAAAGATCGAAAAAGAGGAAGTATTGATTAAACGGGTTTCTGTTGCATCTTTCAGAACAATTGCATGAGGGGGGGAAGATATTGTGTTTGTTTGTGAGCGAATTAGCGTAAGTGGAGGAAGGTGAATGCCTTCTTTTCCTTTGGTGTGTAAACGTGTGATATATCCACCAGTATGTTTAATGATAGGGGTTAGTTTTTCTTTCGTTGAAATGAGGTCAAACAATTCGAGATTGTTATGCATCCCTACAGAAGAAAGCGTTGTTAAATCGCCGTTTTTGATGGTAAAAATTCCTGTCTCATCAGTGTTAATCGTTGCTGTAAAGACACCTTCTTGCTCTTTTGTAAGAGTAACATTTTCTTTTTTCTTTGAAGGAAAAGTTATTTCTGCTAGTTCTGGATGCTCTTTGAGTGTTTGGCGACGAATGGTTAAATGATGATGGTCGCTGGTGGCAGTTAATTTTTCTTCTTCAAGTTCTGGTTCTTTCATAAGCCAATGAGCAATGCGACGATAAAGAGCCGCATAAGGGCCTCCACCTTCAAAACCTCTTGCCCAAAGCCAACTTTCATCGGAAAGCAACATACCTACACGTCCTTTACCTGCGTGGGAAAGAAGTAAAAGTGGTTGTTCATCAGCACCTTTCATGAGAGCTGTACCTTTGTGTGCATCTTGAATGGCAATTTGTCGTAGCCATCGCCCCCACTGAGAGGCTGGATAAGATGTTGCAAGACCTTTTGTGACAGGATGACGTTCACCTTCTTTGGTTAACTGGGGGCGAAAAGGCTTTTGAATGATAGCACCACTGGGCAATGCAGGTAGGATGCTTATTAAAGGGGTTCTTGCCAGTGAGTTTTGCTGGGTAAATTCAGGTCCTGTTACCATCAGCAATGCACCACCCTTTTGTACATATTGAGCGATATAATCGTAATAGATTAATGGAAGAACTGCAGAATGTTGATAGCCATCAAGGATGATGAGATCAAAATTATCAATTTCTTCAACAAAGAGCTTTCTTGTAGGAAAAACCACAAGTGACAATTGGCTTAAGGGCGTATTATCTGCTTTGTTGGGAGGACGCAGAATCGTAAAGTGAACAAGATCAATATTGGAGTCCCCTTTTAAAAGGTCACGCCATGTTCGCTCCCCATTATAGGGTGCGCCTGAAATAAGGAGAACACGTAAATTTTCTCTAATACCTTCAATAAAAGCTATGGCGCGGTTATTTTTAGAGCTTAATTCTTCCTTATAAGAATCTGTGGCGACTTGGAGGATATTTTTTTCAGCATGGGGAAGCGTGATTTCAGTTTGAAAAATAATGCCAGGGGTAACAGAATAATGACCAACTTCTTGTCCATTAACGCTTACAGTAATATTTGCTTGCGGTGGTATGGCTTCTGGGCGTTGTCCTTTATCTTCTACCAAGATGGAGAGCATTTGTGGCTTGTTGACAAGGGCAAAGCGAGGAGGAGAAACAAATTTAATTCTGCGGTCAAATTCATCTGGTTTGCCTGTTATAAGCGCATTGAGTGGTGCTTTATGGTGCAGCGCTGAAATTTCAGGAATATCATGCACTTGTCCATCAGTGATAAAAATTGTGCCAGCATAGCGAGACGGTGGAATATCAGAGGTAGCTTGTGTTAAAGCGTGAAACAAATTTGTTGAAGGTGCATATTGATTATCAGTAAGTTTTCCAGCATCAATAAAACGTGGTTCAAATTGTGGGTAATCTGCCAATGTCTTTATAAGTTGTGCGCTTGCCTCATCACTGTCGTTAGTGCGTGTGCCAAATGTTTGGCTTTGGCTGCGATCAAGGACAATACCTAGCGTGCTTTTAAGTGGTTCACGTTGCTCTTTTATGAGCATTGGATTAAGCAATGTAAGGATAAGTGAGATCAATGCTATAAGGCGCCATAAAGATCCTTGACGCTGCATAACGAGGCCGATTATGATAAAAAGGAGAGATATCCCCCCTAAGAAGAGAAGCCAAGAAAGAGGCAAAAAAGGCTGAAAAGTCAAGGATGGTATCATTGCTTTCTTTCTCTTTTAAAGCGTTCTAAAAGTGCAGGAACATGCACCTGATCTGCTTTATAGTTTCCTGTAAGCACATACATAACTATATTTAATCCTGCACGAAATGCCCATAGGCGCTGCATAGGATCATTGGGAATAAGTGGATATTTCCACATGCCTTTTTCATCTAATGACCAAGCACCAGCAAAGTTGTTACCTGTGATCAGGAGAGAACTTACATTATCACCAGACTCAAGAGAATTTTTGTTGTTTTTATTGTTTGATGATGCTGCAACCCACAAAGGTGAACCACGATAAAGACCAGGAAAATCTGGCATAATATAAAAAGAACGAGCAACCACATGATCCGTTGATGCTGGTTCAATGGCTGGAATGTTTAATCCTTTTAAGATAGTTCGTAGCCTTTGCGTTTCAGGCGTTGCATCTCCTTCAAGATGAAGGTTGGTGTTTATCTGATCGCGTGTGTCAAATAAAATCGTGCCTCCATGTTTCATAAAGTTATTTATTTTTTCAAGACTTTTTTGTGATGGTACAGGACTGTTCGCATCAATAGGCCAATAAATGAGAGGATAGAAGGCAAGCTCATCTTTATCAGGATCAAGTGCTATCACAGAGCTTGGTGCAAGCATTGTACGTTCTGCGATAAATTGACTTAAGGCCTTGAGACCACTTTTACTCGTTGAATCAATTTCATGATTATTCGTTATAATGTAAGCAAGGTGTGTTGCCCCTGCTGCTTGTACCATGTTTTCATTAGAGATTTCTATGTTTTGTGCGTGAAGGGGGGGGGGCTGTGAAAAGAAGCTCATGAGAGCTATTGTAAGAGGGAGGAAAAGAAGCATATTGCTGCGTCGATTAAGAAAAAGAGCGCCCCTCATCCATAAAGTTAAAAAATTGTCGAAAGCGAAAAGTAACATGGCTAGCCCTAAAAGTGGACCAATAAGATGTTTTTCTTTTGTTTCATAAGATAAAGGATTTTTGCTTAAAGAGTGTGACAGCGATTGTTTTATTAAGTGTGATGAAGAGTTTAGCAAATTAAGTGCATACAAATTATTTTTTACACCATAAAGTCCAGGAGGTGTACGATAGGAAGGAAAAATTGCGTGCTTTGTATCAAGAACCAGTGGAACAACATAAGAGGGAGGTATTTGTAATTGTCCATCAGCGGTTATTGTTCGCCAAGGATTTTGTATGGTCGTTTCTTTTTTTATCTGTGTTGGGTTTGTGTTTTCATAGGCACTTACTGTGATTAATTTTTGCAACATTTGTGCAAAAAAGCCAGAAAGAGGAAGATTGGACCAGGTAGGATCGGGGGCAATGTGAATCAGAATGATTGTTCCTTTGCCTCGTCCTGATGCTGTAATAAGGGGTGTTCCATCAGAGAGACTAAGCCATGTTTTTTCAAAAAGATCTGGATTTGGTTCCGCTAAGATTTGGCGTGAAACAGTAATGTCTTCTGGAAAGAGGAGATCGAAAAAGAGACTATTTTTTGCAAATGGTGCAAGTTTTTGCGGTTTCGTCCAAGACATAATACTGCCAAGCGAGCGTTTCCCAGGACGCAAGTTCACTGGCAGTAGGCTATCATAATGTTCTGCACTACTCAGATTTTTTCCCGCAAAGCGGATTAGTGTTCCTCCTTTATTGACGAAGTCAGACAGCTTTTTTTCTGCTGCTTCTGATATATTCACAATATCACCCATAATAAAAACAGAAGGATTTTGTTTGAGTAAGTGATCAATATCCGTTGAAAGCTCTCTTCCACCAGCTGTGATAAGCTGTGTATGATCCTGTAAGGCTTTGATAATGTAGTAAAATGGAGAGAGTAAAGGTTGAGCCATTTCATTGGTATTTGGTGAAAGAAGGGCAACACGGTTTACTCTCTTATGATTGTCCACTAAGAAGGTCGCTGCAGCATGGGCTTGGTTGCTTATTTTTATCCAAGCGATATCATTGCGCAGTTCAAGTGGTACATTAAAAGGAACAAGTATTGCCCTCTCTCCTGCTTGGAAGTTTGTGGTAAATTGACCAAGAAGGTGGTTGTTTGCGTCGTAAAGTTCCAGTGTGGTTGGGGTTTCCCCCTGTGTTGTTGAACGGATAACGCGTGCTGCCATATTGCCATTGTTATTTTCTATGGACGTTATGCCGGTTAGAGTGGAAATATCAGCTGTGTACCATAGGAAGGTTTCGGGCTTTAATTGTTCAAGAAGAATGCGTGTTTGATCATCTTCACGCGTTTGTAATCCATCGCTTAAGTAAGCAATATCGAGAGGTTTTCCTTTTGTTTTTTCAAGGAGTTTTTTGAGTGTATGCACACGATTGACAGGCCAAGGGCGGGGTTGCAAATGCTCTAAATGTTGTTTTATAACTCTTGCAGAAAGAGGGCCTTGGGAGACATCATTTTCAGCTGTGGCAAGAAAATAAATGTCTTTCTGGTGTTCTTCTGCTTGTGCAAGAAGGGTTTTTGCAATGGAAATGCGCTTCTGCCATTCTTTTGCTGATGCCCATCCATTATCGATAATGAGAGCAAGTGGTTGAGAGCCGGAAAGTAGAATGGGCTGTTGATTCCAAGTGGGGCGTGCTAAAGCAATAATAATGAGCGCTGCTATGGTTAAGCGTAACAACAGTAACCACCAAGGTGTATGTTTTGCTGTTTCTTGTTGGTTGGTTGCTTTGGGAAGAAGGCGCAAAGGGGGAAAGAGCTCTTTACGTGGGGAAGGAGGCGTTATCCGCAACAACCACCAAATGACTGGCAGGGACAAAAGTCCTAATAACAAAAAGGGATCGGCAAAACTCAAAGCGGCCTCCTGATGTGTGATGAAGAGTCTCCTATTTTGTTTGCAAGATGCAAAATGGTTTCTGTGAAAGGTTGGTTGGTTGTACTCACATGATAGGTCCATCCTTGGCGCAAACAAAAATTTGCTAATTCTTGCCGCCTTGCTTGATAAAGCTTGCAATAGTGTTCACGAAGATTTTCTGCTTTTCCCAAAATGAGTTTTTCTTTTGTTTCGGGATCAAAAAATTCTGTACAACCTTTATAAGGAAAGTTTTCTTCTGCTGGATCAGCAATTTCAATTAAATGTGCAGTAACCTGTTTTGTCGACAAAATAGTTAAATGTTGGATAATCTTTTCAGGATGATCAAGAAAGTCGCTTATTATGATGGCATGTGAAAAACGCGTAATCGTTGAAAAATTTGGCAATGAATTTTCACTTTGAGGATGTGCTAAAGCGAGCGCCATGCGTTCTATGACGTTGGATGCTATGGTAGGGGGCATCAGGTTAGGAATAGCAATATGTTCGCCACTTTGTGCAAGAAGTAATCCCAATGCAAGGGTAAGAATAAGAGCATAATCACCCTTAGAGATTTTAGAAAAGCGTGAACAATACTGCATAGATGCACTTTGATCAGGCCAAAGCCAAATCGTTTGTGTCATTTGCCATTCATGTTCGCGTAGGTAAGTATGTTCATCACGTGCCGAGCGACGCCAGTCAATGCGCGTAACGGATTCTCCTTCAATATAAGGGCGGAATTGCCAAAAATTTTCTCCGCTTCCACGTTTGCGTTGCCCATGCCACCCAGTTATCAGTGTATTGGCAATCCGGTGCGCTTGTAGAAGAAAATATGGCATCTTTGCAGTATCTTCATGCAATTTTCTCGCAAGCGATATGGGGGGAGTTTTTGAAACTTTTTTGCCAATGGCCATTTCTAAAGAGCGTCTTTCACGAGATTATTGATAATATCTTTTACGGTTATATTTTCAGCACGGGCAGAAAAATTGAGTGCCATACGGTGTTGTAATACAGGGTGGGCCAATGCTTCAACATCATCAAGTGAGGGCGCTAAGCGCCCATAATAAAGGGCACGGGCACGAGCACAAAGAGAAAGTGCTTGTGATGCTCGTGGACCAGGACCCCAAGCAACATAAGTGTTGGCAAGGCTATTGTCTTTATGAGGGCGCGCTGAACGGACGATTTTTAAAATAGCTTCTACAACATTTTCCGAGATTGGCATTTTCCGAACGATATTTTGAATTTTTTGCAGTTTTTGTGCTGATAAAATTGGTTTTGCATTTTGTTGCTTTTCTCTCGTTGTTTCTAAAATGATACGGCGTTCTGTTGTGAGATCAGGATAGTCAATATCAATTTGCATTAAAAAGCGATCCAATTGTGCTTCAGGAAGTGGGTAGGTTCCTTCTTGCTCGAGAGGATTTTGGGTTGCAAGTACATGAAAAGGTTGTGGTAAATCATAACGGGTACCAGCAACGGTGACATGATATTCTTGCATGGCTTGTAAAAGAGCTGATTGCGTGCGTGGAGAGGCACGATTAATTTCATCCGCCATGAGAAGTTGAGTAAAAATAGGTCCTTGAAGGTAGCGGAAAGAACGTTTCCCACTTTTATCGGAATCCATAATTTCAGAACCGATAATATCTGATGGCATGAGATCTGGAGTAAATTGGATGCGTTTTTCATCTAATCCCAATACTGTTCCTAAAGTTTCCACAAGACGCGTTTTCGCTAATCCTGGAGCACCGACAAGAAGCGCATGCCCACCAGAAAAAATCGTTATTAAAGCATATTCAATCACATGATTTTGCCCAAAAATAACTTTGTCAATTTCTTGTTGCAAAATATCCAATTCTTTATACGCGCTATCAATATCATCAATGATCGCTTGAGCGTCATTGTTGCTATTGGACTTTTTCATAGAATTGGATGATATATCAGCTTGATTCATATTTTTTCCTTAAGACATTTATAGCAAAATCAACAATTTTCTCTGCATGATAGTGGATATTTTATGATTTGTAGCAGAAAATGAGCAGAAAAGAAGCGTCATATGTTGTTTTTTTATATTCGCATACTCGCAGAGTATTCTATTTGGAACAAACAGATGTATTGTGTAAAGAATGTATGGGACATACTATCCTCATGAAAATATCTATTAAAGGCGAAGAAGACGATTTTTGAAAGGTTAAAGGGGTGAGCATAAGACAAAATTTCAAACAGGTTGCGTGGTTGCAACATGATGATCTTCAAACACTGCTTCACATTTTGTCTTTGGATGGTGAAGAGGCGCGTGTTGTAGGGGGGGCGGTGCGCAATCAGCTGTTAGGGCAGCCTATTCGCGATATCGATATTGCGACAACTTGTTTGCCGCAGCAGATTATAGCACGTGTAGAAGAGGCAGGATTTAAAGCTATACCTACAGGTCTTGCATTTGGTACAGTCACGGTGGTTTCTGTGTCATGTTCTTATGAAGTAACAACGCTCCGCTCTGATGTAGAAACAGATGGTCGCCATGCAAAAGTGGCATTTGGTCGTGATTGGCAAAAAGATGCAGAACGGCGAGATTTTACCATTAATGCGCTTTATTGTGATGCTGCTGGACGTCTTTATGATGACGTGGGAGGTTTGAAGGATATTGCTAGCCGTACAGTTCGTTTTATTGGTATTGCAGAAAATCGTATTCAAGAGGATTATTTGCGTATTTTGCGTTTTTTTCGCTTTTTTGCTTGGTATGGTGCGGGGCGGCCTGATCCACAAGGATTGAAAGCGTGCGTTTGTTTAAAAGATGGTTTGCAAAAACTTTCTTCTGAGCGCATTTGGGCAGAGATGAAAAAACTTCTCGCAGCTGTGGATCCAATACGTGCTCTTTTGTGGATGCGACAAAGTGGAGTTTTGACACGCATCTTTCCTGAAACAGAGAAGTGGGGCATTGATGCAATTCACTCTTTGGTCAAAACAGAACAGGTTCTTGGTTGGGAAGCTGATCCGTTGTTACGGCTAGAAAGTCTTTTCCCTCCCGATCCTGTTCGTCTTCATGAAATGGCGCGGCGTTTGCGTTTATCTCATAAAGAAACAACACGGTTAAAGGAATGGGTAGAGTTGGAAATGATTCACCAAGATTGTTCAGATGGTTTTGTGCAGAAACTGATTTATTTTCATGGACGACAACCGGTTTTAGATCAATTATCCTTGTCTGTGGCGGTTGCACGTGGTGCTGTTTTGGAGGAAAGTGAGGCTTTACAAAAAGCAGCAAATTATATCAGGCTTTACCAGCTTGCTCAAAAATGGCAGATTCCGACGTTTCCTGTTAATGGCAAGGATTTGATCCAGAAAGGTTTTTCTAAAGGAGTACAGTTGGGAGAAAAGCTTAAAGAGCTAGAGACGATGTGGATTGAAAGCGGATTTCTTATAGATCGTCACACGTTATTAGAAAAAGTCAATTCGTTATAGAGTTTTTTTCCCCCAAGATGCTTTTGTTCTTTTTGAGTATGATTTTTTACCATTTGGTTATTGGTAGTAAAAACGATGCGGTGAGGTGTTATTGGTCTTAACACTCATTCAATTGTGCATCGTTTTTTTCTGATGATTTGTAAAATTGTTTTGTAGCTTATTTCAGAAGTATCATTGAGAAGTGTCTGAACCTTAGAGAGATGTGATGATTTTATTTGAAAATCGTTGGCTCTGTATAGAATATTGGCACTTTAATCAATATATTGAATCCCTTAAAGGGATTTTCTTATTTTATATATAAAGTTTTATTTATTTTCATAATAACCAATTTGGCGCAGTGCTTCTCCTGTTGTTATGGCTACACTCATGGCAAGATTTAGAGAGCGTGCGTGTGCTTGCATGGGAATTTTCAATGCGCAATCAACGGCTTCATGAACATAATCGGGAACCCCTGCCGATTCACGACCAAAAAGTAAGACATCACCTTTTTGATAGCATATCCGCGTATAGCATTTTTCTGCTTTAGTGCTTAAAAGCAAAAGACGACGGTTCAAATTTCTCATGGTGTTGATAAAATGTTGCCAATCTATATGTCTCTCTAGCGAAGCATGTTCAAGATAATCCAACCCTGCTCGCTTAAGATTGCGATCTGACAGATTAAAGCCGGCTGGTTCAATAATATGAACATGTAAACCAAAACAGGCGCTAAGACGTAAAATCGTTCCAGTATTACCAGCAATATCAGGTTGAAAAAGTGCAATGTGAAGTGTCATATTTTATGTAGTATGATTTTTTCTTTGTCTTTGTAAAGAAGCTCTGTTGTTTATTCAAAAAATATCATTGAAAAGCATGTATTTTTTACATTTTGCTCTTATTTGTTTTCGACTTTCAAAGAGAAGTTATATCTTTATATAAGATGAGTAAAATATGAACCATGAAAGATGATCATAGTTCATGCATTTAGAGATAGCTGTTTATCATTACGAGAACAGATTTTATAAAAAGATTATTTGGGATTATTTTGTTTGTGAAGTTTTGTTGTCTCAATATTTTGTTGGGGATGGGATAAAGCAAATTAAATGCAAAATTGAATTTTTTTGTAAAGCTTAGCTACGGAAGGGCTTTGTGTCGATCATTTCTTAAATGACTTTGATGGTGCGTGTATTGGTGAGACAGTGAAATATTTGAATATTGTTTGAGTTCAATAAATTAGCTGTCTTTGCGATAAGCGGGAAGCAAGGGAAAAGAATAATTTTGGTGATGTATTCGTATTTTGAAGCTATTGAAGTTGTACTTGAAGGCTTGAACAGAAAATTTCAATTTTAGAATGCAAAAAGTAAAAAGAAGTAAAAAGAAAGAGTATCGAAAAGAACAGAGAGTGGGGGGAATTCTATTGGTTGTTGTCATAAAGTTTAGTGAAGAAAGAGAAGAAGAGAGAAAATTCCACAGATAATAAGATGTTTTTTATGGTTTAAGGATTTGAATGACTGTGGGTTGTATCATAGAAGATGGTATGGTAAAAATTATTTTAATGAATGGGCTCTCTAGTTAAGATAATGAGTGAGAAGACGAGGCGGGATTTTCTGTTTTTGCTGACAGGTCTGACAGGTCTGACAGGGGCTGCTGGGATGGGGATTGTTGCATGGCCTTTTATTCGTCAGTTGCGTCCAGATGAGGCTGTTTTGGCAGCTTCTTCTGTTGAAGTGGATCTTTCTGGTATTGAAGAGGGGATGTCGGTAACGGTTAAGTGGCGGGGACAGCCTGTTGTTATTCGTAATCGCACTGCAAAAGAAATTGCTGAGGCGCGTGCTACAAATTTGAGTGTTTTGAGAGATCGTCAGGCACGCAATCCTAATCTTGAAAGTGAAGAAGAAGCGACAGATCTTGCCCGTTCAGCTGGGAACGGGCGTGAAAATTGGCTTATTCTCATTAATCTTTGTACGCATCTGGGTTGTGTGACACTTGGCCAATCAGGGAAATTTGGTGGGTGGTTGTGTCCATGCCATGGGTCTGTTTATGATACAGCTGGAAGAGTGCGCTCGGGACCTGCTAACTATAATCTCGCTATTCCACCTTATCAATTTCTTTCTGATACTTTGCTGAAAATAGGATAAAGTCATGGCAAAATTTCCTCCCTATTTTCCAAAAAGTGCTCTTGCTCGTTGGTTCGATAAGCGTTTACCTTTGCCCCGCTTTCTTTACAATGCATTTGTTATTTTTCCTGTTCCACGTAATTTGAATTATTTTTATACATTTGGCGGCATTTTGACCGTTATGCTTTTATCGCAGCTTTTGACCGGAATTGTCTTATCACTGCATTATGTGCCAGATGTTCATTTGGCTTTTGAAACAGGTGAACGATTTAGACGCGAAGGGCAGTTTGGTTGGCTCTTTCGTCCATGGCATTGTGTTGGATCGTCGTTCTTTTTTATCGCTGTTTATATTCATTTCGCGCGCGGACTTTATTATGGCTCTTATAAAAATATGCGAGAAATGGTTTGGGTTACCGGTATTTTCATCTATATACTCATGATGGCAATAGCATTTTTTGGTTATGTGCTGGTTTGGGGGATGATGTCTGTTTCTGCTGCTTCAGTGGTTGCTGGTCTTTTGAAAGCAGTTCCTTTGGTAGGGACATGGTTGCATGAAACACTTCTTGGTGGTTATAGTGTTGGGCAACCAACCTTGAATCGTTTTTATGTTTTCCATTATTTGTTGTCCTTTGTTTTGCTTTTTTTTGTAGGGATTCATATCTTCGCAATCCACCAAGTTGGGCAGGGCAATCCAACTGGTCTTACAATACAATCGAATGAGGAAACAGTTCCTTTTACTCCCTATGCACTTATCAAAGATATTTTTGCCATTACTGTTTTTCTCATCTTTTTTGCTTGGTTTTTGTTTTATATGCCTGATTATATGGGGCAGGCTGAAAATTATACCGTTGCAGATCCTCTAAAGGCCCCCCTTCGTGTGGTGCCAGAATGGTATTTTTTGCCTTTTTATGCCATGCTGCGTGCCATAACTTTTAATATTGGTGTTTTGTCATCTACTTTTTTAGGAGTTGTTATCTTAGCAGGTTCTCTTTTCATTTTATTTTTTGTTCCATGGTTAGATCGCTCTAAAATATGTTCTGCAAGATATCGGCCTATTTATAAAATTTTCTTTTGGGTATTTATTGCAGATGTTGTTTTTCTTGGCTATCTTGGTTCAAGAGAAATCAGTGAGGGTATTCTTTTATGGACTCAATTGGCTACGGCTTATTATTTTATATTTTTTCTCATTATTTTGCCTGTTCTCCCTACTTTTGAAAAGAGTCGCCCTTTGCCTTCTTCAATTACTGAAGATATGAAACAGAAAAAAAAGAGACTATGGTAAATACTTTTATCAGATTGATGGTTATGGCTTTGATAGGCTTTCCTTTTCATAGTAGGGCCGCTAGTGTCTCTGATAAAGAGGAGGCGTTTGTTTCTTTCCCCTTATATGTTCCTAAAAAACAAGAATGGAGCTTTTCAGGGCCGTTTGGAGTTTATGATAAAGCGCAATTGCGGCGCGGATTAAAGGTTTATAAACAGGTTTGTTCTAGTTGCCACGGGTTAAAATATGTCGCTTTTCGCGATTTGAAAGCTCTTGGCTATGATCAAGAACAGATTAAGGCTTTGGCAGGGCAATATGAAGTGCGTGATGGTCCTAATCGAGAAGGGCAGTTTTTTAAGCGTGCTGGGGTTGCAACAGATTATTTTCCTTCTCCTTTTGCTCATGAAGAAGAAACAAGACTCATTTTTAATGGTGCTTATCCTCCAGATTTATCTTTAATGGCACGCGCGCGCGCTGTATCTTTGCCGTTTCCTGCTGTTATTTCTGATGTGTTGACTCATTATAATACTGCTGGTCCAGATTATATTACAGCTCTTTTGACAGGATATCAGAAGGCTCCAGAGAATATAAAGATTGCCGATGGTTCTTGGTATAATCCTTATTTTATTGCCGGTAATTCTTTAACTATGGCACCTCCTTTGAGTGATGGTATTGTGTCTTATGAAGATGAAACTCCTGAGACAGTTGAGCATTATGCGCGTGATGTTTCTGCTTTTTTGATGTGGGCTGCTGATCCTCATATGGAAATTCGTAAAAAAACCGGTTTTCGTGTTATTTTATTTTTAATCATTTTTGGAGGGTTTGTTTATATTTTAAAAGCCCATATCTGGCGTGGTTTAGAAGAAAAATTGGAGGAGAAGGCAAAAGACTAAAAGAAAAAAAGTTATGGCCACTTGTCTTGAGAGAATATAAAGAGTTTAGGGAACAATTCTGATTATGATGCATTGACACTTTATAAAGTAAAAGCAAAGTAAAAACGGAGATGTTAAAATGAAGAAAATTGCCTATACTATTCTTATATCATTTTTTATGATTTCTAGTATTTATGCTCAGTCTTTCAAAGTGCCTTCTAACTCTGAAATGATTTCTTCGACCGGTGTTGTTCAGGTGGGATCAGATATGTCTGTGCGTTACGTTACACCTTTAGCAACGGATTTTGTTGCTTCAAGTCTTATTGGGGCAAATGTCTACAATATAGAAAATGAAAATATTGGTGAAGTAAAAGATATTATCCTGCGTGAAAATAACATTGCTGGATTTGTTGTTGCTGTCGGTGGTTTCCTTGGTATAGGGGAGAGTTATGTAGTTGTTTCTCCAGAAGCAATACAGATGACAAATGATTATGGTAAGTGGAAACTTATTACAAATGCAACAAAGGATTCTTTAAAAGAAGCTCCAACATTTAAATATGAAGGACATTGGGCACGCTAATTTCCTATTGTCATTTTTGAATAAAGAGAACAGTCGCTGTCATAATATAGGATGGCGCTGTTTTTTTATATAAGGCATTTTACGAAAACTTTAGGCAAGCAGCTCCTTTCTTTTTACAATTCAAAGGAAAATGGAGCTTCAATCGTAATAATTTCAATTTGTTTGAAAGAAAAATACCCTACATATTTTGTGCTGCTAAAAAGACTTCAAATAGAATATTTAATTCTTAAAACTCTATAGAGGGATCTTTGCAAATCTTATCCCTGCTATTTATTTGCTTAAAAGATGTAAAATATTAAGAGAGAGCTGATATTTAAGTATTATGTTTAAACAACATGATATCGCCGTCTTGCACAATATATTCTTTACCTTCATCACGGGCTTTGCCTGCTTCTTTAGCGCCGTTTTCTCCCCCTAAGGCAATATAATCCTCGTAGCTTATGGTTTGGGCACGAATGAAACCACGTTCAAAGTCTGAATGGATAACACCAGCTGCTTGGGGAGCTTTTGTGCCACGTATGACTGTCCATGCGCGTGTTTCTTTAGGACCACAGGTAAAATAAGTAATGAGATCCAGCAAAGAGTAGCCAGCACGAATGAGGCGGTTTAGACTTGGTTCAAAGAGCTCTAAGGCATTAAGATACTCTAAAGCTTCTGCATCACTAAGTTGTGTGATTTCAGCTTCGATAGAAGCAGAAATGATAATGCTTTGAGCATTTTGCTCTGTTGCCATTTTTTCGACCGTTTGGGTAAAGCTATTTCCATGAGCAGCATCATTTTCGCTCACATTACACACATAAAGAACAGGCTTGGAAGTGAGAAGATTTAAACTCTCAAGAGTACGACGTTCATCGGAAGAGAGATCTTTAAGCAACAATCGAACAGGATTTCCTTTCTGTAATAAATTTAATGCTGCTTCCATAATGGGCAGAATTGTAAGAGCTTCTTTGTCTTTTCCAGTGGCACGTTTACGGATTTGTACGATACGCCGCTCCAAACTTTCAAGATCAGCAAGCATAAGTTCTGTTTCAACAGTTGCTGCGTCAGAAAGAGGATCAATGCGTCCTTCTACATGGGTAATATCATCATCTTGGAAACAGCGTAAAACGTGAATAATGGCATCAACCTCACGGATATTGGCTAAAAATTTATTGCCTAAACCTTCGCCTTTTGAAGCTCCACGCACAAGCCCAGCAATATCAACAAAACTGATGCGCGTAGGAATGATTTCTTTTGAACCCGCGATGGAGGCAATTTTCTCCATCCGTAAATCTGGGACAGCAACTTCACCGGTATTGGGCTCGATTGTGCAAAAAGGATAATTAGCAGCTTGAGCTGTAGCCGTTTTTGTTAATGCATTAAAAAGGGTGGATTTACCAACATTAGGTAATCCCACAATACCGCATTTAAAACCCATGAACCTCTTCTTTTCTATTAACTTTATAATTAAAATAACGCGTTTTCGGCGTTTTTATAGCATATTTTGAGAAGAGTGATAGTCTTCTATTGCTGTAGAGAAGAAAAAAACTATTTGGAGAAAATGATTGTCTCTTTTTTGTCAAATTTTAAAATTTTTTGCTTTCATGGCAAAGGAATTTCAAATTAACGTTAATAATGTGCTAAGTTTTTCATAGTATGCAAATCTGCATGAAAATTAATCGGAGAAAATAGAAGCGTGTTATCTCGTCGTGCCTTTTTAATTGCAGCACCTTTGGCTTTGGTTGGATGTGCTACGCGCCATTCAGATATGTTGTCTGTTGCGTCTCAACAAGTTCTACATATTCCAGCAGAAATGCAGGCCTTATATGGCCCTGTAACAAATGAGCCTTATTTATTGCCTGCTATTGATCTTGCAACAATTGACCCCAAATTTTGGCGTCAAAGAGTCATTTATTATACGTCTTATCCACCTGGAACACTGGTTGTCGATACGCAGGAATGTTTTCTTTATCTTATTGGCGAAAATGGAAGCGCTTTGCGTTATGGTATTGGAGTTGGTAAGGAGGGGCTAGCATTTGAAGGTGAGGGAATTATACAGCGCAAGCGCCGATGGCCAAGTTGGGTTCCTACGGCGGCAATGATGGCTAGAGAACCAGAACGTTATGGGCACCTAGGCAAAGGAATGCCACCAGGAGCTGATAATCCATTGGGAGCTCGCGCACTTTATCTTTTCAAAAATGGGCAGGATACGCTCTTCCGCATTCATGGCTCTCATGAATCGTGGTCGATTGGTCGTGCTATTTCAAGTGGGTGCATTCGTTTGCTGAATCAAGATATTATTGACCTTTATGATCGTGTTCCTGTTGGTTCGCGTGTGGTGGTGTTGCAGAACAATGCAAGTGCACCTCGTGTATTAAGTCAGCAATCCAATGTTTATGATCCCCTAGAATCCACCATTCATCCCAGTGATTTGTTTTAATTCTCAGAAGGCTATTTTAATTAAGAGGTGATTTAATCATTTATGATTGTGTTTCTATTGGCTTGCATGTCGTGGTGTTGCAAAGCTATGGGAGAACTTTTAAAGTTTTGAGTTAATTTAAGTATTGTGTAACAAAGTTAACTTTTAAGCCAATGGATCTTTTTAAATGCTAAAGAGAATGGTGTTGGCTTTTCTATTCGCTCATTTACCTCTTTCTTTTTGAAGTGAGGGAATTCACAAGAATTGTACAGAACAATGTTGATTTATTCTGTCTTAAGGATAAAGAGCTGTTATGATAGGCTTTTGTTGCTCATTATTTGTGCGATTTCATTTATAAAGACGCTTTTGTCACCTTTTATAAGGAGAGCAATGTTTTTTGCAATTGCCTGTAAAAGAACAGGTAACCATTCTTGATCAGATTTTGTAAAATTTCCTAAGACATATTGGTGAACAAGCTCTTTGGAATGAGGGCGTCCAATTCCTAAACGCACACGGCAGTAGTCAATACCACAATGGGCATCAATAGATTTTACGCCATTATGCCCATTATTGCCTCCCCCAGTTTTTACACGAACTTCTCCTGGTAGTAAGTCTAATTCATCATAAATGATAATCAAATTTTTCACATCTAATTTATAAAACCGTAAGGCTTCGCTAATGGATTGGCCGGAAAGATTCATGAAAGTTTGAGGTTTTATCAAAAAAGCTTTTTTACCATTTATGAGACCATTGGATATTTCAGCTTGAAATTTTTTTGACCACGGGGAAAAAGGCAAGGACTGATAAATGGCATCAATAGCCATGAAACCGATATTATGACGGTTGTTTTGGTATTGTGAACCAGGATTACCAAGACCAGCAATAAGCCACATGTGCACCTTCAGTAAAGTGTGAGAGGTTTATTAAATATCCCCCCATAGATTAAGGCGGGAAAAACTCCCGCCTGCTGAAATTTATCAACTTTTTGTGTTGTCTTCACTGCTTTCTTGTTCGGAAGTTTCATCACTGATATCCATGCCAGCAGGAGCTGCAATGGTTGCAATGGTAAAGTCTCGATCTTGAATGACTGGCGTCACATCCTTTGGTAGTTGTACTGCTGAAATATGGATAGAATCACCAATAGAATAGTTAGAAAGGTCAATTTCAATTGCTTCAGGGATAGCATTTGCTGGAGCGGTACATTCAATTTCGTGGCGAACAATATTGAGAACCCCACCTTTTTTAAGTCCGAGAGCTGTATCTTCATTGAGAAAGTGTACGGGGATATTTACTTCCACAACCGATTTTGCTGAAATACGTAAAAAATCTACATGTAAGGGGAAATCACGCACAGGGTCTAATTGGTAATCTTTGGGGAGAACCATGATTTTTTCTTTACCAATTGCAATTGTTGCAACAGTGGTACGAAAACCACCAGCGTGAATTTTATAGAAAATTTCTTTATAGGGAACTGTGATTGCCAAAGGTGGTTGCTTTTCACCATAAATGACAGCAGGTATAAGACCGTTGCGGCGAAGTCCACGGGAGGACCCCTTACCAACCCGCTCGCGTTTTTCGGCCTTAATAGTGTAGCTTTTACTCATAATTTAAGTCCTTTTACATGATTGGAGATCCATCAAAAACCAAAAACAGTTTTTGTATGAATATGAAGATATGCGCTACGCAGCAGCGATTGCTCCATTCTGCGTTGCCTCCAAGGGTGTCTACGCAGAAGCTTATTCTATAATTCAAACTCTTCACAGATGCAAGAGTTGTGGGAAAAATCGATGATTTCTACCGTTGAGAGAGAGGAAATGTTACAAGCATGCTTTATTGGGAGAAGAATAAAATGAAGAGCCAATATATTCAAAATGAAATACTGGAGATGTTATGAAAGTTGAGATCGCCTTGGGTGAGATGGCAGAATGTAATGCTTTGCGTAAATCCATACCAGCATGCATTGATTTGGAAGAATTATTGGCGACACGTCTTCTTGTGCAGGGCAATTCTGGTTCAGGAAAATCACATCTTCTTCGACGCCTTCTTGAACAAAGTGCTTCATGGGTGCAACATTGTGTGATTGATCCAGAAGGTGATTTTGTTACTTTGGCAGATAAATTTGGTCATGTCATTGTTGAGGCTCAACACAGCGAACTAGAACTGACGCGTATTGCTCAGCGTATTCGCCAACATAGGGTTTCGGTGGTGTTCAATCTTGAGGGGTTGGATACAGAACAACAGATGCGTGCTGTGGGCGCCTTTCTTGGCGCGTTGTTTGATGTGGAACGTGATTATTGGTATCCCATGCTTGTGGTGGTTGATGAAGCACAATTGTTTGCTCCAGCTGCGGCGGGAGAAGTTTCTGATGAAGCGCGTAAAATTTCTCTTAGTGCTATGACAAATCTTATGTGTCGAGGGCGTAAACGTGGTCTTGCGGGTGTTATTGCGACACAGCGTTTGGCTAAGCTTGCCAAAAATGTTGCTGCTGAAGCATCAAATTTTTTAATGGGGCGGACTTTTTTAGATATTGATATGATGCGTGCTGCTGATTTGTTGGGAATGGAACGTCGCCAAGCAGAAATGTTTAGAGATCTTGAACGGGGGCATTTTATAGCTTTAGGCCCCGCTTTATCAAGGCGTTCTTTACGGATTGTTATTGGTCCCGTTGAAACATTGGCACGTTCTTCTAGTCCAAAATTAATGCCTTTGCCAACAGAGCGAATGGATGCAAAAGAACTTGTTTTTACTGCTTCACCGGAGGAAATTTTGATTCCATTTAAACAATCACGAGAGCCGGTGCGAGAAAAATCAATTCATGAGATGTTAGAAGAGGTTGTGCATAAAAAACAAGAATTATTGCAAGAAAATCCGAGTTTATTTCCTGAACTTTCTGTTGTTGAACGTGATAGCCAAGTAGAACCCGTTATTCGGGAAATTCTTGATGATCCTGAAGCTTGTTATCGCTCTACAGCGGTACTTTATCAAGATTTCTTGGTGCGTTGCCGTATTCATGGTTTTTCGGGAGATCCTTTGAATCTTTCGCAATTTCGACGTAAATTAGCTATTGCGCAAGCTTGTGTTGATGAAAAAACTGCTGTGAGTGAAAACTGGAAACGCCTTTTGCAAATATCAGAAAGTTTAGAAGATGAGGTTCAAGGTGTTTTTTTAAATGTGGCACAGGCTGCTTTGAGCGGAAAACCTTGCCCATCGGATGCATTTTTGGCACGTCTTTATGGAAGCCATTCCCTAAGTCGTGCACGCAGACTTTTAAGCTATTTTGAAGAGCGCGGCTTTCTTGTTATCCATACACATTTTAATGGTCAACGCATTATAGCTTTCCCTGATCTTGGTGTGGAAACAGCACCAGGAGATCCCAAGCAACCCGTTTAACCAAATAAGCTTGAGACAGATTGTTCTGCTGCTGTTCTAGCGATTGCTTCGCCAATCAGGTCAGCGATTGGTAAAACACGAATATTATGAGCCTTTTCAATAGCCCTTGTTGGCATAATTGAATCGGTAATAACCAATTCTTTCATCTCTGAGTTGGTAATACGTTCAATAGCATTTCCAGAAAGAACACCATGTGTAATGTAAGCTGTGACACTATTGGCACCGTGTTTCAGGAGAGCACTTGCTGCATTGCATAGTGTTCCACCGGAATCGACAATATCATCAAGCAAAAGACAGTCTTTTCCAGAGACATCTCCAATGATATTCATAACCTCTGATTCACCAGGGCGTTCGCGACGTTTATCAACAATAGCCAGTAAACTATTCAAGCGCTTGGCCAACGAACGGGCACGTACCACACCACCTACATCAGGTGAAACAACAATAACATTTTCAAGAGAATAATGCATTTTGACGTCGCGAGAAATGACCGGAACAGCATAAAGATTATCCGTGGGAATATCAAAAAATCCTTGAATCTGTCCAGCATGAAGATCTAATGTTAAAACGCGATGGGCGCCTGCTTCAGTAACCAGGTTGGCAACAAGTTTTGCAGAAATGGGAGTCCGTGGTCCAGGTTTACGATCTTGGCGAGCGTAACCAAAATAGGGGATGACAGCTGTTATACGACGCGCAGAAGAGCGGCGAAGAGCATCAATCATGATGAGCAATTCCATCAAATGATCGTTTGCAGGATAGGATGTAGATTGCAAAACAAACACATCTTGTCCCCGTACATTTTCATGTAATTCTACGAAAATCTCTTGATCGGCAAAACGTTTTACGGTTGCTTTCCCTAAAGGAATATTTAAATAATTTGTAACATCTTCAGCAAGGCGTGGATTAGAATTGCCGCAGAAAAGCTTCATAGTGGAACCTCTGAGTCGTCACGGTAGAATATAATAAGTTTTTAACTTCTTATTATCAGATTGCAAGGAAACAATCACAGAAGTATTGTAATTTTCTCTCTCATTGTTAAAGAACTATGTGTTTTGTTTTTCTTTTTCCAAAATTTTATTGTTTGGAAAGCTCAGTTTTTTATCCATGTGGTAAAGAAATATAGTCATTAAACTTTTTTCTCTTCCTCTATAAAATAGTGTTGGTATGGTTTTCTGTATAAAGGAATAAAGCAAAGTCCATGTTAAAAAATTGTTTTAAATTTAACTATTATAGGAAAAGCTTTGAGACAATAATAGTTAGCCTCTTCGTATTTTACCTGTTAAGAAAACATTTTTTATAAAAAGCACAATATTTAAGAGCTATTGTTGTTTTATTGAGAGCAAAAATTTTATTTTGCAGTTTTGCTATTCTCTTTAGGTAAAAAAGTCTCTTTTTATTTTGTCAGAATAATAGCAGAGAATTGTCGCCCATCATCCGGTTCGTTGCGGTGTATCGCACGCCGATGGGAAAAAAAGCGCTGTTCATCTTGGTAGGTGCAAAGCTCCAAACAAGAAGCATTAACTCCTGCTTCTTTTAGTTGATTGAGAATGAATGCCCACAGGTTAAAGTGAAAATGATTTATTTTATCTGTTTTTAAAAAATATTTTCGAAATTTGCTATGGCAATCGATAAATTGATTATAAAACTCGCCTGTCACTTCATAGTGGCAAGGACCAATACAAGGGCCAAGAACTGCTGTTATTGATTGCCTTTTGGCTCCTTGCTCTTCCATAACAGTAATTGTTTTCTCGATAATTCCCTTTAAGCTTCCTCGCCAGCCAGCATGGGCAGCGGCAATGACACCTGCTTGTGGATCAGCAAACAAAACTGGTCCGCAATCTGCTGTAAGAATGCCGATTACAAGTCCTGGTGTGGTGGTAACAAGAGCATCTGCTTTGGGAGGTTCGCCAATAAAAGCTTGATTTACTACGACAACGTCAGAAGAATGTATTTGCTTGATGGTGATGAAATTTTGCACCTCAACAGCAAAATAATCGGCGATCAAAATGCGATTTTGTGCGATATGTTCAGCTGAGTTCTTTGAGTTTTGACCAATATAAAGGTTTTGAGAGAGGTTTTTTACAACACTCTCTTGGCGTGTGAAAAAACCATGTTTTATCCCGTGTAAGGCAGAAAGCTCTTTTGCAAGGATGGGGAACGAGACACAATTCATAAAGGTTCCTTATAGAGATGGTTGTTTTCAAAGGCAGAATGGTGGGTGACAGGCACGGATTTGTCAATATTTATGGTTATCAAAATTGAGGAGGTACAGATATATTTTTATTACTCATGTGCAAGACTTTAAACAATTTGCCCATTTGATCTGGACCAGCTAATCGCTCGATATCTTGGTGGATTTTGTTTTGCAGTGTAGCATTTTGATTTGATCCAAGCTGTTTTGCGCGTTCTAGCAGCCCCATTTTTAAAAGAAAGTCTCCTTGTTCTAAGGTTTCAGCAAAACAGCCTTGTTCAAGGGCTATATTTTTTAAAAAGGAAAAACCAACATGCGATGTTAAATCATGTTGACCTGGAGCATCAAAAATATCACAGAATTTATGTTTTGAGATTGCTTGCAGTGTATCGCCAAAGGCAAGATCACAAGCACCATAATCAATAAGCAAAGCAGAACCTGTTACTTGTACTAAGTGGTTGCTGAGTTGTTGTATGAATTGATGCCGTGAAGGCGCATGTTCAAAAATTGTTCCATCAGGCATTTGAGAACAATAGGATTGTAAACAAGAAGAGGGAAGTTTACGCGAGTCAGCAATAAAGATAAAATCTCCATCTTGATTGATTGTAATACGGCGTTCTTTCCATTCACCACCGATTTTAATATATTGGTTGATGGGGAGGGTATCTAAAAACTCATTGGCAATGAAAAAGAGAGGTTTTGCAGGGATTTGATCAAAGTTTTTAATAGTGTGGATTTGTTTCTGATAAGGAGCAAGAGTTTTTTTTTGTTCTCTTGCCAGCTTTTCACTTATTTCAATAAGAAAAATTTCAGAAGTATTAAATGCTGTTGTGGATAATTTTTGTATGGTGCGCAAAATATCATCCATCAAAGTTCCACGTCCTGGTCCTATTTCGACGAGAATAAAAGGCTGAGGGCAACCATGGGCTTTCCAATTTGCAAGAAGCCAAATGCCAATCATTTCTCCAAATAATTGGCTTACCTCGGGGGCTGTTATGAAATCACCAGTGCGCCCAAAAGGCGTTTGTGTTTGATAATAGCCAAATTGAGGGTCTGTGAGCGCCATTGTCATATATTCACTGACCGTAATGGGGCCATGAGATGCGATGATTTCTTTAATTTTTTCTTTGAGAGCTGCCATTTTTGGTAGATTTGTCTTTAAATGCTTGAAGAAGGAGATAAAATCCTAAAAGAAGCATGGGAAGAGATAAAGCCATGCCATAGGTAAAGCCTGTAGAATGGAAAAGAGTAGAGAACCATTCTGGATCTTCTTGAGGAGCACGGTAAACTTCTGAGGTACTGCGTGCTATTGCGTAACCTATAATAAATATTCCTGCCACGAAACCTTGGCGTTTTAATGCTTTGAAAGCAAAAATGAAAATGAGTAAGATGATAAAGAGAAGGAATCCTTCCATAAATGCTTCGTAGAGTTGGCTTGGATGGCGTGGTAAATAGTAAGGATCTAGGGGAAAGCAAACTGCCCAAGGTTGTGTGGTAACGTTGCCCCATAATTCTTGATTGATGAAATTGCAGATTCGTACAATGCCGATACCGATAGGTGCACCCGCAGCAATGATATCAAACATGGCTCGTGTGTTGATATTATTTTTACGAGCGAACAAAATCATTGCAATGATAACGCCAATGAGACCACCGTGAAAAGACATCCCTCCATCCCACACTGCGATGATAGCACTGGGATGGCTAAAATAATAAATTGGATCCCATACAAGGACTTGCCCTAAACGACCACCAACAACAACACTTATGGCAGACCAAACAACAAAATCCCCTATTTTTTCCTTATCCATGGGAGGGTGGTTTTTATGCCATAGAGATGATTTTTTTAATAGTTTTTGTGCATACCACCAAGCAAAAAGAATGCCTATTACGTAACCAAGTCCGTACCAATGGAGGGATAGGGGACCTAAACGGACGATTACCGGATCGAGAAAAGATGGAAAAGCAATGGCTGGACAGACAAGATTGTTCATGAGTTAAGCATTTTACATTTTAGGTTACATGATGATCAGGAATGACAGATGAATGTACAATGGTCAAGCGGGGAGAGTGGTAGCTTTCCACTGGATTCTTATACTAAAATTTTATGATGGTAAAAAGAGTGTAAAGGACTTAAAATAAAATCTATATAGTAGAATTTATAGAGGCAGGTAAAATCTATAAGACAGAGGAACAAATACAGTATCTAAATGTTATGAAAAGACGCTATAATGCGTGCGTCAATAATTAAAATTAAGGAAAAACATTATGCGTAATGGATCAAACCGTATTTTTGATGAATTGGCAAAATTAGCAACAGATGCTGCTGATTTTGCCCAAGGTATACGACGTGAAGCTGGAACAGCTTTTCGTTTGCAGGCTGAAAAGATAGCAAATAAACTTGATCTTGTTTCACGCGAAGAATTTGAAACCTTTAAGGAAATGGTAGTGAAAGCGCATGCTGACAATACTGATTTTAAAAGGCGCCTTGATGATTTGGAAAAAAATACAGACACGAAAGAAAAGAAATAATCTCTATAAAAAAATATCCCCAATTTTTCAATGGCGTGCATACAGCTAAAAAATGCTTAATCTTGAGTCTGTTAGAGAAAAAAGTTCTTTTATTTTTTATTTATTTTTTGTAAAAGAAACATTTTTTTAAAGCGAGGGGCTGGTGCTGTGAAATTGTATCAATACACTGAAAAAACTTGATGATTCGTTTTATGATATCAGGTTGCTCTTGGGAGCATAATTGTGTCCTGGGTACTGTGTGTACTGTTGATGTTTTATGTGTATTTGTTTGGTGTAAAGGCTTTGATTGTAGCAAAATGTTGTTACAGTTGAGGTGGTTTATATGCTGTTGACAACATTTTTAAGATGATTGAGGATTATAATGAGGCTTGCATTTTGCGCCACAGAAAGAGAAGAGCATCCTGTTGATTTTATCGAACAGATTGCGTGTAAGTATGATTGGTCGTTTGAGCGGGATGCACAAGATGAAATTCGTGTTTGTGTAGAAGGAAAACGAGCAAATTATAGCCTTGCTTTTTCATGGATGGAAGAGCAGGAGGCGCTTCATTTAGCTTGCGCCTTTGATCTTTCTATTGAAAATGCTCGAACCGCAGAAGTGCATCGCTTGTTGCTGGCAATTAATGAAAAATTGTTGCTAGGACATTTTGATTATTGGCAAGGAAATAATTCTGTTATTTATAGACAAGGGCTTCTTTTGGCGGGTGGAGCACATCCCTCTCATATACAAGTTGAAACATTGTTGATACACGCACTAAAAGTTTGTGAAAGTCATTATGTTGCATTTCAAATGGTCGCTTGGCGTGGGGAAAGTGCTTATAAGGCACTCCAATATACTTTGTTTGAAACTGTAGGGAATGCTTGAATTTACAAAGTTTTTTGTGTTTTTTTAAAAGGCGGGTTGAGAGATCTAGCTCATAGAGGGATGTCAATAATAGCGCGCAAGCCTCCTAGAGGGCTGTCATCTAATTGAATGTTGCCTCCATGGCTACGCGCTATGTCTTGTGCAATAGAAAGGCCTAGTCCTGTTCCACTTGCATCTTGATTGCGTGCTTTATCGAGTCTAAAGAATGGTTTAAAGACTTCTGTACGCATATTTTTATGAATTCCAGGTCCGTCATCATCAATCGTCAAGATAAAGGATTCTTGTTGGGATATGGCTGTGAGTTTGATAGTTTTAGCATAATAAAATGCGTTTAATACAAGATTACTGACTAGGCGCGTAAAGGCGCGTGGCCGCACTTGTATTTGTGTACGACCTTTGATGATGTAGGAAAACTGACGTTTGTGAAGGTTGGCATCGGTAGAGAATTTTTGCATAAGAGCATTGAGGTCAAAGGCCCTAACACTTTCACTTCCTTCACCACGGGCAAAAGCAAGATAGTCTTCTAACATATTTTGCATATCGCTGACATCTTGTTCAAGCGGTTTAATATCAAAGTTAGTAGTTGCTAATGCTAGCTGAAGTTTAAAACGGGTAAGAATCGTTCTTAAATCATGGCTTACACCTGAAAGCATCATGGTACGTTGTTCGATTTGCCGTTCAATCCGTTCACGCATGCGTAAAAAAGCAATGCCAGCACGGCGGACTTCATCAGCTCCTTGTGGTTGAAATCCTTTTGGTAAAGGGCGTCCGCATCCAAAACTTTCTGCTGCTTCAGCCAATTGTTGAATTGGTTTAATTTGATTGCGCAAGAAATAAATTGCTATTAGCAATAAAACAAGAGCTGTTCCCACCATCCAGCTTAAAAAAATTGCGGTATTGGAAGCGTAGGCTTGGCTACGTGGTGCAAAGACGCGTAAGATAGCGTGACCCAAGTGGATACGGATTTCCACAAGATCTGAATCTCCTACTGTATCAATCCAAAAGGGGCGATTAATTTGGCGGGTGATTTCTTCACTGAGAAAATAATCAAGAATTGCAAAAAATGGTTTAGGTCCTAGAGGAGGAAGATGAGCGGGTGGTAGAATGGCGATGTTTAATCCCATACGTTGTTGTGCAATACGCTTGATATCTTCATAGTTATCTTGTTGTGGGTATGTTTCAATGATGTCAATAATCGCTGAAATATCATGGACAATAGCGGTGGAAAGACGTTCAGTTACCATTTGCCAGTGGCGTTCCATAAAGGTGTACGCAATCACTGTTTGCAGGAGAACCATAGGCGCTATAATGATGATTAAAGAACGCGCATAAAGCCGTTTAGGCATCTGCTTTGTTAACCATTGAACAAATTTTTTTGAGGATTTGATCATATTATTGCTTGTTCAATTGAAAGTTTATAACCTATTCCTCGCACGGTTTGGAGCCATATAGGGAGTGCTGGATTTTTTTCGATTTTGCGACGAAGGCGATTGATTTGTACATCAATGGCACGTTCATTGATAATTTTATCATCCATTGCAAATTTATGGCGGGGAATAATATCACCGGCATTTTCGGCAAAAATAACCATCATTTTTTGTTCACGATCTGTTAATTTAATCATTTCTCCTTCTTTTTTGAGTTCACGCCGTGCAATGGAAAAAATATATGGTCCAAAAACAACCTGCTCAATTTTAGGTTGATTTAGAGGGAAACCACGTCGTAAAATGGCGTGAATGCGAAGGAGAAGTTCACGAGGGTCAAATGGTTTGGCCAGATAGTCATCAGCACCTGCTTCTAAGCCATGAATGCGATTGTCTATTTCTGACAAAGCTGTCAGCATGAGGATGGGAACATCCCGTGTTTGGCGAAGTGAGGTGGTGAAATGAATGCCGTTTTGTCCAGGCATCATGACGTCAACTATAAGAAGATCAAATTCTAAACTTGCAAGCTGTCGTTTTGCTTCATCAGCATTTGCTGAAACGGAAACACGAAATCCGTTTTTAATGAGAAATTGAAATAAGAGATTGCGGATACGGGTGTCGTCATCAATCACAAGAAGATGAGGGGCATCGTCACACAAAACTTGAACATGATCGGTCATTCTTTAAAACCTTGAAAAAAATTTCATTTTTACAAAATTCAAGTTTACATAAGTTGCATAAAACTGTCGAGCAGGCTATTTTATTCCATAAAGCAGAAAATTCTTCTTTATAGACGTGGGAAATTTTCCTTTGAAAAGGATATCATGAGTCATTTTAGTGCACATATTATTCCTGTTACAGCTTTTCAACAAAATTGCACTTTGCTTTTTGATAATGAACAAAAAGTCGGGGTTCTCGTTGATCCTGGAGGTGATTGGTCTCAAATTCAAGCAGAGATCCAAAAGATGGGTGTTATTGTTGAAGCTATTTGGATAACACATGGTCATTTTGATCATGTGGGAGCGGCAATGCAAGTAAAAGAAGCCCTTGATGTTAAAATTATTGGTTCACATCGTCATGATAAACCAGTGATGGATACAGTGGTTGAGAGTGCAAAAAGCTATGGCATCACTGATGTGCGCAATTGTGTTCCTGATCAATGGTTAGAAGATGGCGATAGTGTTCATTTTGCTGGGCATGTCTTCAATGTTTTTCATACACCAGGACATTCTCCTGGTCATGTGATTTATTTTAATGAAAAACAACGTTTTGCCTTATTGGGTGATGTACTGTTTCGTGGTTCTATTGGACGTACGGACTTTCCTTTTTGTTCTCATAAAGAATTAATGAAATCGCTTCGAGAAAAGGTTTTGCCCTTAGGCGATGATGTTCGTTTTATTTGTGGGCATGGTTCTGGAAGTTCTTTAGGCTATGAGCGCCAGTGGAACCCTTTTCTTCAAGAGCTTGATATGTAACCGAAAAAACACTTTAAAAGCATTTTTTCGGTTACTTAAAACTTCTTTAGTAGAATATAATAGAAGTTAGTTCAATGGAGCATAGCAAAAGTGATCCAGTCCATCATTACCTCGAAAAGTACCGGTTTTTGGATTGAATGAACGGTATTTTTTCTTGCAATATTGGAGCCAATTATGGTGTGACGTTTGCTGAAGCGGTTGATATGTTTCTATCGACGGAACTTCATAAACAACTTGCTTTTGTGGTGCTTGTTGATACACGACTTGGTGCTGTGGTGCTTGTTGATAGATAATTTGCGGTTGTTCTGCTTTTTGGAAAGCCTTACCAAGAATTGCACCGGCAGCAAGGCCAAGAATACCCGCTGCTAAAGCATCTCCTGAGTTATCGCGCGTTCCAAGGTTTGTGTGTATATGATGGTGTGTTGTTTTTTTGCGTTCGACATAATTATATGTTTTGTGTTCAATATGTTGCTTGCTTTGTTCTTTCCTTCTGTGATCAACTTGATAACCAGAATGATTATAAGAAAGATGAGAAGAGTGATGCTTTTCAATATGTTGCTTGCTTTGTTCTGGCTTTGTATGGTTAATAAGATGATGGTGATGATGATGTTGTTGTTGGGGGTGATGATAGTAGTGATGATGATGGTGATGATGATGTTGTTGGGGATGTTTAGGAGTTGGGGGACTCTTTTTAGGAGCAGAAGGTTTTGTAAAATCAAAAGAAGCGAAATGCTCATCCATTTTTTTTCTTATATCATTCATGTGCTTATCAATATAATTTTTACCATCCATCCATCCCATATCCGCAAGTGCTGTGCTTAATGGTGCAAAAACAGTTACATTTGATATTCCCAATAATACCGCCAATTTGATCGTTTTTTTCATAGTGATGCTCCTTCGTATAATTCGCATTTTTTCACATTCTACACGTATCAAACTGAACACAGTCTGAACGGTTTTTGATTTCATTAACAAATGCATAAAAAACCATTTGGTTGAGTATCAGTACAAATTATATATAAAATCGTGACAAAATTTTGTTTTGCAAAAATATAATATTTTTCGTCTGATTTATAATGTTGTATTGAGAATTTTTATTTTTGATTATGGTAATATAACTTGATGTAAAATAATGTTTTATCTTTATTTTATTTTATAATAATTTAAAATAAACGATAGAAATATGAAATACAAATATTGCTCTTATTATTATAGATTTATATGAGCACGATAAATTCTGTCTTTACTTGCATAACTTATAAAGAATATTGTCTTATTTAATGGCTTTGTAAGAGGCTGATAATAAAAATTAGGCTCTATGTTTTTTTGCGCTATATAGGGCAGTTTTGAGATATGAAAATATATCCTTTTATTTGGTTGCTGTCGCTTTAGAGTTGAGAGACGTTTTAAAGTCGTTTTCACGTTTGATAGATATTTAAAGCAAGCTGAATTAGTTTGCGAAGACAGTGAAAAAAAGCGTTTTCTGAGATTGCTTATTTACTCAATTATAGCGGTATTGACGTTTAGGGTATTTATTTGCGGGGTAGTGCTTTTTCCTGTGATCTTATTAAGATTTTAGAGGGATAAGATTTACTGTAAATGCTTTGAAGAGTTTTAGATTATTGATTGGGTGGATTTTTTTTGTTTTTTTGTTGTTATCTTAAGAGCGTTTTGGTGAGATCTGCTTTTACTCTTTCGATTTTTTAAAATACCAGTATCCATTGTTGGCCCCATATGATCAAGATCCGGCTTTGTGAAAAGATTTGGTTGTATCATGGGGGCATGGGTAGATTGTTCATTATGATCTGGTAAGGGATCATCCGCAATTTCTAGTTCTATTTTTTGGAGCTGTTTGATTTCATCACGAAGTCTTGCAGCTTCTTCAAAGTTGAGATCAGCAGCTGCTGCATGCATTGATTTTTCTAGAGATTGAATATGAGTTGTCAAATTATTGCCAACCATATTGTTTTGCCTGATAAAATCGGGAATATTTTTGGAAGTATGATGATTTTCACCTCCTGCATTGAGAATATCGTCGATATTTTTTTTGATACTGGTTGGTGTAATATTATGTTCTTCATTGTAGGCTATTTGTTTTTGTCGACGCCTTTGTGTTTCTTGCAGAGCTCGTTCTATAGAGCCAGTAATGGAATCTGCATAAAGAATCACGTGACCATCTACGTTGCGTGCAGCACGTCCAATTGTTTGCACGAGTGAGGTTTCGGAGCGCAAAAAACCCTCTTTATCGGCATCTAGAATGGCAACAAAACCACATTCTGGAATATCCAAGCCTTCTCGCAGTAGATTGATCCCAATGAGGACATCAAAAGTACCAAGCCGCAAATCACGAAGAATTTCAATACGCTCTAATGTATCAATGTCAGAATGCATATAGCGTACCCGAATGCCTTGTTCGTGGAGATATTCTGTCAAATCTTCGGCCATACGCTTGGTCAGCACGGTTACTAAGGTACGGTAGCCTTTTTGAATTGTTTTACGAATTTCACTCACAACATCATCAACTTGGGTTGAGGCTGGACGTACTTGTGTTGGTGGATCAACAAGCCCTGTTGGGCGAATAATTTGTTCAGCAAAAATGCCGTGAGACTGTTCTATTTCCCAGCGTCCAGGTGTCGCTGATACAGCAATAGTTTGTGGACGCATGGCATCCCATTCTTCAAAGCGTAAAGGACGATTATCCATACAAGAAGGCAGACGAAATCCATATTCCGCTAGGGTTGCTTTTCTTCTAAAGTCACCCCGATACATGCCACCAATTTGAGGAATCGTGACATGGCTTTCATCGATAAAAACGAGAGCATTATTTGGAATATATTCAAATAAAGTTGGTGGTGGTTCACCGGGCTTTCGTCCTGTTAAATAGCGTGAGTAATTTTCGACTCCAGCACATGTACCAGTTGTTTCTAACATTTCTAAATCAAACATTGTGCGCTGTTCTAAACGCTGTGCCTCTAAAAGGCGTCCGGCTGCATTCAATTCATCGAGACGTTGAATCAGTTCTATTTTAATAGCTTTCATAGCTTGATTTAACGTTGGCCTTGGTATTACATAGTGCGAGTTGGCATAAATTTTAATGGATTGAAGGTCACCTGTTTTTTGTCCGGTGAGAGGATCAAATTCAGTAATTGTCTCTACTTCATCGCCAAAGAGCGAAATACGCCAAGCACGATCTTCAAGATGGGCAGGAAAAATTTCAATTGTGTCTCCTCGAACACGAAAAGAACCGCGAATAAAGTTTATATCTTGTCGATAATAATGTTGAGAAACTAAATCAGCTAAGAATTGTCGTTGATTGAGTTTGTCTCCTTCTTTTATTTGCAAGGTCATGGCAGTATAGGTTTCTACCGAACCAATCCCATAGATACAGGATACGGATGCCACGATAATAACGTCATCACGCTCTAGGATAGCGCGTGTGGCAGCATGGCGCATACGGTCTATTTGTTCATTAATAGAAGATTCTTTTTCGATATAAGTGTCAGAGCGTGCAACATAGGCTTCTGGTTGATAATAGTCGTAATAAGAAACAAAATATTCAACGGCATTATGAGGAAAAAAATTTTTAAATTCTCCGTAAAGTTGTGCAGCAAGCGTTTTATTTGGTGCTAAAATGAGAGCTGGGCGTTGGGTTTTTTCAATGATTTTCGCCATCGTATAGGTTTTTCCTGATCCAGTAACACCCAAAAGCACTTGTGTATGTTCATTCTTTTCAATCCCCTCAACCAGAGTTTTTATTGCGTGAGGTTGATCTCCTGCTGCTTCAAAGGAGGTTTCGAGTTGAAAGGGAATCCCACCTTCCGATTTTTCAGGACAAATAGGGCGATGAGGTGTCCATAATGCGCCATTCTTAAAAAGAGGATTACCTGAAGCAATGAGGGCAGAAAGAGCTTCTACCGTTGCTGTGACACCATTTTTCATTGCGATATCCTTTTACAGAAGTGTTTGTAGTTTTACAAGGAAATGCTAAATTCTACAACTATATCGCAATAACGGCAAAACATTATTGAAAAACTTTGTTTTAGAGTACTGAATATTTTATCTAATCATCTAAGTTTTGAATAGAGAATGCTCTTTTTGAGTATGCTGACCTCTGTAGCTTTTGCTGTACAGTCTTTCTTTTTCATTATGATGATGTTTCATAGAAAATTGGTTATAGTGTTCAACATGATTTTTATGGAGGATAACTGTATATCTTGTGATTTGTTCCTGAAGATACAGTGCCTGAAAATACAGTGTATGTGTGATAAAGAGCATTGCCATCTTTAAATGCGAGATAACGAGATGATACCCAACCTGTTTGGGTTTTATATTTGATATGGCACCATGTTCCTTTACAGCTCTGAACAAATATCGTTTCTCCTGCGGGGATTAAACCACAGAGTGCGTGTTTGGTGCTTGGTCCTGTTCTCATATTAAGGTTTCTTGTGACAAAGGCATCCGCAGCTCCGGATACTGTTGTGGCTAAAAAGAGAGGGACAAACACAAAAAAAATTATTAAATTTTTCATTTTTCTCCAGAGGGTTCCTTTAGAGATTTTTCTTTTTTCTCTCTTCATATAAATCCTCCTTTTCTAAGTTATGATAAAATAGAAAGAAATACAATTCTTTCTTCTTTGGTTGCTTAATGACAGGAGAGAAGTTTGACATGAGTGAGCGCTAAAATATCAGATAGTTTAAAATATAATCGGTGAATGCTTTGTTTTCTTTTTTATTTTTATATGGAAAACAGCGCTGCTGTACTATATAATAGAAAACATTGTGGTTTTCGGATTCCAAAAGTTATTTTGGAAGCCGTTTTTTATATTTTATTGAACCTTCCGTGTAACAGAAAGGGACGGATTATGGAAAAAGTTCCGATGACTACAGCTGGTTTTGAGAGTCTTAAAGAAGAGTTACGTTGGCGTCAACAACACGAACGTCCACGGATTATTGAAGCAATTTCTGAGGCGCGTGCTCATGGTGATTTGTCAGAAAATGCTGAGTATCACGCTGCGAAAGAGGCACAAAGTCATAATGAGGGGCGTATAAATGAGCTTGAGGATTATATTGCGCGAGCAGAAGTAATTAATGTCTCCCGTCTTTCAGGTGACAAAATTAAATTTGGAGCTACTATCAAACTTTTGGATGAAGATACTGAAGAAAAAAAGGTTTATCAGATTGTTGGTGATCAAGAAGCTGATGTAAAGACTGGTAAAATCTCTATTTCCTCACCTATTGCGCGTGCCCTCATTGGCAAGCAAGAAGGGGATGTCATTGAAGTAAATGCACCAGGGGGTGCGCATAATTACGAAATTATTGAAATTCAATATATCTAAATTATTATGCGTGTATCTTTGCAAGAAACGGAAATTATTGCTCCGCACTTTAAAAAGCGTTTGTCCGGAGTAACATCTACAGTTGTCCAGCTTGTTCCATTACAGCAAGAACGAGGGATGCGTATATCTACTTTTGGATTTGGACTTCCAAAGAACTTGCCTGCTCTTGCCTTTAGAGATCTTTTTGGGCTTTGGAAAAGCCCAAAGGGTAAGCCATTTCGTATTTGGCATGCGCGGCGCAATATTGAGATGTTTTGTGGTATCCTTTTGCGTGATGTCTTGCGTATGAAGCTTAAACTTATCTTTACGTCTGCTTCTCAACGTCATCATAAGTCTTTTACCAAATGGTTGCTTCGGCGTATGGATAGGGTAATTGCTACCAGTTTACAGACGGGATCTTATCTAGAAGTACCTCATAAAGTTATTATGCATGGCATCGATGTTAAGCGTTTTTCACCACCTAAAACTCTCGATGATGGCTTTTCTTCGTCAGGACTTCTAGGAAAATATGCGGTTGGGTGTTTTGGACGTGTGCGCCCTTCCAAGGGCACTGATTTGTTTGTGGAGGCAATGATAGTATTGTTGCCACGTTATCCTGACTGGACAGCACTTATTGCTGGTCGGACGACAGAACAATATTATAAATTCGAAAAAAAATTACGCCCCAAAATTGTAGAAGCGGGTTTAGAAAAGCGTATTATTTTTCTTGGTGAGTTGCACAACACACCTTTATGGTACCGTCGCCTGACGCTTTATGTCGCACCTTCACGTACAGAAGGTTTTGGTTTGACGCCCTTGGAGGCAATGGCATCACAGACAGCTGTCGTTGCAAGTGATGCGGGAGCTTATAAAGAATTGGTGGTGGAGGGAACAGGTACGGTTGTTAAAGCAGGAGATGGAGGGGCTTTAACGGCAGCGATTGAACCTTATTTTGCTAATTTAGAAAAAACAATAGCAGCAGGAAAAAAAGCTTTAGAGCACGTTCGTACCAACTTTCCTTTGGAAAAAGAAGTGGTAGAAATTGAGAGCGTTTATGAAGAAGTGTTTGCTGAGAAAGCACTCTAACTGTATCGGAAATTTTTTGATAAGTAAAATGAATGCATTTCCTTTAAAAGTTTTTTCTAATACTCAAGATAACAGCAATAATACAATAATAAATGTTATTTCATAAAAGGTATTGATTGTATCCTTGATACATCACAATCATAAACTTTTAAAGTTTTTGATAAAAGATTTGGAAATTTATATCTTTTAGAGGAATATAAAGCTGATAATAAAAATACAGGAACGGTTTTTTCTTTTTGATTCTATGAATGTTTGTGAATCAAAAAAACAATACTTTAATCCTTAATCAATTTTAAAAATTGTAGATGTATCTTGCTGCGATAGGTATTAGAATTTGTAGTATGCTTTTATGATAATAAGTATACGATAAAAGATTCTTTTTTTGAAAAGATTATGAGCTATTCTGTTTAGGGTAGAAGATGCTTGAAGCTATTTTCATTCGCTCAGAGATAAGGCTACTTATGCGTTAAGAAAAGTTTCTCAAGGATTCTTATTTTGTATTAGTTTTATACTGCTTGTGTGGTTGCGTATTTAAAGCTCTTTAAAGTTTTTTCAATAAATTGAATTGCAAGTAGATTTTATAACCTATGTCACTTACATCCTAAATTTTTGATCGTTGGCAAATGAATGCTATTCATTAAAATTGTTCACGCCAAAAAGCAGGGATAAAAAGTACAAATATCGTTATAATTTCAAGACGTCCAGCCAGCATAAGAAAACTCAAAATCCATAAAGCATTATCATTGATTGTAGAAAAATTGCCAGCAGGACCGATAATGTTTCCAAAACCTGGGCCGATGTTAGAAAGGGCGGTTAGGACGCCGGTAAAGGCAGAAGTAAAGTCAAGTCCAGTTGTGAGCAAAAGTGCAGTGCCAATAAGTAGACAAAACATGTAAAGACAGACAAAAAATAAAACTGCTTTTGCAACATCATTTGAGATATTGGCCTGATCATAGTGTGCTTTTACAATGACATTAGGAAAAAGAAGTTTTTCTATATTTGTTTGTGTAATGCGCCAAAGGATAATAAGGCGATTGATTTTTATTCCACCAGAAGTAGAACCAGCACATCCACCTGTAAATGAAACAATGAAAAAGACGCCAAGTGCAAAGGGTCCCCAAAGTTGGTAATCTTCGGCGCTATAACCGGTGGTGCTAATAATAGAGGTGAGGTGAAAAATGACATCAAGAAAAATGAGGTGGAAAGGGCGATGGTCATGAAATTTGAGCCATGCTGCTAAAGCAAAGCTGAAAAGAAAAACAATATAGAGAAAAACAATAACTTGTGAATCAATAAAGCGTTTGGAGCGTCCAGGAAGTACTAATTTAACATAAAGCACGAAGGGTAATGCAGAAAGCAACATGAAGAATGTTGAAATGATGAAGATGGCTGGTTTATCAGAAAAATAGCCAAAAGAGGCGTCGTGGGTCGAGAAACCAGCTGTTGCGATGGTGCTCATTGCATGATTAATCGCATCAAATAAACTCATACCTGAAGCAAAATAAGAGAGCATGCAAGCTAGTGTTAGTCCAATATAAGCTATGATAATGCCGTTGGCAATCTGGTTGATGCGAGGCAATATTTTTTCAGATTTATCTGACGATTCCATATGAAAAAGTTGTACGCCACCAACACGTAAAGAAGGCAAAAGTAATAAGGCTAAACCAATAAAGCCAATCCCTCCAATCCAGCATATGAGAGAGCGCCATAACAAAATGCTTCGTGATAAATTATCAAGACCGTTAAGTACTGTGGAACCTGTGGTGGTAATTCCAGAGACTGATTCAAAGATTGCTCCGGCTAGGGAAATTGGAAGAGGAGAAAGATAAAGGGGAAGGGCACCAACAATGCTTCCTGTTAGCCAAAGACAAACAGTAAGCATAAAACCAAGCCGTGCTGAAAAACGACAGGTTGCTCCCTTTGTTGCTAAAAGTATTAGTGTTGCTAATACAGTTGTTATGGCGCAGGAGTAGAGAAAGGTTATCCAATGGTGGTTGTGGTCATGCAAATCAACCAAAATTGGCAAAAGCATTGCTCCTCCCATGATTAAAGCAAAACGTGCACAGACATTGATAATAAATTGAAAAATGATCGTTCCCTACCTTTTGATCTTTTTTTGTTACAATTTTACGCTTATTAAGAGTTTACGTTTTTTTTAAATACGATAAAAATCAAACTCTGTATTAAGCGTATTTTGGTAAATTTTTCATCAAACCGTTTCATTCAACTTGAAAAAAGATACGTATACACCATAATTTAGGCCGTTGAAAAATATTTTTTTAAAGGCTGCATTTTATTATAATTTATAGAATAGTTAAGTAAGAAAAAGAAGGGGACTCTATGCTAGAATCGCGTATTCGCCTGCTTATTATTGGCTCCGGTCCAGCTGGTTATACAGCGGCGATCTATGCGGCAAGAGCAATGCTAAAGCCAGTTATGATTACTGGTTTGCAACAGGGGGGACAGTTGACAATTACGACTGATGTTGAAAACTATCCAGGTTTTGCTGATCCAATTCAAGGGCCATGGTTAATGGAACAAATGGCAAAACAAGCTAAAAATATGGGGACAAGAATTGTCTATGATACTATTATAAAAGCTGATTTATTAAAGTATCCTTTTGTCTTACATGGAGATTCTGGAACACAATATTGTTGTGATGCCCTTATTATTGCAACGGGAGCGCAGGCACGTTGGCTTGGTTTGGAAAGTGAACAGACCTTTATGGGAGGGGGCGTCTCTGCTTGTGCTACATGTGATGGCTTTTTTTATCGTGGGAAGGATGTCATTGTGGTGGGAGGAGGAAATACAGCCGTTGAAGAAGCTCTTTATCTCTCGAATTTGGCCAAGAGTGTTAGCGTGGTTCATCGACGAGATTATTTTCGAGCGGAGAAAATTTTGCAAGAGAGATTGCTTGCCCGTGATAATGTGCGTGTTCTTTGGGATCATGTGGTAGAGGAAATTGTTGGTTTGCCAGCGCAGGATTCAAGGGGAGCTGTTGTAACGGGTGCGCGTCTTAAAAATATTATAACGGGTCAGGAAATGAAGATAAATGTGGAGGGAGTCTTTATTGCCATTGGGCATGATCCCGCTGTTTCTCTGTTTGCAGGGCAATTGAAACAAAAACTAGGTGGTTATTTGTGGACAGAGCCAGATTCAACGGCAACAAGCATTGCTGGTGTTTTTGCTGCAGGTGATGTAACCGATGATACATTTCGCCAAGCTATAACCGCGGCGGGAAGAGGATGTATGGCCGCATTGGAAGCAGAGCATTTTTTAGAATTGCAAGCGTAAAGTTAATCGGAAAAGTAAAAAAATTAGAGGTAAAATTGTGACATCGCCGTTAGATTGGGATAAATTGAGAGTTTTTCATGCTGCGGCAGAGGCAGGATCTTTTACGCATGCAGCACAAAAGCTTCATTTATCCCAATCAGCCATTTCACGACAGGTTTCAGCTTTAGAACAAGAAGTTGGTGTCTCTCTCTTTCAGCGGCATGCGCGTGGTTTGGTTCTAACAGAGCAGGGTGAAACTCTTTATCATACAACGCATGATGTTTTAATGAAGCTCGAAAATGTACGCTTACAATTAAGTGAAGGCTGTAAAAAACCAACAGGGCATTTGCGTATTACATCAACTTTCGGAATGGGGGCTGGGTGGATTGCAGAACGTATGCCAGAATTTTTAAGTCTTTATCCTGATATGCAGATTCAGCTTTTGCTTTCTGATGAAGAACTTGATTTGACAATGTGTCGTGCAGATTGTGCTGTGCGTCTCCATCAACCTCAACAGCCTGACCTTATACAAAGAAAACTCTTTACAATTCATATGCATGTTTATGCTTCAGAAAACTATATTGCAAATTATGGAAAACCAGAAAAACTGTCTGAACTTGATGCTCACCGTATTATTTCATTTGGTGAACCTGTTCCGCATTATTTGTCTGGTTTAAATTGGTTGGAAAAAGCTGGTAGAAGTGATGGTTCCTTACGCACTTCAGTATTGCGAATCAATAATATTATTTCAATTAAGAATGCACTTATGCGTGATCTTGGTATCGCTGTGCTACCTGATTATATCGTGAATAATGATGAGCGTCTTGTGCGTCTTTTTCCTGATATGGTTGATATTCCTTCTTTTGATACCTTCTTTTGTTATCCTTATGCTTTAAAGAATTTGGTAAAGCTGAATGCTTTTCGAGATTATATTTTTTTAAAAGCCCGCCAATGGTCTTTTTAGCCAATGGTCTTTATTAATTGAAGAGCTATGTGTTTACTGCATAGCAGATACGCGTAAGTCTTTATTGTGCTTTTTCTCATAAAATGAGATAGAAAATTATCTCTTGATTATGTTGCCTCCCATTGCATTTTCTTGAGTGTTCCCTTACGAAGATCTGTCAGATTGATTTTATCTCTGGGGATTTTCTAGACTCGCCGGACATTTGTCCGGCTTTTTTTTCGAGTTTTTTGTATTGTCTCTTAAAATGCAAATTTCTTAGAAGATGGTAAAAAAAATTGATGTTTTATGGATGTCTAACAATTTTTAGCTCCTTCAAGCTATGATGAGAAGCTTTTTTAAAATTACTGGTATTTTATTGCTGGAATAAGACAGTTGATGTTTTGATTCTGTTTCCCGTATATGTTGCTATGCAATTTTATCTTTCAACGTTTTCTGTAGAATCTCTATTTGTGCGATAATCCAACAATCAAAAGTCTCTCAAATAGATGGAGGCGGAAAATTGTAAACATAAGTAGATATAGCACTTTAACATAAATTATTACAAAAACGTTGAATACGTGCACAAGCTTCTTCAAGTAGTTTTTCTGATGCTGCGTAGGAAATGCGAAAAGCTGGCCCCAGTCCAAAAGCAGATCCATGAACGACAGCAATTGATTCTGCTTCCAAAAGCGCCATTACAAAGTCTTCATCGTTCGCAATAACTTTGCCTTCCGGTGTCTTTTTTCCAATCAGTTCTGCACAGGAAGGATAAACATAGAAAGCCCCTTCTGGCGTGGGACAGTTAATGCCAAGCGCTTGGTTTAATTTGGAAACAACAAGATCACGGCGTGTTTGGAAAATAGTTTTATTTCGAGCAATAAAATCTTGTGGGCCATTGAGTGCTTCGACAGCAGCCCATTGAGAGATAGAGCTTGTACCAGATGTTTGTTGTCCTTGAATGGTATCCATAGCTTTAATCAATTCTTTTGGTCCGCCGGCATAACCAATTCTCCACCCTGTCATGGCATAGGCTTTGGAAACACCGTTCATTGTAAGTGTACGGCCATAAAGCTGTGGCTCTACCTCTGCTGGGGTGACAAAAGCAAAGTTTTCATATGTTAAATGTTCATAGATATCATCGGTAAGGATATAAACATGAGGATACTTTACTAAAACATCTGTTAGCTTTTTTAATTCGTCACGCGTATAAGCGGCGCCTGATGGATTTGAAGGAGAGTTAAAGAGGAACCATTTGGTTTTTGGGGTAATAGCAGCTTCTAGTTCTTCGGGTTGAAGTTTATAAGCAACTTCAATTTTTGTTTCTACGAAAACAGGTGTGCCACCGTTGAGGGTAACCATTTCTGGATAACTGACCCAATAAGGAGATGGAATGATAACTTCATCTCCTTTATTTAAAGTTGCCATAAATGCATTAAAAAGGATTTGTTTGCCACCAGTCCCAACAATAATTTGCTCTTGTTGATAGGTGAGATTGTTTTCTCTTTTAAACTTTGCTGCAATTGCTTGACGCAATTCTGGAATACCAGATATGGGAGTGTATTTTGTTTCTCCGCGGCGAAGAGCTTCAATGGCCGCATTTTTAATATTGTCGGGTGTGTCAAAATCTGGCTCTCCAGCACTCAACGCAATAACATCACGACCTAGTGCTTTTAAATTACGTGCTTTTTGGGAAGCTGCAATTGTTGCAGAAGGTTTTATATGAGAAAGCCGCTCGGCAATAAAAGCCATAATTTGAATCCTTATATGATATAAGCAAATGATTGTTCATCTCAAAGTATTCTATAAGAGATTACGTTCTATGCAATAAAAAATTGTTAGGTTCTGTATAGTTAAGTAAAATTTAAGCTTAGGATGGGGAGGTTGAAGTGTCACATTTGTTATTAATACAGAGAGAGTTTACATTAAGAAGCATTTTTACTACTTTCTTAAACAGTTTTGTATATACGCTAACCCATTTGTGCTGTGTAAGGAAATGGTTTTAATTGTTGCAATATAAGAGGTTTTGAACTGAAAGAAGTTACGATATTTGGCTTTATAATATAAATATATTCATCGAGTGCTTTTTCAATATAATCAATAGCCTAGATATATTTTAATCGCGCTTCAAAAAATTCTCTCTTATAGAATTTCTAAAATATATTGCAATTCTCTTTTGGCTTAAGGTGCTAGGCGTACAGAGCTTAAAAGATTTCGTTATAAATCTGTAAACTTTTTGTCTTTTGAGGTTTTACAGAAAAAGATAGTGCGCAGTCATTGTGAAAGGTTTTAGCAGATTTTTTGGATTATTGTACAAAGTAGCAAGTTAGTGCTTTTTTGTAAAAATTTGTTATATCTGCTTCAATAAAAAAACTCGCCTGTAGAGGCGAGTTTTTTATAGAAATGTAGTAGAGTTTAAAACATTAAAGCGCGGCAAGATTTCCAGCAGCAAATTTTCCAGAACGACGATCTTGAAGAACGTCATAAGAGATTTTTTGTCCTTCATTAAGATTGCTTAAACCAGAACGTTCAACGGCGGAAATATGTACAAAAACATCCGCACTTCCATCACTAGGCTGAATGAAGCCAAAACCTTTTGTTGTATTAAACCACTTAACTATTCCTGTAGACATAGGAAACTCCTTAGAAGACATATTATATTATGTACCGAAGTCATAAAAACCCTCAGTACGGTTTTAGATCGAAATTAGGTGGGAGAAGTTTCGTCAAAAGTGCAGGCCGCACAGGAAAGAAAGTCACATAACCGAAAGTTCGATAGAGCACAATATAAAAGTCTTTAGAAAAAAAAGCAAGCCTCAATCGGTATTTTATACAGATAAAAGACTTGAGAGTGCATACGAGGGGATATATTTTGTACCATATTGAAAAATTCAAGTGAAATAACTTTGCAGTGAGCGTACTTCAAGGCAGTTATTTTTGAGTGCTTTAATAGCTTCCACTGCAGCTTGTGCCCCAGCGATTGTTGTATAATAGGGAACTTTCTGCATGAGTGCTGCATGGCGTAATGATTTGGAGTCTGAAATAGCGCTGGGGGTGCTGGTTGTATTGAAAATTAATTGAATTTGTCGATTACGAATGGCATCTTCAATGTGAGGATGTCCTTCTAGAACTTTGTTAATTTTTTTTGCTTCAATATCATGTTCGGCAAGAAATTTTTGTGTTCCACTTGTAGCAAGAACAGAAAAGCCAAGTTGCATTAAAAGTTTTACAGGATTTAAGATACGGTTTTTATCTTCATCTCTCACAGAAACGAACAAAGTTCCTTCCTTTGGAAGCTCCACACCAGCTCCAAGTTGAGCTTTAGCAAAAGCAAGAGCAAATTCATAATCAAGTCCCATAACTTCACCTGTTGAGCGCATTTCTGGACCAAGAAGCGTGTCTACACCTGAAAAACGGGCAAAAGGAAAAACAGCTTCTTTGACAGCAATATGTTGTTTTTTCTGCTGCGAAGGTAAGCCACCATACGCTTGAAGTGATTTTGGGAGTGTTTCTCCTGCCATAATACGTGCGGCTATTTTAGCAACAGGAAGACCAATTGTTTTGGCGACAAAGGGGACAGTACGTGAAGCGCGAGGATTGACTTCTAGAACATAAATCGTGTTGTCTTTAATGGCATATTGTACATTCATTAAACCACGAACATGAAGTGCTTGGGCTAATGCTTTGGTTTGGCGCTCTAATTCAACAACTATTTTATTTGAGAGCGTATGTACTGGTAGGGAACACGCTGAATCCCCCGAATGGATACCGGCTTCTTCAATATGTTCCATAATGCCAACAACAAGTGTTTCTTCTCCATCGCATAGACAATCAACATCAACTTCAATAGCTTCGGTGAGATAAGTATCAAATAACAATGGATTCTTATCAAGCAATATATCGACCTGTTCCATTTTATCGTGGGAAAAACGGGCTTTGATATCTTCTGGAATCAATTCTGTCACATTTTCAAGCAAATAATTTTGCAAACTGCGTTCATCACGAATAATTTGCATAGCACGGCCTCCCAAAACATAAGAAGGGCGTACAACCAATGGAAAACCTAATTCATGCGCGATGCGCCGTGCTTGTTCGATTGAATGGGCGATACCATTTTTAGGCTGTGTTAAGTTGAGTTTGAATAATAATTTTTGAAAGCGGTCTCTATCTTCTGCTAAATCGATGGCATCAGGTGAGGTACCTAAGATGGGGATGTTATGTTTTTCTAATGCACTTGCCAATTTTAGAGGTGTTTGTCCACCAAATTGGACAATAACTCCAACCAATTCGCCTTTTTTCTGTTCTGTTTCTAGAATACCAATAACATCTTCTGTTGTTAAAGCTTCAAAATAAAGACGATCAGAGGTATCGTAGTCTGTTGAGACAGTTTCGGGATTGCAATTAATCATAATAGCTTCAAACCCTGCATCACGAAGTGCAAAAGCAGCGTGGCAACAACAATAGTCAAATTCAATGCCTTGTCCAATACGATTGGGGCCCCCGCCTAAAATAGCAATCTTTTTGCGTTCAGAAACTTGTGCTTCTGAGTGTTCTACGCCTGCAAAGGGAATTTCATATGTTGAATACATATAGGCTGTAGGTGAAGAAAATTCAGCTGCACAAGTGTCAATCCGTTTGAAAACATGCTGAACATTAAGCAATTTGCGCAAAGCAGCAACGTCATCGGGTTCTTTTCCTGTCAGGGTGGCTAAACGCGCATCCGAAAAGCCCATCGCTTTTAGCATGCGTAGATTGTCTGAATCTTGGGGCAATCCATAGGTGCGGATGCGCTGTTCCATTTCAATAATGGAGGCTATTTGCTCTAAAAACCATGGATCAATTTTGCTAATTTGATGAATTTCATTTAAAGGTAAGCCCCAACGTATTGCTTGGGCAATGTAGCGCAGACGATCAGGACTTGGTATTGCAATCGCAGAACGTATAGAACTTTTTTCATCACCTTCCGCATGTTCAGGGATGGCAATTTCATCAAGACCAGTAAGCCCCGTTTCAAGTCCACGGAGCGCTTTTTGCAGAGATTCCTGAAAAGTGCGTCCGATTGCCATAACTTCTCCTACAGATTTCATTGCAGTCGTTAAGACAGGTGATGAACTAGGAAATTTTTCAAAGGCAAAACGAGGAATCTTGGTAACAATATAGTCAATAGAAGGTTCAAATGATGCTGGTGTTGCACCGCCTGTGATATCATTTTTTAATTCGTCAAGCGTGTAACCAACGGCTAGTTTCGCCGCTACCTTGGCAATTGGAAATCCTGTTGCTTTTGAGGCAAGCGCTGAAGAGCGGGAAACACGCGGATTCATTTCAATAACAATAAGGCGTCCATTTTCAGGATTAACAGCAAATTGTACATTGGATCCACCTGTTTCAACACCAATTTCACGCAGAACAGCAATGGAGGCATTGCGCATAGATTGGTATTCTTTATCTGTTAAAGTAAGAGCAGGAGCTACGGTGATTGAATCACCTGTATGAATCCCCATAGGGTCAATATTTTCAATGGAACAAACAATGATACAGTTGTCGTTTTTATCGCGGACAACTTCCATCTCATATTCTTTCCATCCCAAAACACTTTCTTCAATCAAAACTTCTGTTGTAGGTGAAGCCTCAAGCCCGCGTTCAATAATTTCATAAAATTCAGAGCGGTTGTAAGCGATACCACCGCCAGTACCACCAAGGGTGAAGGAAGGACGAATAATTGCTGGAAGACCAATGGTATCCAGAGCTTGAACTGCTTTTGCTGTTGCATGTGCGATATAATGTTGTTTACGATCGGTTTCTGTTTGTCGCCAATCACGCTCAAGCTCTTCTAGGGCTTGGTCAAGCGCATCACCGGAAAGTCTTGCTTTAAGTTCATCGCGTGTTTTTGTATGCAGTTGGCGATTTTCTTCTTTGAGTTCTGTTGCGTTCGCTAACATAGAACGCGGTGTTTCCAAACCGATGTTTGCCATCGCTTTGCGAAATAAAGCACGATCTTCAGCCTTATCAATCGCATCGGCGTTTGCACCTATCATTTCAACATGATAGCGGTCTAAGACACCCATGCGCTTTAATGATAAAGCAGTATTAAGGGCTGTTTGTCCTCCCATAGTTGGCAAAAGGGCATCGGGACGCTCATGAGCGATAATTTGTGCGACTATTTCAGGGGTAATAGGCTCAATATAAGTTGCATCAGCTAAATCTGGATCTGTCATAATGGTGGCAGGATTAGAGTTGACCAAAATAATGCGATAACCTTCTTCTTTTAAGGCTTTACAAGCTTGTGTGCCTGAATAGTCAAATTCGCATGCTTGACCAATAACAATAGGTCCTGCTCCAATGATAAGAATAGATTTTATATCTGTGCGTTTAGGCATGATTTTTTCCTATAACAAACATTCGTACACGATTGCGGTAGACAGAATTAAATTTTGAAGTCAAAATGATTTTATAGGTTAAGTGACAAAGAAAGTAAGCACTAAAATGCCTTTTCCATGCTTTTTTTCATAGAATGGAAGTAAATATCTTCTTTGCTATGTGAAAATATGGCTTTTGATAAAAAACAGTAATGCATGGCAAAGCCAAAATATTTAAGGCAACCGTGGGAAATAAAACATAAGCTATTATTTATAGGGCAAGAAAAATTTGCAAAACGAAATGATCAAGTTATATAAAATGATAAATATAACTTGTTTATCTCATTGCTATGTCTGGCATTATAAATTTTAAAAACTGTAATTCTTTGTAATTTAGTTCACAATAATATTTAAGTTCAATGAAGCTTTGACCGTAAATTGATATAAAAGTTACGAACAGAGTTTTAAAATTTTGATTTAAAATTAATAATTATTCATATTGAATACATTACCGTATCAAGATACGAAGTTAGATTAAAAATATTTTGTTCTGTTATTAAAATTATAAACAAAGATATTGTATCTGTATAGATTACACAAATTTGAATGTTGAGCTTAATAACTTCAGTACATATATTGATAATATGGGGGGTATCTTCATAGACTATGGGAGAGGTCTTAAAACAATAATTCCTGGTGTTTTTGCTACATAATCCATAAAAGAAGAGTCTATGACTTTCTTATTCTCTTTTCGTGAAGAAGCATTCCGTAACATGGGACCATGATTTGTCATGATAAAGAAACCAACGTGAGTTACATCCAGTCCAGCAAGTTTAGTATAAATACCAATTAAATCACCTGTTTTTAAATGACTTATAACCTTTTCATTAATAAATTCACTTGGAATATACGTTATATGACGTTTAACAACTGGTAGTCCCGGAAGGTAGTTTTCACCATTGGCTTTTTTATTAAGATATTTTTCAATGTTTACTGCGTTAGGACTTATTTGGGCGGTAATATCAGTGGCAAGTTTATATTTTCTATAAGCCCAGTCAGTAAAAAAGTGTTTTCGATTTAAAAAACTAATGTTACCACCAACATAACGCGTTCGTATGACGTTATTTATAAATTCTGTTTGTGATGTTGATTTTGATAACGCCTCAACATAATCTAGATAAGTGAAGCAATCTAAACCTCTAAAATCAATGATCAGTTTTTCTGGTTTATTTTCTGAGCCATGTAACATATTTGCTTGGTAAGGTGTCTCTAAAAAAGCTTCAGAAAGTAAACCAATCATTTCTCCTCTATCATAGTGATTAGCTTTTGAGCGCTTTTTTAGAAGATCATTCAGTTTATGTAAAGTATACGGATCTACGTTTACTTTATTTGTTCGTTGTATTGCTTTTTTGTTTTCTGAAATATCTTTGTTTGTATCAGAATTCTGAAGTCCACATCCTGTGGCTAACGTTGAGATTAAAATTAATTGAAATATTTTTCGCATTTCATACCTATTTTGAATTAATAGTTCATAGGCTCATCACTCTTGAAAGTAGTGCTTTTTCCGTACTTATTAGATTTGTTTTGAGTTAATGATAGCATAGAATGAATCATTCTCTAAATAAATATATCATAGTTTTTAACATTGTATAAATTCATATTTTGTATTATATTAAGAACGTTATGAGTTTTTGAGCAAGGGTTTTTAATGGTATTCTTTTTACTTTATAGTATATAAATATGAAGACGCAGAAAAATTGCTAAGGTTTTTTAAAAAAATATTTTTTTATTGTACATGATCGCTCATCTTTTAGCTGTGCTTTTTGAAAGTAGTGACATTAGAAGTAATAATAATAACCCATCATAATATTTATAAATACTGTAATTTATTTAATTTTTAAAGAAGTATAGTGTATTATTTTTTATCTATTATTATATTTTTACTTTACGATAATTTTATATAGAAATAATTTATGGTAAATAACTTTGCACTTAGGAGAAATCTAGAAGATAACGGAGAAGAAATGTGTGCTATACAAGATGACAAACTTAATTCAAAGTTTGTTCGGCGTGGGCTTGTTTTGGTTTTCATTATTTTGTTGTTTGATATTATTGCTATTGCAGTTGTTAGTCCTGTTTTGCCTGAATATTTTGCTCAGTTGACTGGAAAAAATATAAGTGCTTCGTTTATAGAAAGAGGAAGATTGCTTGTGGCTTATTCAGCCATGCAATTTTTGTTTGCTCCTATCATTGGTAATCTTTCTGATCATTATGGTCGCCGTCCTATTTTGCTTATCTCTATTATGAGTCTAGCTTTTGATAATATCATATGTGCTATCGCGTGGAACTATCCTATGTTGTTCATCGGACGCCTTTTTTCAGGAATGAGTGGTGTTAGCTTTGTAACCTGTACGGCTTATCTTGCTGATATATCTAATGATAAGACGCGTACACGCAATTTTGGTTTGTTGGGAATCGCATCCGGATTGGGATTTGTTTTAGGTTCATTTTTGGGTGGTTTTTTAAGTCAATTTGGTCTACGTGTTCCATTTTATTTTGCTGTTGGTTTTTCAGTCGTTAATTTTATTTTTGCGTGGATCATGCTCCCAGAAACGCTTCCTATGCGGAAACGACGCTCTTTTGATATGAAGCGCGCTAATCCTTTAGGAACATTTTTGCAACTGAAGCAATATCCAACAGTTCTCTGGATATTATTGGTCTTTTTTCTTTATTGGTTTGCAGAATCTGTATGGCTCAGCACTTGGGCTTTTATTGCTAAAGAACGCTATAATTGGAATTCTTTTTCTATTGGGATTTCTTATAGTGTCTTTGGTATAGGTCAGATTATAGTGGTTGCTCTTATTTTTCCGTATTTTTCTAAGCGATGGAGCAATTGGCATATTGTCATGCTGGGGTTTTTTTTGCATCGGTTGCTATGCTTGGCTACACATTTGCAACGCAAGGGTGGATGGTTTATGTGGTTTTTGCATGTACAATGTTTGAATATCTTATTCATGCACCTATGCGTGCTATCGCTTCAGAACAGGTGCCGGAAAATGTACAAGGAGAACTGCAGGGTGCAATGATTTCTGTCACTTCATTAAGTTTGATATTTGGCTCAATTTTTTATGTATTTCTCTTCGAGTGCTTTATACATCCGGATGCAGTGTTTTATTTTTCTGGTGCTCCTTTTTTGGGCGGCTTTTGTGTACTTGTCATCGCGATGATCATCTTTTCCTTACGAGTACGTTAAGCTTTTGAGATTCTCGTTGGTAGAAGTATTTTTCCAAAATCATACACTTATAAACCTTCAGAAGCTTTCACTTTTTTTGTCTTTCAACAAAGCGGTTTTATAGAGGGAGGATTACCATTTTTTATAGTGGAAATCCGTTTTGTTTGTAGGCAACAAGGGGATAAAATTGAAGGAAAGCCCCCACTTTCATTAAGCTATTTTTTTATAGTCCATAATAAGATCGCAGAAATGGCGAAAGAGATAGTGGCTATCTTGAGGACCTGGGGAAGCTTCGGGGTGATATTGAACAGAAAAAATTGGTTTTCCAATGATTCGAATGCCACAATTTGAACCATCAAAAAGAGAAATATGTGTTTCTTGCACATGTTGTGGTAGAGATTTCGCATCTACCGCAAAACCATGGTTCATCGATACAATTTCGACTTTTCCAGTATTAAGATCTTTAACTGGATGATTGGCACCATGATGCCCTTGATGCATTTTGATGGTTTTTGCACCAACTGTGAGAGCAAGAAGCTGATGACCAAGACATATGCCGAAAAGCGGTAAATTATGGTCAATCAATGTCTTAATCGTTGGAAGAGCGTATTGCGCTGTAGCAGCTGGATCGCCTGGTCCATTGGAAAGAAAAATGCCATCAGGTTTCATTGCTAGAATTTCTTCTGCATTGGTGTGGGCTGGCACAACAGTAATGCGTGCATTTTGTATTGCTATAAGACGAAGAATATTGCGCTTAATACCATAATCAATTGCAATGATATGAAGATCGTGAACAGTATTTGTACTATATCCTTTATTCCATATCCATGGCTTTTCATCCCATTGCCTTGATGATGTAGAGGTAACTTCTTTTGTCAGGTCGAGATTAACAAGACCTGACCATTTTTGTGCACGTTTCTTCAAAGAAGGGATATCGAAATCGCCCTGCGGGTTGTGGGTAATAACAGCATTTTGCGCACCTTTTTCACGAATAAGAATGGTAAGGGCACGTGTATCAATACCACAAAGTGCAATAATTTTACGTGCTTTGAGCCATTTATTAAAATTTTCATTGGCACGGTAGTTAGAAGGTTGGCTAATATCTGCCTTAAAAATGGCACCCACTGCACCATGACAGTTGATGGGAGTGAGATCTTCAATATCTTCGCTATTGGTACCCACATTTCCTATATGAGGAAATGTAAAATTAATGATTTGTTGGGTATATGATGGATCTGTGAGGATTTCCTCATAACCTGTTATAGCGGTATTGAAGCATATTTCCGCTTCAGCAATACCCGTTGCACCTGCTCCTTTACCTTCAATAACTGTTCCATCGGCTAATACTAAGAGAGCTGTAGCTTTGCTTACACTCCAAGGATCAAGAGATGGGATAGTCTGTGTCATAGTGTGCATCCACAATTTATTTTCTAAACAGTATAAAGCAAAATCTTAACAGATATTGCGCATTTTGTTTCTACAATGTTTTGCTTAAAGAAGGGAGTATAGGTATATTGTATGAAGAGGTAAAGTGCTGTTTTGAGATTTTCCAAGATATATGTGTTGCTTATTTTTTATCGTGCATTCTAAGGCATATAAAGATTGGTGAGACGCCACTTTTCTATTCGAACAAAATTGGCAAAATTTATGTTGCTTAGCCATATTAAGATAGCATCTACAATGCTTTGAAGGGGTAGGTAGTGTGGGTCTTTTTTTCGTTGTTTCCTCTATGTTATGGTGAGAAATTGCGATGTTTTCCATCTTGATAAAGACTTTTTAGGCGTTGATGGAAATTCGATAAAGTTTGCTTTTATGAAAATGCTTCAATACGATGAGCTAGTAAGGCGCGCTAATCAAGAAGCTTATCGCATAAGAATTGGCAGAGAAAAACGATAGAAATTATATGCGCATTCTTTTTTATTTGCTTGATATAAAGAGGAATTATATGGGTGCTTTGTAAAGTTTTGTGATAAAAATAGCTGGAAGACTGCGTGATATCGGTAGAGTTATAGCATGATTTAAGGAATGTTTTGCAGTAAACAAGTTCATGTTTTTTGTTGAGGAGGACGCAACGTTGTTCCTTTTGTATATATTCTGCTTTCCTTCATGGCGTTTACGTTATTAAAAGGATGACAGGTGCTTTAATTTTTCTACAAAAGTTGTATGTCCTTCAATACAGAAAAGTTTTTATATCTCATAAGGTTTTTGAGAAAAAAGTTGGCACATACATATTTGTTTTTTTCTGGAGGAATGTATTGTAGCCTTTGGGGATGTATGCGAGCAGTTTTTTATTAAGAGCTGTTCTATTTTAAAAGGGAATGATTATTTTTTAGGTCATTTAAATAGAAGGTAATTTTTATATGCTGCACATCTTCAAAGTTGAACAAGGATAAGTTTTAATAATGCTTTTATCGTTATTATGAAGTGAGAGGAATATTTAAACTGTTTTTCTAAAAGTGAAAATATTTCGAGTTAGAATGATTCAAAAAGTATTTCGATAAGAGGTCTTCATTCGTAAGATGTTCTTGAAAAAGATGAAAGACACATTTTTCTTGCTTGTTAATTTGAAAAAGCTCTTTAAACTTCATAAGTTGAGCATGATAAAAGGGTGTAATATCTTCCATTTATGTGCGATTTGTTGTATAAAGTGGTGAAGCTGTTAAAAACAGTTCGGTTAATAATAATGGTTTGTCTGTTAATCGTAAACGAGAGCGACGTGCCCAGAGGGCACCTTTTTGGCCGATGTGGATGTAATCGCGGGTTAATTTGCCACTGTTAAAGAGATAATGTCCCAATGGGGTTGTCCCCAAATGCATCAATGTTTGATTTTGTTCGAGAAGGGTTTCTTGTGGGATTACAGTGCGTCCAAGAAGCCAAGGCTGCTTATCTCCCATTAGGATAACTTCGCGCAACCAGTAACGTGAACTCTCAGGCAAATGCTCTGCTTCATCTTGCAATTTATCTCGCGTAATAAAACATTCACGCTGTGGTTCAACATGTATATGCGCACAATGTTTTTTTAATCGGAGTGTCATTGAACCCGACTCCATGAGCCAATCACGGATGTTTTCTGGTACAAAAGGAACTTTATCAGAGAACCATTTTAGAGGCGGTATGATAGAATTTCTGAGACCAGATGTCATTTTACTTCACATCTAAAACGGCATTTCATATACTATGTTAGGTTATGCAAAAAGATATCTCTCATTATAATACGGAAATATCAAGGTAGCAAGATTTTAAACAGGAAGATATTAGCTGGAAAATGGAATGGAGGATTATTTTAAAAGCTATTAGGAAAGTATGTTATGGATGGAAATTTAATATCTCCCATTTATAAAATTGAAAAGATTAAGAAATGTAAAGTAAAAAAATATCATTTTTGTGAGAATCTTTTTACTTTCATGAATATTAGATTAGAGAAAACTCTCATTGTTATCGACGAGATTCAGGGTGGTTATTTAAGTTTTTTAGAAAAATGATTTTGTTGGAAAAGTATGTGAGAATTTTAGCCCTACGCGCTAGAGTTTTGCAACATCATTATTATTTATATTATAACATGCAGATGAGTAAGATTTAAGATTGGTGTTTTTACTAAACAGAATTGTGAGTATTGCTAAAATGCTAAAGCAATAAAGTATTAAAAACAGTGATATTGAGATATGAACTGTAAATAAGCTATGGCAATATGATATGAGAATAATGCAGTTGTTTCTGATGCTATAAATAGGTTACAGTATAGTGGTTAGCTATGGTCCGTTGAGCCTTTGCTGTTTCTTCTTATGATATCATGATGGTGATGCAAAAATATTACAATTTAAGCATCTAACCATCATCATCCCCCCCTCGCTGTAACTTTTAAAGTTATTGCGGAAATATTTCAATTGTTCATTTAGCGCCAAGAGGTGCTACATGCTTTATGAGCGGATTTTTCGTCCTATCCATATAAGAATGCAAGCACCTATAAAACCTGAAATAAGATAGCCAAACCAACCAGCAAAGCTTACGCCGAGAAGGCTAAAAAGAAAACTGGCTAATACAGCCCCAATAATTCCCAAAATAATGTTTAGAAAAAGTCCCGTTTGGCTTTTCATAAGATAGTGCGCAGCCCACCCTGCAAGCCCGCCAATAATAATGGCTGCAATCCAACCGATATTTGCGTCTTCCATTCTATTCTCCTTTGCCACTGTTAGTTTTAACTAGGGTAAGCTTTATAAAGGTCAAGGTTCATTTTTAGCCCGAAGAGAGGATATTATTGGTAGAAATTTTGCTACAGTTTTCTTTTGCTATTTTTCAATTCATGCAAATATCTCATGTGTGCAATGTTGTATCTTTATAAGGAACAAAGACATATAATACCAAAAAATAATGTAGTTATCAATTTTTATGTAAAAATAATATTTATAAAAGTATTTTTTGCATAACTAAAATGTTTATTTATTAATCTATTTCTTATAAAATGATTTTAATATATTTACAAAAATTAAATTTATCTAGTTTAGTGAACAAAAAACAGAAATAAAGAGAATATAAATTGAAAATAAGTTTGCCAATATGGGCACAATGATGCTTCAAATTATTAGAAATATTTATTTTTTATTATTTTACAAAATAGTGTGTAGGATAAATTTTCCAAAACATTCATATCATCGTGATAATTCTATAGATATGTGTGTTTTTTATGATAATCGTGCTGCCTTTTTTACAAGAGTATTTGATTTAACTAAGATATTTGAATGTCCGCAATTTAATAGTCAATGAGGCTTGCTTATTGTTTAGATATTTTCAAAGCTTAAGGGTTTATTGTTCAGCAGGATTGCGTAGGCGCGAACTTTGGAGGAGGCCTTGTGCTTCTAAAATTGGGTAGATCATTGAGGTTAAAAGCGAATTGATTTGTTTTAGGTCGCGTACTGTATCAAGATGAAGGCTGGATGACTCTATATTTTTAAGGTCACCTTCACGAAGACGTTTAAAATGTTTTAAACTCATCTCTTTTTCTAAATTTCTCAGTTGATCTTTTTTCTGCACCAGTAAATGCGCAGTGTGTGTGTCACGTGAGACAAGAACATTAAATGCAATATGCGCATTTGCTAAAACAATGGCGTGAAAACGAAGAAGATCGTTCCATCCATCGCTGCTAAATTGTAAACCTTTTTGTTGTTTCTTTTTAACCAGCATAAGCATATTATGAATAATAATATCTCCTGCTTGATCTAATTTTATACAAGCTCCTAGAAGTTCTTGTGTTTGAAGGGCTTCTTCATCCGACAATTTCTGTCCAGCTAAACGTGCGAGATAAAGTTTGATTGCGATATGCTTTTTGTCCAATATGGTGTTTAATTGGTTGAGCTCATGGATGATGTCGGGATCGGGTTTTTCATAAAGTCCCATAATTTTTTCTAGCATGATATCGACAAGATCACAAATATGGATGACTTCACGCATGACATTAGAAAGAGCTAAAGTTGGACGTTCAAGGACACTATCATCAAGAGCTGTTTGATTAGATAAATTAAGCATTTTATCAGCGCCCGTTTTTTTTGTACTTAGATGAACAATTTTTGTGGTCAGTTTTAAAGTCCATTTCGAGAGAGGTATCCCAGCAAGAAGGATAAAAATATTGAAAATAATATGGGCATTGATCACTTGAGTAGAGGCATTATTCCCAAGCCATGTGATGGGTGGTTGAAAGAAGAGAAAGAAGATAAGGACAAGAATTGAACCAGCTCCACGCATGAGTAAATTTCCCAAGGGAACAAGACGGGTATTAGGGGAGGCACCGCGTGTTAAAAGTGGTGCTATAAGAGAAGAGCCAAAATTAACACCAAGGACCATAATAACACAGAGTTGTGCATGGATAAGATTATAATTAGCAAAATTGATTAGCAAAATGATACCTGCAATGGATGAATGCAAAAGATAAGTCAATGTAGCTGCTAATAAAAATGTGGAAACAGGATCTGTTGAAAGATAACCGATAATGCTGGGCAGAATTGCACTTTCACGTAAAGGTTCTGTGGCTGTGCTTATCATTTGTAAAGACAAAATCAAAAGGCCTATGCCGATAACAATACGTCCTATTTGACGCCAATCACGTTTTTGTGTTGTCATAAAGATAAAAGTGCCGATTAAAAGACACAAAGGTACAATGATTGTGAGATCATAGGAGAGAATCTTGACAACTAATGCTGATCCTAATTCTCCACCACGTACAGCCATAAGTCCTGCTAATCCAGAAACAAAACCAGATTCAACAAAAGAACCAACAAGCAGCGTTATTGCTGTAGAGCTTTGTAAAATCATTGCTGCAAAAAGTCCAAAACTTACAGCAAATAAGGGTTTGGAAATGACATGGCGCATTTTGTATTTAAGTTTGTCGCCATAGGCCCGTTCAACCCCTGTGCGCACCATGCGTGTTGCCCAGAGAAGTAAAGAAACAGCGCCTGCAAGATGAAGGAGTACCAATGAACCATTCATGATACTTTTTTCTTTCTTTGTTGTTATAAATATGGTTAATCTAAAAAATTAATGAATTGTGTTTTATCGTCTTACTTTTCTCTCGCTTCTAATACATGACGAAAATCATAGCCACTTGGGTTTTGATAAATCTTTAGACCAAAACTAGGAAGAATGGAGTAAAGGTGATCAAAAATATCAGCTTGGATTTGTTCATATTCTAGCCAAACGGTTGTATTGGTAAAGCAATAGATTTCTAAGGGTAAACCATTTGGTGTAGGAGGTAATTGCCGTGCCATGAGCGTCATGTTTTGTTCGATATTAAGATGTTTTCTTAAATAAGCAAAAACATAAGCACGAAAGGTTCCAATATTGGTTAAACGGCGGGTATTGGCTAACACGTCGTGGTTTTTATCTAATTGTGAGTTCCATTCATTGATTTCTGGTATTTTTTTGGTGAAATAGCTTTCTAACAAATTAAATCGTGAAAGATGTTTTTGTTCTTCTTCGGTATGAAAACGGATACTTGATTGGTCAATGAAGAGAGAGCGTTTAATGCGTCGCCCACCGGCTTCTTCCATGCCACGCCAATTTTTAAAAGGATCCGTCACCAATTTACGGATAGGCACAGTCGTAATTGTTTTATCGAAGTTTTGTACTTTAACGGTATGAAGTGCGATTTCAAGAACATCACCATCTACATTAAGAGTGGGGATTTCAATCCAATCACCAACACGAACCATATCGGTAGATGAAATTTGGATACCTGCAATGAGAGAAAGCAATGTATCTTGAAAAATCAACATGAGGACGGCGGCCATTGCACCAAGACCAGATAAAAGAATAAGAGGCGAGCGGTCAATTAATGTGGCAACCATTAGAATTGCAGCTACAGCAAAAAGCGCAATTTTAGCGATTTGAATATAACCTTTTATTGGTTTTAACCGTGCTGTGGGCCGTTGTTCATAAAGGATATTAATAACATTCAGAAAGGAAGAAATGACTAAAACAACCATAAAAATAATGAAGGCATTTGCAACATTACTGATAATAGTGCTTAGTGTATCTGGGAGTGTTGGGATAAAGTTAATACCGATGGAGAGCGTAAAGGCTGCAACAATATTCGCGATATAATGATTGGTGTTTTCAATATCAATGGTTGTTTCGTTAGGCAAAAAAGAAGAAAGCCGTTTTGCTCCGTGAAAGAAAAGACTTCGGGCTAACAAATTGCATAGAAAAGCAATGATAATAAGGATAATGAGCCAAGCAATAGATTCTAGCAGTGGATATTGAACAAGAAATTTGATCACTTTTTCATTCTCCATTTCTGAAAAATATGTGGTTGAGGCTTTAATTTTTTTAACCGCTTTAAGAGGAAGTATTGGAATTATGCTCTAAAGTCGTTAAATATGCAAAAAAGAATTTTAAACCTCTGTGAGAGATAATGCGCTTTCCTCCTGATTTCCTTGATGAGCTTCGTACAAGGTTGCCAATTTCAACAGTTATTGGACAAAGGGTGGTGTTTGATCCTCAAAAAAGCAAGCCTTCACGAGGAGATTTTTGGTGCTGTTGTCCATTTCATGGGGAAAAAACGCCAAGTTTTCATTGTGATGATCGTAAAGGTCGCTATTACTGTTTTGGTTGTGGGGTGAGTGGTGATATTTTTACCTTTCTTTGTGAGCTTGATGGATTGCACTTTTCAGAAAGTGTAGAGCGTTTGGCTGATTTTGCAGGGGTAAAACTTCCCCTTTTTGATCCGCAAAGTCATAAACGTCAAATGGAAAAGGCTGATCTTTATGAAATTATGAGAATCGCTACAGATTTTTTTCAATATAGTTTACGCGATAAAGAAGGTGTGCAGGCGCGTCGTTATCTTGATGCGCGTGGTGTAACGCCAAAACTCGCAAAGCGTTTTCAGATTGGTTTTGCTCCCATGAGGCGTACCGCTTTAAAAGAAGCTTTAAGCGCGCGGGGTATTTCTGTCAAACAAATGGAGGATTGTGGGCTTCTTAAGTGGAGTGAAGATAATACGACTTCCTATGATCGATTTAGAAATCGTATTATGTTTCCTATTGAAGATTTACGTGGACGTGTGGTGGCTTTTGGGGGGCGTGCATTAGAGAAAGATACGCCGGCAAAATATCTCAATAGTCCAGAAACAGTGCTATTTCATAAAGGAAATATGCTTTACAATGCAGCTGCTGCTCGTAAAAATAGCCGCTCTGCTGGTGATGAAAAAGTTCGCTCTCTCCTTGTCGTTGAAGGGTATATGGATGTGATTGCGCTGGCCAAGGCTGGTTTTGAGAGAGCGGTAGCACCTTTGGGCACAGCATTAACGGAAGCGCAAATTGGACTTTTATGGCAGATGGGCTCTGATCCCATTTTGTGTTTTGATGGAGATGAGGCTGGTTTAAAAGCTGCTTTTCGTGCTGCTGATCGCGTGTTACCTCTTTTAAAGTCGGGGGTATCTGTACGCTTTGTTTTGTTGCCACAAGGCCAAGATCCCGATGAAATTATTGCTGCTGGTGGGGCAGAACTTTTTTCTACTTTTTTGCAAAAGGCCATTCCGTTGATTGAGCTTTTGTGGTGGCGTTCTACTTATGGGAAGAATTTTGAAACCCCAGAGGCACGAGCAGCATTAGAAAAACAACTGAAACAGCAAATTTTTACCATTAAAGATGAAGATATACGTCGTTATTATTTACAGGATATAAAAAAGCGGCTTTTTGATTTTTTTGGTTCTTTTTTTTCGAAAAAAAAATCCACAGGGCGTTATCATCAGTCCTCCCAAAATAAAATATTTAGAGATCAGTCTTTTTTTGCTTTGGCAAATTCCGATATCGTGCGCAATTCTTCGCAATCTATTCCTTTGCGTGAGGCTGTTATTTTATTAATTTTGGCTTATTATCCTGAGTTATGGTATGAAAATTTTGAAGTTTTAGCTGAGTTGGAATTACAAAACACACAATTGATATGTTTTCATCAATCCATGTTGGAAATTCTTGGCAATCAGCAGCTGCATGATAAGGAAACAATGGTTGCTCTCTTAGAAGAAAGAGGACAAAAAGCTTTGTTAGAGCGAATGAAACATCTTGTACAAAATATTGGTATGCGTACTGTTTTTGTGAGAGCTTCCATTGAAGATGCTCGTACTATATTAAAACAGGCTGTCTACTTGCATCTTCAAGAATACCACCTACATAAGAGACTACAAGATATTGAAGAGCAACTCGTAGAAAATCCTAAGAGTGAGGTTTTTGATCTGCTGCGTGAGATAAAAAATGAGATAGAGCAAATGCAAGCAACAGACGCATTAATTGAAGGATTTGGAAGTTGGTTGGATGAAAAAATAGACGGGAATAAGCAAGATACGATAAAATGATTCGCTTTTTTGATGCGAATCAGTCACCTAAGGCTCAGTATGAAGAAGTTATGTAGAATGGCATTTTTATAAAGAATGACGACTAAATTTTAGGAAAAGCGGGAAGTTGGTTCTTAACTATAGGGTACAGAGATTATCTCAGAACGGCTGAGAGGTGTCGGGGAAACTTCTGGAGTTTTCCCGCGTTTTCGTGTGAATGAAGGGTGTATACAATGTAGTCTCTCAAATAGTAATCTCCTCTAAGAGGAAGTATATTATGGGGAATTGTTAATAGGGTTTTAAGTGAGAACACAAAAAACTGGTCACATGAGAGCTGTGGAGTGATCAAGTGGAGTTATGGTATGGCAACAAAGGTTAAACAGAAAGATAATATAGAAGTAACAAGCCAAGCGAGTTTGGATAGTCCTCTTCTTGATTTTTCTGATGATGCCATCAAGAAAATGGTTAAACTTGCCAAAAAAAATGGCTATGTGACAATGGATGAATTGAATGCAGTTCTTCCTTCTGATGAAGTTACATCCGAACAAATTGAAGATATCTTAGCTATGTTCTCCGAGATGGGCATTAATGTTGTGGATGATGAAGATGAAGTCGATTCTGAACGGTATGACGAAGAAGTGGCCGTGGAGGGGGGAGATTTAGTAGAGGCTTCTAGTCATGCAGTTGCAACAACAACAAATAAACGTGAGCTAACAGATCGTACTGATGATCCTGTACGTATGTATTTGCGTGAGATGGGAGCTGTTGAACTGCTTTCGCGGGAAGGCGAAATTGCCATTGCTAAACGTATTGAGGCAGGACGTGAAACAATGATTGCAGGGCTTTGTGAGAGTCCTTTAACTTTTCAAGCTCTCATTATTTGGCGCGAGGAATTGAAAGAACAGCGTATTCTTCTTCGTGAAATTATTGATCTTGAAATGACTTACGCTGGTCCAGAAGCGAAGCAAGCGCCACTTGTTGAACAAAGTGAAATTGATAAGATAAAAGAGGATAAAATAGCTGCTGCTACGCGTAATATCCATGGAATCGCTGGTGAAAGAGGCATTGAAGATGATGAAGAAGACGAAGATGATGTTAACTTGTCTCTTGCTGCAATGGAGAATGAACTTTGTCCTCAAGTCATGGAAACATTGGATTTTATTGCACAAACCTATGTAAAATTGCGAAAACTACAAGATCAGCATGTGGAGAGTAGTTTAGCAGAACGGAAAGAGGGAGCTCTTTCATCTTCTCAGAAGAAAAAATACATCCAATTAAAGAGTGAGTTGATTCAAGCAGTGAAATCTCTCTCTTTGAATCAAAATCGTATCGAGTCTTTGGTTGAGCAGCTTTATGATATCAATAAAAGACTGATTCATAATGAAGGTAAGCTAAAACGAATTGCTAACAGTTATGGTATCGGTCATGAGGACTTTTTAAAGGAATACCAAGGGCGTGAATTGGATGCTGATTGGGTGAATTATATTGCCACTTTGCCAAGACCTGGTTGGCAAGAGTTCTCAATGCGTGAAGCGAAGGAAATTCAAAATTTGCGTAGCGAAATACAGAATCTTGCCCAAGAAACAGCTATTTCTATTAGTGAGTTTCGTCGGATTGTTACGCAGGTGCAAAAAGGTGAACGCGAATCAACCATCGCTAAAAAAGAAATGGTGGAAGCAAATTTGCGTCTCGTAATTTCAATTGCAAAAAAATATACGAATCGTGGTTTGCAGTTCCTTGATCTTATTCAAGAAGGCAATATTGGCTTGATGAAGGCGGTGGATAAATTTGAATATCGGCGTGGCTATAAGTTCTCAACCTATGCAACGTGGTGGATTCGTCAGGCAATTACTCGTTCAATTGCTGATCAGGCACGTACTATTCGTATCCCTGTTCATATGATTGAAACAATTAACAAAATTGTACGTACATCACGCCAGATTCTCCATGAAATTGGACGTGAGCCCACACCAGAAGAATTGTCTAGTAAGCTTTCTATGCCGTTAGAAAAGGTACGGAAAGTGCTTAAAATTGCAAAAGAGCCCATTTCACTTGAAACACCTGTTGGTGATGAGGATGATTCTCATTTGGGTGATTTTATTGAGGATAGAAATGCGTTATTGCCAATTGATGCAGCTATTCAGGCTAATTTACGGGATACGACAACGCGTGTCCTTGCTTCCCTCACGCCACGTGAAGAACGTGTTCTACGGATGCGTTTTGGTATTGGAATGAATACCGATCATACGTTGGAAGAAGTTGGTCAACAATTTTCAGTAACCCGAGAGCGTATCCGTCAGATTGAGGCAAAGGCACTTCGTAAATTGAAACATCCTAGCCGTTCACGCAAATTACGTAGTTTCCTTGATTCTTAAATAGAGAAGTTTTTGCGTTTTCAACATTGTTTTCTTTTTTGATAAATGTGGATGAAAAAGGCAGCCTGCTTTTTTGTAAGGTTTTTCTTTTGAAAAAGGAGCAGGGTGGAGCAATTCATGCAAAATTTGCGGTAGGTCTAACATTTTTTGTGGATTTGCTCTTTGCGTAACTGTTATAAAAATAACGAGGATTCCATAGAGCTATAGGCTGAGTTCTCAAAAGAATGTATGATGTCTAAAGTATTATTTTGCCTGTAGCAGTCAATCTATTCAGAGATATGATTTAAGCATAGCTGGTGTTGTGCGAAGATATAAACTCTTTTATGATGAAGGTGCTTTTCTTTCGTACTACAAAAAACATTCACATAAGTAATTTATTTAAATATGGGGCATTTAAAGATTTATTTAGGTCATATGATTCTAGATTATGAAATATTTTAAATTTGTATGTTTTGAGGTATTATTTTTCTGCATATCAGATGTTTGCTAACTAAATAGAGTCCATCTTTTATTAAATTTCTAAAAAAGCTTAACTTCAAGATAATGTAGAAAATTTTATTTACTTTGCTTTTTAGTAAGTTTTTTATCAAAAAGATATGGCTGAGTTTATGAGTAAAAAAACTCCCTTTTGGAAAGTAAAAAAACTAGAAGAAATTTCACTTCTTGAGTGGGAAAGTCTTTGTGACGGGTGTGGGCGTTGTTGTTTGCACAAAGTAGAAGATGAGGATACAGGTGATATTTATGCAACCAATGTTGCCTGTCGTCTTTTAGATCGAGAAACTTGTCAGTGCAAAAACTATGTTCATCGTCAATCAATTGTTTCCAATTGTATAGCGCTGGATGTTGCGACAGTTAAAACAGCCCGTTGGTTACCAGAAACTTGTGCTTATAGATTAATGAACGAGGGAAAAGACCTTCAATGGTGGCATCCTTTGGTATCAGGAGATTGTCAGACCGTGCATCAAACACAATTTTCTGCGCGTGGGCAGATAGAAATTTACGAAGATGAATTATCGTCTGAAGAAGCCTATCTCCACCATATCACTGGTCTTCTTTGTGAAGGCCAGTGATGAATTTTTCATGTAATAAGCGATGACAGTATATGGCTTAATCTATAGAAAATACCATAGTCACACTGACACTATAGCTTAATTCACCCGCTGAAAAATTTGTATCTTCATAGCTCGTATCTGCTGCTCGTCTCATAAGACGTGGCATTGGATAATGGTGATCATTATTTTCATTAATCTCAATGATTCTTCCTAATTTTACATCTGCTGCTTGTGCTATCGTTTTCGCTTTTTCAATGGCTTCAGCAATAGCTTTTTTACGTGCTTCTTGATAAAATGACTTTGTTTCAGCATTGGTAAAGGTAATATCATTTACTGAATTAACACCCAGCATCATTGCTTGATCAAATATTTTACCAGCATTGGCAATATCACGAATACGTACTGTTAAAGAATTTGAAACATGGTATAGTTTTTCATTATTCTTTTTCTCGTGATGTTTCTCAGGATGAGATTGGTAAATAGATAAGCCCGATGTTTGTAAATCATTTGCGTGGATACCATTGCTTTTAAAGGCATTTATAATATCATTCATAGATTTATTATTGGCTGCTAATGCCTTTTGAGCAGTTTTATCATCAGTAACAACGGCGAGATTGATAATTGCCATATCCGGTATGGCTTGGCTTTCGCCAGTTGCAGTAACTGTGATCGTCGCATTTCTCATTTTGCTTGCTTCAGCGTGCAGGGGGAGTGAACTGACGAGGAGTGCGAGTGTCATCATCGCTATTTTGATTCTATAGCGATTCAATGCATGGAAAACTGTTTTTGTCATATCTATTCCTTTAATAATTATCAGTTTATTACTTTCTCATTTCTAGGAGTTCTTGTAAAGAAATTAGAGCATTAGAAAAAAAACCAATAGAAAAGAGAAAAAGATGGGTTATAATTTAGCTAGGCTCTTGTATCATGGGGCGTTTTAGTTTAGAGAGAAGCAACCTATGTGGGGCCTGTAGCTCAATTGGTTAGAGCCAGCGGCTCATAACCGCTTGGTTGGGGGTTCGAGTCCCTCCGGGCCCACCACTCGTAAAATAAATGATTATATAGAAGTTTTTAGGGTTAAGTATTCTCTAATTCTTCAGGTATTTTGCTGTTAATTGCGAAATCTTTTTGTTTTTGATAATTCTCTTGCAAGTGTTCTTCTATTTATAATTTTTATATGAAGGGTAGTGACACTCTCTTTTGTTTAGCCAAAAAGGCTTTTATTGACAACAGCGATTCACCCCTATGAATCGATATAAATTATTGTGCATTTTATATTCTTCATGAGACAGGGGAAAAGTATCTTTGATAAGTTTATTGCGGCTTTTCTTGCAAATGTAATATTTTTTCAATAAGCTGAATTTAAAGGTTTTTAGGTAAAATCGGAACAGAGCTTTTATTTTAGATTGGTTTCAATAAATGATATAATCTACAATCTCTTTCCGGTTGTTCAAAATTATGTCATTATCGTTCAAGCTTGTATAAAAGAACGTAGTTGATAGAGATTTCTAGGCACTGCGCGAACAGAAATGATGACATCTGTCGCTGTTTTTTTCTTATGCTAGAGAATCTGTTGTTCTTTTGGTAAATGTTTGTGCAATGTATGTGAAGGTATCATTAGGGCTTGACCCGTTGTCCCTTTTTAAGTATTGCCATTTTTGTTTATGATAGATCGCTGTGTCAATATTTCAAAAGGGTTTTCAGAGAGAAAGTGCCTTTTTGAAGTGCATGTTGTGAAGTTGTAGGTAGCATTGCTGTTTATAAGAGCTGTACGTATTGTTATGTTCTTGCTTTGCAATATCGTTTAAAAAACATAGATAGTGCTGTGTAAAATAAAATTGTGATATATTTTTCTTTCAAAACAGGCTTTTTGTATCCTTTCATGTGGAGATCAGCAGCGACTTTAGAGATATTTTGGCATCAATTCGTTGTTGGTTCGAATCGCAAGATTTGCGTAACATTATCAACGTTGTTGATAAAAGTGATGATATCAATTTTTTCATAAAAAAGTCTGGACCTTGCAATGTTTTCTGTTTCATCATGGTACATAAGCAACAGAATTCCATCTGATTTTATCTTTTTGTACACAACTGCTTCCGTACTGCCAATTGCAAATATTTTTTTCTAAAGTATGGGATATGTATAAACGCTTTCGCGTTATCTAGTTTGACTACATGGAGTATAGCTATGAAGAATGATGAAAAATTTGATTCAGCTTTATCTGATATCATTGTGAAATGGGAGGCTTTGTCTACGGCTCAAAAGCAAGAGATATTGAAAATAGTGGAAAATTCTACAACTTCTGCTCAGTCAACAGAACATTTAAAGCTTCAATCTTCTTTTTATCTCCAGAAGAAATCAAAGCGATAAGTTTTAAATCTTCATCGGAGATGTTAAAACCAGTTATCACATATATGGCGCTAGCATTTCCGAGTGTGTTAAGAATAGCCATAAGCTTATCTACAGAGGGTCTTTTTCCTCCCTTTATCATTTGTTGTACGTAGTTTTGCCCACAGCCTGCTGCTTTACTTATTTGAATCATTGTGCGTCCGTCACTTTCTATTAATTCAATTAAGCGTTGGAACCAATCTTTTTCAGTCTTTTTCATTTTTAGACCTTTACACATTTACGCTATAGCGTTAATATCACACTACGAATCTAGAATACATGAAACAAGGAACGTGAAAATATCCATGCGTAGCTTTTCGTTTATGAAGGATACAGAGTTGTTTTTAATTAACAAAATGTCCCCATATACTTTTAGATTCGAAACAATAAAAAATGCTTGCTTAGTTTCACGATTGTGACAGAGCGGGCGCGTATAACCAGAAATGGAAATACACTTGGTGTGTTTATGAAATATTACTGATAGTATACGCAGCATCATTATAAATCAAGATATACTCCAACATTGGCTTTTATAAGAAATTTCTGCATTTGGTATGTGGATATAATGAAGCTGTATGGTTCTAAGAAAAAACATCATTGCTGTAGAAAAATAGAAGTTCATGGCTATGGGGCACTCGTTTTCCTTTTGTTTTTAAGAGATTAGATTGCTGTCAAATGGTATATCGCATGGGTGGGTTAAGAGAGTTTAGAAACATCAAAAAAAGTAATTTTGGTGATTTTTTAAAACACGAAGGTATTTTCAATCATGAAGGTGGTTATTGGGGAAAATATCATATAAGTGGTAGATGCTTTATCGAAAATGAACGCATTTTTATTGACTCTATATTTTTTCATGATGTTTTTGTTTCCACAAAAAGCTGTGTTTATGAAGGTAGACAGACATATTCTATATTATCTTTTTTCAGCATTATCCCTGTTTATAGTAGTGCACAAGTATATGATAGTAGAGAGACTTGCATTAGATTGTATGTTTGTAACAGGGTAAAGATTTATTGTAATTTTAAGCTCCCTAGCAATTTATATATCGACTCTTTAATTTGTGTTTATGCAAAGATTTGTGAGAAAGCAAAGCTTTATTGTCATACTGAAGATTATGACTATAAAGATTTTCGCAATGAAAAAGGAGTCTTCATAGAGAGCAGCATTCCGCATGCTACAAGAAATCTAGATAAAAATGATACAGAAGAGATATCTGTTGAACAAAGCGCATCATTAGCATTGTTTGAGAATATTTGTGTTCTTGTGTTTTGTGTAAATAAGTATGCTGTAAATAGTTGGTATGAGAGGAAGGATTTAGGCAGTTTTTGGCTGTTTTTGGTTGGTTTTTGCGTGTTTTGATGAAGAAAATAAGGATACCTAAACGCAATTTTTGCATCGGGTATATGGCAATTTTGCATTCTTTTTTGATAAAGACTGCAACGAAATAAACTGATTAAGATGATAAGTTTAATGACGATAAAAGGAGATCAAAGTGAGTTTACATGACATTTTATTAGGAATGGTGATTGTTGTTTTGCTTTTTAGTGGCGTTATGTTTCAGTTTGCCCTTTATTATCGTGATCAGGTTAAATCTTTTAAAGAACAGGCAAGAAAGATCAAGCATGAGTTTTTAAGAGATTCTATGAAGATGACTGAAGAACGAGAGAGGGCGATTAGAGAGCAGAATATGATGATTAAAAGACGCAATCAAGCAATTGAAAAACTGAAAAAACAAATTAAGCAGTACGAGGAAATTATAAAGCAATATCAGGAAAAGCAATGAAATCTAAAAATGATGCGAAAAAGTGATTGTATGTATTTTTTGCATTGAATCTGTGTATGCAAAATTTTGAGAGCGTTAAGAAAGTAAAGCAAGAAGTTAGCGATAGACGAGAGAGATAAATCTTGTCGAACTGTATGCTAGGATTATTAAGAATTGTATATGGTTCCACAACTTTTTATGAAAATGTCACTATTCTTCATGTTATCTATTGCTGAAAATAATATTAGAGGTGATGTGTTTGGTTAGGAAACAAACTATATCATAAAAAAATAGCTTCAATAAAAAGGTGCAAAAGAGATAATAGAAGATGCCAAAAAGAAAGTTAGTTTTTTGTAGAAAATAATAATTGCTGTTTTAAACATAGTCTATGGTATTTGTTAATTTTATAAAAAGACACAATCTTTTAAAGAGTTTTTGCTTATGGCTTCAATAGTCGTTTGATTATTTTTAAAAGGCACAGCATTTGCCAAAAGCTCTATATTATTTTCTGTATGTTAGAGACTCTATAAAAAACTATCCTTTTGAGGGAAGATTAGTCGCTTTTCTGTCCCTCATAAAAATGTGATATAGAGTTTTAAATAATCAATTAAAATCTTTGTTTTAAATAATTAAGGAGCGTTAGGATTGTAGTTCTCTAATAAGAGCCTTATGCGTAATTTCTTTTATCTGTTCAATATTTATCAGAATATCTTGTTTCGTTGGATAACCCTTGCTAGAAAAAGCGATTTTTTGTTCATCTCCTGAGATTAAACGCCAATACCATTGATTATGAACACCTTGAAACACCTCAAAATACATGCTTCTCACCTTATAAAATAGTCAATAATTTGCAGGATGAATATTCAAACACTCTGACTATGAGTATTAAGGTATGTCTCTATAATAAGTAGTCAATGTATTTCCCTTCATTTTTTTGTCTTAAACAATAATTTCTATGAGGGTCATATATGTGTAACAGGAAAATATTTATTGTCAATAATTTATAAATAGCTATTTTATACTATAGAAATCATTTTTTAAATTCTAATGACTTTATAGACCTTCTTAGAATAGAAAAAAATTCTTTTTATTATCATTAAAGTTAATATATGAAATTCTTTTACTATAAAAGCAACACACTAAACTTTATAAGCATGGAAAATTAAGAATAATTCTCTCCGTGCTGATAAAGTTTATCTGTATTTTATTGTTTTTTTATGACAAAAATATTTATTGATTAGCTATCATTTCTTTTTGTGATGTACTTCGAATAAGTAGATCAATAAACAAGCTAAGGGTATAAGAATTAGCCATTTTTGCTTTTACATCAATAAGAGAGCTTGCGGATTTTGGATTAAGAGCATTCGATAAGCCTTGTTTTGACAAGTATTGCTGCAATTTTTCGTAAGAGTTATCAATTTTTTCTTGATTTAGGTTTTCAATACGATCATTGTTGGCAAGAATTTCTTCAAGCCCTTCAATTTTTTTTATAAAATAGTTCCAATCGAAGTCACCTTTCGTATACTCATTGTCAAACATTTTTCCTTGTCCGGTTAAAAGCCAATTAATATTGACACCGTATAATGTGCGGTATGTTTGTAAAACACTAAGGTTGGGTTCTCTTTCTCCACGTTCATAAAAAGCGATAGAGTTTTTTGTCATACTAAAACTTTTAGCTAAAGTTTCACGTGATGGATCCCCTAAAGCAAGACGTACATAACGTAAACGTTTGCCAAATATAGTTTTTGATTCAGTTTCAGGACGTGCCACGAATTATCTCCCTCAGTAAATCATCATGGTATAGTTTGACCAATAAAGGCACACTATGTATTAATATCTCATGATGTAATGTCAATATTTATAGTTTTATTTTTTTTGATTTTAGTGGCTAGAAAGTGGTTTTTCAATTATTATGTTGCATATTAATCTAAAATATTTTCCTGTTTTTTAAAAAGATAGCACAATTACTGATTATTTTCTTGTTTTTTCTAAAGAGAATTCCATATAAGGCTGCCGTGTAGATTTTATCTGTTTTTCATTAACAGATGTCATCTTTTGGTTTGTGCTACAGATAAATTAAAGAATAAATTTTGAGGAATGATCATGGCCTTATTAGGCTATTTTAAGTGGGCTTTTTTTTTCACAGTTGTTGGTGTCTTTATGGGAGGCACTCTTGGTTGGTTTGAAACGGGGAGTGTTAGTGGTTTTCTTAAATATTTTTTTATTTGCTGTGTTCTTGGTATTTTAGAAATTTCCTTATCTTTTGATAACTCTATTATAAATGCTCGTGTTCTTAGAACAATGAATCCCTTATGGCGTCGCCGTTTTTTGGTATGGGGTATTTTAGTGGCTGTGTTTGGGATGCGGATTATTTTTCCACTACTAGTAGTGGCTATTGCTGCTTGGATTAATCCAATTGCGGCAGTGAAATTAGCAATATGGGAGCCACATCGCTATGCTGCAATCTTAACAGATGCGCATGTAGGGATTGCGGCTTTTGGGGGAACTTTCCTCATGATGGTCGGTTTGAAATATTTTTTCGACTCTGAAAAAAAGCTGCATTGGCTTGCGTTTATAGAAAAACCTGCTCAAAAGTTTGGAACGCTTGTTGGCATTGATATTGCAATCGTTTTGACTTTGATATTATTTTTTTCAACACAGATTATCACAGAAGATAAAATGACTTTTTGTCTTTTCTGCTCTTTATGGACTTTTGATATTTATAGGGATTGAAGCTGTCAGCTCGCTTTTAGATGCTCCAAAAACAACTCTTACATCCGTTGCCAGAGGAGGGGCAGGGGCTTTTCTTTATCTAGAGATTTTAGATGCGAGTTTTTCTTTTGATGGAGTTGTTGGTGCTTTTGCTTTTTCTCACAATCTTTTTATTATTGCCATTGGTCTTGGTATCGGAGCGTTTTATGTTCGTTCTATGACGATTATGTTGGTCGAATCAGGGGTATTGTTGCATTATCGTTATTTGGAACACGGCGCTTTTTATGCGATTTTGCTACTCGCAGTAATTATGTATTTGCAAACTGTTATAGAGGTTCCTGAAGTCTTAACAGGGATGGTTGGGGTTTGTATTATTGGAATGGCATTTTATTCTTCTCTTCGTTTTAAGAGTCATCAACTCAATAAAGAGATTGATTCAAGGTAAATTGAGAGTTTTTTGTGTGTTTTAATAACAAAAAAGAACAAGAGATTTTAAGAGACCATTAAGAGTTCTATACCTGATTTGTTCATAAGTTTAAGCATCGTGTTGAGAGAACCGTTAAGATCAATCCCAGCGCAGGCATTTAATGAAACGCTGACTTTAAAGCCACACTGTATGGCGTCAAGAGCAGAAAACCCTACACAAAAATCCGTTGCCAAGCCACATATGGCAAGTTTTGTAAAACCATGCTCTTTGAGGTAAACTTGTAAGCCTGTTGGTGTTTTTTTGTCATTTTCCAAAAAGGCAGAATAGCTATCCATGTTCGGATTATAGCCTTTTCGAAGGATAAGTTGTGCTTTCTCAACTTTGAGAGATGCATGCAAGTCCGCCCCTTTTGTTCCTTGTATGCAATGATCTGGCCAAAGTATCTGAGGTCCATAGTCAAGATCAACGGTATCATAGGGCTTTTTATCAGGATAGGACGAAGCAAAACTGCAATGGTTTCTTGGGTGCCAGTCTTGGGTTAAAATAACATGCTCAAAGTTGTCTATGAGATTATTGACAGCTGGTAAAATGATATCGCCTTGTGGTACTGCAAGTGCTCCACTTGGTAAAAAGTCATTTTGAATATCAATGACGATTAAGGCTTTTTTTTCCATGGATATACTCCTGTCGGAGGCTTAACTTTTATGCTCTCTTTAAAAGATCATATTTTATTTTGAAGTTTTAAAACAATTTCGTGGATGTCGGTGTTATTTTTATAATTATCAAGCCAAAAAAGAGGAATAGAGAGGCTTTTACAATTCATTTTATAGGCTTTTACGAATTGTAGCCATTGTCCAATGGGGAGTGCACTATAGTGACTCATCGCCACATGTTGGTGCAAAGCTTTCATGATCATCAGACTTGGAACGTCAGATCCCATAAGGCGGCGATCGTTTTGTAAACGCAGTTTAAGCCATGTCAAGGCAAGGGAGGACATGCATTCTTTTCCATAACATAAAATTGATGAAAAAAGGGAAGGATTTTGTACTGCGTAATGTAAAGCCCATAGGGCAAAAAAAGAGGGGGCATAGAGAATTGGTTTTTGGGGTGGTACCAGATTGCATTTATATGTTGGTTTAATACGGTAAAAACACAATGTTGTGTCTGGCATAGAAAAGATAGGTGATGTTTGATGACACGTTTCCGGTACAGCTAAAAAAATTTGCTCTTTGTTTTTCAAAGGGGTGTTTTTTTGCATTTAAAATCGTTGTAGGGCTTGTGAGATTAAAAAAAATATATCAATATAAAGTGAAGAGCTTTTGGTACAATGCACGCACTCTTCGACTGTGTAGCTTAAGAAAAGCGAAAGCAATTTTTCAAAGTCCTAACCTTTAATACCGCGCAATATAAAGGGAAATTTATGGCACGTCAATTTATCTATCACATGGCTGGGCTTAGCAAGGCTTACGGCAATAAAAAAATTTTAGAAAATATTCATCTGTCTTTTTATCCAGATGCAAAGATTGGTATTTTAGGACCAAATGGTGCGGGTAAATCAACCATTTTACGTATTATGGCTGGGCTTGATAAGGAATATACAGGAGAAGCATGGCTTTCGGAAGGTGCACGTTGTGGTTATCTGCCGCAAGAACCTCTTCTTGATACAAGCAAAGATGTGCGCGGCAATGTGATGGAAGGGGTTGCAGATAAGCAGGCAATTGTCGAGCGTTATAACGAATTGATGATGAATTATAGCGAAAAAACGGCCGATGAAAGTGCACGGCTTCAAGATATTATTGATAGCCAAAATCTTTGGGATTTAGAAAGTCAAGTGGAAATGGCTATGGCTGCTCTTGGTTGTCCCCCCGCCAATGAGAGTGTTGTAAAGCTTTCAGGAGGTGAAAAGCGACGCGTTGCTCTTTGTAAATTGCTGTTGTCAAAACCTGATTTATTGCTTTTGGATGAACCGACAAACCATTTGGATGCAGAAACGACAGCTTGGCTTGAAAGGCATCTGCGTGAATATCCTGGTGCGGTGCTTTTGGTGACTCATGATCGTTATTTTCTTGATAATGTAACGGGTTGGATTTTAGAAGTAGATCGCGGTAAAGGCATTCCTTATGAGGGGAATTATTCTGCTTATTTGGCGGCGAAAGCCAAGCGTCTGGCGCAGGAAGGGCGTGAAGAGGCTGCACGTCAGCGGGCATTATCCCGTGAGCAAGAGTGGATAGCTTCTAGCCCAAAAGGGCGTCAAGCAAAATCAAAAGCTCGGATTAAAGCCTATGATGAATTAGTTCAAGCTGCACGTGAGCGCCGTCTTGGAGAGGCACAAATCATTATTCCTATTGGGGAAAGATTGGGGCAGGTGGTGATTGAAGTTAATAATCTCTCTAAAGCATATGGTGAGCGTGTCTTAATTGATGATCTCTCTTTTAAACTTCCTGCTGGTGGTATTGTGGGAGTTATTGGTGCCAATGGTATGGGAAAATCTACTTTGTTTAAAATGTTGACGGGGCAGGAACAGCAAGATTCAGGTCAAATACGTATTGGAGAAACGGTTCATATGAGTTACGTTGATCAGAGTCGTGATGCGTTGGCGGGCGATAAAACCGTTTGGGAAGAGGTTTCTGGTGGAAATGACATTATTAAATTAGGCAAATATGAGATGAATAGTCGCGCTTATTGCGGTGCCTTTAATTTCAAGGGGACAGATCAGCAGCAAAAGGTGGCAAATTTATCCGGAGGGCAGCGTAATCGAGTCCATTTAGCTAAACTTTTAAAGGAAGGAGGCAATGTTCTTCTTCTTGATGAACCAACGAATGACCTTGATACTGAAACATTAGCAGCATTGGAAGATGCATTGGAAAATTTTGCTGGTTGTGCTGTTATTATATCACATGATCGGATGTTTCTTGATCGATTGGCCACGCATATTTTAGCCTTTGAAGGTGATGGCCATGTGGAATGGTTTGAAGGCAATTTTGCCGAATATGAGGCTGATAAGATACGCCGTTTTGGTGCAGAATCTCTCAATTTTAAGCGTGTTAATTACAAGCTACTTACACGCTAGAATTGTGTGTTTTTATTAAGCTTAGTCTTTAAAAATGGTAATTGGTGTTGCTGTGCCTCTGCCAATATTGCGATAGTTCTTCATTAGGACGATTCTAAAAGGCGTTTTTGCGCCTTTTAAAACAGACTTTATCAAATGCTCATCTTGATTGTAATATGGCGAGTGAATGTTTTTTTGATGCTTCATAAGAGGGATGTAATAAGGTAATCTTGTCATATTTGCGGACTCATTCTCATTAAAAATGGTAAATGATCATTTTAATTAATGTATTGTTTTATTTTTAACAGTGTATGCCATGGTGTGCGGTTTTTGTTCATCGCATCTAACATCGAAATAACGTAGAATTTTGATTATATTCTTTACGGAGTAAGTCTATCATATTTGATTGCTGGTAACGTGTATCAATATCGCATACGTATCAAGTTATAGTAGAGCGTTATAAGTTTTTGTATATGGTTTTGCGATTGGGGAAATAGTGGGGCAGAAAGCTCTTCGTTTTTTAGAAATCTCTCATTTTTATATTATCAGAAAACAATATGAACAACAGTTATGCAACTCTATGCCTTCTGTTTGATTTTCTATTATTCGGAATAAACATTTACCTAGGTTAAGGAATATTGATGAAAAAAGTAGAAAATTTGGATGCAATGGTTCGTTTTCTGAAAACGATGACAAAAACGAATCATTTACGTATTTTGGCACTATTGTATCACGAAGATTTAACCACCTCCGATCTTAGTTTTATCCTCGGTCAGTCGCAATCGCATGTTTTGCAGTATTTACATTTATTGTGTGAGGCATGCTTGATTACTTCCTATCAGAAGGGGGCAGAGAATTATTTTAAGTTTTGTCATAATTGTTGGAGAAAAGACATTATGATGGCTGTTATTGGGGCTTTGCCAGAGCATGAGGTCATATTAGCACATGATTTAGAACGTTTGTTGGATGTAAAAAAACAGTGCAAAAGAATGAGGAGGGAGTTTTTTTTACGAAATGCAGTGCAGTGGGAGGCATTTCGATTATCCTCTATTGCAGATCATGTTGTGGATAGTGCTTTACTTAAAATTATTGGCGATAACCCATTTGAAACTATGCTAAGTATTGGTATAAATACAGCTTCTGTTTTGGAATTATTTTCAGGTCTTTATAGGCGTTCCATTGAAATTACGCTTGAGAGTGATGTTTTGCAGCTTTCTGTTGGAGAAGAAACTTTTGATTTGATTCTTCTTCATTGGGCTCTTCATTTTCTTAAGAATCCTGAGAGAGTTCTTCATGAGGTGGCGCGTGTTTTACGTCCTCAGGGACGTTTGCTGATTGTGGATTTTATTGCACATGATGTTGATTCTTTACATGTCTGTTATGCTGATATGCAGCGTGGGTTCTTAGGCCTACAAATGGAATTATGGCTTAAAAATGCAGGACTTGTTCTGGAACAAAAGCGTTGTTTTACCTCTATGCAAAATGAAAATAATGAGGGATTCATGGTTGCAGTTTGGCTTGCACGTGATCCGCGTGTCTTGGTAGATGATATCAAGGATAAAAAGGTGGATTTTGCGTAGTCCTATTTGTGAACCTGCTTTATTCTCTGTCTTTTTTATTACAAGAAGTAGAAATGTCATTTGAGTCAGTCTTTAAAAAGTTATTTTTTACATGCGCATTGTGTTTTCTTGTAAGATTTACTTGTGCTTTAATAGGATGGGCTTATGAGCTGTATCATTAAAATTTCTATAGAGATGAAAAACTCTTAGGGTCATTATCAATGTGTGTTGATACAGTATTAAGGAGCAATATATTCATTATTTTCCAACATGCATGAGAATTCCCAATATAGGATATTTTCATTCTAAGCCTTTGATTTCAAAAACTATTTGTTTGTGTGTTATTAAGAAAAAATCATCTATGGAAAAAAACTTTTTGAGAAAGAAGTTAATACGCTTCTTAATGAAATATTGGAATGCAAACACATCTGCAATATTGAAAACAGGTCAATATGTGATACTGGCTTGTTGCTCTCTTAAGTATAAAAATGGTTTTTTCAATGGATCTTGTGTTCTATGATTTACGCATAGAGATGAGGAAGAAAGCAAGCAAGCAAGATGAAATATCTCTTTAAGAAAATGAATGAAAGTGCCATTTTTTACGAGAGATATGATTTCATAAAAAGGGAATCAGTAAAAAAGACGTTATTGGTAAATTTTTTCTAGATAACAGAATACAGCAATTTTTTGTGTACAGTAAACTCTATTGTATCATTTTGTAAGAGAAATTAAGCCCAGTATAAGAAGGCAAATGATCACTATTCATTATTATCTTTTACAGTAATATATTGAAATTTGCTGGTTGAAAAAGAAATTGTAGCAATCTTGCGTTGAGGTGGTAAACGATTCGATATGATTGGCTAAAGAGCTCATGTTTTGCTTGTTATATTGGAAAGCTATCGAAAACGTATTTGTTGTTTTTATATGTTTTGCCTTTTATTTATAATAATATCCAAGCAAAACGCTTATGCTTTTAAATTTTTATGATTACTGAAGTTTTTGAAAAACAACTGTGAAATTATAATGATCCTAGATCATTATTGATTCTCCTTGAAATAAAATTGCTTCAAATTGGATCATTTTGAATGTTTTTTGCCTAAATTTTTCCATTTTTAAACGGCTTATAATTTTTTTTGTGTTTTTTTGTATAGAAGGTGATAAGAATTTCTTGTTGTTTAGGACATTTTATTCCATAGCAAGAGTATTGCATCGGTTATCTTAGTGGTCGATGCGAGAAGACGATCGGGGAACCTCCTCCCCCCCCCCGCGTGGATCCCCTAGATTGTCTGGCTTGGCTGGGAAAATTCTCAGCCAAGCTTTTGGGAAATTGATCTTGAGGGTTTTATAAAATATTATGAAAGTGGTTGGGTATACGGTGTTTCTGGGCGTGTCAGTGGTGTCTCACATAATTTTGACTGCTTATGTTTTCTGTATTTCAATAATTAGAAGGTTGTTTTCATTAAAGGTTTAGCGCTTTATGGCTATTCATTTTGTGTGTTGTGATCTTTAGGTAAGAGATGATGGAGTCTAGTGGGCGTCGTGTTTTTTTCATTTTATTAGTTTTTTTTGCTTTTTTTGCTAGCCTTTTTGCTTCTCGAAATGTTGCGGTTCGTCATTTTTTGTTTAATCGCTCTTTTTCTTCTTCATTTGAGCATATTTTTTCTTCATCCCAGATTAATATTACAGAGGAAGCGTTTTTAGAGAGATTGGCAGTGTTTTTTCCAGATATTATTGTACGTCTTTCTAAGCTGAGTTCTGAGCAACAAAAAAAAATTATTGAGCAAGTGCGCTGTGACATGATTGCTTTTGCTTTTGCGAATGGTCACAACAGTGAACAGGCTCAGAAATTGGGTAGAATTGTTGCTGTGGTTTTATCAAAAGCGATTTCTCATCCTTCTGTCTCTGGAAGTTATTTTTAGTTATTTCTTTTAAAAATTATGCGTTTATAGTTTTTCCTAAAGTTGTAAAAGGTCTGTAGAGGATTTATATCATGTATTTTTATATTGAGGGAAAAGGCGATAAAATGCTTGCTTTCCTTTTTTTTACAGATCTTGCAATGTTTATTCACTAGATGATTTTTAAAGGTAGCGAAGTGATATCTAAGGGTGAATGGAGTTATAATAGGGGGGTAAGATGGGTATTTTTAAATACTATATTTTATCAAACTTTTAAAAAAGATAGAAATAATTGTTAACTGTGCTAAGCGACCTAAAAGCGAGCATTTTGATACATATTTATTTGCATTCCATTGGAATGATTTATTTTGGTAAATAGCTTTTCTCGGATCATTTTTTACAGATGTTTTTTGTTTATTGCCCATAGGGAAGTTGGTGTAGATTCCTTTTCTTTATTAGGTGTTTTGCAGTATCCAGAGTGTTTGCTAAGAGAGCTTTAGTGTGTGTCGCTTTTGTGGCGATTGGGGAATTGATTTCAATAAAAGGTTTTAAAAATTCTCTATAAGAAATGGCAGTGGTATTTTTGATGCTGTTTTTGCTATAAATAAATAATGTAGTAGTTTTATTCAGAAAATAGAAAAATATATCGCCTTTTTAGTAGATTTAAATTTCCGTTATAGTTTCTTTATGTTTCTATATTTTACGAGATAAAGAGACATATATTTTATAATGTAAGAATTTTTTTCTATTGCAAAAAAATAACTTGAAATTGTCTTAATATTTTCATTTTTGAGCCGCTCTTTAGCTTTTTTTTTCTGTAGAATGCGTCTGCAAAGTCATTGCGGCTAGGGTTTGAAAATGTCTTAAATGAAGAGAAGGAAAATGCAATTTTTGAAAGTTCTTTTAAGTACAGCATTTGCTGTATTTTTTACGTTGGATATAAATTTTGCTCATATCGTCTTAAATGTTGCAGGATCAACTGAAAATTCAGGGAATATTTCTGATAAGATTTCTGTTCGTCCTTATGAGAATCTTATTCAGAAATTTGCAAATAAATACAATGTTCCTGTTAATTTAGCACATGCTGTTGTAAAAATTGAAAGTAATTATAAAGCACGTACAAAGGGAGCTGCTGGTGAAATAGGTTTGATGCAAATTAAACCTTCTACGGCACGAGGGTTAGGATTTAATGGCTCTGTACAAGATCTTTACGATCCTGCAACAAATCTTGAATATGGTATGCGTTATTTGGCACGGGCATATAAACTCAGTGGCGGCAAAACCTGTGGCACAATTCTTAAATATAATGCAGGTCATGCGGCAAAAAAAATGAATTCCGTTTCGGCAAAATATTGTTCAAGAGTAAAAACTTATTTGGCTTCATTAAAATAAAAATGAGTTTGAAGGTAATGTATTTGCTATAAAATCTCTTGAGTATACTATTTTCACTTGATGAAAAATGTTTTATAAATAGCTTGTCAGTCGGCTGGGCAGCCGCGCTTGTCCAATATTGAAATGTGGCAGGTGAGGAAAGTCCGGGCTCCGCGGAAAAACGGTGCCGGGTAACGCCCGGCGGGGGCGACCCTAGGGAAAGTGCCACAGAAAGTAAACCGCCTATTTTTATAGGTAAGGGTGAAAGGGTGGGGTAAGAGCCCACCGCGCATTCAGTAATGAATGTGGCAAGGTAAACCCCACTGGGAGCAAGACCAAATAGAAATGACGCGCAAGATTTAAGCTTGCAGCTGGTTTCCGAGCGAGTCATTCGGGTAGGTTGCATGAGGCGGATGGTAACATCCGTCCTAGATGAATGGTTGCCATATAAAGTGTAAACTTTATTATACAGAACCCGGCTTATAGGCCGACTGATCTTTTATTACTGAATGCATTTTGTGCATTGTATATTGTCAACTTTATACAGAGGTTTTTTCTATAAAAACGGTGCTTTTGAAAGATGCATTTAAACAAAAAGCTTTTTAAAAATCATAACATTTCTTTAATTATAATGCGTTAGAATATGCGTTGGTTTAACTTGAGCTTTATTTTCTTTCATTGTGAGATGTGGAAGATAACGCTTTGGTTATGTCTTATATCAGTTACTATCAGAGAACTGTTGATTTTAAACAACATAAATCAAGACGGATTATTTTGACAGAACAAGGTCACAGAGCTGAACGCCATATTCCAGTGTTGTTACAGCCGGTTTTAGCTGGGCTTGCGCCATTGGCTGGGGCAAAAGTGATTGATGGTACCTTTGGTGCTGGTGGTTATACGCGTGCTTTGTTAAATGCAGGTGCCCAAGTTATTGCTCTTGATCGCGATCCTTACGCTATTTCTGCGGGACAGTCGCTTGTTGATGAATTCTTTCCACGACTTCGTTTGGTGCAGATGGAGTTTTCAAAATTGGAGTGTGTGGTTGAAGAGAAGGTAGATGCAGTTATTTTGGATATTGGTGTCTCTTCAATGCAGCTTGATGAAGCTAAGAGGGGATTTTCTTTTCAAAGAGATGGCCCCTTAGATATGCGAATGGCTCAGACAGGTTTTACTGCCAGTGATGTTGTAAATCATTTAAAAAGTAGTGAGTTAGCAAGAATCTTTAAAATCTTAGGAGAAGAACGCTATGCAGGCCGAATTGCACGAATGATTGAAAAACGCCGCTCTGTTCAACCTTTTTTGCGTACAAGTGATCTTGCACATGCCATTGAGGTGTTGGTGGGGCATAAAAGCAGTGAGCGTATTCATCCTGCAACGCGTGTATTTCAAGCTCTTCGTATTTATGTGAATGATGAAATGGGTGAACTTGCACGCGGTTTATTTGCTGCTGAACGTATTTTGAAACCAGGAGGTCGTTTGGGAGTTGTGAGTTTTCATTCTCTTGAAGATCGCATGGTCAAAAGATTTTTTTCTGCACGTTCAGGAGAGCATGTAAGATCGCGCTATCTGCCTGAAATAAAGAAAGTTCCAGCAATATTTTCTCCTTTGTTCAAAGGTGTGATCACTGCAAATCAAGAAGAACTCCAACAAAATCCTCGTTCACGTTCTGCAAAGTTGCGGATTGGTGTACGCACACAGGCGAAGAGTCCTGCTGCAGATATGAAATTATTTAGTTTAGCAGAAATTCCTCGTTTTGAAGGCAGCAAGAAATGACAGTTTTTCGTACATTTGATATGATTTTAGTGATGATTATGATTTGTATGGCAGGTCTTACTTATAAGGTAAAGTATGATGTCCAAAGGCGAATGAGCGAAATCCGTCGTCTTGAATATGAAATTGCTGCAGCAAAAAATACGGTGAGTTTACTTCATGCTGAATGGGCTGTGATGATAGAGCCTTCACGCATGCAAAAACTTGCAAAACGTTATCAAGAAGAGCTCGGGTTAGAGACTATACAGCCTCATCAAGTTGTGGAGTTTAAGGATATTCCAGTACGTGTACATGATTCCATTGAAGAAGTGATTAAACAAAATATTTTGGAGGAGGGGCAAGATATTTTGGCAAATAACCGTGCTTCTCAGGGAAAGCGCGTTGTGCAAAAAGGCGTGCGGTGATGACATCATACTTTCTATTTTCGCAAAAGAAAAAGTGCTTAGATAACCAGTACGATATTCATAACTTTCCCGTTCGTCGCCCCTTTTCTGGTCGTTCACGCTTGCTTTTTTCGTTGTTCTGTTTTTTAGCCTTATATGGTGTTATGGGAGCGTGTCTTATTTCTTATGGGCTTGAAGGTGGGCAGATTGAAGAAGCAAAAGGGCCAAGCGTGCTTCAATTGACTGCTCGACCTGATATTGTTGATCGTAATAACCGTTTATTGGCAACGGATATTAAAACTTATTCGCTTTTTGCTGAACCACGACGTATTATTGATGTGGATGAAACGATTGAATTGCTCTCAACAGTTTTGCCTCATCTCAATTGGCAGGAGACTTATAAACGTCTTAAAAAAAAGTCTAGCTTTTCTTGGATTCAGCGTGGATTAACGCCAAAGCAAAAAACAAGGATTATGGCTCTTGGTATTCCAGGTATTGGTTTTCGTACGGAAATTCGTCGTTTTTATCCAAGTGGATCTGTCGTTTCACATATTCTTGGCATGGTGAATGTTGATAATCAAGGCATAGCTGGTATGGAAAAATATATTGATGATGCTGGCTTGAGTGCTTTGCGTGCTGCTGGTCTTGCAACAGAAGAATCATTAAATCCAGTGCAGCTTTCAATTGATGTGCGACTTCAGACCATTGTGCATGATGAACTTATACAAGCAATGAAGCGTTATAAAGCAATTGCTGCGGGAGCTGTTATTTTAAATATCCACACTGGTGAAGTTTTGGCTTTGGCATCACTACCAGATTTTGATCCTGGAAATCCTGTTGATGCTTTAAAAAGTGATCGCTTTAATAGAATGACCGCTGGAACTTTTGAAATGGGATCGATCATTAAGAGTTTTACAACTGCAATGGCACTTGATTCAGGTCTTTTTCATTTAAATAGCGTCATTGATGCTTCACAGCCTATTCAGGCAAGTAAAAATTATTTTATTCGTGATTTTCATGGAAAAAATCGTCCTTTAACATTGCAGGAGGTTTTTATTTATTCCTCCAATATTGGTTCTGCTAAAGAGGCTTTGGCGATAGGAATTGATGGACATCGTGATTTCTTAAAACGGCTCGGTTTACTTGATCGATTGACGATAGAATTGCCTGAGGTTGCTCATCCTGTAGTTCCACACCATTGGAAGGATATTCATTCTATGACGATTTCTTTTGGACATGGTATGGCAACAACACCTTTGCAAACAGCAGTAGGTGCTGCTGCTCTCATGAATGATGGTTGGTGGATTGTTCCTACCCTTTTAAAACGTACAAAAGAACAAGCTTTGCAACAAGCAAAAAAAGTTTTACAAACCAAGACGAGTCAAAATATGCGTTATCTTTATAAGTTAAACAGTGATATTGGTTCTGGGCGCAATGCAAAAGTAGAAGGGTATCGCATTGGTGGTAAAACTGGAACTGCCGAAAAAGTTGAAAATGGAAAATATTCGAAAACAAAAAATTTTAATAGTTTTCTTGCTGCTTTTCCTATTGAGAATCCTTCTTATGTTGTTTTAACAATTATCGATGAACCGCAGCCTGAAAATGGGCAGCGTTCGGCAACAGCAGCAATGAATGCAGGACCAATGCTTGCTAATATTATTCGACGTTCAGCAAGTTTTTTGGGAGTAAAACCAGATTTTGAAAAAGAATACGAACCTATTTTGACGACAAAAAACAGTTCAAGATTTGTAAAGCAACGGTAAAATTAATATAAAGGTGCGTTATTATGTTGTTTGGAACAGTTTTTACAGAGTGTCTTGAAGATCAAAATCTTTCTTCAATGGAAATAACAGGAATAACTGCAGATTCTCGGCAAGTTTTGCCAGGCTATGTTTTTGTCGCTATTAAAGGAAATCAAGGTGATGGCAAACACTATATCAATGATGCACTAAAACGTGGTGCAAGAGCAATCGTTACAGATTATAGTGTTGTTGTTGAAAATTTATCTGTTCCCCTTTTACGTGTCGATAATGTTCGCCACAGTTTAGCGATTGCTGCTGCACGTTTTTACGGTTCTCAACCTGAAACAATCGTTGCTGTGACAGGGACAAGCGGAAAAACATCTGTTGTTTCTTTTCTCCGGCAAATTTGGAATCATGCTGGATTATGTGCCGCCAGTATAGGGACGGTGGGTGTGGTTTCTCCCCACCGGAATGATTATGGTTCCCTCACAACACCTGATCCAGTCATTTTACAGCGTCTCCTTTCTGAAATTGCCCGTGAAGGTGTTACACATGTCGCTCTTGAAGCGTCTTCGCATGGACTTGATCAAAGCCGACTTGATGGGGTTCATTTAACAGCTGGCGCCTTTACCAATTTAGGACGTGATCATATGGATTATCACAGGTGCGTAGAAGATTATTTACGTGCTAAAATGAGATTATTTGAGGCGCTTTTGCCGCAAGATGCTCCTGCTGTGATTTTTGCCGATGATGTTTATTCGCAAAGGGTTATTGATTTTGTCACAAAAGCACGCCGTCGTGTTTTAACAATTGGGCGTAAAGGGCAGTTTATCACCATTAATCGGGTTGAGCATCAGCGTTCAAAACAATGTGTTGAATGTCGGATGGAAAACGATATTTATACGTTTGATTTGCCTTTAGCTGGAGATTTTCAAGTTACCAATGCCCTTATGGCGGCGGGACTGGCAATTACAACAGGTCTTTCTCCTGATAAGGTCTTTGCTTCTTTGGAAAGTTTGCAGGGGGCGCCTGGTCGGTTAGAATTGGTGGGAAAAACGGAAAATAATGCTCCTGTTTACATTGATTATGCACATAAACCAGAAGCTTTAGAGCAGGTATTGCTCTCTGTTCGTCCCTTTACGCAAGGACGTTTGATTCTTGTTTTTGGTTGTGGAGGGGATCGCGATAAAGGAAAAAGACCTTTGATGGGAAAAATTGCAGAAAATAAAGCTGATATTGTTATTGTAACGGATGATAATCCTCGCACAGAAATACCAGAAAAAATTCGTCAGGATATTTTACAAGCAGTACCAAAAGCCATAGAAATAGCGGATCGTGGTGAAGCTATTACTTATGCGGTTGGACTTTTAAGAGCAGGGGATACATTAATTATTGCCGGAAAAGGTCATGAAAATGGCCAGATTATAGGACAAAAGACACATCCTTTTTCAGATCGGTTGAAAGCAATTCATGCTTTACAGGAACGGATTACATGACAGCTTTATGGGATAAAAAAGCACTTGTGGCTGCAATGGGGGGCTTTGTAGTGGGGGATCTGCCAGAAACTTTTTCTGGGGTTTCTATTGATAGTCGTACTTTAGAAGAAGGCGATATTTTTTTCTGTATTAAAGGTCATAATCTTGATGGTCATGATTTTGCTAAGCAAGCTTATGAATGCGGTGCAGGCGTTCTTATTGTTGCGGAAAATCGTTTGGCTGATATGGAAGCAATCTCCGCTCCACTGATTGTTGTTCCTGATGTTTTACAAGCTTTAGAAAAACTTGGGAAGGCTGCACGTAAACGCTCAAAGGCTAAAATTATTGCAGTAACAGGATCGGTAGGGAAAACAACAATAAAAGAAGCCCTCAAACAAGTGCTGACAACTGTTGGAAGGGTTCATGCTAATTCTGCTTCTTTGAATAATCACTGGGGCGTGCCCCTTACCTTGGCGCGAATGCCTGCCGAGAGTGATTATGGTATTTTTGAAATTGGTATGAATCATAAGGACGAAATTCGCCCTTTGGTTAAGTTGGTTCATCCGCATGTTGTTCTCATTACGCGTATTTCTGCTGCACATATGGGATTCTTTAAGAGCCTTGAGGAAATTGCAGAGGCAAAAGCTGAAATTTTTGAAGGCTTAGATAAGGATGGTATTGCTGTTTTAAATGCAGATGATGATTTTTTTGCTTATTTGGTGCAAAAAGCACAGCAATGGGGCGTGAAAAAAATCTTAAGCTTTGGTGAGACTGAAAATTCTGATTATCAGGTCAAAGATATACGTCTTCTAACGGATTCCTCCTCTATGGTCGTTCGTATTTTGGGTCAAGATAAAGCAATTAAAATTGGAGCTCCTGGACGGCATATTGTACAAAATAGTTTAGCTGTTCTGGCTGTTTGTGATGCCGTTGGTGCTGATTTGGAGCCTGTTTTACTTTCTTTAAGCTATTTTTCTCTTCAAAAGGGGCGTGGTGTTCGTTATCGATTGTCTTTGCCAAATGGGGGCGAGTTTTCTTTAATTGATGAAAGCTATAATGCCAATCCTGCATCTATGCGTGCTGCTCTTGATTTGCTTGCAACAGGCCCAGTAGGGGGGAATGGTCGGCGAATTGCTATTTTAGGTGATATGCTAGAATTAGGCGTTTATACTGAAAAGCTTCATCGTGATTTAGTAAAGCCAGTACGTCTTTCTGGTGCTAATCCCGTTTTTTTATTTGGTGAGGCAATGAAGTTTTTAGCCACGGATCTTTCTGCATATGTAAAGGTTTATTATACTGAAAATGTTGAAAAAATTTTACCGCTTATTTTGGCAGAAATTTCCGTTGGAGATCTGCTTATGGTTAAGTCATCTAATAGTCTTTATTCATCAGATATCGTGAGGGCACTGCTTGATCGCTATAAAGTGGTTTCTCTATAATTTTTATATAGGTTTTTTTATATCATGATGCTGTTTTTGTCTTCGTTTAGTGACTGGCTTCCAGGAGTTAGTGTTTTTCGTTATATTACTTTTCGCACGATAGCAGCGATGCTCACATCGGGGCTCATTGTGTTTTTGTTTGGTCCTAGCATTATTGCTTCTCTTAAATTGCGGCAGGGAAAAGGGCAGCCCATTCGCGCTGATGGTCCCCAGACACATTTTAAAAAGGCGGGAACGCCTACCATGGGTGGATTGATGATCTTAACCGGTACTGTAGTCTCAGCGCTTTTGTGGTGTAATTTATCGAATATTTATTTTTGGGTATCGCTGCTTGTTATGCTTTCTTTTGGGGCTATTGGTTTTTATGATGACTATCTTAAGGTTACAAAACAAACCCATAAAGGATTTTCAGGTAAGGCGCGGTTAAGTTTAGAGTTTTTGGTTGCGGCAATTGCTGCTTTTACACTCTTACAAGTTGGCTCGCCTGGATTAGCTTTGCCCTTTCTAAAAGAGTATTTTATCAATTTGAGCTGGTTTTTTATTCCTTTTTCTGCTTTTGTTATTGTGGCAACGGGTAATGCAGTTAATTTAACCGATGGTCTTGATGGTCTTGCTATTGTTCCTGTGATGGTTGCGGCCTTGTCTTTTGCCTTAATTGCTTATCTATCTGGCAATATCAATTTTGCTGATTATCTACAAATTCATTATGTGTCGGGGACAGGGGAATTGGCTGTTTTATTGGGAGCTGTTGTTGGTGCAGGCCTTGGCTTTTTATGGTTTAATGCACCGCCAGCAGCTATTTTTATGGGAGATACGGGTTCATTGGCTCTTGGAGGACTTTTGGGTGTTGTTGCTGTCGCCACCAAGCACGAAATTGTTTTGGCTCTTATTGGTGGGCTTTTTGCTCTGGAAGGGTTTTCTGTTGTTATCCAAGTTGCTTATTTCAAATTAACAAAAAAACGTGTGTTCCTTATGGCGCCTATACACCATCATTTCGAGAAAAAAGGCTGGACTGAAAGCCAAATCGTGATACGCTTTTGGATTATTTCGATTGTTCTTGCTTTGATTGGTCTTTCAACACTTAAATTGCGGTAAAGTTTTGATTTCTGTTGCTTGTTATAAAGGTCAAAAATTTGCCCTGTTTGGGTTAGGGCGATCAGGGTTGGCTACTGCCCAAGCTTTGATGCGTGGTGGTGCAGAAGTGGTTGCTTGGGATGATAATCCTTCCAGTGTACAAGAAGCATTCCAGCAAAATATTCCAACAAGAGATCTTCGTCATGAGAATTGGTCAGAGTTCTTTGCATTGATTTTAGCTCCTGGCGTTCCTCTCATGTATCCAAAGCCTCATTGGGTTGTTGAAAAAGCACGTAAAGCGAATATAGAAATTATTGGTGATATTGAATTATTTGTACGTGCACGGAATCATTTTTTACAGCATTGTGGTTTTTGTGATAGGGACGTTCCTTTCATTGCTATTACCGGCACGAATGGGAAGTCGACAACAACAGCTCTGCTTGCTCATTTGTTAGAAAAAATGGGCTATGATGTGCAGATGGGCGGAAATATTGGAACGGCAATATTGATGCTTAAGCCATTTATTAAAAAACGTATTTATCTGATTGAGTGTTCATCTTTTCAAATTGATCTTACCCCCTCTCTTCAGCCAACTGTTGGTCTTTTATTGAATTTAACACCTGATCATATTGACCGTCATGGTAGTTTTGCAAATTATGTGCAAGCCAAAAAGCCTCTCGTTTTTGGAGCTGCCCATGCTGTTATTTCACTGGATGATGCGGCTTGTCAGGATTTGTATCAACAACTGCTTGATGAGGGGCATTCCGTTGAGGCAGTCTCTAAGGAACATTTTGTTGAAAATGGTTTTTGTGCAGACGGAACGAAGCTCTTTTTTGTTTGTCAAGGACAGCGTTATATGCTTGCAGATCTTGCGTCTATGACTGCATTGCGCGGTCGTCATAATGTGCAAAATGCTCTTATGGCATTAGCAACATTGCAGGCTTTAAAAATAACCGATCCACATATGGAAGAGCATTTAGCAAGTTATCAAGGGTTGGCGCATCGTATGCAGCAAGTGCACAAAATTGGATCAGTTTTGTTTATTAATGATAGCAAGGCTACCAATGCAGATGCAACAGCTCCTGCTCTTTCTACTTTTCATGATATTTTTTGGATTGTTGGGGGGCAGGCAAAAGAAGGTGGCATTGATTCTCTTAGAGGATTTTTTCACAAAATTCACAAAGCCTATTTGATTGGAAGTGCAGCAGAAGAATTTGCTGGTGTTATTGGTTCTTCTTTTCCTTTTTCGATGAGTTTAACTTTGGAAAATGCAGTGCACGAAGCCTTTGTTGATGCAATGCGTTGCAGGGCAAAAGAAGTTGCTTTGCTTTTTTCACCTGCTTGTGCAAGCTATGACCAATTTAAAAATTATGAAGAGCGTGGAGAAGCATTTATTTCTTTGGTTATGCAGTTAAAAGCAACATAAATTTTAAAAAAGCTTTTTCACGTTAATATTCCAGAATCTTTTTTCGTGTAATTCAGTCTTTGAAGTGTTTTGCTAAAAGAGTGGGAAACCATATCACTTTGCTTGGAATTATGAGAAAATAAGGTGGATATAATGGTTACGCGTGCAGATAGAGATCCAATTGCGAATTGGTGGTGGACAATTGATCGCTCTATCTTCGCGTCTTGTTTGATTCTCATGGGGATTGGTATTATGCTGTCTTTTGCTGCTAGCCCCACCATTGCAAAAAAAATTGGAATGGCTGATAGTTTTTATTTTGTTCGCTGGCATATTATTTTTAGTATTCCGGCGTTTTTTACAATGGTGACTATTTCTTTTTTCTCTCTCCGTAATATTCGCCGTTTATGTGCCCTTTTACTCGTTGTAACGCTTGTTCTTATGGTTGCAACCTTGTTCTTTGGTCCAGAATTAAAAGGAGCACGGCGCTGGATCCCTCTCTTTGGTTTTTCTGTACAAGCTTCAGAGTTTATGAAACCAGCTTTTGTGGTGATGTCTGCTTGGCTTTTTTCCGAGCAGATAGGAGGTAGAGCTATTCTTGGCTACACACTTGCTACTGTACTTTATGCTTTTTGTTGTGTGCTTCTCGTTTTACAACCTGATATTGGTCAGACAGTTTTAATAAGTGCTACATGGGGCGGTCTGTTTTTTGTTGCTGGTGTCCCTCTTACGGCTATTTTCTTCTTTATCATGTTAGGTATTGGAGGAATTGTTTTTGCCTATTTTTCTCTTCACCATGTGCGAGAACGTATTAATGGTTTTTTGACAGGTGAAGGTGATACCTTTCAAGTGGATGTGGGGCGTGAGGCTATTTTGAATGGCGGGTGGTTTGGCCAAGGTCCTGGAGAAGGAACCGTGAAACGTATCATTCCAGATAGCCATACAGATTTTGTGTTTTCCGTTGCTGCTGAAGAATATGGTATTATCCTTTGTTTCTTTATTATGATGCTTTTTGCCTTTATTGTTATGCGTTCCTTATACATAGCGTCGAATACACGTGATTCATTTATACGTCTTGGGATTACTGGCATAGCAATGATGATTGGTTTTCAATCAGCGATCAATATGGCAGTGAATCTTCATTTGATTCCTCCAAAGGGTATGACATTGCCATTTATTTCTTATGGTGGTTCATCTATGGTGGCAATTGCATTTTCAATGGGAATTTTGCTTAGTTTAACACGTCGCTGGCCAGAGGCTCGCCTTTCCGCTTTTTCTTCTCCTTCTATCTTGGATACTTCTTATGACTGATAAAAAAGTTATTGTTTTAGTGGCTGGTGGTACCGGTGGACACCTTTTTCCTGCTGAAGCCCTTGCTGTTGAATTAAGGGGGCGAGGATATGATGTTCATTTGGCAACAGATGAAAGGGCTCAATGTTATGTACGCAGCTTTGATAAAGAGCACACACATATTATTTCATCGGCAACATTTACACGACGTCATCCTTTTGCATTGATAAAAACATTTTTGGCCTTGTTAAGGGGAATGTGGCAATCATTGACACTTTTTTATAAACTGCGTCCTGTTCTTGTGGGGGGGTTTGGTGGTTATCCTAGCTTTCCTCCTCTTGTTGCTGCTGCTTTAATGCGGCGCGTAACATTTATTCATGAACAAAATGCCGTTATGGGACGTGCTAATCGGCTATTGGCACGTTTTGTCCATGCCATAGCAGGTGGTTTGTTATCACAAGATAAGAGTTACGCGCATAAAATATTTTTGACCGGAAATCCTGTGCGTGAGACTGTTCTCAAAGCAGCAGAAATTCCTTATCATCCTTCTAAAGGTGGTGAGCCATTTCATTTTTTGGTCTTTGGTGGTAGCCAAGGGGCTTCTGCTTTTTCACGAATTGTTCCTGAAGCAATTGCTTTGTTGGATGATGAGATACGTAAACGTTTACGAATTGTTCAGCAAGTTCGAGGTGAGGCTGAAGAATTGATAAAAACTTATCATCAGATGGGGGTGCAAGCAGAAGTTGCCTCTTTTTTTGATAATATGGCTGAGCGTATGGCCTGGTCTCATTTCATTTTATCACGTGCTGGTGCTTCATCTGTTTGTGAAATCGCTGTGATTGGTCGGCCTGCTTTGCTTATTCCTTACCCTCATGCTTTAGATCATGATCAGGCAGAAAATGCAGCACTGCTCGCTCGTGGGGGAGGTGCAAAAATTGTGTCAGAAAAAGATTTAAGTGCACAAAAACTCGCTGCTCTTTTAACACAAGCTTGTTGTATGCCGCACTTATTGGAAAAACAAGCACTTTCTGCAAAAAAAGTTGGACAACCTCATGCAACCAGACGGCTTGCTGATATGGCTCAAGCCCTGATTGAGGGACAATCGTTGTCAGATATAAAGGAGGAGTTTTTTGATGAAAATGCCGCTTAATATAGGCGTTATCCATTTTGTGGGAATCGGGGGGATCGGTATGAGTGGAATTGCTGAGGTTTTTCATAATTTTGGCTATAAAGTTCAAGGATCAGATCAAGTTGATAGTGCAAATGTTGAACGTTTAAGAAAAAAAGGAATTAACATTTTTATAGGTCATAATCCTCAAAATTTAGGGGAGGCAGAGGTTGTTGTTTTTTCTACTGCCATTAAAAAAACAAACCCTGAATATATTGCTGCAAAAGAGCGGCATTTGCCGCTTGTAAGGCGTGCGGAAATGCTAGCGGAGCTCATGCGATTTCGTCGGGCAATTGCTGTTGGTGGTACGCATGGTAAGACGACAACTACATCAATGATAGCTGCACTGCTTGATGCAGGTCATTTTGATCCGGTGGTGATTAACGGCGGTATTATCAATGCTTACGGTACGAATGCTCGTATGGGTGAGGGTGATTGGATGGTTGTTGAAGCCGATGAAAGTGATGGCACGTTTTTAAAGTTGCCTGCTGATATTGCCGTTGTTACCAATATTGATGCTGAACATTTGGATCATTACGGGAGCTTTGATGCTGTGCGTCAGGCTTTTCGAAAATTTATAGAGAATGTGCCTTTTTATGGTTTTGCGGTTTTATGCCTCGATCATCCAGAAGTTCAGTCGTTGGCAACCCGTATTGATGATCGATGGGTGATCACTTATGGGGTAAATCCACAAGCGGATGTTCGCTTTCTTAATCTTTCAATGGATGGTCAAAAAACGCATTTTGATGTTCTGATTCGTTCGCGGAAAACAGGGAAAAAGACTGAATTAAAAAATTTGCTTTTGCCAATGTCTGGGACGCATAATGTTTCTAATGCGACGGCGGCGATTGCTATTGCCCATGAACTCGGCATCTCAAATGAATCTATAAAAAAAGGCTTAGCAAAATTTGCTGGAGTAAAACGACGTTTTACCCAAACGGGCAGTTGGCATGGCATTGTAATATTTGATGATTATGGGCATCATCCTGTTGAAATAAAGGCTGTTTTATGTGCAGCACGGGAGAGTGCAAAAGGGCGCGTGATTGCGATTGCACAACCACATCGTTATTCACGGTTGCGTAATTTATTTGATGACTTTGCTGCTTGTTTTAATGATGCAGATACAGTGTTGATTACGCCTGTTTATGCCGCTGGGGAAGAACCAGTTGCTGGTTTTGGGGCTAAAGAATTGGTAGAACATATTAAAATGGCAGGTCATCGTGATGTGCGTTTGATTCATTGTCTTGAAGATGTTGTATCAATTGTTTCTACTTTTGCTAAGGCAGGAGATTATGTTGTTTTTCTTGGTGCTGGCAATATCACACAGTGGGCTTGTGCATTGTCTCATCAGTTAGCGGTATTGGATAGTAATGATTAATTTTCAACGCGTTGATGGTAAATCCCTGTTAGCACGGTTACAACCGCTGCTTTGCGAAATAAAAGGTAAACTTACGCCGAATGTTGAGATGCGTAAGGTGACGTGGTTTCGCACAGGTGGGTTGGCGGAGCTCTTTTACCAGCCTGCTGATGAAGCTGATTTAGCTCTCTTTTTGAAAAATTTACCTGAGTTTGTGCCGGTAACAATTGTCGGAATCGGTTCTAACCTTCTCGTACGCGATGGGGGGGTTCCTGGCGTTGTTATTCGTCTTTCGCCAAAAGGTTTTGGACAAGTGCAGCAAGTTTCTGCAAAGCGTTTTTTGGTTGGTGCTGCTACGGCGGATAAACATTTAGCAACGGCAGCGTTAGAAGCCGAAGTTGCAGGTTTTCATTTTTATTATGGTATTCCTGGTAGTCTTGGAGGAGCACTCAAAATGAATGCAGGTGCTAATGGTGTTGAAACAGCAGCGCGTGTTGTTGAGGTTTATGCACTTGATCGTCAAGGACAGCGCCATACCTTGAGTTTAAAGGATATGCATTATTCCTATCGTCATTGTGATCTTCCTGAAGATCTTATTTTCACGGCCGCTTTGTTGGAAGGTGAAGGAGGAAAGCAAGACAATATTCGTGCTGCTATGGATGAAGTTGCACTTCATCGGGAAACGGTACAGCCTATTCGTGAAAAAACAGGTGGATCAACTTTCAAAAATCCTGAAGGTACATCTGCATGGCGTGTTATTGATGAAGCAGGATGCCGTGGTTTGCAGATTGGTGGAGCGCAAATGAGTGAAATGCACTGTAATTTTATGGTCAATACAGGGCAAGCAACAGGCTATGATCTTGAAGCTTTGGGGGAAACAGTACGTGCACGTGTTTTTGCGCATTCGGCACATCTTTTACAGTGGGAAATACAACGCATTGGTCAATTTGAACAAGGCCGTATTGTTCCTTCTTTTGATCCCTTTCATTGATTGATTCAGAGATATAAAAAAGCACAAATAAAAAATTGAGTCATTTCAAAGAGATAATGAAAAAATCCATTAAGAATCAATAAATTAACAAAGAAACTCTTGCATCATACGCTTGAGTCTGATTCATTATGAAAAATGCTAGGTTATTGATTCGTAAGGATAAAACTTAGTGTTTTCCGTATATGGTGTTTGTCGATTCTATGTAATCTATATATAGTATGCATAAGGGGATAAGTTATTATGAAAGATAAGCATATAGCTGTCTTAATGGGGGGATTCTCTTCTGAGCGGTCTGTAAGTTTATCTTCAGGTGCTGCGTGTGCTGATGTTCTTGAAGCGCAGGGGTATTGTATAAGCCGTGTGGATGTTGATGGTCATATCGCTTCTGTTCTTGAACGATTGCAGCCTGATATCGCTTTTAATGCATTGCATGGGCCATTTGGTGAAGATGGTCGTATTCAAGGAATTCTTGAATATTTGAAAATTCCTTATACTCATTCTGGAGTGATGGCATCAGCGTTGGCGATGGATAAGGGGCGTGCAAAAATTATTGTTGCAAGTGTTGGGGTTTTTGTTGCGCCTTCTTGTATTATGAGCCGCTTTGCTGTTGGGAGGGCGCATCCTATGGAGCCTCCTTATGTTATTAAGCCTGTGTGTGAAGGGTCGAGTTTTGGTGTTGTGATTGTAAAAGAAAATGAATCTGCGCCGCCACACAATATCGTGGGAGATGAGTGGGTTTATACGGATGAAGTTATGGTTGAAAAATATATTCCTGGTCGCGAACTTACTTGTGCGGTTTTAGGAAATGAAGTGCTGGATGTTTGTGAAATTATCCCTGATCCACACTTTCAGTTTTATAATTATGACTCAAAATATAAAACTGGTGGCTCTCTTCACGTTTGTCCTGCAAAACTTTCACTAAATATTTACCAAAAGGTGCAAAGAATGTCTTTAGCTGCACATCAGGCGATAGGTTGTCGAGGTGTTAGCCGTTCTGATTTTCGTTTTGATGAGGAAACGGGGGAATTGGTTTGGCTTGAAATTAATACACAACCCGGTATGACACCTACCTCTCTTGTTCCTGATATTGCAAAGGCAAGTGGTCGTAGTTATGGCGATCTTGTTCAGTGGATGGTGGAGGACGCGTCGTGTATGCGTTGAATGTTAATAAGACAAATGTTTTGATGGAGGTGCCGTTCGTGCCAACTTTGCCACGACTTTATCGTCGCTTTCTTCGGTTTATGTTTGAATTTTTCTTTATAAGTGTTCATGTTCCACGCCATTTGGGCTCTTTTTCTGTTGTATTATTTTTCTTTGTTATAGTTTTTTATGGGCTTTCATCAAGTGGTCAGATGGGAATGATGATGAAGGCAGCAGTGTCTGATATTGGTTTTGTGGTTACTGATGTTGAAATTAGCGGTAATAAACGCTTGCTAAAACAGGAAGTTTTAAAAGAATTAGGATTTGAGAAAGATCAATCTATTTTCACTTTTCATGTTGATAATGCGCGTTCCCTTTTAGAAAAACAGGCTTGGGTTCAATCGGCTAATATTCAAAAGATTTATCCCAATAAAGTGCGTATTTCAGTTGTGGAGCGTGAACCCTATGCAATTTGGCAACATGATGGTGTGATGGATATTGTTGATAGTACAGGTCGTATCATTGTGCCCTTTAAAGGAGGGGGTACTCAGGGGCTGCCTCTTATCGTTGGGAAGGGGGCGCAAAATTCTGCCAAAATGTTTCTTCAAGCGCTATCAGTATACCCAGAACTGTACAACCGTGTCCGTGCTTTTGTACGTGTAGGTGATCGGCGTTGGGATCTTGTCTTGGATAGTGGTGTGCGTGTTATGTTGCCTGAACAGGGGGCGCTTGAAAGGCTTGCTTCTTTGATCGAGATAAATACAGCGCAAGATCTTTTTGCTCGCGATATTCTTAGTATTGATTTGCGTCTTTCTGATCGCATTACTGTTTCTTTGTCAGATGAGGCGTTGGAGCTTCGTGGTGTTGCTGTGGCAGAAAAAGAGCGCATTTTAAAAGCGCGAAAGGCAGGCAGCCTATGATGCTATTCAGATCACCTCATGTGGGGGGACGTAAAACACGTTTTTTGACGGTGCTTGATGTTGGCTCAAGTAAGATTGTTTGTCTTATTGCTTGTTTGCGTCCTTTGAAGCATGCGCACTATTTACATGGTCGTACGCATTCTATGGAAATTTTAGGCTTTGGAGTACAACGTTCTCGGGGCATTAAATCTGGTGTTGTGATGGATATGTTTGCTGCAGAGCAATCCATAAGATTGGCTGTTGATGCGGCAGAAAAAATGGCAGGTTTGGTGGTGGATTCGGTGATTGTGAATTTTTCTTCAAGCCGATTACAAAGTGAGCTTATCAATAGCGTGGTACGTTTGAATGGTCGTGAAGTAACCAAGCGTGATGTACGGGTGGTGTTTTCAGATGTCTCGCGCAAAGCTTTTGATGCTGAACGTCATGTTATGCATTCAGTTCCGGTCTCTTATGTACTGGATGGGGATAGGGGAATTTCTGATCCAATTGGAATGACTGGGGAATTGTTTGGTGTCGATGTGCATGTGGTAACAGCAGAGACTGCAGCTTTGCGTAATTTAGAAACTTGTATTAATCGGGCACATTTGAGTGTTGAAGCAATGGTGGCAACTCCTTTTGCAAGTGGTCTTGCTGTTTTGATGAATGAGGAAGCGCATTTAGGTGCGGCATGTATTGATTTTGGTGGTGGAATAACAACCTTTTCAGTGTTTTTTGAGGGGAAATTTGTTCATGCCGATGCTTTGGCAGTTGGTGGGCAACATGTGACGCTTGATGTTGCGCGCGGATTCTCTATGTCTCTTACTGAGGCAGAACGTTTAAAAGTTGTCTATGGCTCAGCACTTCCTTCAAGTGCTGATGAGAGGCATATGATTAGTGTGGCGGAGATTGGTAGTGAACAGCGTGAAACGCAATATCCTCGTGCTGTTCTTGGTCGTATTATTCGTGCACGTGTTGAAGAAATCTTAGAAATGGTACGTGATTGTTTAAATCGTTCTGGTTTTGGTCACATTATTGGTAAACGTGTTATTTTGACTGGGGGAGCAAGCCAGTTAACAGGATTGCCAGAAATGGCACGTACTATATTGGGAAGAAATGTTCGTATAGGGCGGCCTTTAGGTATTTCGAGGCTTCCTTCTCTTGCAAAAGGGGCGGCGTTTACATCTGCTGTTGGATTGTTAATTTATCCGCAATTGGTTGGCTTTGAAGAAAAAACAATGCAGGCGGCAGTGAATCATTTATCGACAGGCACGCGAGGGTATTTTCAGCGTGTTGGTCAGTGGTTGCGTGAGAGTTTTTAGTTAAGTCTATTGAGGTTAAGTTAAATTGCATCGCTTGGGCTTGCGATGTCTTATGAGAAGGAAAAGAAAATGACGATTAATCTGCATCGGCCAGATATCGCGGAATTGAAGCCACGTATTACCGTTTTTGGTGTTGGCGGTGGTGGTGGGAATGCCGTGAATAATATGATTAATGCTGGTCTTCAGGGAGTTGATTTTGTTGTTGCAAATACAGATGCACAGGCTTTGGCTATGTCAAAGGCTGAACGTGTTATTCAACTTGGTGCAGCCGTTACTGAAGGTCTAGGTGCTGGCGCTTTGCCAGAAGTTGGACAAGCAGCTGCAGAAGAATGTATCGATGAAATTATTGATCATCTAGCAGATTCCCATATGGTTTTCATTACTGCTGGTATGGGAGGAGGTACTGGAACCGGAGCCGCACCTGTAGTGGCTCGTGCTGCGCGTGAAAAAGGTATTTTGACCGTTGGTGTGGTAACAAAACCATTTCAGTTTGAAGGGGCACGCCGTATGAAAACGGCAGAGGCTGGTATTGAGGAGTTACAAAAGTCTGTTGATACATTAATTGTTATTCCTAATCAGAATCTTTTCCGTATTGCCGATGAAAAGACGACTTTTGCGGATGCTTTCGCTATGGCTGATCAAGTGCTTTATTCTGGTGTTGCTTCCATTACGGATCTCATGATTAAAGAGGGGCTTATTAACCTTGATTTTGCTGATGTTCGTTCTGTTATGCATGAAATGGGGCGCGCAATGATGGGGACTGGTGAAGCATCTGGTGAAGGTCGTGCTTTAAATGCTGCTGAGGCTGCTATTGCAAACCCGCTCTTAGATGATACTTCTATGCGTGGTGCTCGTGGCTTGCTCATTTCTATTACGGGTGGTCGTGATATGACTCTCTTTGAAGTAGATGAAGCTGCTAATCGTATTCGCGAAGAAGTGGATGCAGATGCGAATGTTATCTTTGGTGCCATTGATGATGAGTCACTAGAGGGGGTTATTCGTGTATCTGTGGTTGCAACGGGTATTGATCGTGAGGTGAATGAGGTGATCCAGCCTTCTCATCCTCAAATGCAAAGACCTGCAGCTTCGATGCGTAAAAGCGATTCTGGAATGCCACAAAGCTCTTTTCATGTTCAGTCGTCTCCTTTGCGTTCTGAGTCAATGGTAGAAGTGATTGAAGCTCTTGAAATAGAAAAAAGCAAATCGACGGGAGAACAGTTTCGTCCTAAAAGTCAAATTTTTCCACAGCCTGCGGATGCTGCTGTTGCGCGAAATAGCAATACCTCTCCTTATGGATCAAATGCTGTGCATGGGCAAATGTCAAATGCGCCACGTATGCAAGTAGGTCGTGGTTCGCAGTCCTCTATGGTTGCACCAGTCAGTATGGAGGCAACGGCCCATATTCTTGACGAGATGGCAGAAGTTGTGCAGCAGAAAGAAGAAAAGCAACTACAACAAAGACAAACGCAAGCGCGTTCTCCTATGCGTATGCCTGAGTTAAAGGATTTCCCTCCTGTTGCACAGAGCCAACGGGAGAGGTTAATGGCTAGCGAACAGGGGCCTCGTAATCTTTGGCAGCGTTTGAAACAGAGTTTGACACATCGTGAAGAAGCTGAGCCAGAAGCCAGACTAGAGCCTGCTGTAAAACCTTCTCAGCAGCAGGAAATGCATGGCTATAATAAAAAGTCTCAGGCACTTTCTCAAGATGCTTCTGTGTATGTTCCTCGTCGTTCTGGTGAGTTACATCCTCACGTACCGCAAGATCAGCGTACTTTTATAAGTGAAGAAGATCAATTAGAAATACCAGCGTTTTTGCGTCGTCAAGTAAATTAATTGCTGAAAAGTGAGGGAAAGAAAAATTTGAGTGTCTCTTGACATATTGCGTAAAAGCTTTGGTGAGTGAAGTATAATGCGCTTGTGAGAAAAATATTCTGCTTTTTATAAACCCGCTTAGTAATAAGCGGGTTTATTATTTGCTATGAATCTCATTTTTATGGTTTTATAATTGTTTTAAAGACGTAAAAATAGTTTAGTGAAGTGACGTGATGACGTTGGGGCAAAAATATCAGTCTACTCTTAAAAAAGCTGTGACATTTGAGGGATATGGTGTTCACAGTGGGTGTTTTTCTGTGGTGAAGGTTTGCCCAGCTGAGGTAGGTCATGGTATTGTTTTTAAGCGTTGTGCACTGAATGGAACAGAACAGAGATTTCAAGCGCATGCATCGCAAATAGGAGCCACTGAATTGTCAACAGTGCTTGGGCATGGCGAGTTCAGAATTGAAACAATAGAACATTTGATGGCTGCAATTGCTGCTTATAATTTGGACAATCTTATTATTGAAGTGTCGAGCCATGAGATCCCTATTTTGGATGGTTCTGCTTGGCCGTATTGTCAAGCTTTTGAGGAAGTTGGCATTATACAGCAAAATGCTTTGCGTTCTTATTTCATTATAAAAAAGCCTCTACGGATTGAAGGAGCCCATGGTATGGTAGAGTTTTTGCCGTTTGATGGACGTCGTTTTGATATCACGATCTCTTTTTCTTCTGCTGTTATTGGTAAACAACATTTTAATTTTGATCTCACTCCAAAGGGATTTCGAGATGATTTGTCGCGTGCACGTACTTTTGGTTTTGTTAAAGATGTAGAAAAATTATGGGTTTCCGGAAAGGGGATAGGTGCCTCTTTGGAAAATTCTCTTATTATTGGTGTTGATGACAAAGTCATGAATTCACAGGGGCTTTATTGGAAAAATGAATTTGTTCGGCATAAAATGTTGGATGCGATTGGTGATACCACTTTGCTTGGTAGCCCTTTTATTGGATTATTCCGTTCCTATTGCAGTGGGCATAGAATGAATTCGCAATTGGTAAAAGCCATTTTAGCAGATGAATCATGTTATGAAGAAAGCTTTTTATAGGGGGATAGAAAAAATTGAAAAGATTTTCTTAAGAATCTGCTTGATTTTTAAGGGGATGATTGATCTTAAGTTACTAAATTGGTTAGTGGATTTTAAAGTGATATGGTATAAAAACTTTTAATAAATGATTTTTGCTATAAGGTGACATTCTCTGGAGGCCCGAAGGACTATGACAAAATCTCATGTATGTATTGAAAAGCTTGCATATAGGAAATCTAACATTGTACGTAAGATATTGGGGGTGGCGCTTTTAGGTAGTACCTGCATGTTAGCGGGATGTCTCTTTAAAGAGAAAAATACCCTCAATCCATCTGCTTATGTTTTAAAAATGGATCCACCAGATGTTCTCTATAATCAAGCACTGGCTAGCTTTGAGAGCGGACGGCTTGGAGATGCTGCGAAGAAATTTCTTATGATTGAAAAACAGTATGCTTATACTGATTGGGGATCTAAGTCTTTAGTGATGGGGGCTTTTACAAATTATCGACTGGGCAAATATGATGATTCAATTAGTATGGCACAGCGCTATATTACTCTTTATCCAGGGGCAGATGATTCGGCTTATGCCTATTATATTATTGGTCTTTCTTCTTTTCGCCGGATTCCTGATGTTACACGCGATCAGCATGATACGAAACGTGCTATTGCTGCTATGCAGCTTCTTATAGAGCGCTATCCAAATTCTGAGTATGTCAAGGATGCAAAAGATAAAATACGTTTTGGCCGAGAACAGCTCGCTGGTAAAGAGATGCAGATTGGCCGTTATTACGAAGAAGGGCGGCGTTATCTTGCTGCAAGTAGAAGGTTTCGTACAGTTGTTGAAGAGTATTCCGATACAAATCAGGTTGAAGAAGCGCTTTTCCGCTTAACAGAGGTTAATCTTGCTCTTGGCTTAACAGCAGAAGCGCAGACGGCAGCAGCTATTTTAGGACGTAATTATCCCAAAAGTGAATGGTATAAGTTTTCTTATAATTTATTACAAAAGAATAGAATATCGCCACAGGAGCATAAATCTTCTTGGATCTCACATGCTTTAAGTGGTGAGAAGAATAGGGCACGTTGATTTTCTCATGCTGGTACAGCTTTCGATTCATAATATTGTTTTGATCGAAACGCTTGATATTCATTTTACAGCGGGATTATCAATTTTAACTGGTGAAACGGGGGCTGGGAAGTCTATTTTACTTGATGCTTTATCGTTGGCTCTTGGTGGGCGTGGTGATGCTTCGCTTGTGCGTCATGGTGCTGATCGTGGACAGGTGACAGCTGTCTTTGATGTTCCTGTTTCACATCCTGTGCGTCAGCTTATTCGTGAGAATGGTTTTGATGATGAAGGCGATATCATTTTACGGCGTGTGCAATCGAGCGATGGGCGGAGTCGTGTTTTTATTAATGATCAGGTGGCTAGCGTTTCCTTAATGCGTCATGTTGGCCGTCAGTTGGTTGAAATCCATGGCCAGCATGATGATCGTGCACTTGTTGATGTTGCTACACATCGTCAGTTATTAGATGCTTTTGGGGATCTTGAAGTTGACGTGGAAAATTTACGTCAATGTTATCGGGTATGGCATGAATGCGAAGAGCGTTTGCAACAACAGCGTCTTAAAGTAGAGAATGCAATGCGCGAGATGGATTATCTTCGAGCGTGTGTGGAAGAACTTGAAAAGCTTGATTTTCAAGTTGGTGAGGAGGAGGCTCTTTCTCTTCGTCGTGCGGATATGCTTAAATTAGAAAAAATAGCGACGGATATTAAGGAAGCTGATGATCTTTTAAGTGGTCAAAAATCGCCAATTCCAGTGCTTTCCAATTTGGTGAGGCGTTTGGAGCGGAAAATTCCTGAGGCAGAAGAGCTTATTGCGCCTGTGGTAAAATCTATTGACGATGCGTTGCATGCACTTGCAATAGCACAGGAAGGGATTGAAGCGGCAATGCGGGCATTGGATTTTGAACCTGATGAGTTGGAACGGATAGAAGAACGCCTTTTTATGCTTCGTGGTTTTGCTCGTAAATATCAAGTCTCTGCGGATGAATTGGTTCAGTTGCGCGATAAAATGGATGCTGAACTTACTGATTTTGAAGAGGCTCAGAACACATTAACGCGTTTTGAAGATGAAGCAGGGCAGGCAAAGAAAAATTATGATACATTAGCGCAGGCCTTAACAATAAAGCGTCGAGAGACAGCAAAGCATTTATCGGAAAGTGTTATGGTTGAATTGCCGGCATTGAAATTGGAAAAGGCAGAATTTATTGTTGAAATGCAGACTGATGTTGAAAGACGTAGTGCAGAGGGGTGTGATCGTATCGAATATTGGGTGCGGACCAACCCTAGAACTCGGGCTGGCCCTATGCTGAGTGTTGCTTCTGGTGGTGAATTGTCTCGTTTTTTATTGGCATTAAAGGTTGTGTTATCTGATCGCGGATCAGCTCCTACACTGATTTTTGATGAAATTGATACAGGTGTTGGTGGAGCTGTTGCTGCTGCCATTGGGCGGCGCTTGCAGCGTTTGTCGGAAAAGATTCAGGTTTTTGCTATTACACATGCGCCCCAAGTCGCGTCAAAAGCACATAGTCATTTCCTTATTTCAAAGATTGAAAGTGATGATAAGGGGCGCTTTATCACGGCTATTCATAAAATGGAAAAGCAGGAGCGTGCAGAAGAAATTGCTCGTATGTTGGCAGGAGAGCAGATTACTGAGGAGGCGCGAGCTGCTGCTCAAAAGCTTCTTGCATAAAGGTTAAGTGATTTAACGATAAAATATTGCTTATCAATTATTTTACTGACGAGTGTGTGCTCATTTAAATTCACTTCATGATAAAGAGTTGAGATTTTTATAGCTATAGCCCATCATTTGGAATAGATTTTATGAACAAGGACGGAATTAAAAACCTCACTGCTCTTGAAGCAGAAAGTGAATTAGAGTGGTTAGCAAAAGAAATTGCACGTCATGATGTGCTTTATAATCGTGACGACCAACCTGAAATTTCTGATGCAGAATATGATGCTTTGCGCCGTCGTAACGCAGAAATTGAAACTCTTTTTCCTGAACTCATTCGTGCTGATTCTCCTTCATATAAAATTGGAGCACCGGTTTCAGAAAAATTTGAAAAATCTGTTCATGCACAGCCCATGCTTTCACTTGATAATGCCTTTAATTCTGAAGATGTCACTGAATTTGTTGAACGTGTGCGTCGCTTTTTACGGCTTCCCGAAACACAATTATTGGAAATAACAGCGGAGCCAAAAATTGATGGTTTATCTTTGTCTTTACGCTATGAAAAAGGGCAGCTTGTGCGTGCCACAACGCGTGGTGATGGAACTGTCGGGGAAAATGTTACGGTAAATGCACGAACAATTTCTGATATTCCAAAAGTTTTACAAGGCAAATTTCCTGATATTCTTGAGGTTCGTGGTGAAGTTTATATGGGACGAGAAGATTTCCAAGCTTTGAATAGCAATCAACAGAAAAAAGGCAAATTAATCTTTGCCAATCCTCGAAATGCGGCCGCTGGTTCACTCCGTCAACTAGATTCACGGATAACTGCTCGTAGAAAGCTGCAATTTTTTGCTTATGCTTGTGGTGAAGTGAGTGAAATATTTGCAGAAAGTCAAATGGAAATGATGAAAAAACTCAAAGAATGTGGCTTTGTTATCAATCCATTGACAAAAGTTTTTCAGACAGTAGAGGAGATCATTTCCTATTATCATGATATTGAAGAACGCCGTCATACCTTAAGCTATGATATTGATGGCACTGTTTATAAGGTTAACGATTTGATGCTGCAAAAGCGTTTGGGATTCGTTTCTCGTTCGCCACGTTGGGCTATTGCACATAAATTTCCAGCAGAAAAGGCTATGGCATTTTTGGAAGCTATTGATATTCAAGTGGGGCGCACTGGAGCATTAACCCCTGTTGCGCGTCTTACTCCTATTACTGTTGGTGGGGTGGTGGTTACCAATGCCAGTTTGCATAATGAGGATTATATTAAGGGCATTGGCCATAAAGGGGAGCCCATTCGTGAGGGGCGTGATATTCGTATAGGCGATACGGTAATTATACAACGTGCTGGTGATGTAATTCCTCAAGTTGTTGATATTGTTGAGGAGAAACGACAAAAAGATTCTTCTGCTTTTGTTTTTCCTCATCTCTGCCCTGCTTGTGGGAGTCATGCTGTTCGTGAAGATGGAGAAGCTGTGCGTCGATGTACTGGTGGGCTTATTTGTCCTGCACAAGCGATTGAGCGTATTCGTCATTTTGTGGCACGCAATGCCTTTGATATTGAAGGCTTGGGAAAAAACNGGTAGAGT
>NZ_HE997451.1:402177-468768 GCF_000312525.1 Bartonella florencae | reverse complement strand
AAGTTGTTGATATTGTTGAGGAGAAACGACAAAAAGATTCTTCTGCTTTGTTTTTCCTCATCTCTGCCCTGCTTGTGGGAGTCATGCTGTTCGTGAAGATGGAGAAGCTGTGCGTCGATGTACTGGTGGGCTTATTTGTCCTGCACAAGCGATTGAGCGTATTCGTCATTTTGTGGCACGCAATGCCTTTGATATTGAAGGGCTTGGGAAAAAACAGGTAGAGTTTTTCTTTCATATTCAAGAAGAGACACTTCGGATTCATACACCAGCTGATATCTTTACTTTACAGCGGCGCCAAGAAAACTCTTTGATACGTTTGGAAAATATGGAGGGTTTTGGCGCTGTTTCCGTACGTAAACTTTATGATGCTATTAATGCACGTCGAGAAATTCCTCTCAGTCGTTTTTTATTTGCATTAGGAATTCGACATGTTGGAGAGGTCAATGCACGCCGTCTTGCACGTGCTTATCAAAGTTATATGGCTTTTGAAACAGCCGTGATGGCGGCAACCATACCATGTGAGAAGGAAAATAAAGAAGGCAATGAAGCTTGGCTGGAGCTCACCAATATCGAAGGAATTGGACCACAGGTAGGGGGGGCAATAGTTGATTTTTATCAAGAAGCACATAATCGTGAAGTTTTGGCTGTTTTGCTTGAAGAAGTAACCCCTCTCGATGAGGAGCCTGTTTTGACAGAATCTTCGCCTGTAGCGGAGAAAATAATTGTTTTTACAGGAACTTTGACGCGCATGTCACGCGATGAAGCAAAAGCGTTGGCAGAGCGATTAGGGGCAAAGACTTCTGGTTCACTTTCTAAAAAAACGGATCTGCTTGTTGCTGGAGCTGGAGCTGGATCAAAATTGACTAAAGCACAAGAATTAGGTGTGGAGGTTATCGATGAAGAGGCTTGGTTGCAGCTCATTGAGGGACATTATGTTTAGGGGAATGACTCTCAAGCATGATGTATATGCTCGTTTTTTTCCTCATCAGATGCAATTTATTGATCTTGAAAGGCAATTTATAATTATTGTTTAATGCTGTAAAATATTGTCTTTCAGGATGATAAGATGATGCAAAGATTTTATATATTTCTTCATAGTAAAGGCAGATTTTTGCTTGGAAAAAAGTGTAAGTATTTTTTCTAGAAGATGCCTGCGCTGCTTTAAAGAGGCATGGTTGCTTCTTTTGCCCATTCTTTCTCTTCTTCATTTAAGTAAGGTGCATTCATCTGATAAAGATGTGCATGGTAATTATTGAGCCATTGTCGTTCTTCTTGTGTCAAAAGCTCTGGGAGAATGAGTCTTCGATCAATGGGGCAACTTGTGAGTGTTTCAAATGAAAGCATTTCTTTCTCTCCACCATCAATTTCTTGTGCTTGTTTTACAATGAGTAAATTTTCAATACGAATACCAAAAGCACCTTCGCGATAGTATCCAGGTTCATTAGAAATAATCATTCCAGGAATCAATTCTTGACATCCTTTACTTGAAATATTTTGTGGTCCTTCATGAACAGAGAGATAAGAACCAACGCCATGACCCGTACCATGGGCGTAATTGAAACCGGCTTTCCATAAGGCAATGCGTGCTAGAACATCAATATCTTGTCCGCGTGTTCCTTTTGGAAAACATGCAGTTGAAAGAGCAATCATGCCTTTAAGAACAAGAGTAAAACAGCGTTTTTCTTCTTCTCCAATATTCCCAATTGCGACCGTGCGTGTGACATCTGTGGTGCCATTACGGTATTGTCCACCTGAATCCACAAGATAAAGTTCACCAGCCTTGAGTTGTTTATTGGTTTTTGTCGTTACACGGTAATGGATAATAGCTCCATTTGCACCTGCTGCTGAGATTGTATCAAAAGAGAGATCTTCAAGTTTTTTCCCCATGTTTTTTGCTGTCTTTATGCGAAATTCTTCTAATTTCTGAGCAGCAGAAATTTCGCTTATTGTGCCTAGTGTTTGTTTGTCTAACCAAGCAAAAAAACGGGTAAGAGCGACACCATCGCACAGATGTGCTTCTCGCGCACCTTCTAGTTCTGTGTTATTTTTAATGGCACGAGGTAGAGCGGCGGGGTCGGTCAGTGTGATGAAAAATTTGTCATCTTCTTCAAGTACAGTGCGCAACTTTTCGCATGTTAACTGGGGATCTAAGGCAAAAACTATGCCTTTTTGAATATAGTCTTTGATCTTTGGGATAAGCTGTTCTGGTTCATATAATTTTGCATAAAGTTTCAAATATTGTTTTTGTTCTTCATCAATTTTTTTGCTGTCAATAAATAAGGCTGGTGTTTCTTTTATGGGTATCAAGGCAAAACAAAGAGAAAACGGTGTGTTGGAAACATCATTGCCTCGTATATTGAATATCCATGCAATAGAGGAGGGATCTGTAAAAATAAAAGCATCTGCACTGGCTTGTTGTATACTGTTGCGAATTAAAGAGAGCTTTTCCTCGCTATCCGATCCTGCATATTTAAGAGGATGAATCGATAAGGCAGACTGCGGTGGTGGTGGTTGATCATGCCAAATAAGATCAATAGGATTTTGTTGAACTGCTATGAGCTTTCCACCTGTTTTTATTTCAAATGTTTTTTTAAGTGTATCTATAGCGGCAATGGTGTGAAGCCATGGATCAAAACCAATAGAAAGTTGTTCTCCATTTCTTTCAAGCCATTGTGAGGGAGGGCAAGTTACGAGATCTTCATATTCAAAAATATGAGGATCAGTTTGTTGACGAACTTGGAGTTTATAGCGTCCATCTGTAAATATGACGGCTTTATTTTTTAAAATGAGAGCGATCCCCGCTGAGCCAGTAAAGCCAGTGAGCCAGCTCAAGCGTTGAGCATGTGGGGGAACATATTCTCCTTGATGTTCATCGCTACGTGGAACAAGAAAGCCATCTAACCCAAGACGATCGAGTTCTTTACGAAGAGAGGAAATACGCTCGTGGGCATGCGTTGGGTCTGTTGTTGCTTCAAAAGATTGATACATAACAGCGTCCTTTTCATTTATTTAAGATGTATCGTAACCCATCCTTGACGGTGGTATGTTTCGATATGTTTGAGACCCTGTTTTACATAAGCTTTCAATACAAGATCATGTTGTTCTTCAAGAATTCCGGAAAGTATAAGTGATCCACCTTTTTGAAGAACTTGAACCATTTCTGGTGCAAGTTCAATAAGCGGATTGGCAAGGATATTGGCAATGATGAGATCAAAGGGTGCACGTGATGCAATTTCATCATGGGCAAAACCTATTGCTGTAATTGCCGTAATATATTTTTCTACGCCATTGAGTTCGATATTGTGTTGTGCAACTTTGATAGCAATGGGATCAATATCGGATGCGAGAATAGTAATGGGTTTGAGCTTTGCCATGCCAATAGCTAAGATCCCACTGCCAGTACCAAGATCAAGGGCATTTTGTGGATTTTCGTGTTGCATTATTTTGGCAATCATTTCCAAACAACCGGCCGTTGTTCCATGATGCCCAGTGCCAAAGGCTTGATTTGCATCAATTTCAATGGGAAAAACACCTTGTGGGATGTCGTTACGGTTATGGCTTCCGTGTAAAAAAAAAGGACCAGCATGCACCGGCTTTAATTCTTCTAGACTTTTTTGTACCCAATCAATATTGGGTAAAATTTCATGGTTAATTTTATGAGGATCTATAGAAAGGACCTGTGCAAAACGTTGCAAAACACGCTCTTGGTCTTCTTTTTTTACATAGAGCGAAAGTTCATAGATGGCATTTTTTTCATCTATCTCAGTAAGAGCGAGAGGATATCCTTCTTCATCAAAAGCTGTTTCCATAAGCGTATAAAAGCGCTCTGCTTCACTTTTAAAAGCAGTATAATACAGACGAATTTGCTGTGACATCCTGTTCTTTCTTTAATAATTGGCTTTTTATTTAGTTTGAGACAAGTTTTTTAAGTCGCTCAATGGCAATCTCGTCTTTTAATTCATTATCGTCCTCGTTGGGTTCATAACGGATAACACCTGCTAACTTCCCGCCTTTTTTGAGTAAAAAAATTGCTGCTGTATGATCGTAAGTATAGTTTCCATCTGTTCCAGGTACTTTTTCGGCAATGATATTGAAAGAATTGACCATTTTATGAACTTTTTCAGGATCTCCACTAATACCAGTAATTTTGTTGGTAAAATTACTGAGATATTCATGAAGTACTTCAGGGGTGTCACGTTCAGGATCAATAGTCACAAACCATTTTCCTAATTTATCACTCTTAGGACCAAGGGCAGTAAGCCATCGATCAAGATTCATTAATGTCGTAGGACAGATTTCAGGGCACATCGTAAAACCGAAGAAAATAATTGAAGGTTTACTGCGAACATCAGCTTGCGTAACAGTTTGTCCATTTGAATCGGTGAGAGTAAAGTCATCACCTAAAGGTTTATTTATCAATGTATCGTAAATAAAAATCCCTGTAAGAAATATAACTGTTAGTCCTAAGATGCGGATTACATTTTTCATAGCTTGTCTCTTTTAAAAGTGTTAAAAAAATCTAGCATTGGTGCGTTTGTTTTGCAATCTTTGTTTCATGGTTGATTTTATGGGTTTGGTTGGTATGTCTTTCCATATCTTTTGATGAAACAATTGATGGAAGGTAATATGAATATTGAGAATGATCTTCGCTTCCATGAGAGTGAGCCTCGTATTAATACAACAGCACGATTGCATGATTGTAAGTTAGGGCGTTATGTGGAAATTAATGAACGCGTGATTTTACGTGATGTAACGGTTGGAGATTTTTCTTACTTTGAGCGTAACAGTGAAGCTATTTATAGTGATATTGGGCGTTTTTGTTCTATTGCATCCCATGTCCGTATAAATGCACTAGAGCATCCCATTGAGCGCATTTCAACGCATAAGATAACATATCGTCCTAATGAATATTTCCGCTATATACCGTTAGATCATTCTTTTCGTGAAAGGCGTCGTGCAAAACGTATTATTATTGGGCATGATGTATGGATTGGACATGGTGCGGTTATTATGCCTGGGGTAAAAATTGGGCATGGTGCTATTATTGGTGCTAACGCTGTTGTAACAAAAAATGTTCTCCCTTATACGATTGTCGCTGGTGTTCCTGCAAAGCCATTGCGGATGCGGTTTTCAGAAGGGGTGATTCAGACACTTTTGGGGATGACTTGGTGGAATTGGCCACTTGATAAAATTTATAACGCATTGCCTGATATGCAAAATCTTCCCATCGAGGCTTTTATTCAAAAATGGAGATAATATGCAAAATAAAATGAAAAATAGCTTTTTGTTTGGAAAGGTTATGTTGTTATCTTTACGCTTAATTTAAGCTTTGCTTACAAAATTATCCAGAACGCGCTTTTCTCCAGCTTTCTCAAACATAATAGTTAATTTATGATCATCTATTGCAGTGATATGACCATAACCAAACTTTATATGAAAAATTCGATCATTAATTGCAAGCTTTGATGGTGCCTCAGAGACTGATTGGGCGATAACCTTTCCTTCAATGTTCTTTTGTGTACGTTGTTGTCGTGGTGTCGCGTAATCACTATAAAAGGAACCGTGCTGTTTAAAATTCGATTTTCCATAACCACCATAAGATGTTTCCATTTTTATGGGTTCTATGTGTTCTGCCGGTAATTCATCTAGAAAGCGGGAGGGGAGTGATGATTGCCAAAATCCGTGAATTTTTCGATGGGATACAAACCATATATGTAAATATTTTTTTGCTCTTGTCAGCCCTACATAGGCTAGTCGTCGTTCTTCTTCCAATCCTAAACGGCCACCTTCATCTAATGAGCGCTGATGGGGAAAAAGCCCTTCTTCCCAACCAGGAAGAAAAACTGTTTCAAATTCAAGCCCTTTGGCTGAATGAAGAGTCATGATGTTGACCGCATCGGTGTGTTCATTGTTTTCAGTATCCATCACCAGTGCAACATGTTCTAAAAAGCTCTGAAGGCTTTCAAATTGTTCCATAGAGCGGATCATTTCTTTAAGGTTTTCTAGTCGTGTTGCTGCTTCTGGTGAGCGATCTTCTTGCCACATAATTGTATAGCCTGAATCATCAAGGATGATTTCGGCAAGCTCTCTATGGGGGGTGCACTGCAGCATATTCTGCCAACGGCGGAAATCTTCAATAATACTTCGCAAAGCACTGCGTGCCTTAGGCTTTAACTCATCTGTTTCAATGATGTCAGCGGCAGCAGAAAAGAGAGGAACAGTACGGGCTCGCGCACTCTCATAAAGAAGCCGCAGGGTTGCATCTCCTAAGCCACGTTTAGGTGTATTGATAATGCGTTCAAAAGCCAAATCATCTGCTGGTTGGACCACAACGCGTAAATAAGCCATGGCATCACGTATTTCCATTCGTTCATAAAAACGAGGACCACCAATGACGCGATAGTTAAGACCAAGCGTTACAAAGCGATCTTCAAATTCACGCATTTGAAATGATGCGCGTACCAAGATAGCCATATGATTTAAGGCATGACCGGCTTGTTGGGCGCGTTCAATTTCTTCTCCGATTGCGCGCGCTTCTTCTGCCGAATCCCATGCTGAATGAATTTTTACTTTTTCTTCTTCACTCTTTATTTGAGCAGAAAAAAGTGTTTTTCCAAGCCTTCCTTGGTTATGAGAAATAAGATGAGAAGCCGTTTTAAGAATGTGGGATGTTGAGCGATAATTGCGCTCTAAACGAATGATTTTTGCAGGAGGAAAATCTTTTTCAAAACGCAAAATGTTGTCAATTTTAGCACCCCGCCATCCGTAAATAGATTGGTCATCATCACCAACACAACAAAGATTGACATGTCGTTCTTTCGATTGTTGTGCTAAAAGACGAAGCCAAAGATATTGTGCTGTATTGGTGTCTTGATATTCGTCTACAAGAATATAGCGAAATTGGGAATGATAGTGGTGAAGAATATCTGGATTATGTTGAAAGAGAGAGATAGAATGAAGCAGAAGATCCCCAAAATCACAAGCATTAAGACTTTTTAATCTCTCTTGATAGCTACGGTAAAGTTTACGTCCCATGCCGTTGCCAAAGGAATGGGAGTCGCTTTCTGAAATGCGTTCTGGTGAAAGCCCTTGATTCTTCCAAGCATCGATCATGATAGCAAGGTTTCGGGCGGGCCAGCGTTTATCGTCTAATCCTTCCGCTTGAATAAGCTGTTTTAAAAGTCTGATAACATCATCGCTATCAAGAATTGTAAAGTTGTTTTTTAAATGAACAAGTTCTGCGTGACAGCGCAGAATTTTTGCACCGGTGGCATGAAAGGTTCCAAGCCAAGGCATCCCTTCAACAATTTCACCAATAAGTTCACTAATTCGTATTTTCATTTCACGGGCAGCTTTGTTGGTGAAGGTTACAGAAAGTATTTGCTGAGGAGATGCAAGCCCAGAGCGCAAAATGTGGGCAATACGTGTTGTTAAAACGCGTGTCTTTCCAGTACCAGCACCTGCAAGAACTAACAGAGGTCCTTCTGTGCTCATTACAGCTTGTCGCTGTTCGGGATTGAGTTGTTCTAAATAATCGGTGCCCAATCGTGTTTGTTCTTTTGTCGTTACAGTGTGAAGAGTGGCTCCAGAGCTCTTGTCATTATGGAGAGAGGTGGCATCTTCTTCAAAAAATGGTATGGGATCGGAAAAATTGTTCATTATACCTTTTGTGTAGTCTTTTTTTCATTTAAGTGCTAGATCTAAAAAACTTTTCTTAAAAAAGCCACAACAGCTTCGCTTGAATAAGAAGTAAAGAGATCACAAAAAATAATGGCGAAAATTAAAGACGTTGGGTAAGAACGCTTTGAAGGGCATAAACGCGTAATGAAGACGAAAGATTTACTTTTTGTGGTCTTTTGCTATCAATATCAGTGATAATAAAGGCTAAAGATTGTTTTCTTTTGCGTGCTATGGCTTTGAGAACATCGAGAAAGGGTTTTTCTAAAGATATACTGGTTGCATGTCCATCAATTCTAACAGATATTTTTTGTGGAATCATTTCTGACCAATTGATAGAATTATCCCCATGCATTTTTTCTACTCTTCTTCATCACTCAATAAACGATTTTGATCAAGAAATTTTTGCATCTTTAAAGCTTCTTTTTGCTCGAAAAGTTTTTCAACTTTGGTTCTCCCAAAACGAGAGCGATTTTCTTCTGCATGAAGAGCTTTTTCTGCACGCTTTTTTTGTTTTCGAAATTGACGAAGGTTAATTGGTTCAGTCATGAGCAAATATATTTATTTTTTTCGAAAGGAATCCAATGAGACAACATCAGCACTTTGTTTGCTATCATTGTTTGAAGCTTCCTTGTTTGTACTGAGACTTTGCTCTTTTGGGAGCGCGCTTTGTTTTTTTTGTTTGTCTGGTAAAACAAGAGGTGTAGATGCGTTATTTTCTGAATTTTCACTCTCTACGCTTGCAAGATTTGAGGGAAGGTCAAATGCTGCTTCAAAGGATGCTACAGGGTCATAAAATACTTGAATAGAAGAAAAAGGAATCACTAATTTTTCCGTAACTTCTCTAAAAGAGAGAGACACTTCAAACGCGGTTTCCGAAACACTTAAATCTCTGAACTGATGTTGCAAGACAATTGTCATTTGATCTGGGTAACGATTTTTAAGGCGAGAAGAAATTTTTACGCCTGGAGTATTTGTCAAAAAAGTAATAAAAAAATGATGATTTCCTGGAAGCCCTGCTTTGGAAACTTCTGATAAAACTTTACGGATAACCCCACGAAGCGCATCTTGGACGAGAATATCATAACGGATTTGATCTTGAACCATTGAAATTTATTCCTTTTATTTCACGTGGCAGATGAGCATGCGTAATATTGTGCAATAGAATGTCTCCTTAAGCTAGCAATATTTTTTCTACTATGCACCTAAATTAACTGAAAAAGAATACGGAATCTTATAACAAATCATATTTGAGAGATTAGTTAATAACATTTATAAAAAAGTGAAGGCTTCTGTTGCCAGGTGCCTCCGAACCCCGCTTAAACCTGCGACGGTTTAAGAGTTAATTTGAAACATTCACACTGCTTCAAGCAGCGAGACGTGCTTCCGCATAGTTGTCATTTGCAACTACTCATTTAGTCCGATAACGGTGGTACTATGCCGAGTAAAAGAGCAATCTTTACACTCTTGTCGATCCTGTTTCGCCCCCACCAAAATATAATTTCTGTTCCTTATACTTTGGTGGAGGCGCCGGGTACCGCCCCCGGGTCCAATGAGTTTATTTCATTGTCCATTTATTACCATAGCTGATAAGTCAGCCCTTTAAGTATAGATGAAGAACGGTCTTTGGAAAAGGGGGGCTTGTTAATATTTTTAATCCTCTAATTATTTATGCAGCTATTATGATGTGGTTGTAAAATGCAGCCGCTCATTCTTGGAGAGGAGATGATGCAGAATGACAAATGATCTAGCAGATATTAAAGTATATGACTCAAACCCCGATAAAGCAGCAGTAGAACGGCTTGGGCATCGTTTAGCTTTGGTGATGAAAAAGCAAGATGCATCGCTTGTTGCTACATCAGATCCAAAAGAAGTTGAACGTGTTGAAAAATGGGTTCAGGATGTTTTAGGGGCTGATGAGAAAAGTGCTAAAATGGCTGTTGCAAAAGTTGCAGAGATGATGTCTGGAGATCGTAGAAAAAGTCGTATGACTTTTTATTATTTAATTGCTAAGCAACTCAATGCACTTCATAAAATTTAAACAATATTAAATTTGTGATAATGATAAAAAAAGCCCAATATTTTTGGGCTTTTTTATTTTATTAGAGAGAGTTAACGTTTTTCATCGTCTTGGAGGTATCCTCCTTTACGCATACTTGGTACAAAGAGAAGTGCTATAAATGCCATAATCATTACAGCGGTTATGTAAAAATAAAAGAGAGATTCATATCCAACCTTTTTTAATCCAAGTGCTACGTATTCAGCGGAACCACCAAATAAGGCATTACCAATGGCGTGAGAGAGGCTAACACCTATTGCCCTGACTGAAGCGGGAAACATTGCTGATTTTACGACACCAGAGATCGATGTATACATGCTCATAACACAGAGCATTCCAATAATAACTGATGAAGCAACCCATATACTGTCTGTGTTACCGATTATCCAGAGTCCAGGAAATGTAGAGATGACAGAGAGGATACTCCAAATGATGAGTAAAGTTTTTGTTCCAATTTTATCGGCTATGATACCAGCTATGGGTTGGAAGAGTATAAAAATAAACAATACAGCAGTCATGATCGTTGTTGCAATTTGTTTATCAAAACCAGTAGTTGTTATCAGATATTTCTGCATATAAGTCGTACAGGTGTAAAATGTGAGAGATCCTCCCGATGCAAAGCAAGCAATTACCACAAAAGCTTTTGTGTGTTTGGTGAGAAGTTCCTTAAGGCTACCAGCCTGTTTTTGAGAGCGACTTTCTTTTGTGGTTGTTTCATGGAGTGAACGGCGCAGATAAATCGCAACTAATGCTCCACATCCACCAATCACAAAAGGAATACGCCATCCCCACGCTTTTAACTGATCTTCAGTGAGATAAATTGCTAAAATAAATATAGTAAAACTGGCAAGAAGTTGACCTGTGATAAGGGTACCAGATTGAAAAGAAGCAAAAAGCCCACGATGCTTTTTGAGGGAAACTTCGCTTATATAAGTGGCTGCTGTACCATATTCACCACCAGCTGAAAGTCCTTGCACCATTCGGGCTAAAAGTAGAAGGATTGCTGATGTCACTCCCAAAGTTTCATAAGTAGGAAGTATGGCGATGAAAAAAGAGCCACCGCACATCATAAAAATGGATACCAGCATCGAGCGTTTACGTCCATAACGGTCGGCAACAAAACCGAGCAACCATGCTCCAATAGGGCGCATAAGAAAGCCAATAAAAAAGACTCCCGCAGTTTTTAAGAGTGGCGTAATAGTGTCGCCATCTGAAGGAAAAAATTGTGAGGCAAAGTAAATCGAGGCAAATGAGTAAATGTAAAAATCATACCATTCTACGAGGTTTCCTGTTGCACTCGCTATAATAGCAAAAATACGTTTTCTTGCATCCTGTGATGCTGAATCTGTTTCATTTTTCATGAAGTGTTCCCCTTTTAGAACTATAATTTTTTTCTTTTTTAATTTTTACGGTGTGTTTCATTAAAATTCAATTGCATAATGGCAATTTTTATGAAAATTGTGTTTTAAGATCTTTGTTTTGCTTTTCTAGTAAGATAAAAGTTATTGCATTGGATCTAGAGGGGGGGAAAGTATGTTAAGAAATAGGTTCTCAATTACTCGTAAAAGAAGCACTAAAATAGTTCTTTTGGCGATGATAAATACGATATCTAGAGAGCTTACAATCTGTTATAGGATTTCATGCTGTCGGTTGATTAAATAATTGAATATAGTGCATAAAGCTAAAAAATATCAAAAGGATATTTTTGTATCTCCCTTACAAAAAGCCCAATTTCTTGGGCTTTTTGCTCTTTGTGGGAAATTTAATAAGCTTTATCGTCTTTATCGAGATATCCTCCTTTATTGATATCTGGCATAAGAAGAATAGAGATGAGTGCAATGATCATCATACCAACGATGTAAAAAGCAAAGACAGATTCATATCCCATATTTTTTAATCCAAGCGCTATATATTCAGCAGAACCGCCAAACAGTGCATTGCCAATGGCAAAGGCAAATCCGACTCCGATTGCTCGGATTGAAGCGGGGAACAATTCTGCTTTTATGATACCAGCGATGGATGTATAAAAACTCATAATACAGAGCATTCCAATAATGATTAATAGTGCATTCCATGCATTATGGGTATTCCCAATCATTTTAAGAACAGGAATTGTGCAGATAATAGATAAGCCTGCCCAACTGATAAGCGAAGCTCTTGATCCAATTTTATCGGCAAGCGAACCAAAGAGTGGTTGGAGTAAAACAAAAATAAAGAGTGCAGCAGTCATGATCGTTGTCGCGGTGGGCTTATCAAAACCGGTTGTTGTGATCAGGTACTTTTGCATATAAGTGGTATAGGTATAAAATGTGAGGGATCCTCCCGCTGTAAAGCCAATAATGAGAAAGAAAGCTTTTTTGTGATTGCGTAAAAGCTCTTTAATACTCCCAGCGTGTTGTGTAGAGCGGCTTTCTTTAGTGGTTGTTTCATGGAGTGAACTGCGCAGGTAAATTGCAATTATTGCTCCAAAACCACCAATTATAAAAGGAATACGCCAGCCCCATGCTTTTAACTGGTCTTCAGAGAGATAAATTGCTAAAATGAATATAGTAAAACTAGCGAGAAGCTGACCTGAGATCGTTGTAGCATATTGAAAAGAAGCAAAAAGCCCGCGCTTATTTTTGAGAGCTACTTCACTCATATAAGTTGCTGCTGTACCATATTCACCGCCAACTGAGAGACCTTGAAACATACGGACTAATAGGAGAAGGAATGCTGCTGTTATTCCCAAAGTTTCATAGGTGGGAAGTATGGCGATGAGGAATGAACCACCACACATCATAAAAACAGAAATAAGCATGGAGCGTTTGCGTCCATAACGGTCGGCAATGTATCCAAATAGCCATGCACCAATTGGACGCATAAGAAAGCCAATAAAAAAGATCCCTGCGGTTTTTAACAGTTGTGTAACCGTATCATCATCTGAGGGAAAAAATTGCGAAGCAAAATAAATTGACGTAAATGAATAGGCGTAAAAATCATACCATTCTACGAGATTTCCTGATGCACTAGATATGATGGCAAAGATACGTTTTCTTGTATCATGTGGTTCTAAAGTGGTTGCACTTTTCATGAATTTTCCCCTTTTAGATTTATTGTTTATTTTTTTATTGAAAGTTGATTAAGGTTTTTATCATCAAAATTCAATTCTCCAATAGTTATTTTTTATGAAAACTCTTTGAGAAGGTTTACTGAAATTATGTTTTCTTGTTTTTAAAAAGCCCTTATTTATGTCGTAAGGCAGAAAACTATAATACTATAATATTGATCTGTCTTTTGATTTTGTAATTTATTTAGAGGCAACAAATTTTTATGATTCAGTAAAGAATCTTTTTTCACTATGAAGTCTTCAATATCAAGGCCTATAGAGTATATTACTGCCAAGCTGATATAATTGCTGTTATTATATAAAATGGTATCATTGAGTATATTGAGTGCTCGTTCTCATATCTAAATTTGTAATATTTAAACGCATTGATTTGTAATGTTTTTATTAGAGGAAACGATTTTTTTGTTTTTGGGGTGTTGTTTGCTATGTGTTTCCATGTTGTAATCATTTGAAATCCACGCATTTATAGCTGAAAGCGCTGTTGTTGTTTATTTTTTACGCTTACACTGTTGCAAAAAAGATTTTTTCAAAATGGGGTAAATGTAGTTTTTGTCATGGAAAGAAGTTATTTTCAATAGTATTTGATGTTATCAATAAAACCTTTTTTTCTTTGCTTTTGGTAAAAAGTAGACTCTTGTTAAAATAAATCAAAGACTTTTTGATCTTAAATAAACTGAATTTAGTAGAAAAAAGAACATAATAATATGGTAAGAAAATTTACCTCCCACAGTTTATCTTCAAGAAGAATATATTATACCAATTATAGTAAGAGAGATGGGTATATATAAAAAATTAAAAATATTGAATTTATATGATTTCCACAATCAAAAGCCCTCTAAGGGCTTTTGATTTCGCATAGTAAAGTTTTTAATGGATGCCATCACCTTGAAGATATCCCTTTTTCCGAGCATCTGGCAGTAAGATAGCTGAGATAAATGCAATGATCATCATGCCGGTTATATAAAAATAGAAGAGTGATTCATATCCATAATCTTTTAATCCAAGTGCGACAGCTTCGGCTGATCCTCCAAAGATCGCATTGGCAATAGCGTAAGAGAGCCCCACGCCCATTGCGCGCACTGAAGCGGGGAACATTTCCGCTTTTACAATGCCAGAAATGGACGTATAAAAGCTCATAATGCATAGCATTCCGATAATGATGCATAGAGCAGTCCACACATTATCCGTATTAGCAATCATTCTAAGTCCAGGAATCGTGAAGATAATAGATAAAGTGCTCCACATGAGGAGTGAAACTTTTGTGCCAATTTTATCAGCTAGAAAGCCAAAAGCAGGTTGGAGTAACATGAAAACAAAAAGTGCAGCCGTCATTATAGTTGTGGCTGTATGTTTATCAAATCCGGTGGTTGTGATCAGATATTTTTGCATATAAGTGGTGCATGTATAAAATGTGAGCGATCCTCCTGCTGTAAAGCCTATAACGAGAAAGAAAGCCTTTCTGTGAGTGTAGAGAAGTTCCCTAAGGCTCCCAGCCTGTTTTTGAGAGCGACTTTCTTTTGTTGTTGTCTCATGAAGCGAACGACGCAAATAAATCGCAACTATTGCTCCTAATCCACCAATTGCAAAAGGAATACGCCAGCCCCATGCTTTTAACTGATCTTCAGTGAGATAAAGTGCTAGAATGAATATAACAAGGCTGGCTAAAAGTTGCCCTCCAATGAGCGTCGTGTATTGGAAAGAGCTAAAGAATCCACGATGATTTTTAAGAGCAATTTCACTCATATAAGTTGCTGTAGTGCCGTATTCACCGCCAACAGAAAGTCCTTGGAGCATTCGAAGTAAAAGTAAAAGAACTGCTGCAGCCATTCCAATCGTTTCATAGGTAGGAAGTAGAGCAATGAGGAACGAACCACCACACATCATAAAAACAGAAATAAGCATGGAGCGTTTACGTCCATAACGGTCTGCAATGTATCCAAAGAGCCATCCACCAATTGGGCGCATAAGAAAACCAATAAAAAAGATCCCTGCGGTTTTTAACAGTTGTGTAACCGTATCATCATCTGAGGGAAAAAATTGTGATGCAAAGTAAATCGATGTAAAGGAATAAACATAAAAGTCGTACCATTCCACTAGATTACCTGATGCACTGGATACTATAGCAAAGATACGTTTTCTTGTATCATGCGGTGCTAGAGTTGTTTCATTCTCCATGAAGTCTATCCCTTTATTGTTTGTGTTTGTTGATTTATTCCCCCTATAGTTATTCCCCTTAAAACCTGTCTACAGTATTTTATCTTTTGCGTCAAAAACTTAATCAAATCATACTTATTTCTTGTTCAAGATCGTTAGAGGAGAGAAGTTTAAATTATATTTTTATTAATTCTAAAGTTTCTATTTTCTATAATTAATAGAATCGGCCATAATATCCATATGAAAGCCTATCTCGATCTTTTATCTCATGTTTTAAATCATGGCGTTGATCGCACAGACCGAACCGGTGTTGGCACGCGGTCGGTTTTTGGTTATCAAATGCGGTTTGATTTACAGGCTGGATTCCCATTGTTGACAACGAAAAAACTGCACTTACGTTCAATCATCTATGAGCTTTTGTGGTTTCTTAAAGGTGATACGAATATTGCATGGTTGAAAGAACGTGGTGTATCAATTTGGGATGAATGGGTTGATAAAAATGGAGATCTTGGTCCTATCTATGGTTATCAGTGGCGTTCTTGGCCAGCTCCTGATGGGCAACATATTGATCAAATCAGTAATCTGTTGACTATGATTAGGGAAAAGCCAGATTCTCGTCGCTTGATTGTATCAGCTTGGAACCCCGCATTAATAGAAGAAATGGCTTTGCCTCCGTGTCATTGTCTTTTTCAATTTTACATTGCTGATGGAAAGTTGTCTTGCCAACTTTATCAACGTTCAGCGGATATTTTCTTAGGTGTTCCATTTAATATTGCGTCCTATGCATTGCTAACAATGATGATTGCGCAGGTGAGTGGGCTTAAGGTGGGTGATTTTATTCATACGTTGGGTGATGCGCATCTTTATTCTAATCATTTTGAACAGGCAAAATGTCAATTGTCTCGTGTCCCTAATGCTTTGCCATTTATGCGTATAAATCCAACCGTAACGGATCTTTTTTCTTTTCAATTTGAGGATTTTGAATTGCTTAATTATGAAGCACAGCCACATATCAAGGCACCGGTAGCAGTATGACTTTGCCCATTTGTTTAATTGCAGCGGTTGCAGAAAATGGTGTTATTGGTCATGAAGGTGACATGCCTTGGCGTTTGTCGACAGATTTGCAACGCTTTAAAGCTTTGACTTTCGGTAAGCCGGTTATTATGGGAAGAAAAACTTGGGATTCTCTTGAGAAACCTTTACTAGGGCGTACAAATATTGTCATTACCCGTAATTGTAAATTTAAAGCTGAAGGCGCTATTATTGTTTATTCTGTGTCTCAAGCTTGTTCTGTTGCAAAAAGAGTGGCATCTCAGAATGATGCAGATGCGATTTTTATTATTGGTGGTGGTGAAATTTTTCAACAAGGGTTGTGTATTGCTGATAAGATATTCCTTACAGAAGTTCTCGCTTCTATAGAAGGTGATAGTTTTTTTCCTGTTTTCGATAAAGAAAAGTGGACTATTGTGCAAACACAATATATTCCAGAAGGGGATAAAGACAATTATCCAACACGTTTTGTAGTTTATGAACGGAAATAATCTTTTGTAATGGAGTGGAAAGAGCCTGTCAGTTACATTGTAATCAGGTAAGAGCTGCTCTATAAGATTAAGTGAATGGTTGGTATTTGATTAATGGTAGTCAGTTGAAGAGGTGATGATGCCCTGGACAAATCAAAATGGTGGCGGCCCGTGGAGCAGCGATAAAAATAAACTCGGTGGTGATAACAAACCACCTGCTAAGAACATCTTTGGTTCTGGTGGTGGTAATGGTGGTGATAATGGTCCCAATTTTGATGATCTGTTACGTAAAGGACATGATCAGTTTCAACAAGTTGGTGGAAGTGGGTTTTTGGCTCTTTTGTTTCTTCTTGGCGTATTTTTTTGTTTGTATCAGTCGGTTTATATTGTTCAACAAAATGAACAAGCAGTGGAGTTGCGTTTTGGTGTGCCTAAGGCAGAAATTATTGGTGATGGTTTGCATTTTCACTTTTGGCCAATCGAAACTTATATGAAAGTCCCTTTAACGGAAAAAACAATTGCAATTGGTGGATATTCCGGTCAGGCACAACAAAGTGAAGGTTTAATGCTTTCGAGTGATCAGAATATTGTTAATGTCAATTTTTCTATTTACTATCGAATTTCACACCCAGGGCAGTTTTTATTCAATGTGAGTGATCAAGAAGGGACAGTTCGTCAAGTTGCTGAGAGTGCAATGCGTGAGGTTATTGGTTCCAGACCCGTTGATGATGTTTTGCGCGACAAGAAAGAAGAAGTTGCCAGTGACGTTAGAAAAATTATTCAGTTGACTGTAGATAAATATCAACTTGGTGTTGAAATAAGCCGTGTGTCGATTAGTGAGGCTGCTCCTCCTACCAAGGTTGCTGCTGCGTTTAATTCTGTCCAGCAGGCTGAACAAGAACGTGGGCGGATGATTGAAGAAGGAAATCGTGTGCGTTTTACTAAAATTGGTTTAGCAAATGGTGAAGCTTCACGCACACGGGAAATCGCAAAGGGTGAAAAAGCACAAATGGTTGAAGAGGCAAGAGGACGTGCTGAACGTTTTCAGGCTATAGCACGTGAGGCTGCAATTTCACCAGAGGCTACACGTTATCGTCTTTATATGGAGACGGTAGGGCGTATTCTTTCTTCACCTAATAAGCTAGTTCTTGATCAAATAAATTCTCCGGCGGTGCCTTATCTTCCTCTGAATGAATTGCTACGCAGCAATTCATCGGAAAACGCGAAAAAAACATCGGCGCGTTCTGCACCACTTTTAGATGCTCGTATTTCTGGAGGTCGCTAATTATGCCGCAGTCTCGTTTCTTGTTTATATGTAGTGCTATAGTTCTTCTTTTGATGGTTTCGTGGATGTCACTTTTTGTTGTTTATCCTCGTCAACAGGTGGCAATTAAGCGTTTTGGGCAAATTGTTAAGGTAGAGTCTCATCCTGGTATTTATTTTAAAGTGCCCTTTGTGGATAAGATGGTTGTTGTTGATAATCGGTTATTGCGTTACGATGTTCCTACACAATCTGTGCAGGTTCGTGGTGGTGCCTATTATGAAGTGGATGCGTTCTTTATTTATCGCATTACAGATCCTAAATTGTTTTTACAGCGTATTGCTTCTGGGCGTCCACAAATTGCTGCGCGTGAAAATCTTGCACCGCGTTTTATTGACGCTTTGCGCGCTGTTTATGGTAAACGGGAATTTAAGGCGGCTTTATCCGATGAACGGGGAGCCATGATGGCCGAAGTGCAGAGGCAATTTTCTGTAGATGCAGGCTCGTTGGGAATTACTATTGTCGATGTGCGTATTCGTAAAACTGATTTAACCGATGCTGTTTCAGAAGATGTTTATCGGCAAATGGCAGCTGAACGTGAGGCGGTAGCAGAGAATATTCGTGCGCGGGGACAGCAGGAGAGAGATCGTATTGTGGCGGAGGCTAATCGTGAATATGAAGAAATTGTAGCAGCTGCAAGGCGTGATGCTGAAATTACTCGCGGTGAAGGGCAGGCGGAAAGTATTCGCCTTTTATTGAATGCGAGAGAGGCGAATGCGTCCTTTTATGATTTTTGGTTGGCTATGGAACAATACAAAAATTTGGAGCGTGTTCCGATGGTGATTTCACCAAATGAGAGTTTCTTTTTCTATTTCCACAATCCACTACAGGAAAAGAAAAAATTACCATCAACGATGAATACTGGTTTTAGTAAAATTGAACAGAAAATCGGCGGAGAGTAAAAGCAACAATGAATTGTGAACATCACTTTTGCATGAGAGACGGTATCTGTTGTTGCTTTCTTTTATGATGCAAATGGTAAAGTGATTGCACAATCATGGTTTTGCGTAGATAAATTTAATGGAAGCTCTTTGCAGTATTTTGTTAAAGGCATGTTATGGGTAGAAATGTCGTAGGTAAAAATACGTCTTTGATGTTTTTTGTTATAAGAGTTGTTTGTGCAGTTTTGTTTTTAACTGGATCAATGAGCTTTTCTTGGGGGGAAGAAACAAAAAACACGCTCCTTTCTGTTCCTGATTTGGCTTCTGAGCTTTTGGAAACCGTTGTAAATATTTCTACAGCACAGACTGTTGATGGGACTGAACAAGATGATAATTTTTCGGTTCCAATTATTCCTCCAGATTCATTGTTGCAAGAGTATTTTAGTGATTTTTTCACACCTAAAGATGGTCAAAAAGATAGTCAGTTTCAAAAGGTGCGTTCTTTGGGGTCTGGTTTTGTGATTGATGCGCAAAAAGGGCTTATTGTTACAAATTATCACGTTATTGTTGATGCTGATGATATTGAAGTGAATTTTACCGATGGTACAAAGTTAAAAGCAAAATTGCTTGGAAAAGATAGCAAGACTGATTTGGCGCTGCTTCAGGTTGATACGGGAAGTAAAAAATTAAAAGCGGTACGTTTTGGTGACTCAGAAAAAGCACGTATTGGTGATTGGGTTATGGCTATCGGTAACCCATACGGGTTTGGTGGAAGTGTAACGGTTGGTATTATTTCTGCACGCAACCGTGATCTTAATGCTGGTCCTTATGATAATTTTATTCAGACAGATGCAGCGATTAATCGAGGCAATTCTGGTGGGCCGTTATTTGATAGAAATGGTGAGGTCATTGGTATCAATACAGCAATTATTTCGCCTTCTGGAGGATCTATTGGTATTGGTTTTGCTATACCATCAGATATGGCTCTTTCGGTGATTAATCAGTTGCGTGATTTTGGAGAAGTAAGGCGCGGTTGGTTAGCGATTCGTATTCAGCCGGTAACAGAAGATATTGCAAAAAAATTAAAACTCGGCAAAGCTATGGGGGCGTTGGTCGCTGGTAAAATAGAACAGGAGGATGTGGATAATAGCCAGTTACAGACTGGGGATGTTATTCTTTCCCTTGGAGATACAAAAATTAAGCATGCGCGTGATTTGCCACGTTTGGTAGCCGAAAGTTCTCAAGGAAAAGTGATTGATGTTATTGTTTTGCGAAACGGGCAGGAAAAAACAGTACAAGTTAAGCTTGGGCGTTTGATTGAGACAGATGTAAATGAAAATTCTGAAGATACAAATGTAAAAGAAGATACAGCAGAAAAGCCTGATGATGAAAAAAATAGTGCGCTATCAAAAAGTGTGACAATGGAATTTATGGGAATGACGTTGTCTGAGCTTGCAGAAGATTTGCGTCATCGTTACTCCATTACGGATAAACTTCACGGATTGGTAGTGATATCTGTTGCACAAAATAGTGCAGCAGATAAAAAGCGTATTCGTGTTGGTGAAGTGATTGTTGATATTAATCAAAGTTCTGTCACAACAATTCATGCAGCAAAAAAACGTATTTATAAATTACGCGAAGCGGGACGCAAAAACGCTCTTTTCATTGTAGCGCGTCCAGATGGAGAGTTACGGTTGGTAACAATTCCAATGGATTGATATTCTTTAATACCTGTTAAGTTTTTATTTTTTGAAGGTGCTGGAACCATCATAGGTGCCTTCTTTGTGCTCGCTGTGAAAGTTCTAGGTGTATTTTGGTTTGAAATGTTCAGTTTATGTCAATGGAGATGAAATACAGTTGTGGGGGTTGCTATGCGTGTTACAATAAGTTGTTGATTGATGGTGTAGGAATTTCCATTCATGGCACAAAGGACAATTACATTAATAGCAGGGCCAACTGCAAGTGGGAAATCTGCACTTGCCTTACAAATGGCTCAAGAAAAAAATGCTCTGATTATTAATACGGATTCAATGCAGGTTTATGATGTTTTAAATATCTTAACGGCTCGGCCGACGGAGGCTGATACTGCGATTGTTCCACACTATCTTTATGCTCATGTGAGTCCTAGCGTGAATTATTCTGTGGGGAAATGGTTGTGTGATGTTGAAAAACTATTGGATATTTTTACGTCGAAATCACTGATTTTTGTGGGTGGAACAGGACTTTATTTTCGTGCTCTTTTAGAAGGGATATCAAAAATCCCTTATATTCCACAAGTCGTGCGACAAAAATGGCGATTTCGGCTTGAGAAAGAGGGAGTTGAGAGTCTTTATTGTCAGTTGTTACAGGTTGATGCTGTTCTTGCTGAAAAAATCTCTTCCCAAGATGGACAGCGTATTGTCCGTGCTTTGGAAGTTTATGATGCAACAGGTAAGAGGCTAAGTTGGTGGCAGAAGCAAAAAACCATACCTCTTATTGCAGCACATTGTGCAGAAAAAATTCTTCTCATTCCACCACGTCAATTGCTTTATGAACGCATTCATAAGCGTTTGGATATCATGATTGAAAGAGGCGCGCTAGAAGAGGTGGTTGCTATGAAGAAGCTTGGGCTTTCTCCTTTGTTACCGGCGATGAAGGCTATTGGTATTGCTGAATTTATAGCTTATTTGAATGGAGACAGAAGTTTTGAGAACGCTCTTGAAATGGTGAAAACACAAACGAGACAGTATGCAAAAAGGCAAATAACATGGTTTCGTAACCAATTTGATGAAGAATGGATGCTTATGTCTTGATAAAAGAGCTGAAAAGCAGTTGAAAAAAGTCAATTGCCAATGAATTTTTTTAGCAAGTATAATTTTTTATTGACGGATGCTCTCAATGTTATTAAAAATCTCTTTATAGGAAGGCTTTTCCTTGTAGATTTTGTGCGCTGGAATAAGGGGGGTAATCATACAATATATGTTTTTTGTGTGTAGTAGGCTCTCTCAGAGCCTTCTTTGTAGGCTCCTTCGGGAGCTTTTTTATTGTGCTATCAAATAGGCGAGTGGGAAAATGATACATCATCCAAGAATGCTAGAGAATGCAGACGGAAAAAGAATGTCGGGTGCTGAAATCGTGGTTCAAGCTCTTATTGATCAAGGCGTTAAACATCTCTTCGGTTATCCTGGTGGGGCTGTTCTTCCTATTTTTGATGTACTTTATCAACAAAATTCACTGCAGCATATTTTGGTGCGTCATGAACAGGCAGCAGGTCATGCTGCTGAAGGTTATGCACGCAGCACAGGAAAGGTAGGTGTGATGCTTGTGACTTCTGGTCCAGGGGCAACGAATGCTGTCACACCTTTGCAAGATGCATTCATGGATTCTATACCTCTTGTTTGTTTTTCTGGGCAGGTGTCTACAACGGTGATTGGAACAAATGCTTTTCAAGAGGCCGATACAGTTGGGATTACAAAGCCCTGTACAAAACAGAATTGGTTGGTTAAAAATGTCAATGATCTTGCTGTCATTATTCATGAAGCTTTCGCTTTTGCTCAATCAGGGCGTCCAGGACCGGTTTTGATTGATATTCCTAAGGATATCCAATTTGCTTCAGGATTTTATAGAACGCCTCAAGTTTTGGCATCTCAACATTCTTCTCCACAAGCAAAAGTGGATATTAAGGCACTTGAATATGCTGTTTCTTTGTTAGCAGAAGCAAAACGTCCCATTATTTATTCTGGTGGTGGTGTTATTTCATCGGGGACACAAGCCGTACAGCTGTTGCGTGACTTGGTTCAATGGGGAGACTTTCCCATTACTTCAACACTGATGGGACTTGGTGCTTATCCAGCTTCTTATAAAAATTGGCTTGGAATGCTTGGAATGCATGGCACCTATGAGGCTAATATGGCCATGCATGATTGTGACGTTATGTTGGCTGTTGGGGCACGGTTTGATGATCGTATCACTGGGCGGCTTGATGCATTTGCACCTCATGCACGCATTATTCATATTGATATTGATCCTTCTTCTATCAATAAGATCGTAAAAGCAGAAGTTTCTCTTATTGGCGATGTGGCTGATATTTTAGGAGATATCAATCAACATCTACAGATGCGACAAGCAATATTCGATAGAGAATCTCGTGATGCGTGGTGGAGGCAAATCAATCTTTGGAAATCGCGTAATTCATTGGCATATATGGAGAAAAAAGATGTCATTATGCCACAATATGCTCTTGAACGGCTTTATGCACTTACCAAAGATGCGAATGCTTATATCACAACAGATGTTGGACAGCATCAGATGTGGGCGGCACAGTATTATCGTTTTGATGAGCCAAAACATTGGATGACTTCTGGTGGTCTTGGAACGATGGGATATGGTCTTCCTGCGGCGATCGGTGCTCAAATAGCACATCCTGATGCACTTGTTGTGTGTATTTCTGGTGATGCTTCAATTCAGATGAATATTCAGGAGCTTGCAACGGCAATTCAGCATAATACGCCAGTGAAAATTTTTGTTTTAAATAATCAATATATGGGAATGGTTCGACAGTGGCAGCAATTGTTGCATGATAATCGCCTTTCGCATTCTTATACGGAATCAATGCCTGACTTTGTAAAATTGGCAGAAGCTTACGGCGCAGTTGGTATTCGTTGCTCACAACCGGATGAACTTGATGGTAAAATTCAGCAAATGCTTGATTCTGACAAACCAGTTCTCTTCGATTGTCGTGTTGATAATTTAGAAAATTGTTTTCCCATGATCCCATCGGGTTGTGCCCATAATGAAATGTTATTACCCGATGAGGCAAGCGAGGAAGCTGTTGCAAATGCTGTTTCTTCCGAGGGAAAGATTCTTGTATAAAATGAATATATTAACCAAATAGTGAAGGATGGTGATGATGAAGTCTTTTTGGAGTCTTCATCTCTGTCTCTTCTTTGTAGAGGAGTTCCTATTATCCTTAGAGCCCAAGTGAGAAAGCCATGCAGGGTTCCTGAGGATTTCAGCAAAACACCTAGCCACAAAGCCTCCCAAAGCAAGATTTATCAATATAAAGACATGAGGTGTATTATTATTTGTTCATTTAAAAAATGTTATAAGTCGTGTGCCCAATTATGTTTGAATTCATTTGTATGCGATGTTTGTTTTTTAATTCATATGTTCACATTAATAGCTATTTCGTTGCATTTTTTAGATAATACATTGAATTATCTATTATAAATTAATTATATTATCTCATATATGAAAGATTCCATCGTGTAAGAAAAAAGCCACTGTGCTTGAAGGGTGCAACCATGAAAACTGGCATACTTGGGAAAACAATAGAAAAGTTTGTCACTCTGTTTTGGTTTCGCATTATGAAATTAATCCAAATCGCTTTTTCAAGGGCTTGATAGGAGAATCTTCCTAGCGGCTTGAAAGGAAGGGAAAAAATAACAAAGATCAAATGCAGCCATAGAAAATCAATAGGCCACCATAGCTTATAATCAGGTAGTAATCTCACTTGATTATGCGGGAGAAAGCTATACATATGAGATGGGTAGTCAATCTATATAAACCAGAATAATACTCAATATCATATCATTATCAGGACATTAACATTGAAAATCAAATACTCTTTCTTTTATTTGCTTTACATATCTATGGTTCCATAAATCTGCAGATACAAACACTCTTTGAATCCACCACATTGGATTTTTATAACGATCAAATGATCCAGAAAATTTATCTCTAGAGTGTAGAGCCATTCTGTTATCAATGTATAATAATCTTCTTGGTTGTACATCAATTCCAAAAGATACAGCTTTAATAGCTTCATAAAAATGATCTAAAGCGTCCTTGGCTTTTTTTGACTGCGGTTCTAACATGCCCAGATAAAAAACAGCGCTGATATCTGGGAATTCACCGTCCCCTTGAACGAGGGGCACTTTACTTGTAGAGATTACCCCATTTTTTCTCCATCTATAGGGAACATTAATTATATATAAATTATCCCTTAAGCTCCTCAAATTCTCCTCGTTTAAACGTTTTAAAGCTAGACGTGCATCAGATATTCTCGTTAACGGGCCATTAACATCATTGCGAACACCATTAAAAGTATCCCTTTAGGAGATAAATTTAAACCAGTTATAAATTTTAGGGCAGCATTTTCTATATGAAAATCTAACTCAACTTCAGATCCTAATCCTGTATAATCTTTTTTATTATCTTTTAAAGGAACCAAGTTATTATGTTCGCCTTCAAACTTAATTGAATAAGACTCTCCAATTAATAAAGAAAACATCATAATTAAATTTTCGCTTATATAGCCACTTTTACAAGACGCATCTAAATTATAAGGATTTGGTGACGTATTAATTTGTCTATCAATTGGAAGGTTTTCAAAGATTAAATATGCTCTAGGGGTAATAGACCTCTTTTGCTTCATAAGAATTGTCAATATTCTGTGGGGTAGCAGCGAAAATGCTATTTTTTTAGCTCAACCGAATATTCAATACCACCGTATGGATCATAAATAATATGGTCTAAAGCCTCCCAAAGATTGTCTCTTTCGACATTGCTCAACTCAAAAGTATTTTCATTTATCATTATAATTTCCTCCCCAATTATATTCCCCTACTTTTTTATTAAGAAAAGTGAAAAAACAATCATTAAAATTAAAATCAGCCATGTTAGTAAATAAGTGTCTGTAAAATCTTGGATTAAGCCAAATAATGGTGGAGCAGCAATAATTGCGATTTGATTGACAGACATTGCTAACCCCAGAGAAAAGCCAACGCTTTCTTTCGGCGAGGAGTCTACAATATAAGCAACCCAAGGGCCATACCATCCTAATCCAAAAAAACCTAACCAAGCAGATAAAAGAGTTAAATAAATTATGGATCCACTCAAGCTCAAAATTAATATTAAAAATCCAAAAACTAATGCAATCATGCAAAACAAGACAGGAAAAAATCGTCCTTTTTTACAATGATCACTCCACGCTGCTAAAATAATTCTTCCTAAGGCACCAGAAGTTTGGGAAACAAAAAACAAATAAGCACTTTTATCTAGAGAAAGGTGATAGATTCTATAAAAATAAACAGTTATAAAAATGGTTAAAACATATTGAACGATCACAAGTGAAACGCCTGAAAAAATAATATTCTTCATATGCGGCGCAGCTAACATCGCAAGACGAGACCTTACATTTGCATAGAACGAAACTTTTGCCTTGCTTTTTGGAACGATAGCGACAACTTTTGCTGGTGCGTGATAAAAAATAATAAAGATACATCCACCTAAAAAAGAAACGATGGCACCGACCAAAAATGCACCTTGTATGCCATAGACAAGCGCACTAGCAGGAAGAACCATCCCAGCTAATGCTCCACCTAATGGTAGTCCCGCCTGCCTTATTCCCATTGCAAATCCGCGCTGTGATTGTGGAAACCATGAAGAAACAGATTTAGCACCACCGGGTTGAGCAGAGCTATAAAATCCCCCTACAATGAGCAAACAAACCAAAAGGGAAATATAGTTATCTGCGATTGCTCCCAACAAAAGAGCGACAGAAACGCCGAGTGCGCCAACGCCAACAATATAGCGCTCGTTAAACTTGTCTAGTAATTCGCCAGCTACAAGTAAGCCAATAATAGGTAGGAATTGCGCTGCTGAAGACAGCAAACCTATTTGAGTGTCACTCAGCGAGAAATCCCTCTTAAAAAATTCAGCTAAAGGACCAATCCCTTGAACAAAGAAGCAAGCTGATGCTTGAGCGATAGTAGCAACAAACAACACAATCCATCGATAATAATTTTTTGCTATAAATTGATGATTGTTCACTCAGCCCCCTCCAATGAAAGTGTGCTTGTAGCCTTTTTTAATAATAATTCCAACTTTAATAATAATGGCAACAATAAATGAGGTATTTTATGTGGATGACATAAAAATCTGTCAATACGATTGGTATTAATATGCAAGCCAAGGAATATGCTTCATTTAAGGAAATAAGCTATTATGTGTCGTGCAAATTTGATACGCTAGCGATATAAGATAAATTTTACAAACATTGGTTCATCCGGCATTAAGCGCTCTTGATAAAAGACGCTATATTTTGGTAAACTTTTTAAATATAATCCTCAAAGCTTTCTCCAGTCACATAGCTCATATACTGGCTCGCTGTCATAAACATCCAGTGCAAAGTAAGTTGATTTTCAAACTTAGCAACCAAAGCTGAACGTGCTGTGTTGACAAAAATAGCATGAGGTTTCATGCTTAATAGATTATCTCATTGAATGATTTTTCTGGTTTTATCGCTTAAACGTAAATGTACGGATATAATTTCAGGACGTATAAAAATTGATCTTTTGAATGCGTAAAATGATAACCTAAATTTTTTGCTTCTTGCGTTGAGTGTTCGCTCCCATAAACCAAAATGGACATGCCAAAAGCTTGAGCATATTGAGCAACCATTTTACCAATACGCCCAAATCCGAATATTCCAAGAGTAGCCCCTTTCATTTGGTTGCTAAATGTCGTTTGCCATCGTCCTTTTTTCATATCAGACACAGATTGACAGAGTTTTCTACGCGCAAACATAATTAAGAGCCACGTGAATTCAGCAGCAGAAGTTGGATCTCCACCACCGTTTAAGATTTTAATTCCTAAGTCTCTACAAGCGTCTATATCAATATGTGAACCTATAGGGCCTGTTTGGCAGATTCATTTTAAATTTGGCAGTTTCAGGAGAAGATTTCTATCAATTATAGTCCGCTCTCTGATTAAGATAAGAATATCTATCTCTTTGAGCTTATCTTCTCAATCACATTCTTTCGCTAAATTATTTATAACCAGCACTTCATGCGATTTCATTAATTTTAACATAGACTATAATGTTAGAGTGGCTTTTTTTATAGTCATCTGGAATTAATATTTTCAATTTAAACCTCCTCTACATATTTGTGCGAGATAAAGCGTGCTTCATATAAGCGTGATGTCTCTCTTTATTCGTTGAGGTATAACTTATTTGTAGCATGAAGAGTAAATTTATTAAAATCATAATAAGAGGGAGATAGGAATTTAATAGGTGTATCATCATAGGATTAAGTCGTTTTGTTGAGAGCTATTTCTATTTCTGCCAAAAGGTTTTTGTTATATTTCATTATTATTTTGTAATAGTGGATTTGCTTTATTTTTATGTGCAAGAAAGCTGATTGATTGTGTAAAATAGTATTCATAAAATTACATTATTCTTAATCCTATTAAGGACATTTTTTTAGCGAAGGTTTTGCAATTGCAATGCTCTTTTTCTCATTCTAAATGTTGGTTAGAAAAAGTGTATATAAGTGTTATTTTAAATTTAAGATATGCATATTCCATTGTTGGTGTTACTGTTGTGAAAAATGATATTTTATTTGATAAGTATAAGGTGTTACCAAGAAGATCGATGTATAGATAAAATTTAGATTTTTACAATATCTTGAAAAAGCAATAGGTAAATAATTGATGATTGTGCTACGAAAGTTGTTAGATGGGCGTGTGTCAGCAATTCTTCATAAAAAAGTTTTTCTTGATAGCCGTTTTTTTCAAAATACTGTTTTTTTTATGCAAATCTTATGTTGGTAAGCTATGCAGTTTTCACGGGAACAGGATAATGCATTGAAGGCTGTTGCCGCGTGGTTGAGGGAAGGGCGTTCTCCTCTTTTTCGCCTTTTTGGCTATGCGGGGACGGGCAAGACGACGCTTGCGCGCTATTTTGCAGAAACAGTTGATGGCTCTGTCCAGTTTGCTGCTTTTACAGGAAAGGCGGCGCAGGTTTTGCGTTCTAAAGGTGCAAGCAATGCTTGTACGATTCATTCATTGATTTATTGTCCGCGTGGAGAAGAGGAAATTTCCGATGAAGTTACGGGAAAAAAGTCTATTGCTCCAACATTTGCACTCAATCGAAGAAGTGCTGCAGCACAAGCCGCGCTTATCATTGTTGATGAATGTTCAATGGTAGATGAACAGTTGGCGCGTGATTTAATGAGTTTTCGAACACCTATTCTTGTTCTTGGTGATCCAGGTCAATTGCCTCCCATATCAGGGGGTGGTTTTTTTTCCAATGAGAAACCTGATTTTCTTCTTTCAGAAATTCATCGGCAAGCACGTGATAATCCGATTGTTCGTTTGGCTATGGATGTGCGTGAAGGACGCGATATTGCTTATGGTGATTATGGTGCAGCGCGTGTTATTACACGCAAAGAGGTCGATCAGCAATTGGTTTTAGATGCCGATCAGGTCTTGGTAGGAATCAATCGAACACGGCATCTTTATAATAGACGTTTGCGTGCTTTGAAGGGGTTTACAGCAAATTATCCACAAGCAGGGGATAAGCTTGTATGTTTGCGTAATGATCCTTCTAAAGGCTTGTTAAACGGTTCGTTATGGAAAGTGATGACTTCACAGAAGGAAACTGTCAAGCCAAGTATTAATCTTCTTGTTAAACCAGAAGAAAGCGAGCGCGGGGTAGCAAAGATTAAGCTTTTAAAAGCAGTGTTTGAAAATCCTGATAATGAGATATCTTGGGCATTAAAAAAGAGATATGATGACTTTGATTATGGCTATGCGTTAACTGTTCATAAAGCGCAAGGTTCTCAATGGGATGATGTCGTTTTATTTGATGAAAGTTTTGCATTTCGTGATATGTCTGCGCGGTGGCTTTATACGGGAATTACGCGTGCGGCAGAGCGTTTGACAATTGTTCGATAGAGAAAATTTATTCTCTGGGTATTGGTGGATATATTTTTCTGATTTTGGAATTGTATGTGAAAATGGGAGTAGATATGGCGATAAAACTTTCGGTTAATCTTAATGCTATTGCTGTTTTGCGCAATCGGCGTAATCTACCTTGGCCAAATGTCAAAACTATTGGGCATATAGCACTTACAGCTGGAGCAGCGGGGTTGACGGTTCATCCACGCCCTGATGAAAGACATATTCGTTTTACGGATTTGCCAGATATCAATAATTTAATGAACAGCACATTTCCTAGTGCTGAATTTAATATTGAAGGTTATCCAAGCAATGCATTTTTGGATATAGCAGAAAAATATGCTGATCAGATTACTCTTGTTCCTGATGATCCAGCTCAGTCAACTTCTGATCATGGTTGGGATTTTTCTCGTCAGGCAGAATTTTTGGCACCTATTGTGCAACGCTTGAAAGCAAAAAAAATTCGCGTGTCGTTATTTGCTGATCCTGTTGTTGAAGGGCTTGATATTGCTAAAGCGATAGGGGCTGATCGTGTGGAATTTTACACAGGACCTTATGGGGGGGCATTTAACGATAAGACTAAGCAAGATGAGGAGCTCAATAAACTTGTTCTAGCAGCAAAAAGAGCTCAAGAGTTACTACTGGGTGTTAACGCAGGGCATGATCTGACCATTACAAATCTTCCCGCTCTTGTTCATCATATTCCTTGGCTTGAGGAAGTTTCTATTGGTCATGGGCTCATTGCGGATGCATTAGAATATGGAATGCGTAACACTGTTCAGCGTTTTATACAGTTATTGGTATAATATTTTCTCTGTACAAAGAGGCAAGATGAATTTTTCTAAAAAAACTCTGTTAGTTTGTTGCGAAGAAATAATTTTGCTTCTGTTTCAATAAATAAAACTATTTGCGGCACGTATAGTGATAACAACAGAGGCGCTGTATTTATTGAAACGATAGGTGTGATTTCCATTATAATTAAGTTTATAGGAGAGGGTGACTAACAAAGGATGAAATATAAAAACGATACTCCTTATTTATAATTTTTCTTGCTATCTATTTTAATTTGGTTCATGTTAAGAACTGTATGCTGTGTCTTTAATTTTAAGGTACAATACTTCATTATGCAGAAGAATAGAATCTAAGTACATGCTTTTCTTTGCAGAAGTATTTTTTGTATAATATGTCGTTTTTGTAAAGCGGCAGTCAAGGTCTCTTGGGGAGTTGGATATGTTTTTGAAGGGGGTTGGGGGCCGTAATTTTTGTATGCTATGTATAAATTTGAAAAGATTGCCCAATTACCTTGTTATTATAAGCGGTGTTTTTGTTATTTATAGTGTGTAAAATACTTAATCGTTTTTAACTTATTTATTCAATAAAAATAATCTGAAATTCAATTTAAAGCTAGAGAAAAGGAAGTATTTTTATGCGTGTTTATTATGATCGTGATGCAAATATTGATTTGATTAAAGAGAAGAAAGTAGCCATTATTGGTTATGGTTCACAAGGGCGTGCACATGCTTTAAATTTAAAAGATTCCGGTGTTCAAAATGTGCGAATTGCGTTGCGTTCAGGATCAGTGACAGCTAAAAAAGCTACAGTGGACGGTTTTGAGGTTATTCGTGTTGCTGAAGCGGCAAAATGGGCAGATCTTATTATGATGGCAACACCAGATGAATTGCAAGCTGATATTTATAAAGAGCATATTCATGATCATTTGCGTGATGGTGCTGTGATTGCTTTTGCGCATGGTTTGAGTATTCATTTTGGTCTCATTGAACCTAAAAAAACAGTTGATATTGTGATGATTGCTCCTAAAGGTCCAGGTCATACAGTGCGCAATGAATACCAACTTGGTCGGGGTGTTCCTTGCTTAATTGCGGTTGCACAAGATGCGTCAGGGCATGCACATGATGTTGCATTGTCTTATGCATGTGGTCTTGGTGCTGGGCGTGCTGGAGTGATTGAGACAACATTTAAAGAAGAGTGTGAAACTGATCTCTTTGGTGAACAAGCTGTTCTTTGTGGTGGTCTTGTTGAGCTTATTCGAGCAGGCTATGAAACACTAACGCAAGCAGGTTATGCACCGGAAATGGCTTATTTTGAATGTTTGCATGAAGTTAAATTGATTGTTGATCTCATGTATGAAGGTGGTATTGCAAATATGAATTATTCTATTTCCAATACAGCGGAATGGGGCGAATATATGTCTGGTCCACGTGTGATTACTGATGAAACAAGAGCAGAGATGAAACGCATTTTGAAAGATATTCAAACGGGTAAATTTACATCGAATTGGATTCAAGAATATAAAGCTGGTGCTGCTCATTTTAAAAGTATGCGGCGTTTAAATGATAGTCACCCTATTGAAGAAGTTGGCAAAAAACTCCGTTCTATGATGCCTTGGATAAAGTCTAATGCTTTAGTTGACAAAGAACGCAATTAAAGTTTGGTGTAAAACACCAGATAAATTTTTTATACTTTATGTACAAAAAGGGTAACTTTAGTTACCCTTTTTAATATGTCTATTATGTGTAGATTTTATTTGTTATCTTGAGCAATTTTTTTCTTTATAAACATAAAATACGTTATGCCCAAGAAAATAAACCAGAATATGCTATATTTTAACGCCGTTAGAGTATCGGATTCTAATGTTAATAAGTAGAGCATAAAAGCAAAGAAAACTAGAATTATCCCACACATGATAATACCACCCGGCATTTTGTAGACAGACTCAACATGTAGATGAGGATGATTGCGACGATACACAATATAGCTAATTAAAATTATAGACCATACGAATAAAAAAGCAATAGCTGAAATGCTGGTTACAATTGTGAAAGCACTTATGAGGCTTGGAGATAGTGATGCAATTGTGTATCCTAATAAAATACATAAGCAGGAAAAGAATAAAGCATTGGCTGGCACATGATATTTTGACAGTTTTCCAAACATGCGAGGAGCGCCTTTTTGTGTTGCTAACCCATATATCATGCGGCTGGTAGAAAAAATACCACTATTTGCTGAAGAAGCAGCCGATGTAAGAACAACAAAATTTACCAAACCTGCAGCTATCGGAATGCCAGCAAGCCAAAACATCGAGACAAAAGGACTTTGATCTGGAACAATTTGATCCCAAGGTGTGACTGACATAATTACAACGAGAGAAAAAATATAAAAAAGTACAATACGAACCGGTATTGCATTGATTGCTTTTGGTAGAACTTTTTTAGGATTTTTCACTTCAGCTGCAGTTGTCCCAGCAATCTCTATACCAACAAAAGAAAAAATAGCAATTTGAAATCCAGCAAAAAAACCGATGATTCCCCGTGGGAATATATCTCCGTCGTTCCATACATGACTCAGAGAGGCAACAGTACCATTTGGAGAGGTAAAGCCAGTAGCGATCATATAAAAACCAACAATAATTAATGCTATAATTGCTACGACTTTTATAAGACCAAACCAAAATTCAAGTTCACCAAATAGTTTTACGGCAAGGAGATTAAAGGTTAAAAAGAAACCAACGCAAGAAAACACAACAATCCATGGGTTGAGCGTTGGCCACCAAAAATGCATATAAGTGATTATAGCAATAATATCTGCGGCTCCGGTTACAACCCAACTCAGCCAATAGCTCCAACCAACAAAAAAAGCAATTCCTGGACCTAGCATATCAGTTGAAAAATCAATAAGAGATCGATATTGAGAATTAGAGAGCAATAATTCTCCCATAGCACGCATTACAAAATATAGAGCAAATCCGATAATACCATAAACGAGTATGATAGAAGGGCCTGCTACGCTAATTGTTTTTCCTGATCCCATGAAGAGTCCTGTCCCAATAGCACCACCTAGGGCTATAAGTTGTACGTGGCGGTTATCTAGTCCACGTTGTAGTTTCTTCTGAGGATCATCTTTTAAATTTTGTTTATAATTCATTTTTTGGGGGTTCCCTTTATTATTTAAGATTCAAAATTACACTGAAAAAAGTAATCCAACCTATCGAAGCATGATATAAATAAGGAGTAAAGGGGAAAAATTTTTTTTATGATCTTATGTGGATAAAGAAAAAGAATATGAGAATGACAGGGACATATAACTTTACTCTAAAATAATGCAACAGACATTTGCGCACGGAATGTTCAGCTGTCATGAGAGATGACTGATAAATGATTGATCAGAAAACTTAAGATTATTATAGAAGCCATTTTTAAGTTCTTCCCAAAAGAAGAAACTGTAATACGTTCTTATTAATCATTTGGTCGGAAGGTTTTGGCTATTTATGAGAGTTTTTGAGAGCTTTTCAAAAGGGCTTTAGAAAAATTTATAAAAATAAAGAAAAAAATTGTAGAGGTAAATGTGAAGTCCCCTTTATGGGTGTATTATAATAGAAAATTTTATGCGAAGTAGGACAAAGATGCGGTTGGATAAAAATATGTAATAGCTCATTTTTCCTACCAGCGAGCAAACGCTCTTTTTATCAAAGGGTGGCAGAGAGCATAAAGCAAATGAAAAGTGCAATTACAAAAACCAAATATTGTTACAAAAACCAATATTGGCTGGAAAAAAGGAAAAGAGTTTTAAATTCCTTTGAGAAAATGAGATTGCTACAAAATCCGTTGTCAAAATATACAGAATCTGTTGACAAGTTACATTGGAGAAAGTTGACAGAACAAGATGTGCTCTGTAAAGGCATGTTGAAAAACCTTATTCCCTTGCTTTTATTTACGCATCCCGTATCTTGAAAAGAATATGATAACTCAATAACTTATTTATGGTATAATGCCTGATGGTGGGTGATGAGGGGATCGAACCCACGACCCGCTGATTAAGAGTCAGCTGCTCTACCGACTGAGCTAATCACCCGCCTTCTCAAAAAATGAGAACTTAGCGGTTCTATAACGTTCCTATGGAAGGATGTCTAGATAGTTTTGTTGTTTTTTATAGAAAAGTGATCAAACCTATAGATAAATTCGCTGTACGGTTAAAAATATGATACTATACCCCTTGATCTTATATAAAAATAAACCCATTATAAGTGACTCTATAAATGAATGTCCTGATTATTATGCAGAACTGGAGTTGGAGGATCGTCGAGCGTAATGCCCGAGAAAAATTCAGAAGAACCTTCCTGTGGTTGTAAGCCGTGTAGGCTGTTGTTCTGTTTTATAAATTTTATCAATAACCATATGTGTTTAAGGAACACTTTGCCATTGATTACTTTGAACAAAGTTTTTTTGTGTTCAATGTTTTTCATCAATTGTGCGAATGAAGGCTCATGAATTTGTTTTGTCAATCGCGTGTTTTAAAGCTTTTAAAGATGTTTTTAAAGGGTGAACTATGATGGAATGGATCACTGATCCCCATGCGTGGTTTGGTTTGGTCACGTTGGTTTTTCTCGAAATTGTTTTAGGAATAGATAACCTTGTCTTTATCGCAATTTTAGCTGAAAAATTGCCGATACATTTGCGTGATCGCGCGCGCTTGATAGGTCTTACTTTGGCATTGGTTATGCGGATTTTTCTGCTCTCCGTTATTGGATGGGTGATGAGTCTTGATACAATAATCTTTTCATTCTCATCTTTTATCTTTAGTTGGCATAGTTTGGTTCTCATTGGTGGTGGGGCTTTTCTATTGGCAAAAGGAACGTTAGAATTACATGAAAGGCTAGAAGGAATACCACATGAAAGAAAAACAAACGGTGCTTATGCTGTTTTTTGGCAGGTTATTGTGCAAATTGTGGTGTTGGATGCTGTCTTTTCCTTAGATAGTATTATTACTGCAACAGGTATGATTGCAAAAGAGCAGGCAGCGGTTATGTACATAGCAGTTATTGCTGCTATGGGAGTGATGATGTGTGGTTCTGGTGCTCTTATGCGTTTTATTAATCGTCATTCTACTATTGTAATCCTTTGTCTTGGCTTTTTGATGATGATTGGTTTTACTCTCATTGTTGAAGGATTTGGTTTTCATATTCCAAAAGGGTATTTGTACGTTGCTATTGGTTTTTCTGTTCTTATTGAAGTTTTTAATCAAATTGGACGTCGTAATCGTGAAAAGATGATTACAACAAATGATCTACGTGGTCGAACTGCTGATGCTGTTTTGAGACTTTTGGGAGGGGGCAATAAAGACGGACATCTTGGTGAGACTGTGGATGTTATTGCTGAACAGGCTGCGGCCTCTGAATTGTTTCGGCCTGAAGAAAAAGAGATGATACGCGGTGTTCTCGATTTGGCAGAACGTCCTGTTCGTTCTATCATGTCACCACGCAATGAGATTGAATGGTTGGATTTAAATGGTGATGAGAGTGAAATGCGTGAAGAATTACAACAGGTTAAGCATAGTCGCTTAATTCTTGCTCGTGAAAAAGTAGACGAATTTGTTGGCGTTGCTCTAACAAAAGATCTGCTTTTGAATTTGGCTGAAGGAAAAAAGATTAATTGGAAAAAGGCTATGCGAGAACCTCTCGTTGTTCATGAAAATACAAGTGTTTTGCGATTAATGGAGCAATTGCGCCGTTCTTCGATTCAGCTGGCAATTATTGTCGATGAGCATGGATCTTTTGAAGGAATTGCAACACCAACCGATATTCTCGAAGCTATTGCAGGTGATTTTCCTGATGATGATGAGGAACCCATGATTGCCGAACAATTTGAAAATGGCAGCCTTCTTGTTGAAGGATATGCTGATATCCGCCGTTTAAGTGGTTATCTTGGACGTAATCTTGTTGATGAGGCTGATCGTTATACTACTTTGGCTGGGTTTATGCTTTGGCGGTTTGGTCATTTGCCAAATGAAGGGGAAAGCTTTGAGGTTGACGGTTTATGCTTCAAAGTTATCGAAATGGATCGCCGTAATGTATCCAAAATCCTTATTTCTCCACTTATGTAGCTAGAAAAAATGCGTTATTTGAGAAGCAAGGGCTAGAAGAACAGTTTGTTTTTATAGAGAATAGAAAATATGAAGATTGTTGAATCGATTGTATTGTCATGACGCTTTAACAGTTTTTCGCGTATAGGTTATAGAGTGAACAGGGATTAAACTGTTAATGCCTTTTTATTTTAAAACAGGCAAGAATTTATACAAGAAAAGGGATTTTATCAATGATTTATGGGGAAGAAAATGTGGCAGAATTATTTGTAAACGGCTATTCAGCAAAGAAATTCATTTCGTAGGCTAGTGGATGATTTTATCTGGGAAAATTGAAATATTGTATATTTTATATCATCGGATTGTTATGGAAAGAAACTGCAATATTCAATTAAAAAAGATAAATGAGAATAATGGTTGCATTGATTTCTATATCAGATACAGTTCAATGTCTTTAGTGTTTTAAAGGAAAATCTCTTAGGGTTTCTAAGCCGTTTCACGGCAGTTCTTATGAAATCTATAGTGCAAAATTCATGGGACAGCGTTATTTTGATGCTGATGAAGATGTAAAATGGATATTTGCGAGTTTTTGATGCTCTATAGCTCCTGTCTTGGGGAGCTCTATGAGAAACAGTTTTGTTCCTTTCTCCATAGTTTTTATTGATATGTCAACTTCGTGTGCCATGGGAAAGAGAGTTGTTTTGATTGTTCTAGTGAGAGGATTTGAAATAACAGAAGCTTAAAATGTGATAAACTATCATTGAAAAACAATATCTTGTAGTTTTTTATACATGTATTAAATAAAGAAAAAATTGTTTTCTTTTTTGTTATTTAAGGGGTGTTTTGGGGGAACGTTTCCAGTATTGTTGGGCTTCAAAAATTGCGACAACAAATAATGAAATGATGAGTGGTATAATCAAGTAAAGTATTCTAAAAACAATAAGGGCTGCAATGATATCAGTTGGATTTACATTTGGCATTCCTGTGATAAATAAAGCTTCCAGAACACCAATTCCTCCCGCTGGAGCATTGGATAGGAGAGTTATGGTGAAAGATGCTAGGAAAACGCCAAGCACAGAAATAAAGTGGATATCTGTGCTGTGTGGAAGAACAGCATATATAATCCCTGCTGCGCCTAAAAGTTCTAGGGGGCTAATGAGAAGCTGTTGGATGACAATTTTTAACCGTGGGTAGGAAAGTTGAATTTTTTTGCCCAAGTGTAAAGGCTTTAATTGAAGCCAGCTGCCAAAGGTATAGAGTGCTATACAGCCAAGAAGAGCTGCGCCAACAGTCGTTCCAAGCCATTCAGGGAGATCATCATGAATGAGCGTGATAATTTCAGGTTGTAGAAGTAAAACCATCCCAAAAAGTAAGATTGTGCCTATTATAAAAGTAAAAGAGCAAAAGCCTACCAATATCGCGATTTCTGTTCCATTCAATCCCTTCATTTTATAGGCACGATAACGCACAACTGCACCAGAAAAAACTGAAGCACCAATATTGTGTGAAAGGGCATAGGTGGTAAAGGAACATATAGCTATAAAAACCCAAGAAATTTTATGTCCGAGATGCTGTAAGGCAATTCTGTCGTAGCCAGCAAGAGCAGCGTAAGCTAAGAAAGAGCATAAACAGGCCAATAACCAGTGTTGTGCATCCAAATTATTCAAGCGCTCTAATACATCACCAAAAGAAATGGTAGAGAGCTTTATATACAAGATGCGGATAGAAATCAGCATTGCTAAAATACCAATACATGGCCATATAAATTTCTTTATTTTCACGCTTCTTTACCCACTTTATGTTTTTTGTAAATTTGATTCACAATTGTGCATATTTTTTACAGATCTTTCTCCCATGATATGTTCTATAACACCATTGGCAATTTCTTCGTCATCAGTTACTACAACATCTGCACCTAAATCAATAAGATAAGTTGTTTCTACATCAGAGAGTGCGTGCGTGATTATCTGGATATCCTTTTTCATATCACGTATATTCACTATACATTCTCCTACTTCAATGGTGTTTCGCATTGTAATAACAATTTTATGTGCACCGCTTATATTTGCTGCGTTCATTATTTCTTGTTGAATGATGTTACCGCAAATGACTTCCAATCCGTCTGAAATCGCTTGATCAGCAAGACGTTTTGATTCTTCTACTATCACTATAGATTCATTTTTTTCTGTTAAAGATAATGCAACACATTTACCAATACGACCATAACCAATAATCACAATATGGTTGGCTTTTAAGGTCATTTGTAAAGATTCTTGGTCGGGATCTCGGGGATCAATGTCAATGATTGTTTCTGTATTTTGCAAATTTGCAGGAATCTTTTCCAGACGTTTTTTGATTTTGTTACAGGCTATGAAAACAAGGGGATTGAGCAAAATAGAAAGAATCGCACCTCCAAGAATTAAATCATGGGCATCGTTGTTTAAAAGTCCCAAGCTCAAACTTAAACCTGCAAGAATAAAAGAAAACTCTCCGATTTGGGCAAGGCTTGCAGAAATAGTCAAAGCTGTTGCATTAGAATAGCGAAAAGCTTTAACGATAAAAAAGGTAACGACAGATTTTCCTACTATAATAATAGTTAATGTTGCGAGAAGAGGAAAAAAATGTGTTAACAGCTTTCCTGGATCAAATAACATGCCTACAGAAACAAAAAACAGAACAGAAAAAGCATCTCGTAGCGGTAAAGATTCTTCCGCTGCACGATGACTTAATTCTGATTCACTCATAACCATGCCGGCAAAAAAGGCTCCCAGAGAAAGAGAAACACCAAATAAATGGGCTGCTCCGAAAGCTACTCCTAGTGCAATAGCAAAGACGCTAAGACGAAATAATTCACGTGATCCCGATTGTGCGCTCATTTTGAGTAACCACGGAATAACGCGTCGTCCGATCACGAGCATAAGGGCAATAAACAGGATGACTTTCAGGATGGTGAGACCAAAAATTCCCCAAATACTTAAGTCTAACCATTGAACAAGAGGATCAAAAGCTTCCTTTTTTGTATTGCTCAGAACATTTGCTAGTGATGGTATGAGGACAAGTATAAGAACCATTGCTAAATCTTCAATGATCAGCCATCCAACAGCAATACGGCCTTTTTCTGTTTCAATAAGATGACGTTCTTGCAAAGCGCGCAGTAAAATGACGGTACTTGCTATGGATAAAGCGAGACCGAAGACTAAACTCCCGCTAAAACCCCATCCCATGATAAGACCAAGGCACAAACCTAGAACAGTAGAAAATGCCATCTGTCCAATGGCAGCAGGGATAGCAATAGCTTTTACAGACAAAAGATCCTTTAATGAAAAATGGAGTCCAACTCCAAACATTAGCAAAATGACACCAATTTCAGCGAGTTGGTTGATAATGACATAATCTATTCTAAAGCCACCTGTATTGGGGCCTACAATAACACCGGCTAATAAGTATCCTACCAGTGGTGAGATGCGCAAACGGCTTGCTATCATTCCCAAAAGAAATGCTAAACATAAGCCTGAAACAATAGTTGTAATGAGTGGTGTATCATGAAGCATAGATTATTGACAACTTTTTAGTAAAAAATGATTTGGTTAAAATGACTGTATTTTTAAAAGAAAAGAGGAGTATATCATATGAAAAAACATGTTATTCTCATTTTCGTTCAGTGTTTGTACGATTAATTCGTCCACGCCACCAATTCCCTAACAGGAGTAAAATAGGAGCAGCAATAAAGATAGAGGATGAAGTTGCAATAATAATTCCAAACACCATGGGAAGTGCAAAATTATGGACAGCACTGCCACCCCATATCGCCATGGGTAACATAGCGAAGACTGTTGTTGCTGATGTAAAGAGACAACGTATAAAAACTTGGTTAATGGAGAGATCAATGAGTTCACGCAAAGGCATGCTCTTATAAAGGCGCATATTTTCGCGCATGCGATCATAAACAACGACCTTATCATTTATAGAATAACCAACAATGGTTAGAAGGGCAGCGATCGCGGTTAAATTGAAATCAAATTGAAATAAGGCAAAAAAACCAATCATTTTGGTGGTGTCTAAAATAAGCGTTACAATTGCACCAACTGCAAAGAACCATTCGAAGCGCAACCATATATAGAGGGTCATAGCAATTGATGCGAGAAGAACAGCAGTAAAAGCAGCTGTGGCAAGCTCATCTGAAATTTTGGGACCAACAACCTCTATTTGGTCGAATGTCGCATCTGGATAGATGGATTGTACGGCTGTTTTAACCTTATCAATGGCGATGGCTTGTTGTGCTTCACTGCCACTTTGTTTTTGCATACGAATGAGCACAGTGTTTGCATTATCAATATTTTGCAATGTAATTTCACCGATGTTAAGGGTGGCAAGCTTAGAACGTAAGGTTGCTAAGTTTGTTGGTGTTTTTGTGGTAATGCTCATTTGGCTACCACCAATAAAATCAATTCCAAAATTCAAGCCCAGTTTAAAAAACAGAAAAACCGAAGCAAGTGATAAAATAATTGAGACGCCAATACCAATAAAACGTGCTTTCATAAAACGGAAATTTGTATTTTGTGGGATGATCTTGAAAATAGAATGCAGATGGAGAGTTTTAATTTTCCATTTACGGATTACCCAAATCATCATGATACGCACAATAGTGATATTTGTGAACATGGAGATGATAATACCAAGCAGCATTGTTACGGCAAAACCACGAACAGGACCTGTGCCAAACCAAAATAGTAAAACGGTCGCAATAATTGCCGTCACATTGGCATCAACAATGGTCGCAAAAGCGTGTTTGAATCCTCGGTCTAAGGCTGCAAAGGCGCTGACACCTTTCCGGCTTTCTTCACGGATACGCTCATTGATAAGAATATTGGCATCAACGGCAATTCCAATGCCTAAAATAATACCAGCGATCCCTGGGAGTGTGAGTGTTGCACCAAGGAGGCTTAGCGCAGCAAATGTTAAAATAGTGTGGAGTGCTAGTGCTATATTTGTAATGAGCCCCCAAACTCTGTAGAGAAGAAAAATAAAAACTGTAACAAGAATAAAGCCGATTATACCAGTGTAAAGTCCCATTTGGATGGCATCTGCACCAAGGTTTGGACCTACAGTTCTCTCTTCAATCACAGTGAGTGGTGCTGGCAGGGAACCAGCGCGCAGGAGAGCAGCTAGAGTTGAGGCTTCTTTAGGATCAAAGTTTCCTGTAATTTGACCTTGTCCATTGGGAATGACACTGTTGATAGTAGGGGCAGTCAAGACTTTGTTGTCAAGAACGATGGCAAAAGGACGGTTAATATTTTCTCGTGTTATATCGGCAAATATTTTTGCACCAGAGGAATTCAGAGTGAATGAAATTACAGAACGTCCTGGAATTTGCGGATCGAAACCTGCACGCGCATCTTTTAGGACATTTCCATCTAAGGCGATTTGGTCATAAATGGCATAACGTTGTGTCTCATCTGTATATCCTGGGAGTATTGAAACACCTACAGATGGGTTATTTATATCCACATTAGAGGGGACAAGATGAAACGTCATCTTAGCAGTCGTCCCTAAAAGATCACGTAGTTGCTTTGGATCTTGCAGGCCCGGCAATTGAACCATAATACGATCACTTCCTACCTTTTGAATGGCTGGTTCTGTAACACCAACTTGATCTATACGGCGGCGGATGATTTCCAAACTTTGTTCAATAGCATTACTAATACGATTTTTTATACCAGCTTCCGTTAATATGACACGGATAGTTCCATTTTGAGCACTTATCGTCATGTCATTGGCTGTAGTGCCAAAGCTACTATGTATGGGGGTTATCAATGTTTTCAGAGCAGAGAGTGCTTTTTCAGTTTGTAATGGATCAGAAATAACTGCGACAACACTCTCTTCTATAATACGGATACTTGATGTACGGATTTGTTTTTCGCGCAGTGTATTACGTACATTACTTAAAGTTATGTGTAATTGATCACGCTTTAACGTTTTGCTATCAACTTCGAGAAGGAGAGAAGAACCTCCTTGAAGGTCAAGCCCGAGTGTCACGCGTGTGTCAGTTAAGAATTGTGAGTTCTGAACCTGTTCTTTTGAAAATAAATTAGGCAAGGCAACGTAAATGCTGCTTAAAAGAATCAAACAATAAAAAGTAGTCAACCAACGAGGTGTACGCATGATATATTCCGCTAATAGGCAATCTAAGAGTTATTAAAATAAAAAGCAGTGCTGATTATAGAGAGTTGTTTCATAATTTAAGCAAGAGGAGGAGCACGTTTATTTGCAAAATATTGCGTTTGAAGGCTCTCAAGCCGTGGGCCAATAATGATGCGCGCCTTTGAAAAGAGATGCAACGCGAGGATATCTTGAAAAATAATGATAGGTAGAACAGGATCTGTATGGAGTGTTATAATTTTTTTGTTTCCTGCCATTATAACATTCCATTGATCACATTTATTTTTTTGGACAAATGTATTTGTTTTAACTCTATTACTTTCTTGTGGTTGTTTGATTAAACAAGCATGTGTGTTAGAGTTGCTCGTCAAAAGCATGCCAAGGCTGGACAGAAGAAGCCAAGCCGTAAAAGGAAGAAAATTTTCTTTTTTGCAATAGAGGTGCAAAAAAAGCATGCTAAAGTGCCTTCTGTAATTTATTGAGTTTACCAAGTCTATTTTATCTTCTTTCTTATTATCAGCATTATGGGATAAGGGAAAGCTTTTATAAGATTATTTATAAAAGTTGAAAATATTTATCCTATACCATATTTTAAAGAGAAGGGGGATTCCTCTTTAATACATCTAAGGCAGATATGTATTCATTTTTTAGAAAAAAATAGGCATAGTTTTCGTTGTTTTGGGCATTATCGTTGTCTTCAGTTGTTGTGCGTGGGGGCATCTTGGATTACAAAATACTACACGTATCAGACAAGTGGGGACTGCTTATTCAATTGATGAAATTATTAAACAACAACAAAGCATTATTGAAACTCTTGAACAAAATACAGAAACTTTAGAAAAAAACTTTGAAAATAAATCAGAAGATGAACAGGCTTTGGTGGAACTGCGGTTACAGGCACAAAATATCAGTAAACGTGCCTTGGAAGCTGCATTTGTTTTGCGTTCTCCTCTTAATGATATTAATGTGCTTCTTGATCAATTAACAGAGCTCCATGATGACTTGAAAAAAATAAGTGATGAGCGTTCTTTGTTGCTAGAGCAAAAAGCTAAGCTTAATAGTATCGTATTACGGTTTGAAGCAATCTTTTCGGCTACAAATAGAATAGACGAACTTGCTATTTCTCAATCTCGAGAACTTTTTAAACGTACACTCATGCACAGGCTTGAGTTTTCCATGCCAATGGTTAAGCATCTTGTTCAAAAAACGAAAGAGGCTTCAGCTGATTTTCTTTTATTGTTGAGTTCTTGGTGGGATTTTATATTTTATTTCAAACTGTTAGAGCTTTTTCTTTGTTTTTTGATTCCACTTTTTATTGCTTTAGGACTTTCTTATTTTTCTCGTAAAATTCTAGCACATGTGCGTGGACATTTTACCGAAGAGAATGAAGAAATATCGTATTTACAACGTTTATTTGTTGCTTTTATTTCAGTTCTTCTTCCTTCACTTATATGTACTGTTTGTATTTATCTTATATTCTTTTTGTTTGATAGTTTTGGTTTGGATCCAAGAAAGCTCACAACAGTATTTGAGATGGTGGGGCGTCAAATTATCTTGGTGTTTTTAATAAATCGTTTGGCTGTTGTTCTCTTAGCATCGAATATGACCCGTGTACATCTTCTCAATATTGCACCGTCTGCAGCGCATCAATTGGTGATATTAATTACTTTTTTAGGTGTTGTCTTAGCATTTGATGCTGTTCTTGATAGTATTTATCAAATCGTTTCAGCTTCTCTTTCTTTGACAATTGCCAAAAGCTTTATTGCTGTTTTTCTTGTCGCAATAATATTGTTTATTATCTCATTTATACCTGTACGCTTTAGACGTGGGATTTCTCAAAGTGAAGAGAAAAAACTCCGTTTTTGGCCAATCTATATACGTATTCCTCTCATTATATTGGGAATGTTGCTGATTGTGATGAATTGTTTCGGCTATGTTGGTTTAGCGCGTTTTATTATACAGCAAACTGTGATTGGTGGAGCATTTCTAGTTCTCATGTATTTAGGGATAAAAAGCGCTCAAGTCATTGGAAATAAAGGCCAATTTATGAAAACAACAGTTGGCCATATTTTAATGCAATGGATGCATTTAGAAGAAAAAACAATGAATAAATTAGGGGGTATTTTAAGTGTTTTCCTTAATTTGCTTGTGATTGTGTTTTGTGCAATGCCAATTGCCGTACAATTTGGATTTTCGTATTCTGATTTAAACACAGTATTGTGGCAGTTTATGACCGGTTTTCAAATTGGGAATGTGTTCATTTCTTTAATTTCTATTGTTACTGGAATTATTGCTTTCTTTATTTGCTGGTTTCTTATGCGCCGACTTATTGGTTGGCTAGATGAAACTTTGTTAGAGCATGGGGAATTTGATTCTGGGGTCCGTAATTCTATCAAAACTGTTATAGGATATGGTGGTATTGTGATGTCGGCCTTGATAGGACTGTCAATGGCAGGTTTGGATCTTAGAAACTTTGCGCTTATTGCTGGTGGGCTTTCTCTTGGTATAGGCTTTGGATTGCAAAATATTGTGCAAAATTTTGTGTCTGGGCTTATTATTTTGATTGGTAGGCCCTTTAAGCTTGGAGATTATGTGGAATCTGGATCTGTGAGTGGTATTGTTAAACGTATCAGTGTGCGTGCAACAGAACTTGAGACATTTCAACGTAAGACGATTATTATTCCTAATTCAAGTCTCATTAATAATAATGTTAGTAATTGGACTAGACGTAGTAAAATGGGGCGTATTGATATTCCTGTTGCCGTTTCTTCTCATATTGCGCCAGAGCGTGTTGTTGAAATTTTGTTAGAGATTGCTTCTGAAACCGAGGGAGTTTTGAAAAGTCCTGCACCACAGGTAAGTTTTACTGCTTTTGATAGTAAGAAACTTTCATTTAATTTGGCTATTTATGTTCCTAACATTACTTCACCTTCTAAAGTGACCAATGCTGTTCGCTTTGTATTGTATAAGCGTTTTGTTGAAGAAGGAATCGTAGAATGCTAAGATATATTTCTGTTGTTATAGCGGCTACAATATTGGATATTTTTTCCATGACAGTTTTTGCCGCAACTGTGAAAAATACTGATTTAAAGGTACAGTCTCTTGTCATCGTTGAAGGGAGTATCCCTTTAAATATCTCATTGAATACGCATCAAACCGTTACAATTTGTATGAAGGGGTGTTTTATTACTTTTCCTAATAAAGATCGTTTTGCGATAAAAGCAGAAGATAATATAGAAATCAGTGAGGGTAGAGCAGTTTTTAAATAAAATGGTTTAAGTTTTTGATAATGCAAAGTGGTTTAGATAAACCATGATATCATTTTTGTACGCGTTAATAAGGATCAAATGAAAAGATGTAATTTTAGTGTAAAATAGGTCAAGATTTTTATATATGCAGAATTTGCAATTTGTATCTTCAGTATAATAATTTTAGATGAAACTGTAATCTTTTCAATATTTTATGTATTATATTGCAAGAAAAAGATAAACTGTGTTTATTTATTGTTTGTATGATATGAGAATATAAAAATATAATCTGTATTGTTTTAAACACTTGTTTCAAGCCTTCAATTTATTGAGTGGTTGATTTTTAAAATTTTGATACAAAATTTTCTTTGCAAATAGCTCGTAGTTTGCTTCCTTTATAAGAAAATACAACAGTTATTTTAGAGATTTTTTTAAGATTTTAAGCATTGATTTTTACTCATATCTTAAAAATCAAAATTTAATTGCTAATATTAAATTTTTCTGTAATGATAAATTTAAGTGTAACTATAAAGGAGTGCATGTAATTAATTTTACAGTATAATATTTTATAACACTTTGTTTTTCTAAATGTGATTTTTTATTATATTTGATTTTAGCAATGGGGTATAATTTTATGAATACAAAATTTATAACAGCATCCGTTTTTGCTTTTCCTTTTGTTTTATCTTCTATGGTGCAAGCAGCAGATGTAGTGGTTCCTGAAGAGTCAGAGCATGTTGTTTCATCCGTTGTTGTTTCTCCACCTTTTTCTTGGGCAGGTTTTTATTTTGGGGGCCAAGTTGGTGGTTTTTCGAGTACAATTTCTGCAATGGTGCCTGATGTTGATGTTCCTCTTCTTCCTCATGTAGAAAGTAATAAAAAGTGGATTTCGCTTGATAAAGAGTATTTGCCTAAACTTTCAGGTTTTATAGGTGGTATTTATATTGGTGCTAATTTTGCTCTCAGTCATAATTTTATTTTGGGGATTGAGACGGACATACTTTTCACGAATCGAAAGGATACAATAACTAAGGCTATAAAAGTTGATAGTGATGATTCTGGTAAGAAGAATAGAAGTGTAGAGGAATCGGGGGCAAAAAAAGACAGTGTCATTTTGAGCCACACTTTAGAAAAAAAGTGGACTGGTGCTACACGAATGCGTGTTGGTTTGCCTTTTGATCGTATTATGCCTTATGTTTCTGCTGGTGTCGCTTATGGCCAGTTTCATGATATTTTGTCTATATCAATTGCCGGAGAAAATGATTTTAAGGGCAGATCAGATGTTACAGAAACGATGATTGGTTATACTCTGGGTGGTGGTGTTGAGTTCGCAATGACGGATAATATCATTATGCGTGCGGAATATCGTTATTCAGATTTTGGTAAAAAGAAATTCAAGGACGAGATTGAGCTTAAGTATAAGACGAATGATTTTCGTGCTGGAGTGTCCTACAAATTTTGATTTTTGTAAAATTATTAAAGCAGTGTAAAGGGTCCTATCTCTGATAGGGCCTTTGTTTTTTTATATAGTGCATTGTAAAGAATATTTTATGGTGAAAAGTTATCGATAACTTTAAATGATCATAAGGTAAGGAAAAGTTGCTTAAATTTTTCTTGTTAAGAATGACATATCTAAAAAGATGTGATTCGCTTTTTGAATCCTCACAGTTTTAGCCAATAATACTGTCATAACATTAAATACAAAGTCATAGTGTTATTGCTTTAACGAACTATTCTATTGGAAAATGAGAAAAATTTTATATTGGTGCGGACGGCGGGACTTGAACCCGCAAGGTCTTAGACCGGCAGATTTTAAGTCTGCTATGTTTACCGTTTTCATCACGTCCGCGATAAGAGCTCTCTCATAAGCTATATCTTTTATTGAATCAAGAATTAATGATAAAAGAGAAACTTTTCATTTGGGGATAAATTTTGACTGACAAGAGTTATCTTTATAGCTAGAAGAATTTTTAGGAATATTAACAAGCATGAAATGACGGGTGTTATGAGTAAATTTATTCAAGACGTAACGAAAGCTATGAAAGCTTTGCATCATGTGTTTGCTGAAACACCACTGCAAAGAAATGACTTTCTTAGTCAAAAATATGACGCAGAAATTTATTTGAAGCGTGAAGATTTAACACCGGTGCGATCTTATAAAATTCGTGGTGCTTTCAATTTTGTTTCAGAAATGCTTGATAAGATATCTCCAGATGCGGCATTTGTTTGTGCTTCAGCGGGAAATCATGCGCAAGGGGTTTCTTTTGTTTGTCGCTATTTTAAACGCAAAGGCGTTATTTTTATGCCTGTAACGACTCCACAACAAAAAATTGATAAGACACGTATTTTTGGCAAAGAATTTGTTGATATCCGTCTCGTTGGTGAAACCTTTGATCAATGTTATACGGCCGCACAATCTTTTGCTGCGGAGAGCGGGGGGCTAATGGCTCCACCCTTTGACGATATTCGCATTATTACGGGACAAGCGACAGTCCTTTGTGAAGCTGTGTTACAATGGAAAAAACTCAATGGGGAGAGCAGTGAGCCAGATTTGATGATTGTACCTGTGGGCGGAGGTGGTTTGGCCAGTGGTGTGAGCAAATTTTTGAGCGAATATGGTTGGAAGACGGAACTTCGTTTTGTTGAACCACAAAGAGCAGCAAGTTTACTTGCTTGTTTAAAGAGTGGAAAACGTGTCAAGCTTGAAAATATCGATACATTTGTAGATGGGGCTGCTGTTGCTGAAATTGGTGCGTTAAATTACAAGATGTTGAAGATATTTTCGCCAGATTCTGTCATTATAGTCCCTGAGAATCGTGTTTGTTCTGCAATGGTTGAAATGCTTAATGTTGAAGGTATTGTTCTTGAACCAGCAGGTGCTTTATCGATAGATGCTTTGAACAGTATTCCTCTTCAAGAGTTGAAAGGAAAAAAAATTCTTCTCGTTATTTCAGGTGGTAATTTGGATTTTGAACGTTTGCCAGATATTAAAGAGCGTTCTTTGCGTTTCCAAGGCTTGAGAAAATATTTTATTTTTAGTTTCCCGCAACAGCCTGGTGCATTGCGCGATTTTCTTAAACAGCTTTCTCCAGATGATGATATTGTGCGTTTTGAATATCTTAAAAAATCAGCGAGAAGTTTTGGTTCTGTATTGGTTGCAATTGAAACAAAGGAATATGATAATTTTTGTCTCTTAGAGAAAAAATTTAGAACATTGGGTTGGCGCTATCGTGACATTACTGATGATCAAACGTTGTTTGATTTTGTTATCTGAAGGGATAATTTTTTTAAATAGGAAATATAAAAATGAGATTTAGTTTTTATTTTATTCTAATTCTCTTTTTGTTTTTCAGCGTTGGTAAACAGAGTTTCGCATCTGAGCCCACAACGATACGAAAAGCAGAACTTTTAAGGTTGATTGTTGATGTTAATCATGCTGTAAAAAATGGAAATTTTGCATCTACTTCTGCTTATATGCCTGATAAGCTTTATGAAAAAATAATGAGTCATTCAAATATGACAGTGGATAATTCACATCTTAGTTTTCTTAAAGAGTTGCGTGTTCAATTTGAGAATTTATCTCCTGATGCTTATCACTTAAATGCGACGGGTATAGATTATTTGCAAACGGATAATGGTACTTTTTATGCTTTGATTCCGACAGAGCAATTGTTTGATGACAGAGCTCTTTTTGTCGAGTATAAAACTTTAGCAATTTTTAATGAAAAACAATGGTACTTGATTTATGGTGGTCATAAAACTGTAAAAAATCCAGTTTTTTGGAAATTTATCCTGCTTTCGATAAGGTAAATTTTTCAGAGGAAAGAATGACAAAGACATATACAGAGTAAGGATGTTTTGTAAAACTCTTGCTTTTTTGTTATAATCTGACAATAGTGTAGGTGAGGGTGTTTAAGTCAGTTCTCTGGCTTCTTTATTAAAGTAAAATTTGCGCCTTTGCCTGATTAAGGCACTCATGGAGTGCGCAGATCGCTTTATTTAAGCGTTGCTTCACAAATTAGAAATATCAAGATCTCTTTTGCGCGGATTCTTGAAAAAAAGTCAGTTTATAACGCGTTGAAAGTTGTGAAACTGAGGAAAGTTTTTGTTTTGATTGTAAATAAAGAAAATGTTTTTGCAGAATTAGGGTTACATGCCCGTTTGATTAAAAATTTGCTTACTGCTGGTATGAGTAAACCTAAACCTATTCAAGAACAAGCGATTCCAGTAATGCTTAATGGGCATGACATGTTCGGTATTGCACAGACCGGATCTGGAAAAACTTTGGCATTTGGTTTGCCTATTTTAAGTCAGATTTCAGCTTTGGGCAATAAGCGTTCTCCTAAAACTGCGCGCGCTTTGATTTTGGCTCCTACACGTGAACTCGCTATTCAAATTGATGAAACAATCCGTGCTGTTTCGAAAGGAATGCATCTTTCGACATGTGTTATTTTTGGTGGGGTATCACGTTTAAAACAAATTAAACGCATGGCAACAGGTGTGGATGTTTTGATAGCAACGCCAGGGCGTTTAATGGATCTTGTTCGTGAAAAATGCATTGATCTTTCTCAATCTCGTTTTTTGGTTTTGGATGAAGCAGATCGTATGTTAGATATGGGTTTCATTAATGATGTACAGTACATTGCAAAGCTTTTGCATCAAGAGCGTCAGACAGCACTTTTTTCTGCGACGATGTCGAAAGAGATTATTGTACTTGCAAAGAGATTGCTCAATGATCCAGTAAAAATAGAGGTTGCTCCTCAAGGGAGCGCTGCTGTGGACATTACTCAAAAGGTATATTGTGTTTCTACGCCTGAAAAAAAGAAAGTTTTAGGTAAACTTTTAACGAATCCCGCTTTTTCTTCGGTTATTATCTTTACCCGAACAAAGCACGGTGCTGATGCTGTCACACGTAGTTTAGCAAAGATAGGGTATTCTGTTGTAGCAATTCATGGAAATAAATCACAAAGCGCTCGCCAAGCTGCTTTAAAAACTTTTCGTGAAGGAGTGGTACGGGTCCTTGTTGCTACAGATATTGCTGCACGCGGTATTGATATACCAGGAATAAGTCACGTTATTAATTATGACTTACCAGATGAAGCTGAAAGTTATGTGCATCGTATTGGTCGTACTGGCCGCAATGGTGCATGTGGTGAAGCTCTCACACTTTTTGATGAAGGAGTAGAGGGGGCGCGGATGCGTGCTGTAGAGCGCTTAATGCGTATACGATTAGCGCGTGAAACTGTACCAGAACAGTTTTCTGCATTTCCTGAAAAGCAGAGTGTGCCAGAAGGTAAAGGAAAAGAAAAGAGTAAAGAACTTCATTCTAGAAAATCTAAACCTCGGACGCAATTTTTAAATTGTAAAGATAATGTTGAGCAGTCACAGGGTAAAAATTTTTCATCTTCGAACGAAAGACACAAAAAGGCAAAAGCAGCAGCAAAACGTGCAAAGTCTTTTCGTTTCCGCAAATCAGTGAAGAAGGCGGCTTGAAGTAAAATATTGAGAAAAGCTTGTATGGGAGGGATATTTTTTTCAGTTTCCTTTAAGTTTAAATGAGAACAATAGAAATACAAAGCAATGTTTATGCTAAAAGTATGAGAGGTTTTTAAATTCTTTTGTTTTTTAGAAGTAGAAAGAGTTTGAATGTTTGTTCATATTTAAAAAAGATGCGTTCTTTCAGAATAAATTGTGGCCTTTCATGCATACATCATCTTTTAAAATGTAAAAATATCTACATTTTATCTCTCTATACTAATTTACAATGAAGAGAAGTTGATGGTTGATGAAAATTTCTTCCTATACTTCTTTTTTCTATAACTCTATTTTAATAAGCTTTAAGCATGATATCGATGGATTTTTATTTGATACGCATTACAATTTAAAGAATAGAATGCTTTCTGGTGTCATTTATCTTTTAAGGATGGTATTTAGACTAGGATAAGATCTATTTATTGTATAATTTTTCCGCTAAAGAAGTTTTTTATTATGCTTGTTGTGAGAGGAATAGTATCTGATAACACGACTTTAGCTATTGTTTTTTAACTGATTCGTTCGGATATAAGGTTTTAGCCCGTTTGTTAGATTACATAGTTCTCTACGACAGAAGTTAGCAGAATCAAAAACTTTTGTAAAAAATTGACAAAAAAACGCACTTTAATAGATGATTTAGACTAGAAAACCCTATTCCCTTACTTTTATTCGGGCATGGCTCATAGCAAAAAAATTCTAGTAAAACAATAGGTTATATAGGATAAAAAATGGCTCCCCGGGCCGGATTCGAACCAGCGACCAACCGGTTAACAGCCGGTTGCTCTACCGCTGAGCTACCGGGGAACACGATGCTCAATTACTTAACTGGAAGGGCTATAGCAAAGCAATACTGATTTGCAAAGGATAAAATTACCTTTTTTTGAAAAAAATGTTATAAATTGTAGAACAAGAGGAAAAAAGAACAGAGAAGATTTCTCTCTCTTGACGGATGCATCGCCTTCCCTTATTGACACTTGTATATTTAATGAGGCCTCGTGGCGGAATGGTTACGCAGAGGACTGCAAATCCTTGTATCCCGGTTCGATTCCGGGCGAGGCCTCCAGCGGGGTAGCCGGTTAAAAGCAGAACGGCTTTTTAAGGATAATATGTGGAGATAAAAAGCTTCCTTTTAGGATGAAACGCTTTATCATGAAAAGTGGTGCGAATAGAATCTAATTGTTGACTATAGTGTGCTTTTTTGTAACACCCACAGTAAGATATTTTAAATTCTCATTATTGCCATTTTATTATAGTTCTTATGTGTGTGGGAGAAAAGAGTCGTGATGGTTGCAGATTTTGCAGAGCTTCGCCGCAAAATGGTTGACAATCAAATTCGTACAGTAGATGTAACGGATTTATCAGTTCTTGAGGCATTTTTAACGGTACCACGTGAAGATTTTGTATCAGAAGATATGAAAGCTTTGAGTTATGTTGATACCGATATTGTTGTATATTCAACGCAAAATGGATTTCCTGACTGCTATTCGATGGGGCCCGCTTCTTTGGCAAAATTGCTACAGCTTGCTGCTGTGAAATCATCGGATGTTGTTTTAGATGTTGGTGCCAATAGTGGTTATTGTGCAGCATTACTTTCAAGACTTGCAGGGACTGTGATTGCATTAGAAAGTCATAAAGCTCTCTCAACGCAAGCTACTGAAACTTTAAAGCGTCTTCAGTGTGACAATGTGGTGGTCATTCATGGAGCTTTAGAGAAAGGATATGCCGTTGGGGGGCCTTATGATCTGGTTTTTATCGAGGGGGCTGTTGATTTTGTTCCAGAGATTCTCTTTGATCAAATGAAAGATGGTGGGCGTCTTGTCGTGGTTGAAGGATGTGGCAATTCTGGTGTGGCACGGATCTATGTGAAAGAGGATGGAATTATTGCGGCGCGTCGTGCTTTTAATCTTGCTGTAAAACCTCTTACCGGTTTTTTAAAAACACCTGATTTCATATTTTAGTGTTTGTTTTGTTTGTAAATAAAAGATAGTTTTAATGAGTTTGGGGTTTGTGTTGTGTGTGTTGTATTTAAAATAAACAAAAAAATTCATGTGTGTGCGTTGCTGATTTTCAGTATTTTACTCTCAGGGTCGGTTTGTGCTGAAACTCTGATGGATGCTTTTGCTAAAGCTTATATGCACAATGCTAAGTTAAATAGTGAGCGTGCTGCTGTGCGTATATCAAGTGATGATGTGGTTATTGCACGCTCTGGTTTTTTTCCACAAATTGAAGGGGTTGGAAGCTATGGGCGGAGTAAGCTCATGGTGGGTCCTTATACGACTTCTGGATCTTTAGGGATAAGGTTAAATCAAAGATTATTTGATGGTTTTGTCACACAAAATATATTTTCTTCAGCACAGGTTAAGCTGCAGGCACAACGTGAATATCTTCGCAATGTTGAGCAAAATACATTTCTCGATACTGTCACAGCCTATGCGAATGTCTATCAAGCACGCCGTATTGCTGATCTTCGTAGAGAAAATTTAGCCGCTCTTGAAGAGCAAGTTCGTTCGAATAAAGCAAAGTTTGATGTAGGAGAGGGAGGACGTGTTGATCTTTCTCAAGCACAGGCTGCGCGTTCTGTTGCTCTTTCAGAACTAAGTCTTGCACGTGCTGATGTAAAATCAGCAGAGGCAGTTTATCGACAAGTTATAGGTTCTGATCCTGAAAAATTAATACGTCCTCCCGTGGCAAACAATTTGCCGGTCAATCTTGATGCTGCTTATCAAATGAGCGTTGCAATGCATCCTGCAATTCTTTATGCCAAACATTTGGTTGATGCTAGCCTTTACAATGTAAAGGCAAAAGAGGGAACATTACTTCCTAAAATTGATCTTTCTGCAACCGCATCTTATAATCGGATTTATACTGGAGCTGGGGAAGATGGAGTTTCTAAATCAATAGCAATATCGCTTAGTGTGCCAATTTTTGAAGGAGGGCGCACTTCTGCTCAGATTCGTCAATCTCGGGAACAACTTGGGCAAGCTCACCTTCAGCTTGATTTAGCTTATAGTAATATAAGACAGGCTCTTACTTCTGCTTGGTTTCAGTTAGAGGGTGCACGTGCATCTGTTATTGCTTATCGTGAGAGTGTGCGTGCTGCCGAGATTGCTCTTAAAGGGCGTGTTCAAGAAAATCGTGTGGGGCAAGCAACAACATTAGATGTTTTAAATTCTCGAACCCAGTTAATTAATGCTCAAATTGCACTTGCGACAGCAGAACGTAATGCTATCGTTGCTGGTTATAGCGTACAATCTTCTATTGGTAAGTTGACTGCAGATTATTTAGGGCTAAAAATCATTCAATATGTTCAATAATTCGTAGAAAGCGCTTTTTAATCTGCAATAAATTTGATTTTTAAAAGATCATGTAAAACTAGATTTGGGAAGGTGGGGACAAGAGTGGTTTATTAAGTCAAAGAAAGTTGTGTGTAGTATCCTCTTCGTGAGCATTGCTTTTGAAAATATAAAAGGAGACATGTTGATCTTATGATTCTTTTGCTTACACTATAAAATGTGATTCTGTTTGTTGTTGCGTCTTTGAAAGGTTTTAAAGTATGGTACAGAGTTCAAGCGTATTACGTGAGCCGAGTATGGATGAAATTTTGACATCTATTCGTGAAATAATTGAAGAAAATACGGTTCAACCTGAACACTTTTTAAATGACGGTGTTGCAATGAATGCTTCTACAGATCGTGTAGCAGTGGCATCGGAGGGTGTTTATGACACAACTTTATCGGTTGATGATGCAATGAAAGCTTTGGCTGATCGTATCGGCCTTTCTTCTGAAAACCAAAATTTTTCTTTAACGCAAGAGAAAGAGAATATAGAAACAGAAAATAATGCGGTTGGCGTGGATATGCAAAAGGTAAAGTTTTCTTCTGAAGAGCAGCGCTCTGTTCATAAAACAAAAGTATATGGTGATGAGGCACAGGTCACACCGTTAGAAAATGTGGCAGCTGGTCATGTCGAATTATCTGAGTATTGTATTTCTTCTGCTGAGAAGATTGCAAAAGATGTCTTGCGTCCGGCTATAGCAGAATGGTTACAGAGTAAATTGCCTGTTTTGCTTGAGAATATTTTACGTGAAGAGATTGTTAAGGCAATTAAGAAGTCGTCTTAATTGTTTATTTTCTTATTATTTTTGTGATTTCCATTTTATTTTATGAGAGCTCTTGCAGCTTTGCAGGCGCAATATAAGTCAGTGAAGCTTGTAGATAATATGATCACATTTGAGAGCATATATTGCATTTTTCAGCGGCGTTATGGGTGAGTAAAATGTTAGAAAAAAACTATGATGCTGCTTCTATAGAGCGACGGGTTGCAAAGAGATGGGAGGCTCGTGGTGCTTTTGAAGCGGGAGTAGAGTCAAAAAGTGATGCGGAGCCTTTTTGCGTGATGCTTCCACCTCCCAATGTTACAGGCTCACTTCATATGGGACATGCACTGAATACAACAATTCAGGATATTGTGGTCAGATTCCAGCGTATGCGCGGTAAAAATGTCTTATGGCAACCTGGTATGGATCATGCAGGGATTGCTACGCAAATGGTTGTTGAGCGTCAACTTGCAGAGCATGGAGAACCAACCCGTCAAGAAATGGGTAGAGAAAAATTTGTTGAGCGTATTTGGGAGTGGCGTCACAAAACTGGAGGAGTTATTGCCAATCAACTACGCCGTCTTGGTGTTTCATGTGATTGGTCGCGTGAACGGTTCACAATGGATGAAGGTTTGTCTCAAGCTGTTCGTGAAGTTTTTGTCACGCTTTATAAGGAAGGATTGATATATAAGGATAAACGCCTTGTTAATTGGGATCCTAAATTGTTAACGGCTATTTCAGATCTTGAAGTTGAACAAAAAGAAGTCAAAGGCTATTTGTGGCATTTTAGATATCCGCTTGAAGGTAAAGTTTTTAACCCAAATGATGCGACAACTTTTATAACAGTGGCAACAACACGGCCAGAGACAATGCTTGGTGATACCGGAATTGCGGTTAATCCCGAAGATGATCGTTATAAAAATCTTATAGGTCAACATGCGCTTTTGCCGCTTGTTGGTCGTAGGTTATTGATTGTTGGTGATGCTTATGCAGATCCAGAGGCAGGCAGTGGTGCTGTTAAAATTACACCTGCACATGACTTTAACGATTTTGAAGTAGGACAACGCCACCAACTGCGCTTAATCAATATTTTTACCAAAACAGCGGAGGTTTCTCTCCGCGAGAATGAAGCATTCTTTGATGGTTTAACTTTATCTGACGAATTAGAGCAGTTGGTGGAAAACTTAAATCAATCGGATCGTTTTATTGCGCGAAATCGGATTGTTGCTTTAATGGAAGAGAGAGGATATCTAGCAGCAGTCGATGATCATCCACACACGGTTCCTCATGGTGATCGCAGTGGGGTGCCTATTGAACCATTCCTGACAGATCAATGGTATGTTCATGCTGCTGAATTAGCAAAGCCAGCGATAGAGGCTGTTCATCAAGGAAAAACGCAATTTGTTCCTGATAATTGGAAGAAAACCTATTTCAATTGGATGAAAAATATTCAACCTTGGTGCATTTCGCGTCAATTATGGTGGGGGCATCAGATACCGGCTTGGTATGGCCCTGATGGCAAGGTTTTTGTTGAAAGAACTGAAGAAGAAGCTTTCGCTTCAGCTTTTTCTCATTATGGTGAAGTGGTCGAATTAATTCGTGATCAAGATGTTTTAGATACATGGTTTTCATCTGCTCTTTGGCCTTTTTCAACATTAGGCTGGCCAAATAAAACAACTGAATTAGCAACATTTTATCCAACATCTCTATCGGTAACAGGGTTTGATATTATCTTTTTCTGGGTTGCGCGTATGATGATGATGGGACTGCACTTTTTGGGTGAGGTTCCTTTTCCAACGGTCTATGTGCATGCTCTCGTTCGAGATCAGAAGGGGGCAAAAATGTCAAAATCGAAGGGGAATATCATTGATCCATTGGAACTCATTGATCAATATAGTGCAGATGCTCTTCGTTTTACTTTGGCTATTATGGCAGCCCAGGGGCGTGATGTTAAACTTGATCCTTCCCGTATTGCAGGTTATCGTAATTTTGCTACTAAATTGTGGAATGCTACCCGATTTGCGCAGATGAACGGTGTTAAGCATGATCCAACCTTTAGACCTGAGAAAGCAAAACTTGCGCTTAATCGTTGGATTTTAACAGAGCTCTCTAAAACTGTTTCAGCAGTGACCACTGGTATTGAAAACTATAAGTTTAATGAGTCTGCTAGCGCACTTTATCGCTTTATTTGGAATACATTATGTGATTGGTATCTTGAACTTCTTAAACCGGTATTTCAAGGCTCCAATGAGGATGCTAAAAGTGAGGCTCAGGCGTGTACTGCTTGGGTTTTGGATGAAGTTTATAAGCTTCTTCACCCTTTTATGCCTCATATGACAGAGGAGTTGTGGGCTCTTACAGAAACTCCAAGTATGAAGCGTAAAGATATGTTGGCATTGGTATCATGGCCAAAAGAGATGTTTGTAGATGAAGAAGCCGCTGCTGATATTAATTGGCTTATTGATGTTGTTAGTGAGATTCGTTCTGTGCGTTTTGAAATGAACGTTCCAGCTGCTACGTTCGCACCCCTTGTTATTGTAGAGGGGGGAGAATTGACGCAAAAGCGTGTGCAACGTTATGATGCTCTGCTTAAAAAATTAGCACGTATTGAAATAATTGATTTTTCTGATAAAGTTCCAGCTACCTCGGCACAAATGATTTTTGGAGAGGCAATTCTTTGTTTACCGTTGGGACAATTGATTGATTTGCAGGCTGAACGTGCTCGTTTAATGAAAGATGTTCACAAAATCGAACAGGATATTGAAAAAATATCAATTAAGTTAGACAATCCTAAATTTATAGCAAATGCAAGATCGGAAATTATTGAGGCTGAGCGTAATAGGGTTATGGAATTGCGTGCTGCACAAAAGAAAATATCTGTTGCTTTAGAACGATTGGCGTGATTGCTATTTTTATTCTGTTTCTTTTGTGAATATTTCATATTCTTGTTTTGCTTACCGAAAAAAATTTAAGATCCATATTAAAAAAATTCTGATAGCTCCCACAATGAAACTAAAACAAAGGGGAGATTTTTTGATAATGAATGGGCTTTAAATTATGGGAAAGACTGCTCATCTTTGTACGGTGTGAATAATGATCTTCCAAAACCGCAGTATATGCAACAAATAACATTTTTAAATGCAGAAGAGAAAAAGACTTGTACAAAAGTAGTATGGTAATTTTAGCTTTTAGCAAGAAAAGGAAATTCTTCCACCCAAAAAATATTTGGAAATATACTAGTTTAGGAAGGAGAAATCATTGGCGGTACAACCATGCTAATTGTAGCCTATAAAAAGTGAAGGTGAAAGACAGAAATTGGATTGGTCCTAAAGAATACATTTCCGACATTTGCAATGAATCTAAAAGATGTGTTGCAATATCTCTACTTCCTAATATTATAAAATAATAATTTTGGGGATCTTTTTCTATAGCGTTTTTTAAGTGATTCAAGAACAGAGCTTCAATTCTTATGTCTAGGTGCTATAAAAATAGATTTTTTTTGTAATATGATGATTAATGGTTAAGGATTTTGGACAAAAAGTCTTGTGCACGTGGTGTTCTGGATTGCGGATTAGAAAAGAACTCTTTAGATGAACAGTCTTCAAGAATTTTTCCTTGATCCATAAAAATAACACGTTCGGATACTTTTTGGGCGAACCCCATTTCATGCGTTACACACATCATTGTCATACCTTCCTCTGCTAAGCTGATCATAACATCTAACACTTCACCTACCATTTCAGGATCTAGAGCAGATGTTGGTTCATCAAAGAGCATAACGAGTGGATCCATGGTTAAGGCGCGGGCAATAGCAACACGTTGTTGTTGTCCCCCAGAAAGTTGTCCCGGATATTTATTTTTATGTTCGATGAGTCCAACACGCTCAAGATACAACAAACCACGCTCGAGCGCTTCTTTTTTGCTGCGCTTTAAGACTTTAATTTGTGCAATTGTTAAATTTTCCGTGACGGATAAATGTGGGAAAAGCTCAAAGTGTTGAAATACCATTCCTACATGGCTGCGCAATTTAGGCAGATTCGTTTTTTTTGAATGAACCGGTGTTCCATCAATCCAGATTTCACCTTTTTGAAAAGGAACAAGAGCATTAATTGTTTTAATCAGGGTTGATTTTCCTGAGCCTGATGGTCCACAAACTACAACAACTTCCCCTTTGTTTATACTGGTTGTGCAATCTTTAAGAACGTTAATTTCACCATACCAATTAGAAACATTTTTTATTTCGATCATATGCGTAGACATTTTTTTTCCTGTTAGCGGATAATAGATATTTTTTTCTGTAGATACAAGACTATCTGCGACAGTGTAAAACAGATCACAAAATAGAAAATAGCTGCTAACACATAAGCTTCTTGCTTCACGCCAAAGTTGTTAGCAACAATATCAAAACCATTCAAGAGGCTATTGCCACTAATTGCATAAACAAGTGTTGTATCCTGAAAGAGAATAATAACTTGTGTTAAAAAAACTGGCAGCATGTCTCTGAAGGCTTGAGGAAGAATGACAATGTACATATTTTGCCAATATGTCATCCCAAGGGCTTGTCCTGCGTGTTTTTGCCCTTGTGAAACAGAATTTATACCGGCACGCATAATTTCAGCAAAATAAGCGGTTTCAAATGCAGTAAAGGTAATGAGTGCTGATTTATTTGCACCGATTGATGTTCCTGTTAGGAAAGGTAAAAGCACAAAAAACCATAAGATAACCATAACAAGTGGTATCGAACGCATGGCCGTTATGTAAATTATTGCAAGCCAAGAAAGCAGACTTATAGAAGAGACCCGCATTATTGCTAAGAGTGTGCCAAAAATAAGTCCTAATATCGTTGCAAAGAGGGTTAGGAAAACACTAAAAAGTAAACCTGATAGAATATAAGAGTAGAATATATCAAAAGTAAAAAACGAAAAATCAAAATCTGAAAAATTGAAAGGAGAAGAAAATCCAAACTGGGAAGTTATGAAATTTATCATATTCAATGTTCCTTTGTTTGAAAATTGGGAATTTTGAGCATTTGTTCAATTATCGTCATAATGATAAATACAAATAAAGCTATAAGAATATAAAGAATCGTGATGATCAGATAGTTTTCATAAACATGACTTACTTCTTCAATCGTTTGATATTGAAATTGCATCAATTCATTTATTGAAACAGCAAATGCTACAGATGAATTTTTTACAATTCCCATTGCTTCTGAAGTAAGTGGGGGCATGATTGTACGTATAGCACGGGGTAATACGATATAGCGGTAAACTTGATAGGTGGTAAATCCCATTGCCATAGCTGCGTAACGCTGCCCAGAAGGAATCGCCTCAATACCTGAGCGAACCTGTTCTGCAATACGAGCGGATGTAAAAAATCCTAAGGCACATGTTATTAAAAGAATAGGTGAAAAGTTCATCACTGGTGGATAAATTTTAGGTACAACAAAGTACCATAAAAATATTTGTACAAGCAAAGGAATGTTACGCATGATTTCTACCCATATTCCTCCAATAACTCGCAATAAGCGACGGATCATGGAAGTGCTGGGGAGAGTGCGCATTGTCCCTATAATGATGCCAAAAAATATCGCTAAGATCAATGAAGAGAAGGATAATATAATTGTATTTTTAAAGCCATCAAGTAGTGTATCTAAATAGGTATGACTCACACCGGGAGTTCCCAGACATCCAGCCACAAATGTTTGATTAAGATCATCTGTACAAAGGAAAGAAAAGTCCATTAATTGATATTTCCTAAATTTCGTTATCTTTAAAACAGAAAAATAAATCGTTCGTATTTACATATAATAAATTATTAAAAAACGAACTAAAACAGAACCACACTCAATTTTCAAAGAGTGTGGTTATTTTTTAAAACTCTACAAATTACCTTTTGTGTAGTCTTCGCGAGGCTTATTATTTGGATGTTCCCAAGCATATTTTGTTGCTTTAGATAAGGGAAGATTAATAATAGTATTGGCAGGGGGAGTTGGTTTCATAAACCATTTATCATAAAGCTTTTCAAGTGATTCGTCCTTGATTTGGCGCACGATACTATCGTTGATGGCTTGTTCAAGGTTTTTGTCATCTAATCGCAGCATACAAGCGATGGGTTCGACTGAAAGTACGGCATCAAGGATAACGTAATCGGATGGATTCTTCGATTTGGCGATATGCCCAGCAATAATCGAAGCATCCATAACAAATGCATCTGCGCGACCAGATTCTAATAATAAGAAACTGTCTCCGTGATCTTTACCTTTCACAACATTAAAGTGAATGTTTTTGGCGCGTTTATTTTTACGAATAAGCTGAACAGACGTTGTACCGGTGGTAGTAGCCACTGTTTTGCCATTTAAATCGGCAAGAGATTTAATGTTAGAGTTTTTCTTTACGGCAATTCGGACTTCTTCTACATAAGTGGTATAAGCAAATGCAGCTTCTTTACTACGGGCAACATTATTTGTTGTTGAGCCACACTCAAAATCATAAGTACTATTTTTCAATAAAGGAATTCTATTTTGTGAGGTGATGGGGAGATAATGAATTTTGATTGGCTTACCAATTTTTTTTGAAATATCGTCAATAATACGCTCTGCCATTTCTGTGTGGAAACCTACATATTTGTCATTACCAAGGGCATAGGCTAAACCTGATGATTCACGGACACCTAAGGTGATTTCTCCCGTTCTTTTTATTTTTTCAAGTGTATCATTCTCAGCATAGGCAATATTTGTTAGCCCAAGGGTTATTGCTGCAATAAACATTAATAGTGATTTTTTCATTAGGTCCTCCATTCAAATACGATTTCTCGCTTTTTTATTACTTAAGATATATTGTTTTGTGAATCGTGTAGCATATTTATATTCTAGGTGGGATATTTTTTTATTTTAATAAAATTTAAGTATTTTCTTTCTTAACTGAAGTTAAAGTGAGCCCAAACAGGAGTATGATCCGATGGTTTTTGATATCCTCTTACCTCTATTTGGCTATAAGCGCAAATAAGTTGATCGACAGCTTCTGGTGATAAGAGTAAGTGATCAATACGAATCCCGTTATTTTTTTGCCATGCACCAGCTTGAAAATCCCAGAAGCTGAATGAGGGGGTATCTGTAACATTACGAATAGCGTCATAAAGGCCTAAATGAAGAATGCGCTGAAATGCTTGTCTTGTTTGGGGGAGAAATAAGGCATCATGATCCCACTCTTGAGGATTCTTTGCATCCAGAGGGGTAGGTATGACATTATAATCACCAGCTAAGACAAGAGGTTCTTCATAGGAAAGCAATGATTTTGTATGGGCATATAATCTCTCCATCCATTCTATTTTATAAGGATATTTTTCGCTTTTTACAGGATTTCCATTTGGCAGATAAAGTGAGGCAACACGAATAACGCCTTTATTTGTTGAATAAATAGCTTCAATATAACGTGTTTGTTCATCATTATCATTACCAGGTAATCGTCGGATAACTTCATCAGGCGTTTTTTTAGAAAGAATCGCAACACCATTAAAACTTTTTTGTCCATGCGTTTCTATGTGATAGCCTAATCCTTCAATTGCACTACGTGGAAAATTTTCATCAGTGCTTTTTACTTCTTGTAAACAGACTATATCGGGTTGGTTTTTTTGTAGCCATTGATATAATGTTTCATGTCGTGCTTTTATTCCAGCAATATTCCATGTTACTATTTTCATAGTGTTCACCTTAAATAACACCTGTGCAATTGGTTAAAGTGCTTCGTTTAAGTGTTTTATCTATACCTATAGTCGTTATCCTTTATTTATAGAGAGCGATATTGCTATGAGGATTTCCTTACCAATAATTCCTATAAAAGCCAAATTTGAAATCTTAAAATTTAATTTATTTTCATTTTTAAAAACTTTCTGATGTTTAGTTCTTGACGAATGCATATGTTCTCGCTATTAGAAGCTCATGAACGGTGTGAGAGTGATGAACGGTTTTGGATTTATCCAAAAGTCATTTAAACAGGTTTTAAAGATTAAAAGCAAATACTAACGCAAAAGGCCGTTGCCTTCTCTGCTTGTAGTCGGGTGAGCTGTTTGTTGCAGTCATGCCCGATTTTGTGTGTAGGTTTTGGGTGTTTGCTCCGATTTTATCGGAAAAGATGAAAATAGAAAAAACCCAAATGGGTAAAAATATAGATTGAAACAAAGAGGAAGGTTGCATGCCTACCGTAAACCAGTTGATTCGAAAGCCACGTGTTGTGCCTGTTAAGCGCAATAAGGTTCCTGCTCTTCAGTCGAATCCCCAGAAACGTGGTGTTTGTACGCGTGTGTATACGACGACACCGAAGAAGCCAAATTCTGCGCTTCGAAAAGTTGCTAAAGTCCGTTTGACAAATGGATTTGAGGTGATTGGTTATATTCCTGGAGAGGGGCATAACCTTCAAGAGCACTCCGTTGTTGTGATTCGAGGTGGTCGTGTGAAGGATTTGCCGGGGGTTCGTTATCACATTATTCGTGGTTTGCTTGATACGCAGGGTGTCAAGAATCGTAAACAGCGTCGTTCAAAGTATGGCGCAAAGCGTCCAAAATAATTATTGAGAGACAAAGCCGATGTCCCGTCGCCATAGAGCAGAAAAGCGTGAAATTAATCCAGATCCTAAATTTGGTGATTTGGTTGTTACGAAGTTTATGAATGCCATTATGTTTGATGGTAAAAAGTCAGTTGCTGAGCGTATTGTTTATGGTGCGCTTGATGTTGTGGAAAAGAAGGTGAAAACAGATCCTGTAGCTTTGTTTCATCAGGCGTTAGAGAATGTTGCTCCTCATATTGAGGTTCGTTCCCGTCGTGTTGGTGGTGCTACTTATCAGGTTCCGATTGATGTGCGTCCTGATCGTCGTCAGGCTCTTGCTATTCGTTGGTTGATTACGGCAGCGCGTGGGCGTAATGAGACAACAATGATTGATCGTCTTTCTGGTGAGTTGATGGATGCGGCCAATAATCGTGGTTCTGCAGTAAAGAAGCGTGAGGATGTTCACCGTATGGCTGAGGCTAATCGTGCGTTCTCGCATTATCGCTGGTAGGCGTATTTAAAACTTAAGGCAAGTATAATGGCTCGCGAATATAAAATTGAAGATTATCGTAATTTTGGTATTATGGCGCATATTGACGCTGGTAAGACCACTATGACTGAGCGTATTTTGTTCTATACGGGTAAGAATCATAAAATTGGTGAAACCCATGACGGTGCTTCTACAATGGATTGGATGGAGCAAGAACAAGAACGTGGTATTACGATTACATCTGCTGCGACAACGACTTTTTGGGAAGGGCGTGATGGTCGCAAGCGGCGCTTTAATATCATTGATACGCCAGGTCACGTTGATTTTACCATTGAGGTTGAGCGTTCTTTGCGTGTTCTTGATGGAGCGATAGCGTTGCTAGATGCTAATGCTGGTGTGGAGCCTCAGACGGAAACTGTCTGGCGGCAGGCTGAGAAGTATCGTGTACCGCGCATGGTTTTTGTTAATAAGATGGACAAGATAGGTGCTGATTTCTATCGTAGTGTAGAAATGGTTGGTTCGCGATTGGGGGCTAAGGCGCTTGTTTTGCAGTTGCCTATTGGCGCTGAGAATGATTTTGAAGGTGTTGTCGATCTTGTTGAAATGAAGGCGTTGAAGTGGGATGGTTCCATTGGTGCTGCGGCGGTGGAGAGTGAAATTCCTTCCGATTTGAAAGAAAAGGCGGAAGAGTATCGTGAAAAACTCATTGAGATGGCGGTTGAGGTTGATGAAGCTGCAACAGAGGCTTATTTGGAAGGTGTTATGCCAACCGATGAGCAGCTTGTTGCTCTTATTCGTAAGGGAACGATAGAGGTTCAATTTCATCCGGTTCTTTGTGGTACGGCTTTTAAAAATAAGGGTGTGCAGCCGCTTTTGGATGCTGTTGTTTCTTATCTCCCTTCTCCGGTTGATATTCCGGCGATTAAGGGTGTTGATGTGAAAACTGAGTCTGAAGCAGTACGTGAATCTTCGGATGATGCACCGCTTTCTATGCTTGCTTTTAAAATTATGAATGATCCTTTTGTTGGATCTTTGACTTTTTGTCGTGTTTATTCTGGTAAGGTTCAGAAGGGTGTTTCTCTTGAAAATACTGTAAAAAGAAAGAAAGAGCGTTTGGGGCGCATGTTGCAAATGCACTCAAATTCTCGTGAAGATATTGAAGAAGCCTTTGCCGGTGATATTGTTGCTCTTGCGGGGCTTAAGGAGACGACAACGGGCGATACTCTTTGTGATCCGTTAAAGCCAATTATTTTGGAGCGGATGGATTTTCCTGAGCCTGTTATTGAGATTGCGATTGAGCCAAAGACAAAGGCAGACCAGGAAAAAATGGGTATTGCACTTAATCGTTTGGCTGCTGAAGATCCTTCATTTCGCGTGAAATCTGATGAAGAGTCTGGTCAGACCATTATAGCTGGAATGGGCGAGCTTCATCTTGATATCATTGTTGATCGTATGCGGCGTGAGTTTAAGGTTGAGGCAAATATTGGGCAGCCTCAAGTTGCTTACCGTGAGTCAATTACCAAAATGGCGGAAATTGATTATACGCATAAAAAGCAATCTGGTGGTGCTGGACAGTTCGCTCGTGTAAAAATTATTTTTGAGCCTCATGATGGTGATGATTTCGTTTTTGAGTCGAAAGTTGTTGGTGGTGCTGTTCCCAAGGAATATATTCCTGGCGTTCAGAAGGGGATTGAGAGTGTTATGGGTTCCGGTCCTCTTGCAGGGTTCCCTATGCTTGGTGTAAAGGCTACCCTTATCGATGGTGGTTATCACGATGTTGATTCTTCCGTGTTGGCTTTTGAGATTGCCGCTCGTGCAGCTTTTCGTGATGGAGCAAAGAAGGCTGGTGCACAGCTTCTTGAGCCTATTATGAAGGTGGAGGTTGTGACTCCAGAAGATTATGTTGGTGATGTCATTGGTGATCTAAATTCGCGTCGTGGTCAAATTTCAGGAACTGAGGCGCGTGGTATTGCTACAGTTGTGAATGCAATGGTTCCTTTGGCGAATATGTTTGGTTATGTGAATACTCTTCGTTCGATGAGTCAGGGGCGTGCGCAGTATACAATGCAATTTGATCATTATGAGCCTGTCCCTTCGGCTGTAGCTTTGGAGATTCAGAAGAAATACGCGTGATTTTTTAAGTCATTAATTTTAACTTAGTCCTTTATTTGGATGGAAAATGGAGAGCTCAAATGGCAAAGAGC
>NZ_HE997451.1:266897-400857 GCF_000312525.1 Bartonella florencae | reverse complement strand
AATGGTTATTGAAGAGCACCTTTTAACAATAAAGGTGCTTTGCGTGACAGGGAAATAAAAGAGCATGAACAGTCAAAATATCCGCATTCGCTTGAAGGCGTTTGATCACAGAATTCTTGATTCATCGACGCGTGAGATTGTGTCGACGGCTAAGCGTACTGGTGCAAATGTCCGTGGTCCTATTCCGCTCCCAACGCGGATTGAGAAGTTTACGGTCAATCGCGGACCGCACATCGATAAGAAGAGCCGTGAGCAGTTTGAAATGCGTACACATAAGCGTCTTCTTGATATTGTTGATCCAACACCGCAGACAGTGGATGCTCTTATGAAGCTCGATCTTTCTGCTGGTGTGGATGTAGAGATTAAGCTCTGAGGTGAGGACAGAAGGAACAGACCCGATGCGTTCAGGTGTAATAGCACAGAAGCTGGGCATGACCCGTATTTATAATGAAGCTGGTGAGCATGTGCCGGTAACAGTACTTCGTTTGGAGAATTGTCAAGTTGTGGCTCAGCGTACAGTTGAAAAGAATGGTTATACTGCTGTTCAATTAGGTGTAGGCTTGGCAAAGGTTAAGAGTACCTCAAAGGCCCTTCGTGGGCATTTTGCTAAGGCTTCTGTTGAGCCAAAAGCTAAAATAGCAGAATTTCGTGTGACTCCTGATAATCTTCTTGATGTTGGTACTGAGATTACAGTGGAACATTTTGTTCCAGGGCAAAGAGTTGATGTAACAGGTACGAGTATTGGTAAAGGTTTTGCCGGTGTTATGAAACGCCATAATTTTGGTGGACATCGTGCTTCACATGGTAATTCAATCACACATCGTGCACATGGTTCGACAGGTCAGTGTCAAGATCCAGGTAAAGTATTTAAAGGTAAGAAAATGGCTGGCCATATGGGGCAGGTCCGTGTAACAACACAGAATATTGAGGTTGTTTCTACAGATATTGAGCGCGGTTTGATTTTGGTGCGTGGAGCTGTTTCTGGCTGTAAAGGTGCTTGGATTTTGGTGCGAGATGCTGTAAAGAAACCTCTCCCCGATAATGCGCCGAAGCCTGCTGGTGTTCGTCGTTTTGCAAAGGAGAAAACGGAAATGGTTGCTCCAATGGTGGAAACCTCTGAACTTGAGGGAGCCGAATAATGGATCTTGTAATTAAAACCCTTGATGGAGATGAGGTTGGTAAGCTAAAGGTTTCTGAAGCTATATTTGGTCTTGTTCCACGTGAAGATATTTTACAACGTGTTGTTCGTTGGCAGTTGGCGCGTCGTCAACAGGGAACTCATCAATCACAGGGGCGCTCTGATGTATCGCGAACCGGTGCAAAGATGTTTAAACAAAAAGGAACGGGGCGTGCTCGACATTCATCAGCTCGTGCTCCTCAGTTTCGAGGTGGTGGTAAGGCACATGGTCCAGTGGCTCGTAGTCATGCGCATGATCTTCCTAAAAAAATTCGTGCCCTTGGATTACGGATTGCTTTGTCAGCAAAGTTAAAGGCAAAAGATTTAATTGTTGTTGATGAAATGCATGTTCAAGACGCTAAAACCAAAATGCTTGTTTCTCGTTTTTCTAAGCTTGGGTTTGATAATGCTCTCTTAATTGGTGGTAAGGAAATCGATATTAATTTTTCTCGGGCGGCATCTAATATTCCGAATATTGATATTCTACCAATTCAAGGAATTAACGTTTATGATATTTTGCGTCGCAGCAAACTTGTTTTATCAAAGGCAGCTGTTGAGGCTCTTGAGGAGCGTTTTAAATGACAGATCTTCGCCATTATGATATAATTGTTAGTCCAATTATTACTGAAAAGTCGACTATGATTTCTGAATATAATCAAGTTGCTTTTAATGTCGCGCCGAAAGCGACGAAGCCTGAAATTAAGGCTGCTGTTGAAGCGCTTTTTAGCGTTAAAGTGAAGGCAGTTAACACGATAGTCCGTAAGGGTAAAGTGAAGCGTTTTAAAGGCATTGTTGGTCGGCAGAGTGATGTCAAGAAAGCGATCGTGACGCTGGCGAGTGGTCAGTCTATCGACGTTTCTACAGGTCTTTAAAGAGGCTCGGAGATAAGGATAATGGCACTTAAGCAGTTTAATCCAACTACGCCAGGGCAGCGTCAGCTTGTTATTGTAGATCGCTCTTGTCTTTATAAGGGTAAGGCTGTAAAAACGCTGACTGAAGGTTTGTCATCAAAAGGTGGGCGTAATAATCGTGGTCGTGTTACGGCTCGTTTTCAGGGTGGTGGTCATAAACGTAGTTATAGATTTGTCGATTTTAAGCGTCTTAAACGTGATGTTTCAGCAAAGGTTGAGCGTTTGGAATATGATCCAAATCGCACGGCTTTTATCGCACTCATTCGCTATGAAGATGGGCAATTAAGTTATATTCTCGCTCCACAGCGTCTTGGTGTTGGCGATTCTATTATTGCTGGTTCAAATGTTGATGTTAAACCAGGTAATGCTATGCCTCTCGGTAATATGCCGGTTGGCACAATTATTCATAATGTTGAAATGAAGCCTGGGAAAGGTGGTCAGATTGCTCGTTCAGCTGGTACTTATGCACAGTTGGTTGGACGTGATCAAGGAATGGCTATTCTTCGTCTTAATTCTGGCGAACAGCGTTTGGTGTCTAGCAGTTGTTTTGCAACCGTTGGTGCTGTTTCAAATCCTGATCATGGGAATATTAATGATGGTAAGGCAGGTCGGTCACGTTGGCGTGGTAAACGTCCACATGTTCGTGGTGTTGCTATGAACCCAGTTGATCATCCACATGGTGGTGGTGAAGGTCGTACATCAGGGGGACGTCATCCAGTGTCTCCTTGGGGAAAACCTACAAAGGGTAAGCGTACGCGCTCCAATAAGGCCACTGATAAGTTTATTATGCGTACGCGTCATCAGCGCAAGAAATGAGAAAGGTAGTCTGAAGTGGTTCGTTCAGTTTGGAAAGGTCCGTTTGTTGACGGCTATCTTCTTGGGAAAGCAGAAAAGGTTCGTGCGAGTGGACGCAATGAAGTTATTAAAATATGGAGTCGTCGCTCTACTATTTTGCCACAGTTTGTTGGCTTAACTTTTGGTGTTTACAACGGCAATAAGCATATTCCTGTTTCTGTTTCTGAAGAGATGGTTGGGCATAAGTTTGGTGAGTTTGCTCCCACTCGGACTTATTATGGGCATGGTGCAGATAAAAAAGCGAAGAGGAAATAGGTAATGGGAAAAGCTAAGATTCCGCGCCAGCTTAAAGAAAATGAGGCAAAGGCTGTTGCTCGGACGATCCGTGTTAGTCCACAAAAGCTTAATTTGGTTGCTGCGATGATTCGTGGTAAAAGAGTTAATGTGGCGCTTGCTGATTTGACGTTTTCACGTAAACGTGTTGCTGGGACTGTGAAAAAAACTCTTGAATCAGCGATTGCAAATGCAGAGAATAACCACGATCTTGATATTGATTCGCTGGTTGTTGCAGAAGCTTATGTTGGTAAGTCGATAGTGATGAAGCGTTTTCATGTTCGCGGTCGTGGACGTGCTAGTAGGATTGAACGTCCGTTTTCGCATCTTACTATTATTGTTCGTGAAGTTACCGAAAAAGTGGAGGCCGCATAATGGGTCAGAAGATCAATCCAATAGGACTTCGTCTTGGTGTCAATCGGACTTGGGATTCCCGTTGGTATGCTGATAGTGGTGAATATGGGCGTCTTCTTCATGAAGATTTGAAGATTCGTTTATATGTATTAGAGGAATTGAAACAGGCTGCTATTTCTAAAGTTGTTATTGAGCGTCCTCATAAAAAATGTCGTGTAACGATTCATTCGGCACGTCCTGGTCTTATTATTGGTAAAAAAGGAGCTGATATCGAAAAGCTCCGTCGTAAGCTTTCGGAAATGACCAATGCTGAGACTTCATTGAATATTGTAGAGATACGCAAGCCGGAAATTGATGCTACAATTATTGCGCAGTCAATTGCACAGCAGTTAGAGCGTCGTGTTGCCTTTCGTCGTGCAATGAAACGTGCAGTTCAATCAGCTATGCGTCTTGGGGCAGAAGGAATTCGTATTAATTGCTCTGGTCGTCTTGGTGGTGCTGAAATTGCACGTATGGAATGGTATCGTGAAGGTCGTGTTCCACTTCATACCTTGCGTTCTGATGTTGATTACGGTACAGCAGAAGCTAAGACTGCTTATGGTATTTGTGGCGTTAAGGTTTGGGTCTTTAAAGGTGAAATTCTTGAACATGATCCGATGGCTTCAGAGCGTCGTGCTACAGAGGCAGATCATTCTGGTTCTTCATCGAATCGTCGCCGCGAAAATGCTTAGTTTTTGTGATTGAATAAAAGTTTGGAGTAGAGGACAATGTTGCAGCCAAAGCGCACAAAGTTCCGTAAACAGTTTAAGGGTCGTATTCACGGTGCTTCGAAGGGCGGTACAGATCTGAATTTCGGAGCTTACGGTCTGAAAGCTGTTGAGCCGGAGAGAATCACTGCACGCCAAATTGAAGCGGCGCGTCGTGCGATTACACGTTATATGAAACGTTCTGGTCGTGTATGGATTCGTATTTTTCCAGATCTGCCGGTGACGTCTAAGCCGACGGAAGTTCGTATGGGTAAGGGTAAAGGAAGTGTGGATTATTGGGCTGCTCGTGTTGCGCCTGGGCGTGTCATGTTTGAGCTTGATGGGGTTCCTGAGGATGTGGCGCGTGAAGCACTGAGACTTGGTGCTGCAAAGCTACCTATTAAAACACGTTTCATCCAGCGGATTGCTGAATAAAGAGGTAAGCGATGAGAGCCACAGAATTACGGGCGCAAACGCTCGACCAAATGAAAGATGAGTTGGCTAAGTTGAAGAAAGAGCAATTTAATTTGCGCTTTCAGAAAGCAACAGGTCAATTAGAAAAGACTGCACGTGTCAGGCAGGTTCGTCGTGATATTGCGCGTGTTAAAACTTTTCTTCGTCAGAAGATAAACGAAAGTAAGGTTTAAGGAAATTAGAGATGCCTAAACGCATTTTGCAGGGTGTTGTCGTTAGCGACAAGAGTGATAAGACTGTGGTTGTGAAAGTGGAGCGGCGTTATTCTCATCCACTTCTCAAAAAGACCGTTCGGCAGTCTAAAAAATATAAGGCGCATGACGAAAACAACCAGTTTAAGATTGGGGATCAAATTTCTATTCAGGAATCTAAACCAATTTCAAGAGATAAACGTTGGATTGTTGTTAAAGGCAGTGCAGCGTAGTTCGTCAAGTTTATTGTTTTAAAGTTTAGCAGTGGTTTTTTTCCGTTGATAGATTTAAAGACAGTAGCTTTATCGTTATTTGGCAGGCAAATCCGGATGTGTTAAGGACACGACCGGATATAAATGTTAAGAGAAGGTGGCCAGTCATGATTCAGATGCAAACAAACCTCGACGTTGCCGATAATTCTGGTGCTCGTCGTGTCATGTGCATCAAAGTGTTAGGCGGTTCAAAGCGAAAGTATGCTTCGGTCGGTGACATTATTGTTGTTTCGGTCAAGGATGCTATTCCTCGTGGCCGTGTTAAAAAGGGTGATGTGATGAAAGCTGTAGTGGTCCGTACTGCTAAAGATATTCGTCGCGCAGACGGTAGTGTCATTCGTTTTGATAGCAATGCTGCTGTTTTGGTGGATAATAAAAAAGAGCCGATCGGTACACGTATCTTTGGACCAGTTCCCCGCGAACTTCGTGGTAGGAACCATATGAAGATCATCTCGCTCGCTCCTGAAGTGTTATAAGGAGTGGATATTATGCAGAAGATTCGAAAAGGTGATAAAGTTGTTGTTTTATCTGGTAAAGATAAAGGATGTAGTGGTGAAGTCATTAAGGTGAATCCAAAGGAGAATAAGGCTTTTGTTCGTGGTGTTAATATGATTAAACGTCATCAACGTCAGACACAAAAGCAGGAAGCAGGAATTGTTTCTAAAGAAGCTCCAATTCATCTATCTAATTTGGCGATTGCCGATCCTAAAGATGGTAAGCCTACACGTGTAGGTTTTCGTATGAATGCAGATGGTAATAAGGTTCGTTTTGCCAGGCGTTCGGGAGAATTGATTAATGGCTGAAGAAAAACAAACACCGCGCATGAAGACGCATTATTTTGAAGTGGTTCGTAAAGCGCTTCAAGAGAAGTTTCACTATAAAAATGCAATGCAAATTCCGCGGGTTGACAAAATTGTAGTTAATATGGGTATTGGTGAGGCAACTGCTGATTCCAAGAAACCGTCTTTTGCTGCTGAGGATTTGGCGCTTATAACAGGTCAAAAGGCTGTTGTTACTCGTGCTCGTAATTCTATTGCAACCTTTAAAGTTCGTGAAGGAATGCCGCTTGGGGCTAAAGTTACATTGCGTAAAGATCGTATGTTTGAGTTTTTAGATCGTCTTGTTACGATTGCGCTTCCGCGGGTTCGTGACTTTCGTGGTTTGAATCCAAAAAGCTTTGATGGTCGTGGCAATTTTGCTATGGGTATTAAAGAGCACATTGTGTTTCCAGAGATCAACTATGACAAGGTTGATCAAATTTGGGGCATGGATATTATCGTTTGTACGACAGCGAAAACGGATGATGAGGCACGTGAATTGTTGCGTGCTTTTAATTTTCCTTTTCGTTCGTAACGCCAAACGTAGCGAGGTAAGATTATGGCCAAAGTGAGTGCCGTTGAGAAAAATAAGCATCGTGAAGTGATGGTAAAGCGTTATGCTGCCCGTCGCGCGCGTTTGAAAGCGATCGTTATGGATCAGAAGGTTTCTCTTGAAGAGCGTTTTAAAGCTTCTGTTCAGTTGGCAGAGTTGCCACGTAATTCTGCAAAAGTTCGTGTTCGTAATCGTTGTGAAGTTTCAGGACGTCCACGGGCTTATTATCGTAAATTGAAAATGTCGCGGATTGCATTGCGTGAACTTGGTTCTATCGGGCATATTCCGGGTATTGTTAAGTCTAGTTGGTGAGAGGAGAATTTCAATGTCTATGTCAGATCCTCTTGGTGATATGTTAACACGTATTCGTAATGCACTTGGTCGTAAAAAAGGTAAAGTGATTACGCCTGCTTCGACGCTGCGTGCACGCGTTCTTGATGTTCTTCAATCGGAAGGTTATATTCGTGGATATAATCAAGTCGATTTAGGTGATGGAAAATCTGAAATTGAAATCGAGTTGAAATATTTTGAAGGGTTGGCTGCTATTCGTGATATTTCACGTGTTTCAAAGCCTGGTCGTCGTGTGTATGTTTCTGCTAAATCACTGCCTCACGTAGCAAATGGTCTTGGTATTTCTATTTTATCAACTCCTAAGGGAGTTATGGCAGATCATGAGGCGCGTGAGCAGAATGTTGGTGGAGAGCTCCTTTGTCGTGTTTTCTAAGTATGTTCAAGAAAACAGAAGAAAAGTAGGTTAGAACAATGTCTCGTATTGGAAAAAAGCCCATTTCAATTCCTTCTGGGGTTACTGCAACTGTTGAAGGTCAGCTGGTTAAAGTAAAAGGTCCAAAAGGTGAACTAAGTTACGTTGTTAATGATGAAGTCTTAGTGAAAATTGAAGATAATGCTGTATCAGTTTCTCCACGGGATCAATCAAAAGATGCACGCTCTAAATGGGGTATGTCACGTTCAATGATTGAAAATATTTTTTGTGGTGTAAAGGATGGTTTTGAAAAGAGGTTAGAGATCAGTGGGGTTGGTTATCGTGCTGCTTTGCAGGGTAGGGATGTGCAGTTATCGTTAGGTTTTTCCCACGATGTGGTTTATAAAGTGCCATCGGGAGTTACTGTAACTGTTCCTAAGCCTACAGAGATTGTTGTTTCTGGAATTGATAAGCAGCAAGTTGGGCAAGTCGCAGCGGAAATTCGTGAATATCGTAGACCTGAACCTTATAAGGGGAAAGGTGTTAAGCATGCAGATGAGCGCATCTTCCGTAAAGAAGGTAAGAAGAAGTAAGGGTTTTGTATTATGGCTTCATCTAAGGACATTATCCAGCGTCGTGCACGGCGTGTTCGTCGTAGAATTAAGACGGTTTCTAGTGATCGTCCACGGCTTAGTGTTTATCGCTCAAACCAGAATATCTATGCTCAAATTATCGATGACTTGCGTGGCTATACGCTTGTTTCGGCCTCTACCCTTGAGAGCGATTTGAAAAAATCATTAAAAAGTGGTGCTGATAAAGAGGCCGCTTTTGCTGTTGGTAAGTTAATTGCTGAGCGTGCAAAAAAAGCTGGTGTTAATGAGGTGGTTTTTGATCGTGGGGCATATGTTTACCACGGTAGAGTAAAGGCTTTGGCTGAAGCTGCTCGTGAGGGTGGCTTGAACTTCTAAAGAGCCTTATTTAGAAATTTAAGTAAGGAGATTTTTAGGGGTGTTTCGTATAAGTTTCTCTGATTATATAGTGGAACTTTGTTGGCGTGCTTCCGGAAAAGAAAAAGGAATGAGGAATGGCACAAAAAGAACGTAGTGAACGAGATGAACGTGATAGTGAATTTGTCGATAGGCTTGTTCATATCAATCGTGTTGCTAAAGTTGTAAAGGGTGGTCGGCGTTTTGGTTTTGCTGCTCTTGTTGTTGTTGGAGATCAAAAAGGTCGTGTAGGCTTTGGTCATGGTAAAGCGCGTGAGGTGCCAGAGGCTGTTCGCAAAGCTACAGAAGCCGCAAAGCGTGGGATGATTTATGTTCCACTTCGGTCTGGTCGTACGTTGCATCATGATCTTGAGGGACGTCATGGAGCTGGTCGTGTTTTATTGCGTTCAGCTTCTGCTGGTACTGGTATTATTGCTGGTGGACCGATGCGTGCGATTTTTGAAACTCTTGGAATGCAGGATGTTGTTGCAAAATCACTGGGGTCGTCCAATCCTTATAACATGGTGCGTGCGACATTTGATGCTTTAAAGCGTCAAATGCATCCTAGGGATATTGCCGCTCAGCGGGGTATAAAATATTCAACTTTGCAGGCGCGTCGTCAGCATTTAGTTGATGCAGAAGGATAGTTTCTGAGATTGTCAGAAAAGGAATTGAGAAATGGTTCAAAAAAAATCTCAGAGTTGTAAAACTGTGACGGTAGAACAAATTGGAAGTCCGATTCGGAACTCACAGATTCAGCGTGCAACCTTAAAAGGGCTCGGATTAAATAAAATGCGTAGGCGGCGTGTTTTAGAAGATACGCTTTGTGTGCGCGGTATGATTGCTAAGGTTCGCCATCTTGTTCGTGTTATAGATGAAGATTAAAGGTTGCGGGAGTATAAAATATGAAACTCAATGAACTACGTGATCGCGAAGGTGCAACAAGGAATCGTAAACGTGTTGGTCGTGGTATCGGTTCTGGTACTGGTAAAACGGGTGGTCGTGGTGTCAAAGGGCAAAGATCACGTTCTGGTGTTTCGCTTAATGGTTTTGAAGGTGGGCAAATGCCTATCTATCGTCGTTTGCCAAAGCGTGGATTTAGGAACTTTTTTTCCAAGACTTATAATGAAGTTTCATTAGGGCGGATCCAATTAGCAATTGATGCTGGAAAATTGAATATTGAAAAGCCGATTGATATTATTGCTCTAAAAGAGTCTGGTATTATTCGTCGTATGAAAGATGGGGTGCGCCTCCTTTCTGATGGTGAATTAAAAGCCAAGATTATAGTTCATGTTTCTGGTGCTTCAGAAGTTGCTCTTATGAAGGTCGAAAAAGCAGGGGGGCAAGTCATTTTCCCGCAGGCTGTTCGATAAGTTTTGTGATGTAAATGATACTCTAAAGAAGGGCTTCATTTAGACATATATTTTATAGAGAATTATTTTGGTTTTGCATCTCTTAATGTATGATGATATGAAGTTTTAAAATTATAGTTGTATAATTTAAAAACTGGGGTGTGAACTGGAGACGTTTTATGGCATCAGCAGCAGAGCAATTTGCTTCCAATATAGACTTTGGTATTTTTTCGCGTGCGACCGAATTAAAAAAACGCATTTGGTTTACTCTAGCTGCGCTTCTTGTCTATCGCTTTGGTACTTATATCTCTCTTCCTGGTATTAATATTGATGCTTTGCGGCAAACATTTGAACATCATGCGTCTGGTGTTTTGGGGCTGTTTAATATGTTTGCTGGAGGTGCAGTTGGGCGTATGGCAATTTTTGCATTAGGAATTATGCCTTATATATCGGCATCAATTATTGTACAATTGCTCACTTCCGTTATTCCTTCGTTGGAGACACTTAAGAAAGAGGGTGAGGTAGGTCGTAAGGTTATTAATCAGTATACCCGATATGTAACAGTTGTATTGGCTATTTTACAAGGGTTTGGTATTGCTGTCGCACTTGAATCTGGTATAGGAACAGGGCTTCAGATCGTTATAGAACCAGGACTTATGTTCCGTATTTCTTCTGTGATTACACTTGTTGGTGGTACAATGTTTCTCATGTGGCTTGGGGAGCAGATTACATCACGTGGTGTTGGTAATGGGGTCTCCCTTATTATTTTCACAGGGATTGTCGCTAATCTTCCTTCCACCTTTGCTCAACTTTTAACTGCTCATAGTCAAGCTGATTTATCAACTTTTTTGTTGATAGGTATTGTTCTTATTGCGATTTCTGTTATAGCCGTTATTGTTTTTGTAGAGCGCGCACAACGGAGAATTCTTATCCAATATCCAAAACGTCAGGTTGGTAATCAGATGTTTCAAGGTGATATGTCTCATCTTCCTTTAAAATTGAATACAGCTGGTGTTATTCCGCCGATTTTTGCTTCATCTTTGTTGTTGTTGCCTGCAACTATTAATAATTTTTCTGATAAAATGCCTCACTGGATGCAAGCTATTTCTTATTCTCTTGGTCATGGGCAACCACTTTATATGATTATTTATGCATTTTTGATGGCATTTTTTTGCTTTTTTTATACGGCTATTGTCTTTAATCCAAGTGATACGGCTGATCAGTTAAAAAAGCATTCTGGTTTTATTCCGGGTATTCGTCCTGGTGAACGTACTGCTGAATATATTGATTATGTTTTAACACGCATCACTGTTGTGGGGGCGGTTTATATTATTCTGGTTTGTTTGCTTCCTGAATTTATGATATCCGCTTTGCAGGTTCCTTTTTATCTTGGGGGAACATCTTTGTTGATCGTTGTTACGGTTACGCTTGATACAGTTGCTCAAATTCAAGGACATCTTGTTGCACACCAATATGAAGGATTGATTAAAAAGTCAAAACTTCGTGGAGGTAAAAGGAATCGATGAGAATTGTTCTTTTAGGAGCTCCTGGAGCTGGAAAAGGTACGCAAGCTAAAATGTTAACTGAGACGTATAATATCCCTCAATTATCAACAGGTGATATGTTGCGTGAAGTTATCTCCAGAGAGACAGAAATTGGGAAAAAAGCCAAAGCTATAATGAGTTCTGGTGCTTTGGTGTCTGATAACATTGTTAATCAAATCGTATCAGATCGCATTGATGAAAATAATTGTGTAAACGGTTTTGTTTTGGATGGCTATCCACGGACTGTGAGGCAGGCAGAAGCGCTGCAACAGATTTTACAGTCGAAAAATCTGCAGCTTGATGTTGTTATTGAGCTGAGTGTTGATGAAGATGCCCTGATTGAACGTATGAAGAAACGTGTTGAAGAGACAATAGCTGCTGGTGGGCAAGTTCGCGCAGATGACAATCCTGTTGCTTTTGCAAAGCGATTGGTAGAATATCGTGAGAAAACAATTCCTCTATCAAAATTTTATTCAGAGAAGGGATTATTGAAGGTGGTTAATGGAATGATGGATGTTACTGAAGTTTCGCGTGTGATTAAGAAGTTTCTTCAATAAGGATTTTTTAGAAATAAACGAAAACTCTTGACTTTTTCGATAAAATCTATCAAAAGAAAAATTAATTTATTTCAGTAAAATAATTGGATTCGGGGTATATCTATGTCGGATCATTTTTTTTCTATAAGGTACATCAGGTATTTTATGGTTAGTTGTCAACAGAATTAAGGAGAGTAGGCGTGGCTCGTATTGCTGGCGTCAATATCCCGACAAATAAGCGTGTAATTGTTGCACTTCAATATATTCACGGGATAGGACCAAAATTTGCTCAAGAAATTACTAAAAAGGTTGGCATTCCTACAGGGCGTCGTGTGCATGAGCTTTCCGATGCGGAGGTATTGCAAATTCGTGAAGCGATAGATCAAGGCTATCAGGTTGAAGGAGATCTTCGTCGTGAGGTTGCCATGAATGTTAAGCGCTTGATGGATCTTGGTTGTTACCGTGGTTTGCGTCATCGTCGTTCTTTGCCTGTTCGTGGGCAGCGTACGCATACGAATGCTCGTACGCGTAAGGGGCCAGCTAAAGCAATTGCTGGTAAGAAAAAATAAAATTTTTTATTAAATAAAGAATTTTGTTTTTTTTATATTCTGTTTCTTGTTAAGGTTTTTAACAAGAATAAAGAGGGTGGAGCTGCTGATGTTACGGCAGTGAAGAGATCATTGAAAGGAAAATCATGGCCAAGGAAGCCACGCGTGTTCGCCGTCGCGAGCGCAAAAATATTTCGTCAGGTGTTGTGCATATCAATTCAACATTTAACAATACAATGATTACAATCACAGATGCTCAGGGAAATACAATTGCTTGGTCATCTGCCGGTGCTCAAGGGTTTAAAGGTTCACGGAAGTCTACGCCTTTTGCTGCTCAGGTTGCTGCAGAAGATTGTGCTAAAAAAGCGCAAGAACATGGTATGCGTTCGTTAGAAGTTGAAGTTTGTGGTCCTGGGTCAGGGCGTGAGTCTGCTTTGCGTGCATTACAATCTGTTGGTTTTGTCATTACTTCTATTCGTGATGTAACACCAATTCCTCATAATGGATGTCGTCCACGAAAAAGGCGGCGTGTTTGATTGGGTATTGTTTTATTTTATTGTTGTCAGGGGTTTCTCTGATGTTCACATTGGCCGTTACGATTGAATGGTAGCGGAAGTAAAGAACGGGAATAAAAATATGATCCAGAAAAACTGGCAGGAACTGATTAAACCCAATAAGGTTGAGTTTTGTGTACATGATAATCCGAATGTTTTGAGTGTAATTGCTGAGCCTCTTGAGCGTGGTTTTGGCTTAACATTGGGAAATGCTCTTCGTCGTGTGTTATTGTCGTCGCTTCGTGGTGCTGCAATTACCGCTGTGCAGATTGATGGTGTGTTGCACGAATTTTCATCAATTCCAGGCGTTCGTGAAGATGTTACAGATATTATTTTGAATATAAAAGAAATTGCGCTTCGTATGGAAGATGAGGGACCTAAACGGGTTGTTATTTGTAAAGAAGGTCCTGGTGTTGTAAGGGCTGGTGATATCAATACTGTTGGGGATATGGAAATCCTCAATCCAGAGCATGTTATCTGCACTCTTGATGAAGATGCTGAAATTCGTATGGAATTTATTGTTAATACGGGGAAAGGATATGTTCCATCTGATCGCAATTGTGCTGATGATGGGCGCATAGGTCTTATTCCGGTTGATAGTCTTTATTCGCCAATTCGTAAAGTTTCTTATAAAGTAGAGAATACGCGTGAAGGTCAAGTTCTGGATTATGATAAATTAACTCTTACAATTGAAACGAATGGTGCTGTTAATGGGGAGGATGCTGTTGCTTTTGCGGCGCGTATTCTTCAAGATCAGTTGTCGTTGTTTGTTAATTTTGAAGAACCTCAGAAGGAAACTGTTGAGGAGCCGGATTCAGAACTTGCTTTTAACCCTGCGCTTCTCAAAAAAGTGGATGAATTAGAACTTTCAGTTCGTTCAGCGAATTGTCTTAAGAATGATAATATTGTCTATATTGGTGATCTTATCCAGAAGACAGAAGCTGAAATGCTTCGGACACCGAACTTTGGACGCAAGTCGTTAAATGAGATTAAGGAAGTTTTGGCATGTATGGGATTGCATCTTGGTATGGAAGTTTCTGCATGGCCACCTGAGAACATTGATGATCTTGCGAAACGTTATGAAGATCAGTATTAGAATTAAAATTAAGGAGAAGGTTCATGCGTCATAGTAAATCAGGACGTAAGTTGAATCGGACTGCTAGTCACCGTAAAGCGATGTTTGCTAATATGGCGGTTTCGCTGATTGAGCATGAGCAAATTGTGACAACGCTTCCAAAGGCTAAAGAAATTCGTCCTATCGTTGAAAAGTTAGTTACACTGGGTAAACGTGGAGGTTTGCACGCACGTCGACAAGCAATTTCAGCACTTCGAGATGCTGGGAAAGTGGCAAAATTGTTTGATACGCTTGCACCGCGCTATGCATCACGCAATGGTGGATATTTGCGTATTATGAAAGCGGGGTTTCGTACCGGTGATAATGCTCCCATGGCTGTTATAGAGTTTGTTGATCGTGATGTTGAGGCAAAGGGCGCTGTAGATCGTTTGCGTACAGAAGATATTGCAAATCAAAAAGAAGCTTCTTCATAAAGATAAAGTGTTTTCTTTTTGTTGGATTTAAGAAAAGCTACCTTTTTAAGGTGGCTTTTTTTATGAAGATTTTGATTTTGTTTTCTCTTAAGAGATTAATCTGAAGAAGCGATTATAGAATGTTGAATTATTTAATTTTTATAATATTTATGTCTGCAATAGGTTGTTTTTCTTCTTCATTATAAATATTAATAAGTAATATTAATGGAAATCCTAAACTTATAGAGGATCAGAAAATTTCTTATCCTCTTAATTTAAAAAGTGGATTATTTAAAAAGGAGTGCGCGATGAGGTCTTCTCTTTTGGTAGGGCTTTTTTTTGCTATTATGGTACAGATATCATTTCATAATGCATATGCTAAAATTCCGCAAACACAAGAGGAAATTGCTCTTTCATTTGCTCCTTTAGTTAAAAAGACTATTCCATCTGTTGTCAATATTTATGCAGCTCGACAAATTAGAGCTCGATCACCTTTTGCCGGTGATCCATTTTTTGAGCAATTTTTTAGTCGTTTTCAAAACAATCTGCCTGTACGTAAACAATCTTCATTAGGATCTGGAGTGATTGTTGATGCGCGTGGTTTGATTGTTACAAATTACCACGTCATTAAAGATGCAAGTGAAATTAAAGTGGCTTTTTCTGATGGGCGAGAATTTGAGAGTAAGGTCGTGCTCAAAGATGAAGCAACGGATATTGCAGTGCTTGAACTTGATGCAAAAGGTGCTCAGTTTCCCGTTCTTCCTTTGGGAGATTCTGATGCAGTTGAAGTTGGTGATCTTGTTTTAGCAATTGGTAATCCTTTTGGTGTTGGTCAAACGGTTACAAGTGGTATTGTTTCAGCGCAAGCGCGTACACGTGTTGGTATTTCTGATTTTGATTTTTTTATTCAAACAGATGCTGCCATTAATCCAGGGAATTCTGGTGGTGCTTTGATTGATATGAAAGGACAGTTAATAGGGATTAATACAGCTATTTATTCGCGTTCAGGTGGTTCTATAGGGATTGGTTTTGCCATTCCAGCAAATCTTGTAAAAGTAATGCTGGATACGGTTAGACGTGGTGGGAAGTATTTTGTGCCACCTTATATTGGTGCGTCTTTTCAAAATGTTACACCTGATATTGCTGGTGGTTTAGGTTTAGAACGTCCTTATGGTGCTCTTGTTATTGAAATTGCCAAAGACAGTCCTGCTGCAAAGGCCGGTTTGGAAGTGGGTGATGTTATTTTGAGTGTGCAAGGTGTGCGTGTTGAGAGTCCAGATAGTCTTGGATATCGTTTGATGACATCTGGTGTTGGGCGCAGTCTTGTTTTAGAATATTTGCGAAACGGCAAAATTTTAAAGACACAAATAACCGTTTCGTCGATACCGGAATCTGCGTTTTTAAAATCTGAAAAGATTACGGGTGATGGGCCTCTTTCTGGTGCTGAAATATTGGATTTAACACCACAAAATAGTCGGCGTTTTCACCTTCCTCTATCTGCAAAAGGTGTTGTGATTACCAATCTTGATGAGGCGAGCAATGCTGCTGGAATTTTTCGTCCTGGAGATATTTTACGTGTTGTTAATGGTCATAACATTCAAACGGTGAGTCAGTTGAAAAAGATTCTTAGACAAAGTCGCCCAAATATGTGGCAATTGGAGTATGAACGTGATGGTGTGTATATCCGCCAGTTTATTCGCTGAGGTCTTTTTTGAATAAAGATTTTTTTACTTCGTCTTCTGAGCCTCAGATTTATAAAAATCGTCCACTTGCAGAGAGAATGCGTCCTCGTTCTCTACGTGATGTAATAGGACAAAATCATTTGCTGGGAGAAAAGGGGATAGTTTCACGTATGCTGGAAGCTGGCTCTATAAATTCGATGATTTTTTGGGGGCCACCAGGGACAGGAAAAACAACGGTTGCGCGCTTATTAGCACTTGAAACAAATTTTGCTTTTGAACAAGTTTCTGCTATTTTTACAGGGGTTTCTGAACTTAAGAAAATTTTTGAAGTTGCTCAAGCGCGTTTTATGTCTGGGTGTCGAACACTTCTCTTTGTTGATGAGATTCATCGATTTAATCGTGCGCAACAGGATAGTTTTCTTCCCGTTATGGAAGATGGTACTGTCATTCTTATAGGTGCAACAACGGAAAATCCTTCTTTTGAACTTAATGCAGCGCTTCTTTCTCGTGCTCGTGTTTTGCCATTTTTTCCCCATGATAATGAGAGTTTGAGCATTCTTTTGAAACGTGCTGAGAAAGTGCAAGGAAAGCTTCTTCCTGTGAGTGATGAGGCTAGAGATGTTTTGATAGAGATGTCTGATGGTGATGCACGGGCAGCGTTAATATTGGCAGAAGAAGTTTGGTATTCTGCACGAGAGGGGGAAATATTTGACACTGCTGCTTTGCAAGAAATTGTTCAGCGTCGTGCACCGATTTATGATAAAGGGCGAGAGGGGCATTATAATCTCATTTCAGCACTGCATAAATCGGTTCGTGGATCTGATCCTGATGCTGCACTTTATTATTTAGTACGTATGTTTGATGCTGGTGAAGATCCTCTTTATATTGGGCGACGATTGGTGCGTATGGCTGTTGAAGATGTTGGTTTGGCAGATCCACAAGCTCTTGTTATTTGTAATGCAGCAAAAGATGCTTACAATTATTTGGGCTCACCAGAGGGAGAGCTAGCTTTGGCGCAAGCATGTCTTTATGTTGCAACTGCACCAAAATCAAATGCAGCATATCTTGCCTATAAAGCAGCACTGCATTGTGCACGAAAACATGGTTCTTTGCCTCCCCCTCGGCACATTCTTAATGCACCTACAAAATTTATGAAGGAAGAAGGGTATGGGTATGGTTATCGTTATGACCATGATGAACCAGATGCTTTTTCAGGACAGGAATATTTTCCTGAAAAACTAGGGCGCCAGAGCTATTATCAACCCGTTGAGCGTGGTTTTGAACGGGAAATTGCAAAACGTCTTGAGTGGTGGAAGAAGTTGCGTAAAACGCGAGCCGATAAAAAATGAAATTTTAATTGAGACAAGTTTTTTATTGTTCTTGAACTTATTTGGTATCAGTGATGTAATCTTAATTTTCTTAACAATCGAGACTATGACTTAAATGCTTTTTATTGTTCGTAGAGAAAAAATTTTTTCTTTTGATATAAAAATTCATATATATTTAAAATGTAGATTGAAGAAATATTTCATCTCACTTTGATTTATAGGTTGTTTTGTATTGACGGTTTTCGTTATGTGTGGGGTACAGCAATTTTGATTGATCATGTGTTTTTGCTTTATCAAGAATGGAAAACTAATCATGAGATATATTTTTTAAGTGTTTCCAAAAAAATATAAGAAAATCTGCTCTCTAAAGAAATGTATTAAAGTTTAAATTGTTTGTTTTTTAGGATAGGTATAAATAGGCTAAATTTCTCTTATTTATAGGTTAAGTGTTTTATTGAAGTGTATTTTGTGTCGTAAAATTTAAGGAATGACAAATTCTTTTATTTTGCTAATGAGATGTTGTGGACACAATGTGAAAATAGGAATAAAAAGAGTTTGTGAAAATCTAAACTCAAAGCTTTAGTTAAGCTAAAATAACAGTGTACACTGAAGGTTGCATTATTGTGAATCAGTCAAGGATATAATCGTGGATAAAACAAAAGCTCTCGATGCTGCTCTCTCACAAATTGAACGTTCTTTTGGTAAAGGCTCAATTATGCGTCTTGGGCAGAAAGAGCAGGTTGTTGAAATTGAAACAATCTCAACAGGCTCATTATCTTTGGATATTGCTTTAGGTGTGGGAGGATTACCGAAGGGGCGTATTGTTGAGATTTATGGACCAGAAAGTTCTGGAAAAACCACATTGGCTCTTCATGCTATTGCTGAGGCACAGAAAATGGGTGGAATTTGTGCTTTTATTGATGCGGAGCATGCTCTTGATCCTATTTATGCACGAAAACTCGGTGTGGATTTAGAAAATTTATTTATTTCTCAGCCAGATACCGGTGAACAGGCTTTGGAAATTACAGAAACATTGGTTCGTTCTGGTGCTGTTGATGTGCTTGTTGTTGATTCTGTCGCTGCTTTAACACCACGTGCGGAAATTGATGGTGAAATGGGGGATGCTTTACCTGGATTGCAAGCACGGTTAATGAGTAAAGCTTTGCGAAAACTTACGGCTTCTATTTTTCGCTCTCATTGTATGGTGATCTTTATTAATCAAATTCGTATGAAAATTGGTGTGATTTTTGGTTCTCCTGAAACAACAACAGGTGGAAATGCTTTAAAGTTTTATGCTTCTGTTCGTTTGGATATTCGACGCATTGGCTCCATTAAAGATCGGGATATGATTGTTGGCAATCAGACGCGTGTTAAAGTGGTTAAAAATAAATTGGCACCTCCATTCAAACAGGTAGAGTTTGACATTATTTATGGAGAAGGCATTTCCAAATTAGGTGAGTTGATTGATTTGGGAGTCAAAGTTGGTATTGTGGAAAAATCTGGCGCTTGGTTCTCTTATAATTCTCAACGTTTAGGACAGGGACGTGAAAATGCGAAGCAGTTTTTGCGCCAGAACCCAGAAATTGCTGCAGAAATTGAAACAGCTTTGCGTCAAAATGCTGGTTTGATTGCCATTGAACTGTTAGAAAATGCAGGGGCAGATGTAACAGAAAGTGATGAAGCAATTTGATGCTATGTTTATTTGAGCATAAGTGCTTTATTTAGAATTTTTCTGTTTTTATTTATGAGATTTTTAAAATATAAGATCACTTGTTCTCAGTTTTTTTTAACAAATACCCCTCTCTTTGGTTAAATTCACTCCATGCACGCTAAGAGGATATTTAGTGAGGAGGGGTGATGTTTTATGCGGTATTCTGCAGGTGTACATATGAATAGTGTTAATAATATCCGGTCAACATTTTTGGATTATTTTCATCGAAATGGGCATAAAGTTCTTTCTTCTAGCCCACTTGTTCCACGCAATGATCCTACACTTATGTTTACAAATGCTGGGATGGTGCCGTTTAAAAATGTTTTTACTGGACTTGAGCAGCATCCTTATAAAAAGGCTACAACGGCACAAAAATGTGTTCGTGCGGGTGGGAAGCATAATGATCTTGATAATGTTGGTTATACGGCGCGCCATCATACATTTTTTGAAATGCTGGGTAATTTTTCTTTCGGTGATTATTTCAAAGAAGAGGCCATTTTTTTATCATGGGATCTTTTAACAAAGGAATTTTGTCTGCCAAAAGATAAATTGCTGGTAACCGTTTATCAGAGTGATGATGTTGCTGCTGAATTATGGCGTAAAATCTCAGGTCTTCCAGATGAAAAAATCATCCGTATTGCAACAGTTGATAATTTTTGGGCGATGGGCGATACAGGTCCTTGTGGTCCTTGTTCGGAGATCTTTTATGATCATGGTGATGAAATTTTGGGTGGTCCCCCTGGAACTATGGAAGAAGATGGTGATCGCTTTATTGAGATTTGGAACCTTGTTTTTATGCAGTATGAGCAGCTTTCTAAGGAAGAACGTGTTGACTTGCCTCATCCTTCTATTGATACCGGTATGGGGTTAGAGCGTATTGCTGCTGTTTTACAGGGCGTTCATGATAATTATGATATTGATCTTTTTCGTGCATTAATTGGCGCATCAGAAGAAATTACAGGAATTAAGGCAAAGGGTGATTTCATTGCGAGCCATCGTGTTATTGCTGATCATCTTCGCTCATCGGCATTTTTGATTGCGGATGGTGTTCTTCCTTCCAATGAGGGAAGGGGATATGTTTTGCGTCGCATTATGCGTCGAGCTATGCGTCATGCGCATCTTCTTGGTGCTAAAGAGCCTTTAATGTGGCAGCTTTTGCCTGCTTTAATCCGCGAAATGGGACAAGCGTATCCTGAATTGGTGCGGGCTGAATCTTTGATTTCGGAAACTTTAAAATTAGAAGAAATACGTTTTCGTAAAACGCTTGAACGAGGATTGGGTTTGTTAAATGAAGAAAGTGCTCAGCTTAAGGAAGGGGATCATTTAAATGGTGAAGTTGCTTTCAAGCTTTATGATACCTATGGTTTTCCACTTGATTTGACTCAAGATGTACTTCGGCGTCGTGGAATATCTGTTGATGTTGATGCTTTTGATAAAGCGATGGAACGCCAGAAAGAGGAAGCTCGTGCTCATTGGGCTGGTTCAGGTGAAGCTTTAACAGAGACAATTTGGTTTTCTGTTCGTGATCAAGTAGGGAGTACAGAATTTTTAGGGTATGAAACAGAAAAAGCTGAAGCCATTCTTACAGCTCTTGTGTGTGAGGGTAAAATTGTTGATAAGGTTTCTTCAGGGCAGAAAGCTATTTTTGTTGTCAATCAAACCCCTTTTTATGGTGAATCTGGGGGGCAGATTGGTGATAGCGGTATTATTTCTGGTGAAAATTTTATTTTTGAAGTGCATGATACTCAGAAAAAAGCTGGTGGTGTTTTTATTCATCTTGGAAAAGTTCAATCTGGTCAGGCATCGAGGTCTGATTGTGTAGAATTAACCGTTGATAGTGTTCGTCGTAAAAAAATTTGTGCCAACCATTCCGCTACCCATTTATTACACGAAGCTTTACGTCACGTTTTGGGATCTCATGTTACACAGAAGGGTTCTCTTGTATCGCCGGAACGGTTGCGTTTTGATTTTTCTCATCCAAAAGCTGTTTCTTTGGAAGAATTGAAAAAAATAGAAAATTTAGCAAATGAGATTGTTTTACAAAATAGTAAAGTGACAACGCGCTTCATGGCTGTCGATGATGCAATTTCTGAAGGAGCAATGGCGCTCTTTGGGGAAAAATATGGTGATGAGGTGCGTGTTGTTTCTATGGGTAATCTGCTTGAAATGGGAGACTTTAAAAGGCGTTGGTCTATTGAGCTTTGTGGAGGGACACATGTGGAGAGAACGGGTGATATTGGTTTGATTCATATTGTTTCTGAAAGTTCTGTAGCTTCTGGAGTGCGTCGTATTGAAGCTTTAACAGGCACAGCAGCCCGCCTTTACCTTAGCCACCAAAATGAGCGTATTCAGGAAATTGCTGATCTTTTAAAAATTTCTTCTGCTGGTGTGGAAGAACGGGTGAGAATTTTGCTTGAGGATCGTCGTAAACTTGAAAAAGAGTTGAATGATGTACGTAAGAAAATAATATTGAGTGATAGGGCGATACAGCATGGTCAAGAAGATATTATTATCATTAATGGTATTTCTTTTATGGGACGTGTTGTGAGCAATATTTCACCACGAGATCTTAAGGCGTTAGCGGATTCTGGTAAGAGACAGATTGGATCTGGGATTGTTGCTTTTATCGCTGTTTCAGAAGATGGTAAGGGGAGTGCTGTTGTTGGCGTTACCGATGATTTAACGGATAAATTGAATGCTGTCGAGCTCGTTCGTATTCTTTCAGCTGTTCTTGGAGGTCAAGGTGGTGGTGGGCGTCCTGATATGGCGCAGGCTGGTGGTCCTGAGGGAGAGAGGGCTGGTGAGGCACTCGCGGCATTAAAAGCGGCTCTTTGAGGGGTAATTTCTCATTTGTAGTGCTTTGTCTTGCGATCTCTTAAGGGGGATTTCGTGTTTTTGATAGATTTCTTGCTTAACGTTGGAGAGGCGATTTTATGATGCCATGGCTTCATGTAAGGGGATCACTTTTTTACCTTTTTCTTTAATTTTGGGTTGATTAATCGTCAAACCACTGGCTTTTACAAGCTCATAGAAACGTCCGCCTTTATCAATCAATTCTTGGAAGCTTCCTTTTTCAATTAAATGTCCTTGTTCTAGAAAAAGCACAATATCAGCATTGCGTATTGTTGAAAGACGGTGTGCTATAATAAAAGTGGTACGGTTTTGGCTTATGCAATCAAGAGCATCTTTCACACGCGCTTCTGTTTCAACATCAAGAGCACTGGTTGCTTCGTCTAGAATGAGAATGGGAGCATTTTTTAAAACAGCGCGTGCGATTGCTAATCGTTGTTTTTCTCCACCTGACAATTGAGAACCTTGTTCGCCAACCATTGTGTTATAACGATCGGTTTTTTTAAGAATAAAATCATGGGCTGCTGCTATTTTTGCTGCCTCATAAAGTTCTCCATCTGTTGCGGTTGTTCTTCCTATTGAGATGTTATCGTGAATGCTACGGTTGAAAAGACCAGCATCTTGAAACACTGTTGCTAGAGATTTGCGTAAAGATTCACGATTAACAGAACGTATATTAATTCCATCAATGGAGATATGTCCGAATGTAGGATCGTATACACGTTGCAAGAGATTGATTAATGTTGTCTTGCCTGCTCCTGTTGGCCCTACAATCGCAACAGTTTGTCCTGTTTTAACTTCAAAGGAAATATCAAAAACACCTTGAGAAGAATTTGGAAATTTATAAGTAACATGATGAAATTGTATTGCACCTTTAACATTTTGCAGTGAAGGAAGATTTTTGGGTTCGTTGATATGAAAGGTTGAGTCTTCCATTTCAAAAAAATCTTGCAGTTTGGCTTGTAAGGATACGGTTAAGTTAATGAAATTGCTCATTTGATCAAGACGACTGATCATTAATTGTGCGAATCCGACAAAAGCAACGACTTCACCTACGCGTAATTGACCTATTGTAACAAAAAAAGCTCCAAGAAGAAGGACACAAACTATTGAGATGGTTGAAGCCATTCGATTTAAGCCACTGGCAAGAGCCCACCAATTGAGGACAGGGTTTTGTGCTTTAAGAAGATCGCTTGTATGCTGATGCAATATGGAAGTTTCTTCTTTTATTCGGTTATAGCTTTGTACAGTGGAAACATTAAAGATTGAATCCGTGACATGTTTAAAAAGGTTGTGGTGATAGCATTCTACAGCGGCTTGTCCATCTTTTGTTTTTCGCATGACTAAATGCGCAATTAATATATAAATGATGGCAAGTACAACCAAGACTGTTGAAAGACGCCAATTCATGTTAAAGGCTATGGGGATAAGCACAAATAATGCGACAAGAGTTGAGAGATGTTGACGCATAAAATCAAGCCATATGGTTGACATGGAGTCTACCGCGCGCAAAAGTGTATGGAGAGCATTAGAGGTCCCACGCTGTTGATGCCAGATTAAAGGCATGGCGATAATGCGTTGGAAAGATTCTGCTAAAACAGCTAAGCGACGTCTATGTGTCAAGCGGTCAGCACTGCGAGCAACGAGGACATAAGCGATAATATGGAAAAGACCAAAACATACCCAAATTGTGAGGGTAAGAACAGTACCTGTTTTTTCTGCAATGGAATCAATAACACGCCCAAATAAAATAGGTTCCGCAATGGTAATAATAGCCAATATAACATTAGCACTACAAATTAAAAGAGATGCATTTTTTTCTCGATTTAGATAAGTGAGAACGCGCACATAGGTTTTGAATAAGGACACAGGTGATCATCTCCACTTGTTTGCATTATCGACTCTTGTAATTGCTTATGTTTGAGTTAATAAAATTTGGAGGTTAAGAAAAGGCAATTTTAGATACTTATTGTAATATGCTGTGATAAAGCCAATTTTCCAAGATACGGACTTTTGTGTTTATAGAGATAAAGCGTAAAACGGGGCAATTAAAATTATTGGGCAAAATTATTGCGTTAGGGAACTTTTATGGCAGGTGTAGAAATAAAAAAGGTTGAGACAGACGAGAACGGAATGCGCTTAGATCGCTGGTTTAAAGTGCATTATCCAAGAGTTGGATTTGGCCATTTACAAAAATTATTGCGTTCTGGACAAATACGAATTGATGGTGGGCGTGTTAAAGCTGATACACGTCTTCTCACAGGACAAGTTGTGCGTGTGCCGCCTTTACCTATTGATAACAAGGAAAGCTTTTCGGTCACGGATAAAACAATTCGGGGACAGGATGATGGAACCATTTTAAAAAAAATGCTGCTTTATGAAGATCCAAAGATTTTTGTGTTTAACAAACCAGCAGGTCTTGCTGTACAAGGTGGTTCTGGCTTAACGCGCCACGTTGATAGTATGCTTGAGACCTGGCGCAATAAAAAAGGTGAAAAACCGCGTTTGGTTCATCGTCTTGATCGTGAGACATCAGGTGTGCTCATTGTTGCGCGGTCAAGAGGGGCGGCACAGGCTTTAACAGCTGCTTTTAGAACACGCGAAACAAAAAAGACTTATTGGGCATTGGTTCGCGGCGTGCCTAAAAAAAAGCAAGATAAAATTTCAACATGGATGGCTAAAGAGTTGACTGCACAAGGTGATAAAATGCGGGTTTGTGACCATGGGGAGCCAGACTCTTATCATGCTGTTTCCTATTATCGGGTTGTAGATACCCGAGGGAGAGCTCTTTCATGGCTTGAAATGGAACCTTATACGGGGAGAACGCACCAGCTACGTGTCCATGCTGCTTATATGGATCATCCTATCATCGGTGATGCAAAATATTTTTTTTCCGATAGTAATTGGGTATTACCGGGGGGAATACAAAATCGTCTTCATCTTCATGCACGTCGGATTCGTATTCCTCATCCTTCAGGAGGGATCTTGGATGTCGTTGCACCTTTGCCTCCTCATATGGTACAAAGTTTTAATCTTTTGGCTTTTAATGAGAATGACGGTGACACAGAATAAGTTTTTTATCTTTTGTTCTTTTTGTTTTGTGTGTTTTTTCTGTAGATGTAATAAGGTGTTATATATCACTTATTGTTAAGGGAGCTCTTGATAAGTCATTATTCTTAAAAGTCTTATTTTTTCCATGATGAATTTTTGGATATCATTTGAAAACTTTTTTCTACATTTTTTTATTCTTTGGGGTGGAAAAATATTGATGATACTTAAAAAAGCAGAATAAAATTCTCATTATTGTTTGAATTCTAGAGATATTGAAGAGGTTCTATTACAAATGCGGTATAAAAATAGATCAAGTTCTCTCAATCGTTGATGTTTGAAATATGCCCTTTAAAAGGGAAAGCCTTTGTAAAATTTTAGGAAATCAAATTGTAGCTCTGTTTATTTTAATGAGATTTTATATCAAAGTTAAGAGTGAATAGAAAATATTTCTATCGGGTTATTTAAATATAAGATTTCCATAGGATGCTTAAGTTATCATCAAGCCATTTATGGTAATCGCGCGCTTCTTGATCTGAAGAATGAACAGAGAAAATAAAACTAGGATATCCACCAAATGCTGGTGGAGGTGGTGAAATATGATCAGGTTTAAAGAAAATTATAGTTCTGGTAGTTTGAGGATGTTGTGCAACCTTATCTAGACCTGAAAATCCAGAAAAGCGTCCATGACCACGAAGAGGAATAATGTAATTTGCAGCCACTTTTTTAGCTGGGAGTATATCAGGAAGGTCGGGGTTTTGTTCAGCTAAAGCGGCATTCATACAGAGTTTTGCAAATGAAATTCCTGTACCTTGCTCCACAATAAAATGGGAGACACCCGATCCACCGATACGAGCACCGATCTCAATGATATAAGGTAAGTTATTGGCATCTAGGCGTAGCTCTACATGGGCAGCACCCATATTTATACCAAGAGCTTTTACCCCAGAGCATGCAACCTCACATAAAGCAATAATTAGAGGATCATCTATATCACAGCGTTGACGATAAATTGTTTCTTCAAACCATGGTCCTTCCGGTTGTCCTTTGTCGCCAACTGCTAGAACATGTACACCTGCTGTATCAACAAAACATTCTATGACAAACTCTTTTCCTAGCAAATACTGTTCTATTATTAAACCTAAAGGCTTATTTGCATCGTTAAAACGTGCCATGTCTTTATGCTGAACATTCCATACCGCTTTAATGAGATCAGGAAGTTCGGTGGAATTTTTAGCTAACATTACGCCTGTACTTGCCCATCCAGAGATGGGTTTAATGACGAGCGGATAGTCTAAGGCATGCGCTTGTGATAGGTCTTCTGGATTATCTATATAAAGAAATCTTGGGGTTCTAAGCCCTGCTTTAGCAAAAGCTTGACGCATGAGATATTTATTTCGGGTTAATGCTGCCACTTCTGGTTCAATACTTGGAGTATTGATTTTTTTGGCAGCCAAAGCGGTCCATAGAATAGCTTCTTCACGCAGGGTCATAACCCCACGAATATTGCGTTCTTTTACGCCTGCTGCAAAAGCGTTTAGAGCTGCCTCTGGATTATCAGAAATAGGAAGTTGCCAAGTTGAAGTGACTGCTGCAGGTAGCTGAATAGGAGCGTTTTCAGCGGTATCATAGATCATGACTAATTCGATATTAGCGGCTTGTGCTGCTTCAAATATAAAGGGTAGTTTTGCATTGCGTTGGCAAACTAACGCGAGTTTTTTCATTTTATTTCCTCATGATAATTTGGAATTTTGGGAATGGCGTTTCTGTTGCCATTTAGATACCTTTGATGCATCTATAAATAAGAGTGACATCCCTATAACAGCCATCATCATGGTAATTATTTTGATCATGTTGAGAGAAGAGCTCGAGCCGATGATCCATTCGCATGCAACCACTGCAAAAGGAGATAATACGCCAATAGTGTTGGCATATAATACGCCTCCCTCAGCTAAAACTTTTTAATATAATACGTAAACGGGTGCCGAGCAAACAGTTCCTAAAATCAATATCTTCAATATATCTTCTAACTTAAGATAGAAGAGTGGGGTGGGATCAAAAATGAATAATGGCATAAACGATGCTGCAGAAATTGTCGTGATCCAAGCCAGTGAGGTGAGCAAAGGTAAATTTTTAAGATAACGTTTAGACAATAAGCCATAAGCAGAGTAAGAAAGGGCTGCTGTTAAAGCAAGAGCTATTCCTATTAGGCTGTAAGATTCACTCTCTGCACCGTTTATATTAAATGCTATAGCCGCTACACTGACAATGATCATACCGATAAGTTTTAACCATGAGAACGTAAGGCTATTCGTCAGTGCACCCAATATGTAGGTAATACCTGGAATAGTAGCAAGCACCATCGTTAAATCACTGGCTTTGAGCGATTTTAATGCACCAAAGCTGCATACAAAATACAGCGAGAATCCTAACACTGAGAGAATTAAAAAAGAAGGTATCATAGAAAGTAATGGTAGGGATCTGAAAATAGCTTTCTCACGAAAGACTGCAATCAACCATAAAGCGGCGGCAGTTGCACACAACCTCAGTCCAACTGCATGCATTACTGGTATATTGCTCACCAAATTCTTAGATAGTAACCAACTTATGGAAAATAACGCTAGAATGGCAAAGGTAAATAAGAATAATCGTCCTTTTATGAAATTCAATGATTTACCCCTCCAATAACGCGCTGTGCATAAGATGATGTTGAAAAATTAAATCGTGACTTTGAGGTCTGTGGTTTTCCAAGATTATTTTGGATATAATCCTTAGCTCCTGCCAAATAAGCGTCATCATCTAATGCTTCAAGCGCTTCTATATCCTCTATCATGTTATTACTTTTTCAAGACGCTCTAAATCAAATTGAAGATAACCTTGATCCGTTTCAATCAATGCGTTGTTCCGCATGAATATTTCAAAAAGCAAGATCCCTGTACCAGCATCAAAAGTTATATGCTGATCAGAACCTTTTGGATAACGAAATATGCGTTCTAATAGGATAAATTCAGTTATTTCTTTCCAAAATTTTGGATGATTTTGTAGCATAATACGCACTGTAATTAAATCAACTTTAGTTTTTCTAGAAGACCTGTGAACCAATTTAATTTTATATACAGATTTTTATCCAATGGCCGCGGTCCAGTATGATGTGCATAGTCATGATAATAGCCCCACAAACAGCGAGCATTGTAAATGCCTTCTTTAGATAAGTTACGACTATACAATTGACCGAACAGAAATTTACTATCTCGACCGAGTAAACGTTCAGCTTCCACAATTGTTTGCTTGTTGTAAATATCAAAGAATTTACTGAAAAAAAAACAAAGCAAATGCTTGCTTATCAATTTTTTTTAGCAGTCGCTACAGATTCTGGGAATAGAACAATGCAATTGCCTTCTAAAAAACCCTTTGATGCTATCCCCATTTTTATACACTGAAAAGATGATACGTAATTCTTTGTATATTTTGAGGCGTCAGCAAGATAGGTCGTTTCATGACGATATCCTGTCACTAATTCCAGCCGGAATCCTTCTGGATCAGGTTCATTTGTTGCACGCATGGGGGCCAAGAAAAACAAGGGAGCATCTGGTAATGGCGCTTTGAAAGCAGCCAAAGTGTTATCAAATTGAGGAGGGATCGTTAAATCGTTGAGCATCCACTGATGAAGATCATCAGAAATGGTCGCTAAAAGTTTTGGAGATAATCCGTCAATAATATCTACATGGTGGTTCAGCAGAGTGATCAATTCATTGATTATATTAATATCTGCTGCAATTGGTTTCTTAATGCTTCCATCGAGTTCTTGGCGCATAGGGAATTTGTCAACTAAGTTAACAATGGAAAGAAGCGCTTCAGATTGTTTCATGATAAGCTGACTTTAGTGATTGGAGCAAAAATGCCATTGGCACTTGTCCAAAATTTCCACAATATTTAGCTTATGCGGTTTGCTGCAAACGATGTTGTAATACAAGCATCTGCTTTTTCAGCCTTACAAAGAACGGCTGCAACAGCATTGCTGTTGGCAAATACTTTGTCATATTGATGAGCTACCAGAGATTGAGGGGCAGGATGAGTGGCTACGGTTTTAATTTCATCGGAGTTGTTGCGCTTCGCTAAAACCATAGAGTGAGTAGGCATGATAAAGCTGTCAAATAATTTGCATATCACCTAAACGGGTAAATATGAGTGTATGCAAATCAGGGTAAGCAGCACAACTTAAGAGATATCCATCTTTTTTCTGAGAAAGTTCATTGAATGCCTCTTCAAGAGTTGCGTATAAGGTAATACGGGATCTTGGTCAGTGGACAAAATATTTTGATTGTGATTATCAAGCCACCATTGTGCTGCTGCTGCACAGTTAGTATCTGCAGGGCCAAGTGTATAGACAAAAGTATTATTTTCAGATTGCATGATCTCTATTTTTTTAATTATGCGAATAAATTATTAAAATATATTAAGCATATTTAGTAAATTAATTTATATTTTTAATACAAATTTATGAGTTAATGCTGCCTTGTCGAAAATATTATTAAACAATTAATAAAAATATAACCCAAAATTAAAGAGTAAGTTTTTCTACTGTGCAAAGAATAGTTCTAAGATTAGTTATTTAAAGGTAATGATGGTTATTTTATTATCTTAGCAAAGACTTCTTTTTAGGGTGATGATATCAGGCAGGGAAAACTTTGCGTATGGAGAATAATATATGAGATGAATAATTGGGGTGTCTTTGCAGCTGAAAGGTATGCTGGTGAGTAAAATACACTTCTCCATATTTTGAATGATGTGCGTTTTTCTGCTTTAAAGTTCTGTGAGAAGCATTTTAAAAGCTGTAGTGTAGATACCATTCTTATAAGTGAATAAATTGCAAGGTGATGAATGCATTTTTACTGGCAAATTCAACGCGTTTAGGCTTTTAAATCAAGATAAATTCTTTTTGAAACTTGTTCTAACGGTTGCTACTGAATAGAAGGGCAAGGCCATTGTTTTGTTTGTAAAAGAGACATAAAATATATTTTAAAATCAGATTAGTGTTGGTAAGATTTTCCCTTCTTTAGAGAGAGGAGGGAGGTAGCTCCAAACCTAATCAGATATATGGAATCTTAAAAACAGTCGACTTTTTGAAAATATCAGAGGTGGAACAATATGCGCGAAATTTTGAATCATTTTGATAGGCCCTTGAATAAAAATAGTTCTGTTCAGAAGACTCAAAATCTTTCACGCCAACTACATCCAAAACGGTTTTATAGGGAAGTGAAAATCGCTTGTGAGGAGGGGGGATTTTCTCTCTTATTAGATGAACGTCCCGTTAAAACGCCCGCAAAGCGTCATTTTCTTGTGCCAACGGAAGTGTTTGCTAAATTTGTTGCTCAGGAATTTGAGAGTCAAAAGCATGTTGTTGATCCGGCAAAAATGCCGATGACGCGTCTTGTTAATACTGTTATTGATGGCATTGCCGATGATATGCAAGTTGTTTTTGAAGATTTATTGCGTTTTGCTGCTTGTGATATGATTTTGTATCGTGCACAAACACCAAAAGAGTTGGTGCAGCGGCAATGTGAACAGTGGGATCCTTTATTGGATTGGGCAGAAGAAAAACTTGGTGCACGGTTTAATTTGACAGAAGGACTTATACATGTTGAACAATCACGCGAAGCACTTCAAGCGGTAAGTAATTATCTCCGTAAAGTTGAGTCTCCTTATATGCTTGCTGCACTTCATACAATGACAACTTTAACAGGATCAGCTCTTATTGCGCTTGCTGTTATGGCAGGGAAAATCAATGCTGATCATGCTTGGTCTATTGCCCATTTAGATGAAGATTGGACGTTAGAGCAATGGGGCGTGGATGAAGAGGCAATAATGCGTCGTGCTCATAAGAAAGTTGAATTTAATGCTGCAGCTACAGTCATAACAATTTGTTTGTAAGAAGAATCTTTCTTTTGTTTACATGCGCTTTTTTCTTTCATTATAGTATTTTTGTAATTTTTTGGGGATTGATTTTTATCTTTTCAAGTCCAGGAAATGCTTCACTCGTGATGTTTAAGATTGCCTCATCATTTCCACGGATAAAATACCACTTATCGTTTTCAAGAAGAGCAATAATCTCAGTTTGAATAGAGCATTTTTTTCCAGAATTTGTTTTTGTGACAAACTCTACAGGTATAATGAAATAAGATATGCCATTATCAAGTTTGCCTTCACGTTTTTGCTTTTGGTTAATTTGGATACTTTCAATTTTATAATTTTCTGCCAATTGCTCTATTTGACTTTTCATGATTTGTCGGAATTGTGACTTACTGAATTTTTTTTTGGCAATTAAGCTGTTGATAATTTGCGGAGGAATAGCGTTTAAAATAGCATTCGCGTCGGCATTTTGAATCGCTTTGCTGTAAGCAAATGCTGCTTGTTCAAGGGTTATCAGTTTTTGATTTGTAATTGTAGAAGCTTGGGTTATCGATAGAGTAGAAGCAATGCATAAAAAAATGGAAAACAGAAAACAAATGCGCAGCATTAGAAACCTTGTGAATTAGTTGGAATAGATTCACCAAAATTATAAAGGAAAAGCACACCTGCAAAAAGCCACTTGTGCTCTTTAATGAGAGGTATATCCACAAAAATGGAGGCTTTTGCCTCCATTTTAAAACCAAAAAGAATAAACTGATATTTCTTTAAACAGAATAGTACATATCAAATTCGACAGGATGGGGTGTTGTTTCATAGCGTAAAACTTCTTGCATTTTTATTTCAATGAAAGAATTAATTTGATCATCGTCAAAAACATCTCCAGCTTTCAGAAAACTACGATCCTTATCAAGTGCTTCAAGTGCTTCGCGCAGACTTCCTGAGACGGTAGGGATTCCTTTAAGCTCTTTTAACGGAAGATCATAAAGATCTTTATCCATAGCATGTCCAGGATGAATTTTATTTTTGATTCCATCAAGACCAGCCATTAAGAGTGCTGCAAATGCTAAGTAGGGATTGGCTGTTGGGTCTGGAAAACGCACTTCTACCCGTTTTGAGTTTGGCGAATGACTCATGGGAATACGGCAGGACGCAGAACGATTGCGTGCAGAATAAGCAAGAAGAACAGGTGCTTCATAACCAGGCACTAAACGCTTATAGGAGTTTGTGGATGGATTGGTGAAGGCGTTGATTGCTTTTGCATGCTTAATAATACCACCGATAAAAAATAAGCAGGTTTCCGATAGTCCGGCATATTCATTACCTGCAAAGATCGGTTTGCCATCTTTCCAAATGGACATATGAACATGCATGCCTGAACCATTGTCACCAAAAACGGGCTTTGGCATGAAAGTTGCTGTTTTTCCATAACTATTTGCTATTTGATGAACCACATACTTAAAAATTTGCATCTTATCAGCTTCGCGAACCAGGGTATCAAAACGAATCCCCAATTCATGTTGCCCTGCTGCTACTTCGTGATGATGTTTTTCGACACGGACCCCCATATCTTTGAGCGCTATGAGCATCTCAGAACGCATATCTTGACAAGAATCGACAGGGGGAACGGGGAGATAACCTCCCTTCATTCGGGGGCGATGGCCAAGGTTGCCCACCTCATATTCCGTATCATCATTAGATGGAAGTTCACTTGAATCAAGTTTAAATCCTGTATTGTAAGGATCTGTTTTATAACGCACATCATCAAAGATAAAAAATTCTGCTTCTGGGCCTATATTGATTGTATCTCCTATATTTAAGGATTTCATATAAACTTCAGCCCTCTTGGCGATAGAACGAGGATCTCTGCGATAAAACTCCCCAGAAACAGGATCGAGTACGTCACAGAATATAACCAAGGTAGATTGTGCAAAAAAATAATCAATATGAGCTGTTTCTGGATCAGGTATCAAAACCATATCAGATTCATTAATCGTTTTCCATCCAGAAATTGAAGAACCATCAAACATAACACCATCGCTAAATGTATCTTCACTGATTTCGGCGATATCCATTGTGATATGATGCAACTTTCCTCGCGGATCGGTAAAACGTAAATCAACAAAACGGATTTCGTTGTCTGCAATCTGTTTGATAATATCTGAGGCAGTTGTCATATTCAATTTCCTTATATGGGATTGAGGTGGATAAAAATGGGGTGAAATTTGTCGTTATTTGTTAAAGGGCATCTATCCCAGTTTCATCAGTACCTATACGAATGGCATCATCAATGGAAAAAACAAATATCTTTCCATCTCCGATATGTTTTGTTTGAGCTGCTTTCCGTATTGTATTAACGGCTTGTTCTAGTTTTTCATCTGAAACAACGATTTCAATTTTTACTTTAGGTAGAAAATCAACGATATATTTAGCACCACGGTAGAGTTCTGTATCTTCTCTTTGATGACCAAAACCTTTCGCTTCTGTTACTGTAATACCATGTAAGCCAATTTTTTGAAGCGCTTCTTTCACTTCATCAAGTTTGAAAGGTTTTATGATGGCTTCGATTTTTTTCATGCTGAAATTATCTCCAACTTATTTTGTCTTTTTAGACTGCATCACAGTATATTGGCAACTGTGAGATGTCCAACAGATAGTTTTTACACAAAAAGTCATAAATTATTTCACTTCAGATATTTTGTGGAGAAAGTTTTTTTCTCGCATAAGTCATAAGTGAAGCGCTGTTGCTCCTTTGAGAGAAGATCTTTAAAGCTTGTAGCGCATAAATTAAGAGATGTTTGAGTTTCTTTAGCTCTATCATATTCTTATTTTATAATGGAAATATCTTTGAAAATTGGAATGAGATCAAGGTTAACGCTGTAAAATTTCTTTCAAAAATTTTCCCGTATAAGAAGTTGAAACATGAATAATATCTTCAGGACGCCCAACAGCAACAATTTCACCACCACGATCTCCACCTTCTGGTCCGAGATCAATAATCCAGTCAGCAGTTTTTATAACCTCAAGATTATGTTCAATGATGAGAACTGTATTGCCTTGCTCGACAAGTTCATGTAGCACTTCAAGAAGTTTAGAAATATCATGAAAATGTAGACCTGTGGTTGGTTCGTCTAAAATGTAGAGTGTACGTCCTGTTGTTTTTCGTGAAAGCTCTTTCGCAAGTTTTACACGTTGGGCTTCACCGCCAGAAAGCGTTGTAGCTTGTTGCCCTACTTTGATGTAGCCAAGACCAACTTTCATGAGTGTTTTTAGTTTGTTATGAATGCTGGGCACAGCTTGGAAAAATTCTTCTGCTTTTTCAATAGTCATATCCAAAATATCAGCAATGGATTGTTCTTTAAACTTTACTTCTAGCGTTTCTCGATTATAGCGTTTTCCTTGGCAGACATCGCAAGTAACATATACATCAGGTAAAAAATGCATTTCAATTTTAATAACTCCATCACCTTGACACGCTTCGCAACGACCTCCTTTAACATTAAATGAAAAACGTCCTGCTTTATAACCGCGCGCTTTCGATTCTGGAAGTTCGGCAAACCATTCGCGAATTGGAGTAAATGCGCCTGTATAAGTTGCAGGATTAGAGCGAGGGGTGCGTCCAATGGGTGCTTGGTTGATATCGATGACTTTATCAAGAAACTCTAATCCTTCAATTTTATCGTAAATTGCGGGACTATGATAACTGCCCATGATGTGATGCGAGGCAGCTTTGAAAAGCGTTTCAATAAGAAATGTTGATTTTCCACCACCCGAAACGCCAGTGATGCACGTGAAAGTTCCAAGAGGAATGTTCGCACTGATATTTTTTAGGTTATTTCCACGGGCACCAATGATTTTAAGTGTTTTCGTTTTTGATATTTTGCGCCGTTGAGTAGGCACTTTAATAGCCATTTTTCCTGAAAGATATTGACCTGTGAGAGAGAAGGGATTTTCTATAATTTCTTGTGGGCTACCTTGTGCTATGATTTCTCCACCATGAACACCAGCAGCAGGCCCCATATCAACTACATAGTCTGCCGTGCGAATGGCATCTTCATCATGTTCAACAACAATAACTGTATTGCCAAGATCACGCAGATGGTGCAGCATTTGTAAAAGGCGTTCATTATCGCGTTGGTGTAAACCGATGGAGGGCTCATCCAAAATGTAAAGAACACCTGTCAGACCAGAGCCAATCTGGGATGCTAATCGAATGCGTTGACTTTCTCCCCCTGAAAGGGTGCCTGAATTGCGAGATAAGGTGAGATATTCAAGCCCTACATGATTTAAAAAAGCAAGACGTTCACGAATTTCTTTTAAAATACGTATAGCAATATTGCGTTGTTTTTCCGTGAGATATTGATCAATATTAGCAAACCAATCATCGGCTTTTAGGATAGAAAGCTCTGATATTTGTCCAATATGCATTCCATGAATTTTGACAGCAAGCGCTTCTGGTTTTAAACGATACCCATGACAAGCTGGACAGGGAGAAGAAGACATATAATGTTCGATTTCTTCACGTAACCATGCAGAATCCGTTTCTTTCCATCTCCGCTCCATATTGGGAATGATCCCTTCAAAATATTCAGTTGTTTTATGTGAACTTGAATCGTTTTTGTAAATAAAGGAGATTTCTTTTCCTTTTGTACCATAAAGAATAGCATGTTGCGCTTTGTCAGAGAGATCACACCATTTATCGGTGCGTTTGAATCCGTAAGCTTTTCCTAATGCTTCTAATGTTTGCCTGTAATACGGTGAGGATGATTTAGACCAAGGTGCAATTGCTCCATCTTTTAGGGTAAGATTTTTATTGGGTACAATTTTTATTGGGTCTACTGCCTTTTTGATGCCAAGACCGTCGCAAAGAGGGCAAGCGCCAAAAGGGTTATTGAATGAGAAAAGTCGTGGTTCAATTTCAGGAATAGAAAATCCAGATAGGGGACAGGAAAACCTTTCTGAAAAAATAAGCCGTTTGTGCGTTTCATTTTTTGATTTATAAGCCGAGTCCTTTGTGGTTTCTTTTTGTGCCAAAGGTTGGTCTGCCATTTCAGCAACCGCTATCCCATTTGCGAGCTGTAAACAGGTTTCTATACTATCCGCTAAGCGAGAGGCAATATCATGGTTGACAACAATACGGTCTACTACCACATCTATGTCGTGTTTATATTTTTTATCAAGAGGAGGAATATCAGGAATTTCATAGAACTTTCCGTCCACTTTAGCACGCTGAAAACCTTTTTTTAAAAGCTCGGTGAGCTCTTTTTTATATTCTCCTTTTCTTCCTCGTACCAGAGGAGCCATAATAAAAATCCGTGTGCCTTCTGGTAAGGACATAATTTGATCAACCATTTGGCTTACCGTCTGGCTTTCAATGGGAAGTTCTGTAGCAGGGGAATGAGGAATACCAATACGTGCAAAAAGGAGACGCATATAGTCGTGAATTTCAGTGACAGTTCCTACCGTTGAGCGTGGATTGCGGCTGGTTGTTTTTTGTTCAATGGAAATAGCTGGAGAAAGTCCATCTATGCGGTCGACATCTGGCTTCTGCATCACTTCCAGAAATTGGCGCGCGTAAGCAGAGAGGCTTTCAACATAACGACGTTGACCTTCAGCGTAGATTGTATCAAAAGCTAAAGAAGACTTCCCTGAGCCAGAAAGCCCCGTGATAACAATGAGTTTGTCACGAGGCAGATCGAGATCAATATTTTTAAGGTTATGCTCACGCGCACCGCGAATAGAGATGTATTTTTGAAGAGCCATATTTTACCCTTGGCGTATGAGACAAAAACTGAGCATTTTAAAGTAGCATAAAACTGTTTTTTAGAATTACAATGTTTTTCATGGCTTTAACGAGGATACGGAATATAAGTTATGTGGAAAATAAAATGGAGAAAACAGCTTTTTATTCTTTGATGATGGAATAAACTATGCGTTGTTAGCATCTTTATGTTATAATTACATGATATGTTACCTTAGAAAGGGTAGCAAAATCAATATTGAAGGTCAATTGCAGATATGCAAAGGACAAGGTTATAATGACCGCTATGCAATAAAAGTTATTTGCGAATTAAAATTTTGGAGTTTATGCGATGGCTGGTAGCCTTAATAAAGTTATTTTGATTGGTAATCTTGGCGCAGATCCTGAGATTCGCCGTTTGAATTCTGGTGATCAAGTAGCAAATTTACGTATTGCTACCTCAGAAAGTTGGCGTGATCGTAATACAAATGAACGAAAAGAGCGCACGGAGTGGCATAATATCGTTATTTTTAACGAAAACCTTGTCAAAGTTGTAGAGCAATATTTAAAAAAAGGCAGTAAAATCTACATTGAAGGACAGTTGCAAACACGAAAATGGCAAGATCAGAATGGCAATGATCGTTATACAACAGAGGTTGTTTTGCAAAAATACCGTGGTGAATTACAAATGCTTGACGGACGTGGGGGAGTTGGTGGGGAACAAATGCAAGGAGCAAATCAGTCCGGTGGCAATTATGGCAGTGGTGGTTTTGGCGATAATAGCTTTCATCAAAGAAATGCTTTTGGTCAAAATAATAGTCAAGAAGAAGAAAGTTTTTCACATAAATTAGATGATGACGTGCCTTTTTAATAGCTTTTAAATTACGCTATTCTTATCGTAATTTTTATTGTTTCTTTTAAGATTTTTAAAGTTTGGGGAGTTTAAAGTCTTGAGTGTTTTATCTATGATTTTAATTACGAATAAATAACACGTTGAAAATTATTGTTAAATTTCTTTCCATTAGAGGAGAGAAATTGGCATTTTTTTGCATTTTTCGATATAAACTAAGCAAAGTGATTCTTTTTTGAAAGTCTTGAAACCGTGACCGATCTTATTCCACACCCAGAACGTGATGTGCTGACCGGTATTGAACCAATCAGTATTATTGATGAAATGCAACGCTCTTATCTCGATTATGCAATGAGCGTGATTGTTTCGCGTGCTCTTCCGGATGTCCGTGATGGTCTTAAACCTGTTCATCGGCGTATTCTTCATGCTATGAATGAAATGGGGCTTTCTTTTAATAAATCTTATCGTAAGTCTGCTGGGGTTGTTGGTGAAGTTATGGGGAAATTTCATCCCCATGGTGATGCTTCAATTTATGATGCTTTGGTGCGTATGGCACAGGATTTTTCTTTACGAAATCCGTTGATTGATGGTCAAGGAAATTTTGGTTCTGTTGATGGTGATCCTCCTGCTGCAATGCGTTACACCGAATGTCGTTTAGAAAAAGTTTCAGAACAGCTGTTGATTGATATTGATAAAGAGACCGTTGATTTCCAAGATAATTATGATGGGCGTGAGCGTGAACCGGTCGTTTTACCAGCACGTTTCCCCAATCTTTTGGTTAATGGATCAGGGGGTATTGCTGTGGGAATGGCTACCAATATTCCGCCCCATAATCTTGGTGAGGTCATTGATGGTTGTATCGCTTTGATTGATGATCCCAATATCACTCTTGATAAGATTATTGAAATCATTCCAGGTCCTGATTTCCCTACAGGTGGTATTATTCTTGGCCATTCCGGTGTTCGATCGGCTTATGAAACAGGGCGTGGTTCAATTATTATGCGCGCTAAAGTTGATATTGAAGAAATTCGCAGTGGTCGACAAGCAATTATTGTGAGTGAAATTCCTTATCAAGTTAATAAAGCAACGATGATTGAGAAAATGGCTGAGTTGGTGCGTGATAAACGCATAGAGGGAATCTCTGATTTGCGTGATGAGTCTGACCGTGATGGATATCGCGTTGTTATTGAGATGAAGAAAGATGCGGTTGCGGAAATTGTTTTGAATCAATTGTATCGTTATACGCCACTGCAAACTTCTTTTGGTTGTAATATGGTAGCATTAAACGGGGGAAAGCCTGAACAGATGACATTGCTTGATATGCTTCGTGCGTTTGTTGCTTTCCGTGAAGAAGTTGTCAGTCGGCGAACAAAATATCTTTTGCGTAAAGCGCGGGAACGTGCGCATGTTTTGGTTGGTCTTGCTCTTGCTGTTGCTAATATTGATGAAATTATAGCACTTATTCGCAAAGCATCTGATCCACAGACAGCGCGTACACAATTAATGGAGCGGCGCTGGCCAGCTGCCGATGTAGCACCTTTAATTAAACTTATTGATGATCCCCGTCATATTATTCATGAAGATAATACTTATAATCTCTCTGAAGAGCAGGCGCGTGCTATTTTGGAATTGCGCTTGCAAAGGTTGACAGCACTTGGACGTGATGAAATTGCTGATGAATTAAATAAAATCGGAGTGGATATTACCGATTATCTTGATATTTTGGCTTCACGTTCACGTATCATGGGTATTGTTAAGGATGAGCTAAAAGCTCTTCGTGAGGAGTTCGCAACACCTCGACGCACTGTATTTGGTTTTGGTAGCGCTGAGATGGAGAGTGAAGATCTTATTGCACCAGAGGATATGGTGGTAACGGTGAGCCATAGCGGCTATATTAAGCGCGTTCCTCTCAATACATACCGTGCGCAACGTCGTGGTGGTAAGGGGCGTTCTGGTATGTCTACAAAAGATGAGGATTTTGTAACGCGTTTATTTGTGGCCAATACGCATACACCAGTTCTCTTCTTTTCGTCGCGTGGAATTGTCTATAAAGAAAAAGTTTGGCGTTTACCACTTGGTACGCCGCAATCGCGTGGGCGAGCTCTGATTAATCTTCTGCCTTTGCAGCAAGGTGAGCGCATAACAACGATTATGCCCTTACCAGAGGATGAATCAAGTTGGAGCGCATTGGATGTCATGTTCGCAACGACGCGTGGAACTGTGCGTCGTAATAAATTATCAGATTTTGTCCAGGTTAATCGTAATGGCAAAATTGCCATGAAACTTGATGAAGAAGGTGATGAAATTCTTTCTGTTGAAACTTGTACAGAACGTGATGATGTTGTGCTAACGACCGCTAATGGACAATGTATTCGTTTTCCAGTCGTTGAGGTTCGTGTTTTTGTCGGACGTAATTCAGTTGGGGTTCGTGGTATTAATTTGGCTAATGGTGATAAAGTCATTTCGATGACGCTCTTAGAACATGTTGAAGCTACGTCAATTGAACGTTCTGCTTACATTAAACGTGTGATTAATGAACGACGTGCTGATGGCACTGATGCAGAAGATATTGTAACTCTTGATGAAGAAGATGTAGGAATTGAGACAGAGCTGACAGAGGAGCGCTATGCAGAACTTCAGGCACGCGAGCAGATGCTGTTAACCGTGAGTGAGTTTGGTTATGGAAAACGCTCTTCTTCTTATGAATTCCGGATTTCGGGACGTGGTGGCAAAGGAATTCGTGCAACAGACCCATCTAAAACCGCTGAAATTGGTAAGTTAGTGGCGTCTTTTCCAGTGAAGGCGCAAGATCAAATTATGTTGGTGTCAGATGGGGGGCAGCTTATTCGTGTTCCCGTTGAAGGTATTCGTATAGCAGGGCGTTCAACTAAGGGGGTAACAATTTTCAATACAGCTGAAGGTGAAAAGGTCGTATCGGTTGAGCGTATTTCTGAATCTGAAGAGGATGATCATCAAGTAGATGATGATGCGGGAAAACATTCTGATACGGTTGATGTGAGCGAAGAAAAATAATTTTGAAGGGTACGCAGTGAAATGGTGAGAATTGCTCTTTACGCGGGGTCCTTCGATCCTTTTACCAATGGTCATCTTGATATTTTACAAGGCAGCTTAGCTTTAGCTGATAAGGTTGTTGTCGCTATAGGGATACAGGCTAAAAAAAAACCACTTTTCAGTTTTGAAGAGCGTGTTAATTTAATTACTGAGGTGGGACAGGATTTGTTAGATATAGATCCTGATCGGTTGCGGGTTGTTTCATTTGATTCGCTTTTGATGGATAAGGCGCGTGAAATTGGTGCTTCCCTTCTTATTCGTGGATTGCGTGATGGCACTGATCTTGATTATGAAATGCAAATGGCGGGGATGAACAGCCTCATGGCCCCTGATTTGCAAACTGTTTTTTTGCCAGCAAGTATTTCTGGACGCGTAATAACTTCTACATTGGTACGGCAGATTGCTTCTATGGGGGGAGATGTAACTCCTTTTGTGCCTGCGCATATTGCTAGAGCTTTGCGTTTAAAATTTCAGTCTTCAGGAGAGAATGATTATGTATCTTAGAATTTTCACCGTTTTGGCATGTGTTTTTTGTTTTTTTTCATTGAATACTGTCGCGAATGATTTAAATGTGACCGATAATTCTAACGTTCTTATTTTATCTCTCAAAAATGGTGATGTGGTTATTCGTCTTCGTCCTGATTTGGCACCAAAGCATGTTGTACAAATCAAGAGATTAACAAAAGAGGGTGCTTATAACAATGTTGTCTTTCACCGTGTTATTCCAGGTTTTATGGCACAGACTGGTGATATAAAGTTTGGAAAAAAGGACAGTGTAGATTTTGATCTGAAACATGTTGGGATGGGAGGCTCACATTATCCTAATATCCCAGCGGAATTCTCAGAACAGCCATTTAAGCGTGGCACTGTTGGAATGGCACGTTCACAAGATCCAAATTCTGCTAATTCTCAATTCTTCATTTGTTTTGATGATGCTCCTTTTTTAAATGGTCAATATACTGTTGTTGGAGAAGTCATAAAAGGAATGGATGTTGTTGATAAAATTAAAAAAGGCAACACAAATAATAATGGATCTGTAACAAATCCTGATGTTATTTATGCTGCCACTTTGCAAGCTGATAAATAAATTAAAGGAGTTTGGCTGTATGGGCGAAATTAAAAATTTAGAAAACACCTTAATTCTTGAAACAACCAAGGGTAAGGTTGTTATTGAACTTTTGGCTGATTTAGCACCTGGTCATGTTGCACGTATTAAAGAGCTTGTGCGTGAGGGCGCTTATGATAACGTCATTTTTCACCGTGTTATTGATGGTTTTATGGCGCAAACTGGCGATGTACAATTTGGAAAAAAAGACAGTGAAAAATTTAATTTATCACGTGCGGGTATGGGTGGTTCAGAAAAGCCTAATTTGACAGCAGAGTTTTCTAATCTTTCCCATAAACGTGGTACGGTTTCTATGGCACGTAGTCAGGATCCAAATTCTGCTAATTCACAATTTTTTATTTGCTTTGCCGATGCCCCTTGGCTTGATCGTCAATATTCCATATGGGGGCAGGTTATTGAAGGTATGGAAAATATTGATCAAATTAAGCGCGGCGAGCCCGTTGTAGATCCTGATACAATTATTAAAGCCGCACTTGCTGCGGATATAAAATAAGATAATGATATCAATTTAAAATTTTTGTGAGATCACTGAGTGAAAATATTTCTCTTTCATTGTTTTGGGGCTGGATGAAGAATAAGGAGTGTGTTTTTCTACATTAAGTTTTGTTGCTTTTAGCTGTAATGGCGTTGTGGCATATGATTTGTCCCTTATTTGTAAATATCATTTGCCGACAAGGGGGGGTAAGATTTAATATTTACATAATCCTGCTCGCTTGTAATCTTAGTGCGATGGTCTTGTTTAATTATAAATTAGGGTCTTATGCTTTTGTCGCTGTTTTTATATTTTAGCTTTGTTGCTTTGAATTCACTTTCTTTATGTAAGTAGAGTTTGAGAAGCAGTTATCGGAGGCTCCAGTTTGCATTGCAGACAATTTATTTGGATACAAAGATAGGTTTTGTTTGGTGTTTCTTAAAAGCAAGCAGAAGAATTTTTTGTCTCTATATTTTTAGAAGATTTTTGATGAGGCTGAGGCATAAAAAAGTCACAGAGGGAGAAGGGTAAGATATTTCATTGATGTTTGCTATAATATATTTTTCTTTTCGTTCTCCTATTGTTGTCAAAATATTGAGATATTGATGGCGAAAATGTGAGGAATTGTCTACTTATAAAAAAGTAACAAAGCATTCGCTATCGCTTTGCATGTTCTTTGAAGGTTACTGGACAGTTGCGGACTGTTGATATTTAATAGATAGATGGTCAATTTTTTATCTATGATAAGTAAAATCTATCTGAAACTCTATTCAATATTCAATTTGGTATTTAAAGATTTCTTCTATTCCATACAAAATTCATTAGGTATTATGAGTGTTGAAAGTGTGAAAATAAGGTCATTTTTGTTGTAAAGATAGTTTCACAATCCTTTAAAACTATGGTGAGTGAGTGTAAATATCCTAGAATGTTATGTTGTCAGGTCATTGTTGAGAAATGAGATTATCACGTTGATTGTAGTCATCGCTTGATAGGAAATTTTTTATTTTATTTCATTTTTTTATGTTCGTGACAATAGTTAGTAAGTCGGGAATCAATCTACAAAGTTTATGTTGCTCGTAAGAGAGATTTAGCTTTTCTTTCTATAGCGATATGGATTTATGGAAGCAAAAAGACGAGAGTGATGATAAAGACATTTCATTATAGAAAAATTGCTCAAGATGGCTATGCGCGTCGTGGCGAAATTATAACGGGGCGTGGGTGTGTTCGTACACCTGCCTTTATGCCGGTTGGGACGGCAGGAACCGTTAAAGCTATGTATATGGATCAGATACGTGCCCTTGGAGCAGATATTATTTTAGGCAATACTTATCATTTAATGTTGCGGCCTGGAGCCGAGCGTGTTGCACGTTTGGGTGGTTTACATGAATTTTCACGCTGGTATGGACCTATCTTAACCGATTCTGGGGGATTTCAGGTTATGTCACTCGCTGGAATCCGTAAAATTACCGAACAAAGTGTGCTGTTTCGCTCTTACATTAATGGAGCCTATTATGAAATGAGTCCAGAGCGTTCTATCGAAATTCAAGGGCTTTTGGATGCAGATATCCAGATGCAACTCGATCAATGTATTGCGTTACCAGCCAGTGAAAAAGAAATCGAATCTGCTATGCAACTTTCCTTACGTTGGGCACAGCGTTGTAAAACAGCTTTCGGTAATCAGCCAGAAAAAGCGCTGTTTGGTATTGTTCAAGGTGGCGATAATATGAAATTGCGTGAACGTTCTGCCCAAGCATTAAAAGAGATGGATTTGAAAGGTTATGCTATTGGAGGGCTTGCGGTTGGTGAACCACAGAGTGTTATGACCGCTGTCTTAGATGCTACTTGTCCGATTTTACCAGAGGATAAGCCCCGTTATCTCATGGGAGTTGGAACACCTGATGATATTTTACAAAGTGTTGCACGTGGTATTGATATGTTTGATTGTGTTATGCCGACTCGTGCGGGACGTCATGGCTTAGCTTTTACACGTTTTGGAAGAATTAATTTGCGTAATGCACGTTATGCCGAAGATCGTGATCCTCTTGATCCACAATCGCTTTGTCCAGCAGCCAATGATTATAGTTGTGCTTATTTGCATCATTTGATCAAATCTGGTGAGTCTCTTGGCGGTATGTTGTTGACTTGGAATAATCTTTTTTATTACCAACAACTTATGCAAGAAATTCGTGACGCGATTGAAGAGGGGTGTTATGCCGATTTTTGTACTAAAACTCGTGCTTTATGGGCGCAAGGGCGTTAAAAACGCACTCTCTACATGGTGTTTATCTTTTTTGCTTCATTTATTTTGCATCAAAGAGTTTTGTGAAAATGGTGAAGTGAGAAATGTTTTTCAAAAACGTAAAACTACGTTGCAGTAAAAGAACAGTGCATAGTTTATATTAGTAGATATTCTCTCTGTAATTATCAGAAAAAACAGAAACTGTTACTCCGGTACGCGCTACCTGATCCGGAGGAAAACAGTTTGCTTCTGTTTCTAATGACTGTTTAGAGCAACAATGTTAATGAGGTGTTAGCGAACTCTTAAAGAAGTATAAAAATTGCATTTTTATACGATATTTTTGTATTTTTTTTTGCTAAAAATGAAGTTTTTAAAAAGCACGTTTCTTTTAAGGTGAAAGTGATGGGGACTAAATTAAAAATTTAAAAATGCAAATGGTCAATATCCTAAATTGTTGAGTTTATTTTTCTTGTAACAATATTCTCATAGTTGAAGACTTATTTGGGTTAAGAAATATTGTTGCTGCTCTATCGTTAAAAAATAAATTCTATTTACGAATATATATTTCAATTTTTCTTTTCATTGAGATAGTTTTAAAATGATACGTTGGAAACTTTTAAGGGCAGATGTAAGAATATTTTCAGTTCATTTGTACCATGTTAGGGATATTTATGATTAAAGTGTCACGCTATAGAAATGGTGATAATGAAGAATTCTTATAGCAAAAACATTCTTGCATCAGAGATTGATTTTCGTACATGGTTTTTGGCAATTTTAGCCCTTGCGGTGGGAAGTTTTGCTATTGGCACTGCAGAGTTTGTTGCAATGGGGCTCCAGCCTGAGATGGCACGAAGCTCCTATGTTGATATTCCAACAGCTGGTCAATATGTTTTTGCTTATGCATTAGGCGTTGTGATTGGAGCACCTCTTTTGGCTGTTGTAACTGCTCAATTCTCACGCAAATCTGTTTTGATAGGGCTGATGTTTTTTTATGCATTGGCAAATATTGCCAGCGCATTTTTTTCTAACTTTAGCATATTGGTGGCGTTGCGCTTTCTTAGTGGTCTTCCCCATGGCATTTATTTTGGGCTTGCGACTATGGTTGCAGCTTCAATGGTGGAAATGCATGAACGTTCTAAAGCGGTTGGCTATGTTATGCTTGGTTTAACCATAGCGACCGTTTTAGGAGCGCCCAGTGCAACTTGGATTGGTCAGCGTGTTGGTTGGCAGATTGCTTTTATCCTTGTCGGTGCTCTTGCTTTATTATGTTGTTTGCTTATTTGGAAGTTTTTGCCTTCAGGTTTAAAATTTTCGAAAACAAGTCCTCTACGCGAACTTTGCGCATTAAAGCAAAAACAAGTGTGGTTTCTCTTAATAATGGTTTCGATTGGAGCCTCAGGATTATTTTCTGTTTTCACTTATATTAAGTCAACATTAATGCATATTTCTGGTGTTTCACTTGATTGGGTACCATTTATTATGCCGTTAGTTGGATTGGGGATGGTGGTAGGAAATCTTTTGGGTCCTAAATTTGCTGTTAAAATTGGTATTTCACCATTGATATTTTTTTCTATGCTTTGGAGCACATTTGTTTTTTCTCTTTTTTTCTTTTTATCCCATGCTCCGCTAACGGCAGCATTAGGATGTTTTTTAGTTGGTACTTCTTTTGCAGCTATGCCTTCTATCCAAACAAAAATCATGGATGTTGCTCTCCATGGACAAATTTTGGCAGGAGCATTAATGCAATCTGCTTTTAATATTGCCAATGCCCTTGGAGCAGAATCTGGGGCATGGGTTTTGAAGTTGGGCTATAGTTATGAATATACCGCTGTTGTTGCGGGTATTTTAACCCTTTGTGGGTTAATGATTTTTTGTTTTTCATGGTATATGGAGAAGCGTAATTGATATTTTTCTTTACTTTGTTGAGAGAAAATAATCCTTTTTGTTTATTCAGCTTTTTGATTGTCCTTTTGGATTTTTAGATATGCTATAGGAAACACGTAGAGCAAAGGGAATTCCAAAATAAAATAAAAGGAAGATGAGTGCTCCAAGAAGCGTTTTTGCGGCGAGAATCATTCCTACTATTCCTCCAGGATCAAAAAGGCCAGCAAGATTGGTAATTGTTCCTGCAAGTGCTGCGCTTAGTGCGGCTGAAAATAGTTGTACAGAGGTGAGAGATTCGCTAGCACGGAGAGCATCTTCATCGTTTGCGCATTGTAATATTCGTTTAAGCAAATGTGGCCAAGCTAGGCCAGCACTCATTCCGATAGCAAATAATGAAACGCAAATGATAAAGATATGTTTAAATGTGGAACTTTCTGTCGGAATGAGCCATAAAAGAATGCTTATGCCCCAAATATTTAATATAGGGGAATATATAATAAATCTGCGAACTTTTTTTATGGATACACCAGCACTTGATAGAGAACCACATGTCCAACCCAAACTCATGAGTGATGCTATATAACCAGCAATAAGGGGGGACTGTCCATGAAGCTCTTGAAGAAAAAGTGGAAGATAGAGTTCTATACTATACACGGCTATCGTCATAATAAGTATCAATGCATAGACAGGAAAAAACTCAGAAAAGAAGGAAAAGGAGTTACGTGGTAACATACGGGAAAGCGTAGATGATTCAACTTTTGCTAGAATAAAGAGAAGACTTAATCCGATCACTAGTCCGCAGATCTTTGTAATTGTCGTATCCATAGCTCCTCCAACAGAAATGATAAAGAGCAACAAACTGAGTATAAAAAGTTGTGCAAGAGGGAGTGGCGATGTTGAAATATAATTTTTATTTTCTTTTGGTAAGACTTGAAAAGCTATGAGTGAAAAGACTAAAGCCAATGCTCCAATGCCCCAAAAGGATGCTCTCCATACACCATAATATATTGAAATACCACCGATAGCTGGTCCTAAAAGGGTTGATATTCCCCACATTCCGGAGATAGTGCTTAATGCATATGACCATACCGATGGATGGAAGACAATACGTATCATAGAATAGGATAGGGAGAGTAAAGAACCACTTCCAAACCCTTGCACAAAGCGTCCTATTAAGAATAATGGCATAGTCGAGGCAAAGCTGCAGATAAAAGTTCCAACGGCAAAGATCAAGCCAGAGATGATATAGGCTTTGCGAGCACCTATTTTTCCTAATATTTTTGTCGCAAGTGAAGTACCAAGGAGTGATGCTATAATAAAAACAGTTGCTACCCAAGAATAATAAAACTCACCACTCAACTCGCTTATAAGGGAGGGCAAAATAGTAATAACAATATAAACGTTTGTGGCGTGCAACACAACACCGCCTGTAAACGTCAAAAAAAGAATACCATTCTTACCCCATAAAAGCGCAGACCAGCCTTGTTTTCTCACTGTTTTGCTATTCAGTAAAAAGTTGACATCCCCCTTACTTATAAGGCAGTTACCTGAATTTGCCAAGAGAAGATTCAAAGCTCTCCTTTCGCAGAGCTTTGGAATTTAAATGAAGTTATTATTTAGTTACCCATTGCTTTTTTGAGATTTTCATCGATTTTATCGAGGAAACCTGTTGTAGAAAGCCATTTTTGTTGAGGTCCAATCAAGAGAGCGAGATCTTTAGTCATAGAACCTTCTTCAACGGTTTTAATACAAACTTTTTCCAATGTTGTAGCAAAGTGTTTTAATTTTTCATTATTATCAAGTTTGGCTCGATGTGCTAATCCACGTGTCCACGCAAAGATAGATGCAATGGAATTCGTTGATGTTTCTTCATTCCTTTGATACTGGCGATAATGGCGTGTTACTGTACCGTGCGCAGCTTCTGCTTCAACAATTTTACCATCTGGTGTCATGAGAACAGAAGTCATCAGTCCAAGAGAACCAAAGCCTTGAGCAACAATATCAGACTGAACATCACCATCATAGTTTTTACATGCCCAGACATAGCCACCCGACCACTTAAGTGCAGAAGCAACCATGTCATCAATGAGACGATGTTCGTAATATAATTTACGATTTTCAAATTCAGCTTTGAATTCTGCATCAAATATTTCTTGGAAGATGTCTTTAAAGCGACCATCATAAATCTTTAGAATGGTATTTTTTGTTGAAAGATAAACTGGCAGATTTCGCTGTAGTCCGTAATTAAAAGATGCTCTAGCAAAGTCACGAATGGATTCATCAAGGTTATACATGCCCATGGCAACCCCTGCGCTTGGAGCATCAAAAACATCATGTTCGATAACTTGATTGTCATCACCGACAAATCTAATACTTAACTTTCCTTTGCTAGGAAATTTAAAATCGGTTGCTTTATATTGATCACCAAAAGCATGACGCCCGATAATGATTGGTTTTGTCCAGTTTGGAACGAGGCGCGGAACATTTCTGCAGATAATAGGTTCGCGAAAAATAACCCCGCCTAAAATGTTACGAATCGTACCATTGGGAGATTTCCACATTTTCTTTAAGTTGAATTCTTTAACGCGTGCCTCATCAGGTGTGATGGTTGCACATTTTATACCAACCCCATATTTTTTGATAGCATTGGCAGAATCAACAGTTACCTCATCATTCGTTGCATCCCGATTCTCGACGGAAAGATCATAGTATTTGAGATCAATATCGAGATAAGGGTGAATCAATTTGTCTTTAATATATTTCCAAATGATACGAGTCATTTCATCCCCATCGATTTCAACAACGGGGTTTTCCACTTTGATCTTTGCCATTAGAAGTCCTTTTTCATTTAAGTTATATTATTTTATAACACTTTCAGCTTTATAATGAAAATTAAAAACAAGGATGATAGAGAGATGTTCAAATACGATACTCATAAGATACCTATACATAGAAGATAAATCTTATTGAGAAATTCAACTTTTAGATGGGTATATTGCGAATAGAGGGGTATAGATGTTATGTTTGTAGAATATTTTATCTCGTTATTTGATAAAGTTTTACTTTATTTATAGTTTTTCGCATTACTGCGTTAACTAAATAAGATTATGAATTTTTTTATTGCCATTTCAACTCTCAGATTATGATTGGAAAATACCTCAAAAAGAAGTTCTGATTCGAAAAATTGAAAAGAAAATCTCAAAAAATCTGTTCTTGTGGGACTATAAAGAACGAAAGAAAAATTATCAAACCATATGTTTTTGATCAAAAGTCAGCAAGGCTCATAAATTAAGAAAAGAAGCCTATGCATATCGAAAGAGTTTTACAATAAAACCTTCTGATTCATCCATATGTGATGTTGTTGGTATATTTGTTAGAAATTTAGAGAATTTTTCACAACAGAACTTAACAAAATTTAAAAAATTGTTGGAGGAAGTTGGCAAAAAAAGATGTGCTCTGTAAAGGCAAGTTGCAAAATCCTACTCCCTTACTTTTATTCGAGCATCCCTCACTTTTAAAAATACTAATAAAATCAATATATTACCTACAAAAGAAGGAATGATGGTACGCCCAAGGGGAATCGAACCCCTGTTTCCGCCGTGAAAGGGCGGCGTCCTAACCGCTAGACGATGGGCGCAAACCAATGATGAGGCTTATAGAGAGGATCTTTTTACTTCGCAAGCCCTCTATGTCATTTTTTTTAAAAAAACATGTTTTATTGAATTATTTTTAGGTATTTCTCTTTGAAAAGTGGAAATAAATAACGGTTTTTCTCTCTATTCCTCTCTACATGAGTGAATGAAGAGATCTGGGAAGAGAATGAAAGCTTAGTGCTCACTTTTTCATATAGCAAAATAATTTTTATTCAAAAGCTGCTATATATGGAAAAAATTGATTTAGGTGCCTGCCATTATAAATCACAAATCTTTCAAGATTGCACCATATAGAAGCCAAGTATATGATTTTTTTTGAATTTAAGATTTCATTTAGAGATACATATAAGGTGTTATGGCCTTGCGATTAAGGAAAAGATATTTTAAATAGAGTGGAAGCTATACAATGGTAGCAAGATATGTGGTACTGTATTCTATTACATTTTATTATATCTATCCTTTTAACTTATCATATGAAGGAATGTTGTTTATTCAATAGTTGTTGGATTTGGTAATTTTGCATGCACTTTATCCTAGTTTTTAGCAGATTGTTGGTTGTTCTTTGAAATTTTTGTTGCTTTTATACTTTGTTTATTGAATTTTTTTATGAAAAAGCTTTTGTTTTTGCTAAGAAATAAAGCTATTATGTTTATATAATTTTTTGATGATAATCTGCATCTGTAAATTTCTAGAATTCTATTAAGAGTGTTTGTAATAATTGAGTTTATGTATGAAATATTTTTCAATGTTAGGATAGCAAACGGTTTTTTTATTGGAAGCAAGTGATTTGTAGTTTTTTAAGCGTATGAAACTTTATTAAAATTATGGAGTATTTCTATTTTCATAAAAATTGGTGTTACGATTGCTTTTGAAAATAGTGTTTCTTTATAATAAACCCTTGTTGTTATACGAGAGGGAAAATTGAGTTGAATAGAGCGGGGGACTTCTTTAAATTGGCTAAGTTGTGCGTATCCTGTGAATTAATTTGCACATCATTTCAATCTTTTTCAAAGAAAACTTAAGGATAAGTAGTTAGATAATGGCAGAAGCTTTAAAAGTTGGCATTGCAGGTCTTGGTACGGTTGGTACTTCAGTTGTTCGAATTTTACGTGAAAAAGCTGATAGTTTGGCTTGTCAATGTGGACGATTAATCAAAATTGTTGCTGTGAGTGCCCGTGATAAAGGGCGTAACCGCGGAATTGATCTGAGTGATGTAAAATGGTTTGATTCGCCTGTGGAAATGGCAGCTTCTGATGAGATTGATGTCTTTATTGAATTAATTGGTGGCGAATTAGACATCGTATATGCAGCTGTGAAAAAAGCGCTCGATGTAGGACATCATGTGGTGACTGCCAATAAAGCTCTTCTCGCTCAGCATGGAGTGGAACTTGCTGTAAATGCGGAAAAAAAAGGCGTGTTTCTTCATTTTGAAGCAGCCATTGCAGGGGGAATTCCCATTATAAAAGCCATGAGAGAATCCCTCTCCGGTAATCAAATATCGCGGATTTATGGGATTCTCAATGGGACTTGTAATTATATATTAACACGCATGTTTACGGAAGGCCTTTCATTTAAAGATTGTTTAGCAGATGCACAAAGGCTTGGTTATGCTGAGGCTGATCCAACTTTTGATATTGGGGGAAATGATACCGCTCATAAATTAGCTTTATTAACAAGTTTGGCATTTGGAACCGCTGTTTCGTTAGAAGATGTTTATGTGGAAGGAATTAGCAATATTTCACAGATTGATATCCGTGCGGCTGATGAGTTGGGCTATCGGATTAAACTTTTAGGCGTTGCATTAAAAACCGATACTGGAATCGAACAACGTGTTCACCCAACAATGGTACCATCATCATCAATGATTGCACAGATTCACGGTGTAACGAATGCCGTTTCTATTCAAAGTGATTTGTTAGGTGAATTATTGTTTTCTGGTCCTGGTGCTGGAGGAAAGGCAACAGCATCGGCGGTTATTGGTGATTTGGCTGATATAGCAAAAGCACGATCTCATTTTCAATATTCACCTGTTTTAAGAAATCCAGCATTGCAGCTTACTCCTCACAAAAGAGCACGTATTTCTCACCATGCGGGTGGTTATTTTATTCGTTTGAATGTTCATGATCGCGCTGGTGTTTTTGCAGCAGTTGCAAGGCATATGGCTGATAATCATATTTCATTAGAGTCGATTGTACAAAAGCCTTTTGTAGAAAGTCAGGTTGTGAAAACAATCATTTTAATCACCCATGAAACAACGGAAGTGAATGTACGGCAAGCGCTTGAAGCAATTGAAAAAGATGGTCATCTTGTTGCCAAATCGCAATTCATTCGTATTGAACCGATAGCATAGAATTGATAATTTATTTTGGAATGGTAAAGAAACTTGAATGTTTTTTCTCTTGTGGAAAGTTCTCATCTTTGCCAAAAGCTTTCTTCTTAATATTGTGCAATGGATGCTAATATTTTTTGTTGTGCTCTTTCAGTAGGATTTTTTATATGCTAGCAACTCAGAAAACTTTACATCGACTTGATCGTATTTTAACGCTCGAATTGGTACGCGTGACTGAACGCGCTGCTGTTGCAGCTGCACACTGGCGTGGGCGTGGTGATGAAAAAGCTGCTGATCAAGCTGCTGTAGATGCAATGCGTCAAGAACTTAATCGCTTGCCTATTGATGGTACGGTGGTGATTGGCGAAGGTGAACGCGATGAAGCTCCTATGCTTTATATTGGAGAAAAAGTAGGTCTTCAAAATGGATTGGCAATTGATATTGCACTGGATCCACTTGAAGGAACGACAATTTGTGCAAAAAATCTTCCTAACTCCTTGGCTGTCGTTGCTATTGCTGAAAAGGGGAACCTCCTGTATGCTCCTGATGTTTATATGAGAAAAATTGCTATTGGTCCTGGTTATCCAAAAGGGATTGTTGATATAGATGCTTCTCCTGCTGACAATATTCACGCCCTTGCAAAGGCTAAAGGTGTGGCTGTTAATCAGATTACGGTTTGTATGATGGATCGTCCTCGCCATGCAAAACTGATTGAGGAAGTGCGAGCAACGGGGGCATCAATTCGTTTAATTGGTGATGGAGACGTTGCGGCTGTTATTGATACAACTGATCCAGAAGAAACGGGCATTGATATCTATATGGGGATTGGTGGAGCACCAGAGGGCGTGTTAGCAGCTGCAGCTTTGCGCTGTATTGGGGGGCAGATGCAAGGATGTTTGCAGCTTGATACAGATGAAAAAATAGCACGTGCGGCCAAAATGGGCATTGATAATCCTAATAAAGTTTATACCATGGAAGAAATGGCAAAGGGTGATGTGTTGTTTTCTGCAACAGGTGTAACGGATGGTAATATGCTTTCTGGTGTTAAGTTTACCTCCCGTTGTATTCAGACAGAAACGCTTGTGATGCGTTCACATACAGGTACAATCCGTAATATTAAAGCACAGCATAGAGATTATTCAAAATTTGATTAACGCATTTTTTCCTGCCGCTCTTAGAAAATAAAAAGCAACTTGTAAAAATGCTTCCATGAAAATTCTAAAAGATATCTTCATGGAAGCATGAATGATTTTTTTAAAATATATTTTTTATGAGAGCTCTACAGAATGCACCCAACCATTTTTATCTTCTCTATTGCCTTTTTGAAGGTCAACAAGCTGGGTGCGAAGTTGTTTGGTCACCTCACCAACCATTTCATTTCCGATAATGACTTCACCACCTTTGTACTTAAAACGCCCGATTGATGTAATGACGGCTGCTGTACCACAAGCAAAGACTTCTTTAAGATGTCCACTTCGTGCATCTTCTTTGAGTGATTCAAAAGAATAAGGGCGCTCTTCTATCGTTAATCCCATTTGTTGAGCTAACTGTAAAATTGAATGGCGTGTTATTCCAGGAAGGATGGTGCCATTAAGCGCAGGTGTTACAAGTGTATTATTTTCCATAATAAAACAAACATTCATACCACCAAGCTCCTCAATCCACTTATGTTCAACCATGTCAAGGAAGAGTACTTGGCTACAATTGTTTTCGGTTGCAATTTGTTGTACAAGTAAGCTTGCTGCATAGTTACCGCCACATTTCGCAGCACCTGTGCCGCCAGGACCAGCACGGCTATAATCTGTTTCAAGCCATACATTAACAGGTTTTTCTTCTCCTTTGAAATAGGATTCAACAGGAGATGCTATAATGCAGAAAATATATTCTTTAGAAGGTCTGACTCCTAAAAAGTTTTCATTACCAAACATGAAAGGGCGTAGGTAGAGGCTAGCATTAGGATTTCCAGAAACCCATTTTTGATCAATTCTTACTAATTGATGAACAGCATTTAAAAAAATGTCCTTTGGCAATTCAGGCATGGCTAATCGTTTTGCCGATGCTATAAAACGCTCTGCGTTGGCATCAGGGCGGAATAACAAAATACGTCCATCTTTGGTACGATACGCTTTTAGACCTTCAAAAATCTCTTGCGCATAATGCAAAACCGCACTTGCAGGGCTAATTTCAAAAGGTTTGTATTGAGAGATGACAGCGTTATGCCAACCTTTGGCTTCAGTCCAGCTGATAGTACACATGTGATCTGTAAAAAATTGACCAAAACCAGGATTTTTTAGAATTTCTTCACGTTTCTCATCTGATAGAGGTGAGGGGTGTTGTTCTATTTTTAATGGAAGTAATGATGTAGGAGCTTTCATAAGTAAAACCTTTTAGGATATGCTTTATTTCTAGGTATTTTTTATTATAAAAAATAATGAGATACTTTCACCACAACTTTATTCTTAGCAAATCATTTGTGTCAATGTCTTATTAGAGAATTAGAAGAAAAGGTTCTTGAGAGATATGTTTGTTACTGTGTTCATGCATTTTTTTCCCAATTTTATAATAATCAGGAACCTTTATATATATTTGTCGTTTTTTAAGATAACTGTCTGAATCATTTCATATATTGCATATCTTATAACTTAAAGACAGGGGAGTTGAGAAAAGGAGTTTTTACTATGATTGATAGAAATTACCACACATATGAGAAACGTATGGCTGTAGAAAAGAAAGAGCGTGAACAGCGTAATTCAATTGCTAGAGGTATTCTTGCCATTCTTCTTGCACTCTTTATTATCTGGCTTATTTTTGGCTTTTTTGGATCTTTTTTTGCAAAATCTCCTGAACATCTCTCTCACTATAATACAACAGAATCAAGCCAAACGATACCAAGTACAAGAACAGATCCAAATTCAACAATTCCAGTACCTTATAGCTATAAAGAGCAAGGATCCCCTTTATCTCATGAACAAAATCCTTGAGAAAAATCAACTCAACATTGGATGAAGAATTAAAGTTTTCTCAAATCTATGGAAAAGAAAAATTTGAGAAAATGGATGCTAACTTCTCAAGTTAATTGATAAATTAACATCCATCAAAATAAATAAGGCAGTGGTTTTAATAGCCGCTGCTTATTTATTTAGCGTGTGATGAAGCAACTTCCTCCAGAATTTTTAATGCTTTCACAAAGGTTTATAGCATCATTTCGATTTTGCGTTTGAATACGAACACGATAATAGGTTCCTTTTCCTGGTATGAGAGCAGACTGAATATTTAAAGGACGAGCACCGATAAGAGCTGCAAATCTCAATTGCATTTTCTTTAAAGAATCCCTAGCCAGCGCATGAGTTGGCTGGGATGCAAGTTGCACGTAATAAGCTTCTGAATTTGATGCCACTATTTGATTTGGTAGGGTTGGGCGAGACGTAGCATGTATCTGTTGTTCTGAATTTCTCTCTGTATGTGAAGGAATCGGTATAACTTTTTCTTCCATATGAGAATTAGAAGCATTTTCCGCTATTATTTTATCAATATCATTCGTGAGGTCATTTTCGGTTTCCGTGTTATCGGATTCATGTGAAGTAACAGGAGAAGAATTTTCAAATTGCTCCACAGCTGTTTGATCACTTGCCTCTTTTGCTTCATCAGCGTTTTTTCTTTCTGTCTGATGCTTTGGTTCTAATAGAATTGTACCATCTTGGTTAACAATAACAGTTTGTACTTCTCGCGTTGGAATGGTATGATTGATGGCCCCAGTGACAGCATCTTCAACCTCAGATTCATCAAGAGAATGAGATGAAGAACTTATAGATTCTTGTTGATTTACTTCCGATAATTTTTCAGGCTGTTCAGAGTTATCAATAAGAAACTGCTGTGTATTGTCTTGTTTTTCATTTTGCCCAGTTTCTTGTTTATAAATATCTAAATTATGTGCAACATCATTTTTTGTTTCAGTTGTTTCTTGTTTAAATTTAAAAGGCGTATTGTCAGCATGAATAATGGGGACCGCTTCATTTTTTTGTGATGGTGTAAAAAAATAAGAATAACCAACAAAACCAACCGCTATTAAGATGAGAATAACAGCACTTCTGGTAAGAGTTTTACCAATCATAAAATTTTTCGAATGAGAAGTGGTTGATGCATGCGTGGGGATTTCATCTATGCTTCTATGTGATGGATTCTCAGTCAAAGAAGAGGAATTATAATCCATATTGTCTGTGGGAAAATAGTTGGCATTTTGAGTTTGCGAATTTGTATATACATCATTTCTTGGATTGTGCGTGGTTTGATGAAAAATTTCATTGAAGATTTCATTTTCTCGCTGTTGCTGCGAAAAACGTTCTTCTGGAATATGTCCAACATTGAGTATATCAGCAAATTCTTCTTTCAAACCATCGGTTGGTACATCATATTCTGGAGCTCCATAGGGAACTTCAGGGACCATAATTGGTCCGGTTTTTTCTACGATCTCCTCTGCAAACTTATAAGTATCGACATTTGGAGGAGGAGTGCTTTGATGTGTATAGTTATAAGCAAAAAAACTATCCGTTTGTTTTGTGTTGAGAGTTTCTGGTGAGGCGTCCATATCATTCAAATTATTTTGATTATAGGGCACTTCTTTTTTATTGCTTCGCTCAGAGATATTCTCTGCACTATTGATGTACGGGTCTTGAATATCATAATATCTCTGGTTTTTTTCATCATAAGTTTCTTGTTGTAAAGATTCTTCCTCATAAAACTGGGGATAATTGCTTCTATGGCGTTCTTGTGGAAAGCCTTTTAAATCAGATTGTTTACCTCTTTGTGTTGAATCCAAAGCTGATGGGAAATCTTTTGTTATTTTATTTCTCCCAGTATCTTCTTTTTCTGAAATGAACTCAGAAGAAGAGAAAAACCTCTCTGTAGAGGCAAGGGAGGAATCCGTATGATACTCATTAACCTGATTTTCTTGATCAACTGAAACTTGATAGGGATGATTTACATAAGTGTCGTAGGAGCTTTGATGATCATCATAATTTTGTTGTATATGTGCAGTATTTTCCTGTTGAGAAATTGTTGGTGAAAAATGGTTAGCTTGTTCTGTGGGTTCTGTCGATACTGTCTTCTTAGCGTTTTTATCAGCTTCATCAAAAAAGAAATTTTCTTGTTGTATACTAAAATCACTGTTTTCAAAGAAAGGATCAGTATAGTGTGATGTTGTGCTATTTTGTTGTGATTGATTTTTGGGGATAGGTAAGGGAGAAAGTGCGTCTAAAATTTTCTCTTCATCATGAGTCATAGGTGAAGAATTTTCCCCTTCAGGTAAAGAACGCTTTCTTTCTAAATTGTTAAAAGAAGAAGTTGGTATAGTATCTAAGATTTTATCATCAAGGGGCAAATTATTCGTTAAATCATTTTCAAGTTGCGCTTCTAGGAAGGACAAATCAAAATCATCATAGGACGAAAGTTTAGGAGATGAAGCTTTAGAAGGATGGGATGTCACTTGATCAGCCTGCGTTGGAGATTGATCATTTTGATTGTTGCTTTGTTTTTTTGGGTTAAAAATTCGCGTAAGTCTCTCTAAAGGATCATGATGTTCATGATCTTGTTTTATTTCGTGCGGATTTTTGCGATCGTTATCGCTCATAGCTTTTCTCACATGATAACTGCATCTACATGCAATAAATGGTTAATTTTGATTTTGTTATACTAAATTATAAATTTCCACCTCCTATGACACAGATATACGAAAAAGTTTATCAATAAAGTATCTATTTTATGTATTTATAGAATTTTTTCAACGCATTTCTATTGGTGCTTCTACTCCTACAATTGTAAGTCCTGATGTTAAAACATTCATGAAAGCCTGTATTAATCCCAGTCTGGCAAGTGATAGTTCTTTATCATTAGGCTGAATAAAACGTAAATTGAGATTATCACTGCCTTTGTTCCAGTGGGAATGAAAACTAGAAGCAAGGTCATAGAGATAAAATGCTAATCGATGTGGTTCTTTATGAATAACTGCTTGTTCAATGATACGTGGATATTCAGAAAGTTTGCGTATTAAGAATATTTCATGATCGTCTGTTAATCGGTTGAGATGCGTGATCATAGTATCATGTGAAAGATTTTCGATATGGAGCGTCTCTTGTGCTTGACGAAAGACTGAGTGACAACGTGCACTTGCATATTGTACATAAAAAATAGGATTATCTTTTGATTGTTCTGTTACTTTTGCAAAATCAAAGTCAAGGGGGGCTTCACATTTACGATAGAGCATCATAAAACGCACGGGATCACGACCGACTTCTTCTACGACGTCACGCAAAGTGACAAATGACCCTGCTCTTTTTGACATACGTACAGGTTGACCGTTGCGAAAGAGTTTTACCAATTGGCATAAGAAAACACTCAATTTAGCTTTATCAGCAGAAATCGCTTTTGCCATTGCTTCTAGCCGCTTTACATAACCAGCGTGATCTGCCCCTAAAATGTAAATCATTTCATCAAAATTACGATTGAATTTGTCATGAAAATAAGCAACATCGGCCGCAAAATAAGTGTAAGAACCATCAGACTTAATTAAGACACGGTCTTGATCATCTCCAACATTCGTTGAACGGAATAAGGTTTGCTCACTTGGCTCCCAATCTTCTCCATTTTGTCCTTTTGGTGGTGGGAGTTTTCCTTTGTAAACATAACCATTTAAAGTAAGCTCATTAATGGTATTACGAATAGCACGTGCATTATCTGCATAAAGCATTCGTTCTGAGAAAAAGATATCATGATATATATTAAGAGCAGCTAAATCTTCGCGAATCATTAACATCATTGCATGAATTGCACGTTCCTTTACGATAGATAAAGCTTCCTCTTTATCCATAGTGAGGAGTTTATCACCAAACTTTTGGGAAAGTGCCTTTCCCAATGGTATCAAATATTCACCAGGATAGAGACCTTCTGGAATTTCATCAATCTTTTCTCCAAGAGCTTCGCGATAGCGCAGGAGCACAGAGTGGGCGAGTGTTTCGATTTGTTGACCAGCATCATTGATGTAATATTCTTTTGTAATGTTATAGCCGGCAAATTGCAGCAAATTGGAGAGAACATCTCCAACAACAGCACCTCGGCAATGACCAACATGCATTGGGCCTGTCGGATTTGCTGATACATATTCAACATTGATACGTTTTCCCTGTCCTATGGAAATACGACCGTAGGAGAGGCCTAATTCAAGCATCGATTTTATAACATCTTGCCAAAATAGTTTGGTAAGTCTTATATTAATAAAACCAGGACCGGCAACATCAATATTCTCAATAGAGGGATCATTTTGGAGGAGACTTATGATTTTTTCTGCAAGTGTACGGGGATTTAATCCAATAGACTTTGCAAGAACCATAGCAGCATTGCTTGATAAATGCCCATGAGAAGAATCGCGTGGAGGGTCAACAGTGACTTTTGATAAATCTAAATCTCCTCCATTTTTTCCTTTTATATCAGCTGATTCGAGTATTTTTTTAATTTTTTTCTCGAAATTTTTAAAGACATTCATATTTAATTTCCATCATGGTATTCAAAAGCAATTAAATGAAATTAATTGTGTGGTCAAATAAACGGTGATATTCACGCAGAGCGTAGTGATCGGTCATACCTGAGAGAAAGTCAGCAATAAGACGTGCTAATGCATGATCTTTTAAGTGTGCTGCTTTTTTGCACCAACTTTCAGGCATTGTATCCGGTTTTTTATAATAACAGTCGAATAATTTTTGTACAATGCATTTTGCTGTATTGCGACGGTTCAGTACTTGATCATGATAATAAAGATTTTTAAACAGAAAGTCTTTTAGTTCTTTTTCGTAAACTGTCATTGTGGGTGAAAAGGTCACAATAGTTTGTTTTGCTTGATAAATATCATTGATACTTGTTGGTTTGATTCGTCCTAAGTTTTTTTGTGATTGTTTGATAACATCTTCAACCATGCGTGTTATTTGTCTTCGTACGAGTGTGTAACCGCGCCGTGCTTGATCAAGTTGGGGATATTCGTCTGTTATCTCTTTTAATATTTCTGCTGTCAGTGAAACTTCTTCGAACTGATCGAGTGTTAAAAATTGCGAACGTAGTCCATCATCGATATCATGCGCATTATAAGCAATATCATCAGCAATAGCAGCACATTGTGCTTCTAGCCCAGCAAAACAGTCTAGTTTCAGATCCTGTTTTGCATTGTATTGGAGAATGTCAATAGGAACATCTTTGTTCTTCGCATAAGGGCCTAAAAGGGGGCCATTATGTTTCACAAGCCCTTCGAGAGTTTCCCATGTGAGGTTAAGTCCATCAAAATTTGCATAGCGCTGTTCTAATTTTGTGACAATGCGTAGTGCTTGTGCATTATGGTCAAAGCCGCCATAAGGTGCCATTGCTTCATCGAGAGCATCTTCACCTGCATGGCCGAAAGGTGTATGTCCAAAGTCGTGAACAAGGGCAATGGCTTCGGCAAGATCTTCGTCAATAAAGAGTGCACGGGCTAATGTTCGGGCAATTTGAGAAACTTCTATTGAATGCGTCAGCCTTGTACGATAATGATCGCTTTCATCGGCAATAAACACTTGCGTTTTGTGTTTAAGGCGTCGAAATGCATTAGAATGAATGATACGATCTCTATCTCTTTGAAAAGGTGATCGCAAGGTATTGGTCGTTTCATGGAATAATCTACCACGACTTGTTTGCGGGTTGGTGCTATAGACCGCTCTAGATTGATAATTGAAGTTGATAGTGCTTATATCCATTGCAAGCTGTCCATTCTCATCTTAAAATTGAGGTTGGTTTATACGAATAAACTTCTCTTTCATTGGGAATACTCTTTCTTGATAGTTTAATGCAAGGATATATGAAAATGCGTGTAAATATTTCAGATATTGCTGCCAAGCGGATTGTACAGATAGTTTCGAGTGAACCCGATAAAATAGGATTACGTATTTCCGTTGAGGGGGGGGGATGCTCGGGATTTTCTTATAAATATAGTTTGGTTTCTGAGAAGAGTGAGGATGATCTCGTTCTTGAAAAAAATGGGGCAATTGTTTTTATTGATTCACTCTCATTGCCTTTCATGGAAGGGGCTGAAATTGATTTTGTTGATGATCTTATGGGACAATCTTTTCAAATTCATAATCCTAATGCTGTTTCAGCTTGTGGGTGTGGTGTGAGTTTTTCAATTTAAGAGTGATGACCAAAGTGATATTGTTTCTTGAAAAAATTATCGCTTTGGTCAACAATGTAAAAATGGGTATGCTTATAAAAATATTACGTTGGTTGTTAAGTGTGGTGGTTGCCTTATTGCTTTGCACTAACGCTGTCTTTTCTGAAGAAGGACGAGAGAAAGATCATCAACAAGAACAAACAACAGATTTTATTGTAAAGTCTCAAGATCAGGAAAAAGAAAGTTTCGTTTCTCAGAGCAAACTCATTTTAAATGCTCGATTAAAAGACAGCAATGAAGATATTGTAAAAGGGCTCATATGGCGGATTTATGCTCCCATCTTGGGGATTGATAATAAATTACCACTCATTGCAACTTATGAAGGCGGGAGTGCACATTTTGATTTAGAACCAGGGAGTTATCTTGTGCATGTCTCGTTTGGTCATGTAAGTGCGATGCAGCATGTGAATTTAGAAAGTGGACAAAATCTCACTAAGAAGTTTAATCTTGAAGCTGGTGGTGTTATTTTAAATGCTACATTGTTAAATGGTATCATTAATGAAAAAGAATTGCGTTTCACTATTTATGAGGATGAAAAAGAAAATGATGAGACTGGTGTTATTTTATCTAATATTAAAGCTCAGTCCGTTGTGCGTTTGAAAGCTGGTCATTATCATGTTGCTTCCCATTATGGCTCTATTAATGCGACTGTTCGTTCCGATATACAGATAGATGCGGGTAAGATTACAGAAGTGACTCTTGAACATCAGGCAGCTCAAATTGTCTTAAAGTTGGTTCGGCAAGAAGGAGGGGAAGCCCTTGCAGATACAAGCTGGTCTATTACGAATAATTCTGGCGATATTGTTTATGAGACTGTTGGCGCTTATGTTTCGCTCGTATTAGCTGAGGGAGAATATATTGCCATTGCTAAAAATCAAGATAAAATTTACCAGAAAGTTTTTTCTGTTGTTTCTGGTCATGATGATGAGATAAATGTGGTAGCAAATGCACAAAATATGCAACGAATTGATGAAGAAATGGATTAATAGAAGTTTGTGGCATAAAGCAGAGATGGGGAGAGGGTTTTGGCAATAGAAATTTCAACAGTTGGTGTGTTTTTTGCTGGTGCGCTCTCTTTTTTATCGCCATGTGTTTTGCCATTAGTTCCTCCTTATTTGTGCTATATGGCAGGTATTGGAATTGATGATTTTCGTTTAGAAAAATTTAGTGGTAAAGCTTTTATACGGTGGAGGCTTTTATCTTCTGTTGTTGCTTTTGTGCTTGGTTTTACGACTGTTTTCATCGCTTTAGGTGCTAGTGCGAGCACCGTTGGCAAGTTTATTGGTTTTTATCGTGAGTGGTTAGCACTTGCTGCGGGTATCGTTATTATTATTTTTGGCTTAAATTTTTTAGGTCTTTTCAAAATTTCTTTGTTATTTCGTGAAGCGCGTTTTCAAACCCAAGGAACGCCAGCTGGTCCTTTAGGGGCTTATATTATTGGTTTAGCCTTTGCATTTGGTTGGACTCCATGTATTGGTCCAATTCTGGGACCTGTTATAACTCTTGCTGGAACAAAAGAAACTGTAGGTGAGGGAGCTCTCCTCTTGGGTGTTTATGCGTTAGGTCTTGGTGTGCCATTTGTATTAGCGGCTTTATTTTCTAGCAGTTTTATGAGATTTTTAGGAGCTTTTCGTATTCATTTAGGAAAAGTTGAAAAAGTTATTGGTATTTTTTTGGTGATTACGGGTATTTTATTTTTAACAGGCTCTATGCAGGATCTTTCCTTTTGGCTTTTGGAACATTACCCTTCTTTGAATGATATTGAAGCTATTCGTTGGTATGATATTGTGAATTTTTTTAGGTTTTCTCGTTAGTCTTGTGTGTTTTTATGGTTAGAAATTGCCTCTCTATTGTCCTTGCCGCAGGTGAAGGGACGCGTATGAAATCGTCTCTTCCTAAAGTATTGCATAAAATTGCTGGGTTGCCTCTTATATGCCATGTCATAAAACAAATGGAAACAGCAGGAGCTTCGCAATTGGCAGTTGTTGTGGGGTTTGCTGCTAAAGAGGTGAGCAAAACGGTTCAATCCTTTGCAAAAGATGCAATGATTTTTGAACAAAAAGAGCGCCTAGGAACTGCGCATGCTGCTCTTTCTGCTCGTGTAGCTTTGCAGAAAGAGATTGATGATGTGCTCATTGTTTTTGCTGATACTCCTTTGATTGAGCAAAATTCATTGCAACAAATTCGCGCACAACTTGCTGATGGGGCAGATGTTGTTGTTGCTGGTTTCCGTGCTCCAGAGCCAACGGGTTATGGACGTCTTCTTGAAAAAAATGGCAAGCTTATTGCGATTGTAGAAGAAAAAGATGCGAGCGATGAAGAAAAAAAGATCTCTTTTTGTAATGGTGGGATATTTGCTCTTAACGGAAAATATGCGCTTTCTCTTTTAGAGAAGGTTGGTAATCATAATGCCAAGCAGGAGTATTATCTCACGGATATTGTTTCTATTGCCGCGCATGAAGGACTAGATATTCGTACCGTTGAATTGCCTTTTGAAAATATTGTAGGGGTTAATAACTGTTTTGAACTCTTTAGTGCTGATGCTTTGTGGCAAAAGCGTAAAGCACGTGATTTGATGTTGTCTGGTGTAACAATTCTTAAACCAGAAACGGTTTATTTTTCTCATGATACGGAGATTGAACCAGGGGTGATCATTGAGCCGAATGTTTATTTTGGCTTGGGAGTGAAAGTACAATCTGGTGCAATTATTCATGCATTTAGTTATTTAGAGGGAGCGGTGGTTGGTGTAGATGCACGGATTGGACCTTATGCACGTTTGCGTCCTGGAACAGAGTTAGCAAGATCCGTAAAGATTGGAAATTTTTGTGAAGTCAAAAAAGCGAAGGTGGGAGAAGCTTCTAAAATTAATCATTTGAGTTATATTGGCGATGCAGAAATTGGGGCAGGTAGCAATATCGGAGCTGGAACGATTACTTGCAATTATGATGGATTTCACAAATATAAAACAATAATTGGTGATCATGCTTTCATCGGGTCTAATTCAGCGCTTGTCGCTCCATTGTTGATAGGGGATGGTTCTTATATTGCTTCAGGAAGTGTTGTCACGAAAAATGCTCCTGTAAACAGTATGGTTTTTGGGCGTGCAAGACAAGTGATAAAAGAAGATTATGCAACAAAATTGCGTGCGCGCTTATCAGCAAATAAACAAAAAAAGTGATTATTTTCTATCTTTTCTTTGCTTTATGATAATCTGTCCGTTGTCTGGGAGGTTTATTATTAAGTATTGCCTTGCTCTCTGTTTGAGTTATTTGATAGTTTAGAGTTTTCAGTGAAGGGTATTTGGTTGTTTTGATATATAAATCTGGGATGTGAGTTGGAGCTTTTAAATGTGTGGGATTATCGGAATTCTTGGAAATAAGTGTGTTACATCCTCTTTGATTGATGGTTTGAAGCGTCTTGAATACAGAGGCTACGATTCCTCCGGTATTGCAACAATATATAACGGCCACCTTTATCGCATGCGTGCGGAGGGAAAGCTTATTCATTTAGAAGAAAAGTTAAAAAAAACACCTCTGCAAGGAAATTTGGGAATTGGTCATACACGCTGGGCAACCCATGGAGTTCCTGTGGAGCGGAATGCGCATCCTCATATAACTGAAAAGCTTGCAATTGTTCATAATGGTATTATTGAGAACTTTGTAGAATTGCAAAGGGAACTGATTGAAGATGGTTATTGCTTTGAAACAGAAACAGATACGGAGGTTATTGCACACTTAATTACGCGTGCACTAAACAGTGGCCTCTCTCCACTGGAAGCTATGCGTGAAAGCTGGAAAAAATTGCAAGGTGCTTTTGCAATTGCTCTTATTTTCGAAGGTGAAGATGATCTTATGATTGCTGCACGCTCTGGGCCACCGCTGGCAATTGGTTATGGTGCGGATGAGGTTTTTGTTGGGTCTGATGCCATTGCTTTGGCTCCATTCGTAGACCGTATTAGTTATATGGAAGATGGAGATTGGGCTATTTTAACACGAGAAAGTGTAACAATTTATGATGCAAATAATCAACCGGTAAAACGTCCTATTACAAAACTGTTTGAAGGGAATTTATTGCTTTCTAAGGGTAATCATCGTCATTTCATGCACAAAGAAATGTTTGAGCAACCTGAGGTGATTTCTCATAATTTAGCGCATTATCTTGATCTTGGAAATCATACGGTTCGCCCACTTAAAAATTTGATTGATTGGAAAAATATTCATCGAATAGTTTTTGCAAGTTGTGGAACAGCTTATTATTCAACCTTAGTTGCGCGTTACTGGTTTGAGAAATTTGCTGCTTTGAGCGTTGATAATGATGTTGCTTCGGAGTTTCGTTATCGTGAACCACCTCTTACGGGTGATGTGATATCCATATTTGTTTCTCAATCGGGTGAAACAGCCGATACATTGGCTTCTTTGCGTTATTGTCGTGAACGTGGTGTGAAAACAGCTACAATTGTAAATGTTGAGCAATCGACGATGGCAAGAGAAGCTGATTTTATTTTACCAATATTTGCTGGGCCAGAAATTGGTGTTGCCTCAACAAAAGCTTTTACTTGTCAGTTGTCAACACTTGCTGTAATGGCGCTTAGCGCTGCGAAATTGCGGGGATGTCTTTCCAAAGAAGCAGAGCATCAGTTTGTCCAACAATTGGCAGAAGTGCCGCGTCTTTTAAATGAGGTTCTAAAGCTGGATGATAAAATTGAACATATTTGTCGTGATTTAGCACATGCAAAAGGCGTTCTTTATCTTGGGCGTGGTACCTCGTATCCTATTGCTTTGGAGGGGGCACTTAAGCTGAAGGAGCTTTCTTATATTCATGCTGAAGGTTATGCAGCGGGTGAGTTAAAACATGGGCCAATTGCACTAGTGGATGAAACTATTCCAGTGATTGTTGTAGCACCTTATGATCGGTGGTTTGAAAAAACTTTTTCTAACATGCAAGAGGTGGCAGCGCGCAATGGCCGTATTATTTTGATAACTGATAAAAAAGGGGCAGAAGCCGTTCATCTTGAGACTTTATCAACGATTATTTTGCCTGATATTCCAGAATTTATTGCGCCCATTATTTATGCTTTACCTATTCAGTTAATCGCTTATCATACAGCTGTTTTATTAGGAACAGATGTTGATCAGCCCCGCAATTTGGCAAAATCAGTGACTGTTGAGTAAAAAATAATTTCGTTTCTTTGAAATTTTGAGAAAGTGAAGACAATGTTTTTTACAGATTGGATAAGAATATTACGTACAGGAATATTCTTATCTGCTCCATTTTGTTTTAGAAACAAAAAACTTTTCTTGCATGTCAGACAAAACGGTCAAATACACGAATAGGCCGTATTGAGAAAGGTTAGATCTGCTTTTATGAGCCGTCTTTATGTAAGGGCTGTGTATTAATTATCCTGCTCGTAATAAACGTGTAGCATCGTCCCGTCCGAAAAGATAAAGGAGCAAACGTAAAGCTTGCCCTTGTTCTGAAGAAAGGTGAGGATCACGTTGCAAGAATAGGCGTGCATCTCTTCTTGCCATTGATAAAAGATCACTATGTACAGCAAGATTTGCTATGTGAAACTCAGGCATACCAGATTGCCGTGTGCCTAAAAGCTCTCCTTCTCCTCGCAGGCGCCAGTCTTCTTCAGCGATTTTAAAACCATCTTCTGTACCGCGTATAATATTAAGGCGTGTTGCAGCCATTTTTGTCAGGGGATCTTTGTAGAGCAAAATACAGGAGGATTTTTTATCTCCTCGTCCCACACGTCCACGCAGTTGGTGCAGTTGTGAAAGGCCAAAATGTTCTGCATGTTCGATGACGATGATCGAAGCATCTGGAATATCTACCCCTACTTCAATGACTGTTGTTGCAACCAAAATATTTATCTTTCCATCTTTAAAGGAAGCCATTGCTGTTGCTTTTTCATCTGTTGACATTTTGCCATGTATTATCCCAACACGCGCTCCAAATCGCTCTTGGAGAATAGCAAAACGACTTTCAATTGAAGTGAGTTCGAGAGCTGTCGATTCTTCTACTAAAGGACAAATCCAATAGAGTTTTTCTCCTTTTTCTAATGGAATGGAAATTCTTTCTATAAGTTCATCAATGCGTTTTAAAGAAAGTATTGCTGTTGTAATAGGCTGTCTTCCTAGTGGTTTTTCTGTAAGCTGAGAAACATCCATATCGCCAAAAGTTGTTAAAACAAGTGTGCGCGGAATTGGGGTGGCAGTCATGACGAGCATGTCAGGTTTATGACCTTTTGCTGTAAGGGCAAGACGTTGATGCACACCAAAACGGTGTTGTTCATCGATAATGGCTAAGGAAAGATTATTGTAGGAAACGTTTTCTTGTATGAGAGCATGGGTTCCGATAATAAAAGAAGCTTGGCCTGAGTGAATAGCGTTCGAAATATTTGTACGTACTTTTCCTTTTTCTCGTCCTGTTAAAAGAACTGTTTGTAAGCCAATTTTTTCGGCAAGTGGGGCAATTGTTGCAAAATGTTGCCTAGCAAGAACTTCTGTTGGAGCCATTAAAGCGGATTGTCCTGAATTCTCAGCAATTTGTGCCATTGCCATCAGTGCCACGACGGTTTTTCCTGCTCCTACATCACCTTGAAGAAGTCTTAGCATCGGTTCTGGTGAAGCAAGATCATTGGCAATGTCATGTATTGCTTTTTTTTGTCCATTTGTCAGTTGAAAGGGAAGGACTTTCAGCAATTTTTTAGTGTAAACACCTGTTGGTGGTCGAGATGTTCCTACAAGAGATTTTGTTTTCAAACGCATGAGTCCAAGCGCCAATTGACAAGCGAGCAATTCATCATAGGCGAGACGTTTACGTGCCGCACTTTCTAGAGCTAAATCATTGGGATCGATGGGCGCATGGATACGGCGTAAAGCAACAGGAAAAGAGGAAAAATTTTGCTGCTTTTTGACGCTTTCTTCTATCCATTCTGGTAAGAGAGGAATATGGTCAAGGGCGTTTTGTATTGCACGTCTTAGCGTTTTTGTCGACAGTCCGGCGGTAGAAGGGTAAATAGGTTCGACTAAGGGCATTTGGTATGATTGTTCGCCTGCTATGATATGGTCGGGATGTATCATTGAAAGTTGCCCATTAAAACGTTCAGCTTTTCCTGATACAATAACTTTTTTACCTTCCGGTAGCTGTTTTTTTAACCAAGCAGGTTGGGCATGAAAGAAAACTAAATTCATTTTTCCTGTTGGATCATGTGCAATGATCCGATAGGGTAATCGATTACGGGCCGTTGGTGGTGGCTGGTGCTGATCTATAACAATTTCGAGAGTAATGGTATTCCCTTCTTGTGCATCAGCAATGGTTGGGCGTATTCTGCGGTCTATAACGGAATGGGGCATTAATTGGAGAAGATCAATAAGGGTGGGTTCGCGTTGCGTGGGATTTATATTTAAGATTTTTGCCAATAAGCTATAGACTTTCGGTGTAACCCCAGAAAGGGTACGGATAGAATGAAAAAGGGGAGTAATAAGGCTTGGAGGCATAGGCAAATTTAACTTGCTCTTTTTGTTTTTTCTAGTGTTTTGAAAGAGCTTTTTGGGGATAAGTTATGGAAGAAAAAGTTATTTTATTTACATTTTGCTTTTTAAGCAGAAAAATCAATATTTAAAAAAATGCATAAAATGAAAAGAGTACAAGAAAGAATAGCAATATTCCTAATGTTCTTTATAATCTTCTTCTTTTGTTTTTATCTGTTTATTTACTGTGAATAGAAATATTTTCTTGATGAAAGTCTTTATATAAATAGCGATAAAATTAAAATATCTTGCTCATATGCAGAAGGGATGAACTTATAGATTTATAACGGTGAAATAACTGAGTAAGTTCTCTCTTATAAGGCAGATAAGGGCTGCGATTTACATTTATTTTTTAGTGGGAAATTGTGAGAGTGGCAGAAGATAAAAGTAAAATAGACGATAAAAAAAATTCCCTTCCTCGCTTTATTCATTTGAGAGTGCATTCTGCTTATTCACTTCTCGAAGGCGCTTTGAAGATTCCGCAAATTATTGAACATGTGGTTTCAGATCATATGCCAGCGGTTGCTATTACCGATACAAATAATTTATTTGGTGCTTTAGAATTTTCGCAATATTGTTTCTCTCATGGAATACAACCTATTATTGGTTGTCAGCTTGCAGTTGATTTTGCTGACGAAAATGATAAACCGCGTTTTTCCCAAGGGCGCTATCCTACTAATTTCTGCTCTCTTGTTTTATTTGCTGCGAGCGAAATTGGCTATGCGCATTTGGTGCGCCTTGTCAGTCGTGCTTATCTTGATAAATGTGATATTGATCCGCCTCATATCAAAATCGATTGGCTATCATCGCACAGTGAAGGAGTCATCGCTTTAACGGGTGGTAAGGGAGGCCCTATTAATTTTTCTTTGGCGGAAGGAAAAAAAGAACGTGCAATTGAACGTTTAACACATTTAAAAAAGATTTTTGCTGATCGTCTATATATAGAATTACAGCGGCATGGTTCTTTTGAGAGACAAGTAGAAGCTGCGCTTATTGAATTGGCGTATAAATATGAAATTCCTCTTGTTGCAACCAATGAGGCTTTTTTTCTAAATAAAGAAGGCTATGAAGCTCATGATGCACTGATGGCGGTTGCAGAAGGACAAATTGTTTCTAATCCAGAGCGTAAGCGCGTGACACCAGATCATTATTTGAAATCACAAGATGAAATGGTGGCGTTGTTTTCTGATCTTCCAGAAGCTTTGGAAAATACTGTTGAAATTGCATTGCGTTGTCATATTGCTACGCCAGTTCGAAAACCAATTTTGCCTCGTTTTATAGAGCAATCTGTTGTTTCAAACTGTACTTTAGAAGTAGAAGATAGTGAATTGTTAAATCAAGCAAAAGCTGGTTTAAAAGTACGCCTTAAGACAATTGGATTGGCTAAAGGGTATACTGCTGCAGATTATGAACAGCGGCTTGATTATGAAATTTCTGTTATTACGCGTATGCAATTTTCTGGCTACTTTCTTATCGTTTCAGATTTTATAAAATGGGCGAAAACCCATGATATTCCCGTCGGTCCAGGGCGTGGTTCTGGTGCTGGTTCACTTGTGGCTTATGCACTCACTATTACTGATGTCGATCCATTGCGTTTTTCTCTTCTCTTTGAACGTTTTCTGAATCCAGATCGTGTGTCGATGCCGGATTTTGATATCGATTTTTGTCAAGAACGGCGTGAAGAAGTAATTCATTATGTTCAAAAAAAATATGGACGTGATCAAGTTGCGCAAATTATCACCTTTGGTAAGTTACAAGCACGTGCGGTGTTGCGCGATGTTGGGCGCGTTTTAGAAGTTCCTTATCGTCAGGTGGATTATCTTACAAAATTGGTTCCTGCTACACCTGGGAGTCAGATTGAATTGGCTGAAGCTATTAGCGATGAACCTAAATTTGAAGAAGAAAAGAAAAAAGATCCCCTTATAGAGCGTACGTTAGATATTTCCCTTCAACTGGAGGGGCTTTATCGTCATGCATCAACTCATGCTGCAGGAATTGTTATTGGTGATCGTCCACTTTCAGAACTCGTTCCGATGTATCGTGACCCTCGTTCCGATATGCCTGTGACACAATTTAACATGAAATATGTGGAACAAGCAGGGTTGGTTAAATTTGATTTTCTTGGGTTAAAAACGCTTACTGTTTTGAAAATGGCAGTAGATTTTGTTGCACGAAAGGCAATCAAAATAGATTTGTCGAATATCCCTCTCGATGATGAAGAGACCTATGCTATGATGGCACGTGGTGAAACAGTTGGTGTGTTTCAAGTGGAAAGTGCTGGTATGCGTAAGGCACTGATTGGAATGAGGCCTGATCGTATTGAAGATATTATTGCTCTTGTTGCGCTTTATCGCCCTGGACCAATGGAGAATATTCCAACCTATAACGCACGCAAACATGGGGAAGAGCAAATTGCTTCTATTCATCCCAAAATAGATCATCTGATTAAAGAAACACAAGGTGTTATTGTCTATCAGGAGCAAGTGATGCAGATTGCTCAGGTGCTTGCTGGCTATTCGCTTGGAGAAGCGGACTTATTGCGGCGCGCTATGGGTAAAAAGATTCATAAAGAAATGCAACAACAGCGTACGCGTTTTGTGAACGGAGCTGTTGCTGGTGGTGTTGATAAAGATCAAGCGGATATTATTTTTGATCTTTTAGCAAAATTTGCAGATTATGGCTTTAATAAATCACACGCTGCTGCTTATGCGATTGTTTCTTATCAAACCGCCTATATGAAAGCACATTATCCCGTTGAGTTTTTAGCCGCTTCAATGACCTATGATATGACAAATACGGATAAACTAAATGATTTTCGGCGTGAAGCATTAAGGTTAGGTATTAAAGTCATTGCTCCTTCTGTACAAACATCACATCGTGTTTTTGAGGTTGGTGATAACTGTATTTATTATTCTCTTGCTGCCATTAAAGGTGTAGGGGAAGCGGTTGTTGACCATATTGTTACTTGTCGTGGAAAGGAAGCTTTTAAGGATCTGGAAGATTTTTGTGCGCGTATTGATCCGCGTATTGTTAATAAACGTGCAATGGAAAGTTTGATTTGTGCTGGTGCCTTTGATTGTTTTCATATTGCACGTGAAATTTTATTGGCAAGTCTTGGAACACTTCATGCGCGTGCACTTCGTATTCTCGAAAACAATTCTAGTGGACAAATTGATATATTTGGCATGACGGGGGGATTAAAAGAGCCTTTGATTTTATCGCAAACATCTCCTTGGTTACTAGATGAAAAGCTTCATCGAGAATTTCAAGCAATAGGTTTTTACTTTTCTGCACACCCTTTAGATGAGTATCAGGCTATTCTTGCTAAAAAACGCGTACAAAGCTGGATTAATTTTGCTAATGCTGTCAAAGGAGGGGCAACTGCAGCAAGGCTTGCTGGAACTATTGTGGCAAAACAAGTCCGCAAAACAAAGTCTGGTAAGAAAATGGGAATTATTCATTTTTCTGATACGAGTGGTCAGTATGAAACTGTTCTCTTTTCTGAAGGTCTCTCGGATTATGAGGCGATACTAGAACTCGGAAAATCTTTTATTATTACGGTGAGTGCTGAAAATCGTTCTGAAGGTGTGAGTTTGCGACTGGAGACGGTTCAGTCTTTAGAAAAGGAGGCATCACAGAATCACAAAATGATGCGTCTCTTTATAAAAACAGTTGATATGTTGCCACAAATTGAAAAAAATTTAAGTCCTAATGGGAATGGAGAAGTAGGGCTTATTTTGATTCAAGAAGATGGATTACGGGAGGTCGAAATTACGCTTCCCAAGCGATACAAGGTTAATTCACGTGTAGCAAGTTCTATGAAAGCCATTCCGGGCGTTATTGATGTGGAGTTGACTTAAATCGAAAATGGTAAAATGAATACTTGTTTTTCATGGCGTTTTTGGCTTTATGAGTAATTTAGTTTTTTATGGATTATAAATTCTAAAAATTTTTGCTTTTATTAGGATAACTCATATTAAATTTCTCGCTCAATGAAGTTGAGAAGATGCGCTTTTTCCTCTGTATAGCCAAGTCATTAAGGGAATTTTATAAGTTTTTACTATATATTTCTATGGAATGCATAGCATCATAGCTATAAAGCCAATGAAGATTGGACATAATACTCTCTGGTGTACGAATTTTCATGATAAAATTACGTGCAATTGCTATGGGACCAGTTGCATGATAGGCTATTCTGTTGAAATCTCCCCGTTTTTTTACGGCCCTCATTCGGGGTGTACGGATTTTTTCGTAAAGTGAAAGCGCTTTGGTTAATGAAAGATCTTTATAAGAGAGTATTTCTGCTAATGTGGCTGCATCTTCTATTGCCATAGCGGCACCTTGTGCGGCAAAGGGGAGAGTTGCGTGTGCACTATCTCCAACAAACACTTGTCTCTCTAAGCCTAAAAAACGGTGCTGTTTCATTTGAAAAAGTGGCCAATAGCTCCACGTATCAATATGGTCAAAGATTTGTAAAATTTGCATATGCCAATCTTTAAAAAGAGTTTTCAAATTTTCTTTATTTCCTTGATGTGCCCATCCTTCTTTTGCATTTTCCCCCTTTGTAATGGCTACAAAATTAAACAGTTTTGCTGATGATTGAATGGGGTAGACAACAAGATGATTTTGAGGTCCCATCCAAGCAGTAATTGTTTTCATATTTTGTATTAAAAAACGAAAATCTTTAGGAAGATTTTCAAATTCTGCTGTAGCACGCCAAGCAATAAAGCCACTAAAATCTGCCTTTTCATGAAAAGGAGCCAATTTTCGTAATGTAGACCAAACTCCATCACAACCGATAAGAAGTGGTGTTGAATAAAGCTGGTGTTTTTGTGTTTGATTTGAAGTATCTGTTTTTATTGTTTTTATATGAATACTGTGAGATGCTTTTGGGGTTGCTGATATAACAGTTTCGCCTGTTTTATATTGAATAAAAGGATTTTCTATAACAGCGTTGTATAAAACTTCTTGTAAGGCAGCACGATGAATCGTAATATAAGGCGATTTCCAGTCTTTTTTTGATAAATTGATAAGGTCGACACGCAGTCGTGTTTTTAAAGATAACCCGTCTCTTAATTCGAGAAAGCTTGGTATTGTGCCCATTTGTGTAAGTTTATTAAGAATTTTCCATTGTGCAAGAATACATGTGGCATTTGGGGTAAGCTGAATGCCAGCCCCCACAGCTTCAAGCTGTTGACATTTTTCGATAACTGTACTTGCTATTCCTTTATGGGCGAGCGCCAAAGCAGTACTTAAACCTGCAATCCCCCCTCCAATGATGATTGACGATTGATCCATGAGTTTCTTCATATTGAAAAAGCAAAAAATGCCTTATAATGAATTGTTTGGATGATACAAACATCCTTTTGGGTTTGTTTGATTGTATGATAGGGAGGAAACATAGCGATAAAGTGTTGAACAATAAGGGCAAATTTTTTCATCGGCAGATCCCATGTCAATAAAAATATGAGGGTGATCAAAGGGCTGTGTAGCACCCACACACATAAATTCTTTTACACCGATCTCGATAGTTTTATATCCAAGGTCGTTTTGGAAATGGGGGATGTTATGATCAGCCATAGTGTCAAGCTCCAGATAAAATTGCTTCATAAGATATGACTTATGCTTTTTACGTACGTCAGTTTGTAATAAAGCTTATGATAATGCAAGGTGCTTTTTAAGATAAACACACTGTCTTTATGTTAATGGGCTCGTTCTCTGTTTTTGAGTACTTTGTGCATGGGGAATAATTTCAAATGTTTAATGTAAATAACATAAGAAAAGTGAATTATTAAACGGTAATATATCGTAAAGTGTTCTATGAGATATTTATCCAGAAGATTTTTAGAAATTATAAAGGAAGATTAACTGAAGTATATGGAACAGAGGGTTGCAGATCAAATTTCTTTATTGGATATAACAATGAAAAATCCGATGCGGTTTGTTAATAGAGAATTCTCATGGTTACAATTTAATACGCGTGTATTAATCGAGGCTACTAATCCAAGGCATCCTTTATTAGAACGCCTGCAATTTCTTTCTATTTCAGCAGCAAATCTTGATGAATTTTTTATGGTTCGTGTTGCTGGACTTGCAGCTCAAATTCGTGCTGGGGTTACAGCGTGTAGTGCAGATGGGCATACAGCACAGGAGCAGCTTGATTTTGTGTTAGCTGAGATTTCATGTTTGCAGGCGCATCAATTAAAAGAATTGCGTATTTTACGTCACGAATTAAAACAGAATAATATTGAAATCATTGGTGCTGAAGGACTTTTAGAAATTGAAAAATTATGGCTCGAAAAATATTTCCTTGATAAGATTTTTCCCGTTCTAAAACCTTTATCTGTTGATACTACGCAATCTTTTCCATTTATACCTAATTTGGGGCTTTCACTTGCTCTCCAATTGTCGCAGCGTTTTGATCAACACTCTAGTATAGTGTTGTTGCCACTTCCAATGGCATTAAGACGTTTTATTCTTCTTCCTCAAGAGGACAGTAATTTTCGTTTTATTGCCTGTGAAGATGTTATTAGCCTTTTTATAAATTATATATTCCCCAGTTTTGAAGTTAAAGGAATTGGTATATTTAGAGTTATTCGTGATAGTGATATTGAAGTAGAAGAGAAGGCTGAAGATCTTGTTCATTCTTTTGAAACTGCTCTTAAAAGGCGCCGTCGCGGTCAGGTTATTCGAATTGAATTTGATGCAAAAATGCCAGATGATTTACGCCAATTTATAACGAATGGCATTGTTGTTCCTAATAATTGTATCAACGTTCTTGATGGGCCTTTGGCGCTTAATATGGTATCAGAGATTGTTTCTATTCCACGTGATGATCTAAAATTTATTCCTTACATTTCTCGTTTTCCTGAATGTATTCGTGCGCATAAGGGCGATTGTTTTGCAGCTATTCGTGAAAATGATATGGTACTTCATCATCCTTATGAATCCTTTGATGTTGTTGTGCAATTTTTATATCAAGCGGCTTACGATCCTGATGTTGTGGAAATCAAACAGACGCTTTATCGGACATCGAATGATAGTCCCATTGTTAGTGCTTTGATTAGGGCTGCTGAACAGGGAAAGTCAGTAATTGCTTTGGTAGAGCTTAAAGCGCGTTTTGATGAAGAAGCAAATATTCGTTGGGCACGTGATCTTGAGTGTGCAGGTGTGCAAGTTATTTTTGGTTTTGTTACCTTAAAAACACATGCTAAGATGTCCCTTATCATGAGGCGGGAGGGAGAGCGCCTTTGCCCTTACGTTCATCTTGGAACGGGGAATTATCATCCTATTAATGCTAAGGTTTATACTGATCTTTCTTTCTTTACTACTGATGATGATATTGCTCATGATGTTGCATTATTATTTAATTACATTGCTCAATATGAGCGCCCAAAGGAAGCAATGAAAATTGCTTTTTCACCCTTAACATTACGCAGTCGTATTTTAGAACATATTGAAGGAGAAATTATCAATGCACGGCAGGGGCGGTCTGCTGCTATTTGGATAAAAGTTAATGCATTGGTAGATCCTGAAATTATTGATGCTTTGTATCGTGCTAGCCAAGCGGGTGTACAGATTGATTTGGTGGTGCGTGGTATATGTTGTTTGCGTCCTGGTATTCGAGGAATTTCGGATAATATTCGTGCTAAGTCAATTGTAGGACGTTTTCTTGAACATAGTCGCATTTTTTGTTTTGGTAATGGGGAAGATTTGCCAAATGAAAATGCACTTGTTTACTTAGGGTCTGCTGATATGATGCCTCGTAATTTGGATTACCGTATTGAAATATTGGTTCCCATTTTTAATAAAACAGTTCGTAAGCAGATTCTTTTACAAATTATGTTGGCTAACATTATTGATAATCAACAAAGTTTTGCTATACTCAATAATGGAAAATCAAGACGTATAACACCGCGTGAAGGTGAAAGTCCGTTTAATGCACAGGAGTATTTTATGGCCAATGCAGGTTCTACGGGGTGGGAAAAGTCTTTTGATTCTTCTGCTTCTCGTTTGGTAGCGTTGCATCGGCAACAAGCCGAAATGCATAAAGACTGAAATTCAATGACATATATCAATGCTCAAGGACGGATTAAAGGGTGTAAACCTATCGCTGTTATTGATATTGGCTCAAATTCTGTTCGGCTTGTTATTTATGAAGGGCTCGTTCGTTCTCCAGCCGTTTTGTTTAATGAAAAAGTTCTCTGTGGTCTGGGACAAGGTGTGGCAAAAACTGGTTTTTTAGAAGAAAAATCAATGAATATGGTGCTGCAAACATTGAAACGATTTCGTGCGCTTTGTCAACAAATTGGAGCAGATCAGGTTTATACTCTTGCAACAGCAGCGGCGCGAGAAGCGAAAAACGGATCAGTATTTATTCAAAATGCTGAAAGTGTCTTGCAAAATAAAATATATCTTCTTTCAGGAAGTGAAGAAGCTGTTTATTCAGCATATGGGGTTATTTCTACTTTTTACAAACCAAAGGGTATTTCTGGAGACCTTGGTGGTGGAAGTCTGGAACTTATTGATATTGATGGTTTTGAGGTAGGTGAGGGAGTCACTCTCCCATTGGGTGGTTTACGCCTACAGTATATGTCCAATAATGATATTGCTGTTGCCGCAAAAATTGCCCATGAGCAGTTTGATAAATCTGCTGCTGTTCGTAAGGGTAGTGCACGTTGCTTTTATGCAGTAGGAGGAACTTGGCGTAATTTGGCAAAACTCCATATGGCTACCAAACATTATCGGCTACCTGTTATGCATGGCTATGAAGTTGATGCAGTTGAAATGGAAGATTTTTTGCGTTTTGTAGTGCGTGGCAGTATTGATAATATGGAAGGAATCACAGCTATTTCAAAAAATCGCCGTCAGCTTTTGTCTTATGGAGCTATCATTCTTATTGAACTTATTCAGTGTATGGGATTTGAAAAAATAGTCTTTTCTGGTGCGGGGGTTCGTGAAGGCTTTCTTTATTCACGATTGCCCAAAGAAATTCGTGTTTCAGATCCTCTCATTGCGGCATGTACGGAAATGGCTATTTTACGGGCACGCTCACCAAAGCAGGCAGAAGAACTCATTGATTTTACAACAAGTGCTTTTAATGCTTTTGGAATTTCAGAGACTGAAAATGAATGCCGTTATCGCAAGGCCGCTTGTCTTCTTGCAGATATTGGTTGGCGCATACATCCAGATTATAGGGGTAATGAGGCAGCTAATCGGATAGCATTAGGATCATATCCGGGAATTTCCCATGAGGGACGTGCTTATGCTGCGCTTGCTGTTTTTTTTCGCAATACAGGTTTATTAATTGATGAAGAATCCCTTCCTATTTTTCAACTCACAACTGAAAATATCATTAAGAAAGCAAGCATTCTGGGGGAAACTATGCGGATTGCTTATCTTTTTAGTGCTTCTACTGCGGGCATTTTACCCCATCTATCATGGCATAGAAAAATAGATCATGTTGTCTTGTATATTCCAAGGCGTTATGCTGATTTATTAGGAGAGCGTCCTCTCAATAGGTTAAAGAAATTATCAAAAATAATAAAACAGCCTCTCTCTTTTGAAGTTTTTTGATTCTTTTTCTATTAAATTATAAAAGTTCATCACTCTATTGCTGTGTATTTGTGTTGTTGTGCAAATTTATGTTTTAGTTGTGAAGTTGCGCTTTGATAAAGCATGTCTCACGACATGTAAGATAATTCTACCTTTAGACTTTGTTTTCAGGCTAATTTCTTCTTTCAGCCAATGTTATAGATAATTTTTCTTTGTATATATTAAGTTTTTTATTGTTAGATTTCTCTTGATATACGAACTCATTTGACAGAGGTTATCAAAGTCTTATTGCCATTTTAAAACAATTATTGATCAAATTTAAGTTTCGAAATGGTGATATGTTTTCTGTATCATGTTTGTAGTGACAATAAAACACATTCTAAGTAAATGCAGAAATATGGATAACCTAGCAAATTTTTTTAGAATACAAATATTTAAAAGCTTTTTGTAAATTAGAGCTGCTTTGTGCTTATTCTTCCATTGTTAAAATAAAGTCCTATTTGTCCCTCTAGCATTTGTTCGGCTCTTCGACCAAATATTTCATAGCGCCAACCATTCATCGCGGGAATATTTTTCTTTATACATCCATTGGCTATTTTTTCTAAGTCATTGGCAGTTGCAATAATTTTGGGTGCAATGCCATTTTCATTTGCAACGAGTTTTAATAATACTTTGAGAAGGTCAATAACAGCAGGTGATGTTTCATTTAGGGGATTATGTTTAGGAAGGGGGGGTAAGGTAGCAAGATCAACCTCTAAGCCCTCGTGGATAGCTTCAATTAATGTCTGTGCTATTGAGAGTTTATTCCAGTTTTTATTCAGACTGCGCAAACGTTTTAGAGAAGATTCATCTTTTGGTTGTTGGGTTGCAATTTCGATGAGGCACTCATCTTTCAAAATATGACGACGCGGAATATTATATTTTCGTGCTTTACGTTCACGCCAAGCAGCTATTTTTTGTAATACGGCAAGTTCACGCTGTTTTTTTACTTTGCCTTTTACTTTTTTCCATGCCTCATCTTCTGGCATATCATAGGTTTTAGGAGATAAAAGGATTGCTATTTCATCATCCATCCAGTGAGCGCGTTTGTTTTTTTCTAACTGTTTTTTTAATAAGAGGTAAACTTCTCTTAGATAGGTTACATCAGCGAGTGCATAGAGTAGTTGTTTTTCGGAAAGAGGGCGGCAGCTCCAGTCTGTAAAACGAGATGATTTATCAAGTTGATGACCTGTGCAACGTTGTACAATTTGATCATAGGAGATAGAATCACCAAATCCACAAATTGATCCTGCTACTTGTGTGTCAAAGAGAGGGGAGGGAATGATTCCTCCAAGATGATAAATTGTTTCGATGTCTTGGCGTGCAGCATGAAAAACTTTGACAATTTTTTCATCGAGCATGAGATCAAAAAATGGCTGTAAATCAATATCTTGTGACATTGGATCAATGAGAGCTGTAGTGCTTGGTGATGCAAGCTGAATTAAACACAGCTGTGGCCAAAAAGTTGTCTCGCGCATAAATTCAGTATCGACTGTTACAAAATCTGAGGTACGCAGAATGGCAAGTGCGGTTTCAAGGTCTGTTGTTTTTGTAATAAGATTCATCATGATCCTTAATTATAGCGAGATAAATTAAATTTGTCTTTTCTTGACTTTTTTTTGAGTCTTTATCCTTATATCTTGACAAATGGTTATTAAAAAGCGTTTGTAGCGCATGTGGAAAATATTATAATTAAAGGCAAAAACTATGCATCGTTATCGCAGTCATAATTGCGCTGCTCTTCGTAAATGTGATGTAGGAACAAAGGTTCGTCTTTCGGGATGGGTTCATCGTGTTCGTGATCATGGCGGAATCCTTTTTGTAGATTTGCGTGATCATTTTGGGATCACACAAATTGTTGCGGATCCTCTTTCACCAGCTTTTAAAGTTATCGAAAAAGTGCGTTCTGAATGGGTTATTCGTGTAGATGGGGAAGTGTGTGCACGTTCTGATGAAGTCATTAATACATCTCTTCCAACTGGCGAAATTGAGATTTTTGCGAAAGAGGTGGAAGTTCTTTCAAAGTCTGATGAGCTTCCTTTACCCATTTTTGGTGAGCCTGACTATCCAGAAGATATTCGCTTAAAGTATCGTTTTCTTGATTTACGTCGTGAAACTATGCACAAAAATATCATGCGTCGTACCGAAATTATTGCTGCTATCAGACGCTCTATGCAAGAGAATGGTTTTACAGAATTTACCACACCACTTTTGACAGCTTCATCACCAGAAGGGGCACGCGATTTTCTGGTTCCAAGTCGTATTCATCAGGGAAAATTTTATGCGTTGCCGCAAGCGCCTCAGCAATACAAACAGTTGTTGATGATGTCGGGTTTTGATCGTTATTTTCAAATTGCTTCCTGTTTTAGAGATGAAGATCCGCGTGCAGATCGTCTTCCAGGGGAATTTTATCAATTAGATCTTGAAATGAGTTTTGTTGAACAGGAGGATGTTTTTGTAACAATGGAGCCTATTATGCGCTCTCTTTTTGAAGAGTTTGCAAATGGAAAACCTGTAACACAAAACTTTCCTCGTATTTCTTATGATGAAGCAATGCGCAAATATGGTTCGGATAAGCCTGATTTACGTAATCCAATCATTATGGAAGATGTTTCACAGCATTTTTGTGATTCTGGTTTTAAAGTTTTTGCTCATATTTTAGCAAATGATGAAAATGCACGAGTATGGGCTATTCCAGCTAAAACAGGTGGGAGCCGTGCTTTTTGTGATCGTATGAATGGATGGGCACAGGAAGAAGGGCAACCAGGGCTTGGTTATATTTTCTGGCGCGAAGAACAAGGAAAGTTTGAAGGGGCTGGACCTATTGCCAAAAATATTGGTGAGCAAAGAGCTGAGGCAATCCGTACACAGCTTGGACTTGAAAATGGTGATGCTTGCTTTTTTGTGGCAGGAGATCCAAAGAAATTTGCGTCTTTTGCGGGAGCGGCCCGTACACGTGTGGGAGAAGAGCTAGATCTTATTGATCGCGAGTGTTTCTCTTTAGCATGGATTGTTGATTTTCCATTTTTTGAATGGAATGAAGATGAAAAAAAGCTTGATTTTGCCCATAACCCTTTTTCGATGCCACAGGGAGGAGAAAATGCTCTTGAATGTCAAGATCCTCTTACTCTTAAAGCATTTCAGTATGATCTTGTTTGTAATGGTTATGAGATTGCATCAGGTGGAATTCGCAATCATTCACCAGAAATGATGCTTAAGGTTTTTAATCTTGCTGGTATTTCTAAAGAGGTGGTCGAAAATCGTTTTGGTGCTCTTTATCGTGCATTTCATTATGGCGCTCCACCACATGGTGGTATGGCGGCTGGTGTTGATCGCATTATTATGCTTTTGCAAGGTGTCAAGAATTTACGTGAGGTCGCTTTATTTCCTATGAATCAGCAAGCGCTTGATCTTTTGATGAGTGCTCCCTCTGATGTTTCTTCTGCGCAATTGTGTGATTTAGGAATACGAATTGCTCCTACTGCCAAAAATAGTTGATAAAGGTGATTTTGGATTATTGCTATCTTCCTGTCTACAATGAAGTTTTTGTGTTTTTAATGATATTCATTCCTGTATATTTTGTTATAAAAGCTTAGTTGTATTATTATTATGCTTCATTTGCATTATTTAACCTTATAAAAAAGAGCACTTGAATTTGTAAAGAATAATGCAGGTTGTTAAATTTGCATTATTCAGAGTTCTGGTAAGCTCGATAAGGTTCGTCATATAAAATGAAAATTATTTTTATTCTATTATTATGCTGTAAAAAAGTGCTGTTTAGAAGGGTGATAGGCATATAATTTTATATATGTGCTATTTTGTTAGATATAGGAGTGGATATTCAAGATCGGGCTTGCTTGTAAAAATCTTATATTATGTTACCCATAAAGTGGTTAACTCAAGTGGAATTTGCTTAAGAGGTGTCGGAGTGTTGTCAGATTAGCACAGATAGAAGTTTTTATTCTTTAGGCTAGGAAAGAATTAAAACTATTAAAGTTCTATAAGATTAGAGAGCTTATTTATTGTTTGATTTTCAGAAAAATGTTTAGAATTCACTATTTCTCAATAGGATGTTGAAGTTTAGAGTGCGTCTATAAATTTTTCAAATTGCTATAATTTTCTGTTCATGTTTTAATCATACTGGTTATTTTTATATAGTCTATTTTAAATAACAATAGTCTTTTCATAAAAGATTACACTGAAGAAATCTTATGAAATAATTGCTCATTACTTTGGGAATTTTTGTCCTTGTACTATGTCTGATAAAATGAATTTACCTTTTAATAAAGAACATATTCAACAAATAGAATTACGTTCTGCTTTACAAGAACGTTATTTGGCTTATGCGCTTTCTACTATTACGCATCGTGCGTTACCTGATGTCCGTGATGGTTTGAAGCCTGTGCATCGGCGTATTATCCATGCCATGCGTTTACTCAAACTCCATCCAGGGCAATCTTATGCAAAATGCGCACGGATTGTTGGTGATGTGATGGGGAAATTTCATCCGCATGGTGATGCCTCTATTTATGATGCGCTCGTGCGCTTGGCTCAGAGTTTTGCTGTTCGTTATCCATTGGTTGATGGACAAGGCAATTTTGGTAATATTGATGGTGATAATGCTGCTGCTATGCGCTATACAGAAGCACGTATGACTGAAGTGGCTGCTTTATTGCTTGAAGGGATTAATGAGAATGCTATTGATTTTCGTTTAACCTATAACGAAGAAGATGAAGAGCCAGTTGTTTTACCAGGAGCTTTTCCTAATCTTTTAGCAAATGGTTCATCAGGCATTGCGGTTGGTATGGCAACATCTATTCCACCTCATAATGTTGCTGAGCTTTGTGATGCAGCGCTCCATTTGATTGCGCATCCCGATGTAAATGATGAGGAATTAAATCAATTCGTGCTTGGCCCTGATTTTCCGACAGGGGGCATTTTAGTTGAGCCTAAAAAAAGTATTGAGGAATCCTATCGTGTTGGGCGTGGATTCTTTCGCTTGCGTTCACGTTGGCATCAAGAATCTGGTAGCCGTGGTTCCTATGTGATTGTTGTGACTGAGATACCCTATCAGGTTCAAAAGTCACGCCTTATTGAAAAAACAGCAGAATTATTGCTTGCAAGGCGCTTGCCAATGCTTGAGGATATCCAAGATGAGTCAGCCGAAGATATCCGCATTGTGCTTATTCCTAAAAATCGTACCGTTGATCCCAAACTCCTTATGGAGTCTCTTTTTAAATTGACTGATTTTGAAGTAAGATTTTCTCTTAATCTCAATGTTTTGTCTTTGGGAAAAATACCCAATGTCCTCTCTCTGCGTGAAAGTTTGCAGCAATGGCTTGAACATCGTCAAGAAGTACTTATCCGTCGCTCTCATTATAGACTTGATCAAATTGATTGTCGATTAGAAATTCTTCACGGATATCTTATTGCATATTTAAATCTTGATGAGGTGATCCAAATTATCCGTGAAGAAGATGAACCGAAAAGGAAGCTTATTGATCGTTTTCAATTAACAGAAAATCAAGCTGAGGCTATTCTTAATATGCGTTTGCGTTCTTTACGTAAGCTTGAGGAACTTGAAATTCGTAAGGAATTTGAAAGCTTAAAAGCTGAAAGAGAAAAGCTAAAGAATTTGTTAGCTTCTCGTACAAAGCAATGGAAAGTAATTTCAGAGGAAATCATAAAAGTTCGTAAAACTTTTTCTCCTGATACTCTTTTGGGCAAAAGGCGTACAACATTTGAGGAAGCTCCAAAGCATGATATTGATGATATCCACCAAGCAATGATCGAAAAAGAACCGGTTACGATTGTTATTTCTGAAAAAGGCTGGATGCGGGCTTTGAAGGGGCATTTGAGTGATTATAGTGGGCTTTCTTTTAAAGAAGGAGACAGTTTAAAATTAGCATTTTCGGCGTTCACGACCGATAAGATCGTTGTGATAACTACGGGGGGAAAATTTTTTGCTATTGCTGCAAATAGTTTACCTGGAGGACGAGGGCATGGTGAACCCATTCGTCTTTTAGTCGATATGGATGATGAGCATGATGTTCTGACAGCTTTTGTCTATAAAGCACAGGAAAAATTGCTTTTGATTTCATATCATGGAAATGGCTTTATTGTACCTGCAACTGAGGTTATTGCTAATACACGAAAAGGCAAGCAGGTTATGAATATGAAGTCCCCTGATAAAATAAAGCTTTGTATTCCAGTAAAAGGTGATCATATTGCTGTGGTTGGTGAAAATCGTAAAATGCTTATTTTTGCCATTGAGCAAATACCGGAAATGAATCGCGGGAAAGGTGTTCGTCTACAACGTTATAAAGAAGGTGGTATTGTTGATGCTAAAACCTTTTATTTATCAGAAGGTTTAAGTTGGCAAGATACAGCTGAGCGTTGCTTTAATCGTCAAGCCGATGATCTTATTGAGTGGATGGGAACGCGTGCCGGTATAGGCCGTTTGCTACCAAAAGGATTTCCAAAATCCGGAAAATTTACCAATTGAATTTCTAAATTATAAAGCACTAAAGAGAGCGCCTTGTGGCTTTGTTTATTTGTTAGGATTGTGATGATATTGCCTAAAAAGATGCCCGTGTTCAGCCCATAAGACAAGAAGTATAGCAATGAGGCTAAGAAAGAAAAATGCTGCTGAATTGGGTGTTGTGGTTTCGTTAAATTGTTGTGCAATAAAGAAGCCAAGACTTGTTGCGATAGATGTCTGAAGAAAACCGGATACAGAAGAAGCTGTTCCAGCAATTTCGCCTACGGGCTCAAGAGCAAGTGTATTGAAATTCGCCATAATGCCACCGCAGGCAAACATCAGTATACAGAATAGCAGCATATAAAAAGGAAAGGGGAGAATGCCATTTGTTAAGAGAGAGCTAATAAACCAGATACATGAAGTGGCGCAAAAGAGCAAAAGCATTGTATGTGCGATGCGTCGCATGCCAAGGCGACCAACAAGTTGAGAATTAAAAAATGATGAGAGAGCCTGAAAAGCAGCACCAATAGCAAAGGCAACGGGAAACCAGAGTCCTAGGTTATAAATTCCTTCATATGTTTGCTGTGATGTATTTACGGCGGTAAAAATACAACCTAAAATAATAGAAGTTGCTAGTGTGTAGCAGAGTGTTGTGCGATTGGTTATCACAATCCAGAGGTTGTGTTTGATTGAAGAGAAGGAAAGAGAGCGTTGTTCATAAAGCGTTTCAGGTAAACGCAGTTGAATCCAAACCATCAGCCCGAAACCAATTATTGCCATGAAGATAAAAATAACTTGCCAGTTCCCAAATAATAAAATGAACTGTCCGGTTGCTGGACCAATCATTGGTGCAATAAGAAAAATCATCATGACAATAGACATAACTTCTGCCATTTTTCGACCGCTATAAAGATCCCGTACAATGGAAACTGTGAGGACACGCATAGCGGCACCTCCTATGCCTTGTAAAATACGTAAGACGAGTAATAGAGAAAAATTGGAAACAAAAGCACAACCAATTGCAGCAAATGAATAAAATGCAAGACCAATGAGAATAAGGTTACGGCGTCCATAACGATCACTTATTGGACCAAAAAATATCTGTGTGATGCCATAACTCAAAAGATAACCAGAAATGATATAATGCTGATCATTTTCGTTGATAACATGTAAGCTATTCAAAATATCAGGCATGGCTGGAAGCATAATGTCAACAGCTATAGAATTGACGGCCATAAGCGCACCAATGAGAAAAACAAATTCTTTATAGCCAATTTTTTTTCTTATCGTATCACTATGTGCTTGTTCGTCGACTGAATATGACATACGGCATCCTTGAAATAAAAAATTCGACTGAGCACAGTTCTATAAGAGCTTGAATAAAATGAAAGATACCTATGATTTATTGCAGGGAATATTTTTTTCTTTTAATAGTTCTTGCAATTCATTATTCTGAAACATTTCTTTCACAATATCACAGCCACCAATAAATTCACCTTTGATATAGAGTTGCGGAATTGTTGGCCAACTTGAGTAGTCTTTAATTCCTTGACGCAATTCAGCAGAGGTCAAGATGTTAATTGCTTTATAATTTATCCCTAAATAGTCAAGGATTTGGACAACCTGTCCTGAAAATCCACATTGTGGAGCGTCAGGCATTCCTTTCATGAATAAAATGACATCGTTTTCTTTAATTTCGTTGTCAATAAAATCATGAACAGCGGTCATATTCGTTCCTTTTAATTGCAGAATTTATAGGTGTGTATTTATACTTGTATTATTTTCTAATCGCATCTTGCAAATGAATGCAAGAAGAAATTTTAAATTATTTGGGAATATTCGTTTGCAACATTAAAGCATGAAGATCATTGCCCATATTGCCTTTAAGAGCATCATAGACCATTTTATGTTGCTGAACACGGCTTTTACCACGAAAACTCTCAGAAGTGACTTCTGCAGCATAGTGTTCTCCATCTCCAGCGAGATCACGAATTGTCACAGTTGCATCGGGGATGCCTTCACGAATAAGCATTTCAATTGTATGGGCGCTCATTGCCATGATTATTTTCCTTTATTTATTTTTTGTGAGCATAGCATAAGTAAAAAGAGACAAATAACTCTTTATTTCTCTCCCATAAATTGCGGAAACCAACTTTCATAGGTTTGTGTGAGTGTGTCTACTGAAAGCGTTAATATTTCATCTATATTGAGAGCATCACCTTCAACGATACCAAGTTCTGTTAAAGAAATTGCGTTTGCTTGGGCGAGTTCTTTAAGGCTGTTAAGAGCATGAGGTTTAACGCTTAAGAGATAACGCGCTTGGTCTTCTCCAAAAAGCTCTGCATGATGTGGTTGTTTGTTGCTTAATTTGGCTTTGATTCCTTTACCGGATTTAATGACCATCTCTGCAAGTGCAAGGGCTAATCCTCCGTCAGAAATATCATGCGCGGCATGAACAAAACCATGATGAATGACATCTCTTACAAATTGCCCATGCTTTTTTTCAAGCTGTAAATCCACATGGGGTGGGGCACCTGTTGTGATATTTAAAATGTCATGTGCATAAATTGATTGTCCTAAATGAGAGCCGCAAGCTCCAATCAAAACAATAGTATCTCCATTTTGCATGCCATTGATTGTCACCATTTTAGACCAATCAGCAAGAAGTCCAACACCAGCAATTGTTGGTGTGGGAAGAATTGCTTTTCCATTGGTTTCATTATAAAGAGAGACATTTCCTGAAACAATAGGAAAGTCAAGGATTCTACAAGCTTCACCTATACCTTTAATGGCAAAAACCAATTGTCCCATAATCTCAGGTTTTTCAGGATTACCAAAGTTGAGGTTATCTGTAATTGCCAGTGGTGTCGCACCTGTCGTACTGATATTTCGCCAACATTCTGCAACGGCTTGTTTTCCCCCTTCATAGGGATCAGCTTTACAATAGCGAGGTGTTACATCAGAGGAAAAAGCAAGAGCACGTTTGTCGTTATTGCCTACACGAACGACTCCTGCATCGCCGCCTGGACGAATAACTGTATTTCCTTGAATAAGTGTATCATATTGTTCATAAACCCATCGCCGTGAACTTTGATTAGCAGAATTCAGTAATGTAAGGAGCGCATCACCAAGATTCTCAACCTCCTCAATTTTTTCTGCTTTAAGAGGTGGCTGTTTTACAGGTTCACTCCAAGGACGATCATACATGGGGGCTTCATTCCCGAGCTTTGTGATGGGAAGATTGACGACTTCTTCTCCCTGATGGAAGACACGAAAACGTAAATCATCGGTTGTTTTTCCAATGATAGAAAAATGAAGTCCCCATTTATGAAAAATGGCTGCTGCTTGTTTTTCTAGTTCCGGCTTAAGCACCATCAGCATACGCTCTTGGCTTTCTGAAAGCATCATTTCATAGGCTGTCATGTTTTCTTCACGAACGGGAACTTTATCAAGATTAAGCTGTATGCCTAAATCCCCCTTTGCACCCATTTCAACTGCAGAAGATGTGAGACCTGCCGCTCCCATATCTTGAATGGCAACAACAGCTTTCAATTCCATGAGTTCTAAGCAAGCTTCAAGAAGGCATTTTTCTGTGAAAGGATCACCCACTTGGACAGAAGGGCGCTTTTCACTGATTGAATCGTCAAATTCGGCAGAAGCCATTGTTGCTCCACCAACACCATCACGCCCTGTTTTGGCTCCAAGATAAACAACAGGAAGTCCTACTCCTTGTGCTTTCGAGTAAAAAAGAGAATCTGTTTTTGCAATACCAGCGACAAAGGCGTTGACAAGGATATTGCCGTTATAGCTCTTGTCAAAATTTACTTCTCCACCAACAGTTGGAACACCAAAAGCATTGCTATAGCCACCGATTCCAGAAACAACACCAGCAACAAGATGGCGTGTTCGAGGATGATTGGGGGCGCCAAATCGTAATGCATTCATAGCAGCAACAGGGCGAGCACCCATTGTAAAGACATCACGCAAAATACCACCAACACCTGTTGCAGCACCTTGATAAGGTTCAATATAGGAGGGATGGTTATGGCTTTCCATTTTGAAAACGACACATTGACCTTCACCAATATCAACAACACCAGCATTCTCACCAGGACCTTGAATGACACACTTTCCTTCTGTTGGAAGAGTCTTAAGCCATTTTTTAGATGATTTGTAGGAACAATGCTCGTTCCACATTGCAGAAAAAATTCCAAGCTCAGTAAATGTTGGCTCTCTGCCAATTAAGGTTAGGATATGTTGATATTCATCTTCTTTTAGTCCATGTTGGGCAATTAATTCTGGTGTAATGGCGACATTATTGCAAGGATTCATGAGCGTTTTATCCGTCAAATTAATCGAAATTTAGCATCGTTATTGTTTGAAATCTAGCAGCCTAAATCATAGGTAACATTGTTGTTTGATAAAGTAAAAGTTTATAAGCCATGAACGGAAATACTGGTTATTTGCTTGATAGATTCAAAAAACATAAACTGCTTTTGAAGAAATCTTTGTTTTTTTAAAAAGTACATCCGATTTTATCCGTAAAATATTTGATTTGCAAATTTACAATCTAAGAGATGATACAGATTTTTGACTGTACAACAGTAAGGTAGTGTAGAAGCTTCTTTATCATCATCCATTTGCTAACTCTAAAGCACTTTGGAAAAGCAAACGACCATCACTCCCACCATGTGCGGATTCAATGAAATTTTCAGGATGAGGCATCATACCAAGAATATTACCAGCCTTATTGACGATACCGGCAATATCATTCATTGAACCATTAGGATTTGTATTTTCTGCATAGCGAAAAACAATTTGCTCATTGTCTTCCATTTCTTTTAATGTTTCATTGTCGGTAAAGTAATTTCCATCGTGATGTGCAACAGGACAACGAATGATTTGTCCTTTGGAATAATACCGAGAAAATCTCGTGTTAACGTTTATAACTTCGAGCTTTATTTCACGACAGACAAATTTTAATGAAGCATTACGCATTAAAGTTCCAGGCAATAAACCTGCTTCCAACAAAATTTGAAATCCATTACATATGCCAATTATTGTAACGCCTTTTTGTGCTTTCTCACGGACAGCTTGCAAAACAGGTGTTCGCGCACCAATCGCTCCACATCTCAAATAGTCTCCATAAGAAAACCCCCCCGGAATAACAATGACATCTACATCTGGAATTGTTGTTTCTGTTTGCCAAATTTTTAATGGCTCAATTCCTGTGATATGATGCAACGCCGCAACCATATCCCTATCGCGATTTAATCCAGGTAATTGAATGATAGCAGTTTTCATGAAGAGGCCCACTTAAAGAGATTCTATAGTGTAATTTTCAATAACGGTATTTGCTAATAACTCTTTACACATCTGCTCAAGTTTTTGCTTTGCGATTTCAGAAGGCTGATCATCGAGCACAATATCAAAAACTTTTCCTTGGCGAATGGAGCGAATGCCTTCAAAATCTAAACTTTTTAAAGCACCAACAATTGCTTCTCCTTGTGGATCAAGAACGCTATTTTTTAAGGTAACTGTAATGCGTGCTTTCATTTCTTATTTCCTGTTAATAAAATTTCTCTCTTTAAAGAGGGATATCAATAAAAGTAAGATGACATAATGTCGCGTGGCTGTTTATTTTACTAAAACAGGACCACTTGGTCGTGGCGGGTCATTTTCATTGATAATCCCAAGACGCTTTGCAACCTCTTGATAAGCATTAATAAGTCCCCCCATATCACGCCGAAAACGATCTTTATCCAACTTTTCTCGTGTTTGCATATCCCATAACCTTGCAGAATCAGGAGAGATTTCATCAGCAAGAACAATGCGCATTGTTTCATCTTCCCACAAACGACCAAATTCCATTTTGAAATCAATAAGTTGAATATTAACACCAGCAAAAAGCCCAGAAAGAAAATCATTAATACGAATCGAAAGTTGCATAATATCTTCTATTTCTTGGGGAACAGCCCATCCAAAGGCAGTGATATGTTCTTCTGTTACCATGGGGTCATCGAGAGAATCATTTTTGTAATAAAATTCAATGATAGATTGTGAAAGGGCGGTTCCTTCTTCCAATCCTAAACGCTTAGCAAGAGAACCCGCCGCAACATTACGGACAACAACTTCTAAAGGAATAATTTCAACGGCTTTAATGAGTTGTTCGCGCATATTTATACGCTTGATAAAATGTGTCGGGATTCCCAAACGGCTAAGATGACTAAAGATATGTTCCGAAATACGGTTATTTAAAACCCCTTTTCCGTCGATGACTTCATGTTTTTTTGCATTAAAGGCAGTTGCGTCATCTTTAAAAAACTGAATATAGGTTCCTGGTTCAGGTCCTTCATATAAAATTTTGGCCTTGCCTTCATAAATACGGTGGCGACGATTCATTATGCTTCTCTATTGATTTTGAGAGGTTTTAAGTAACACTGATAAGCAATACTATCTTAATTGATAGAATTTCTCAATGATCGCTATAACACTTCTTATCGTTTTTGTCATTGGTGCTCTGGTCTAACAAGAAATAAAACTGCATAAATGGAGATTAAAGTAAAAATAATTGCCTCTTTTGAATTAAATTTTTGCAAGAAAATGCGAGAATACCATAAGTCCTTCGGGCCAAGGGCCATGTCCAGATTTTGTATTAATGTGGCCAGATTGACCTGCATCAACAAAGAGTGATCCCCAATGACTAGCAAGATTTTCTGCTACTGAAAATGGGCAAAATTCATCATTTCGGCTAGCTATCACAACAGATGGAAAAGAGAGTTTTTTACAATGATAGGGACCAAAGCTCATAAGATGTTTGGGGCGTATTTTTTCATTGCTTACATCTGGAGGCGCAACAAAAAAAGCGCCACAAACTTTTTCTGTATTTTGTAGCGTTGCATGAAGAGCTGTGGGGACCCCTAATGAATGGGCAATAATCATAACAGGCTTTTGAGCTTGCGCAATGGCGATTTTAACTGCTTTGACCCATTCTTCACAAACAGGTTTTGACCAATGCATTTGTTGAACACGGCGCGCTGTAGACAATTTTTTTTCCCATCGTGTTTGCCAATGGTCGGGACCAGATCCTTTGTAGCCAGGAACAATAAGAATATCGAGTTGATTTGCTTTCATGAATTATTTCTTTCATTATTGCATATTTTGTCTCATAGGAAAAATATCTCTGTATCTTATATGTCATCGATGCAATTTTTGTTATTTTCCAAAAACACGTTGAAAAATCGTATGAATATGTTTGGTATGGTATGAAAGGTCAAATTTTTCGCGAAGTTCTGCTTCACTGAGAGCTTTTGTAACATCTTTATCATTGAGTAATTCTTCTAAAAAATCTTTTCCTTGTTCCCAAACCTTCATCGCATTTCGTTGTACAATCCGATAAGATTCTTCACGACTCATTCCTGCTTGTGTGAGTGCTAAAAGTACCCGCTGTGAATGAACAAGTCCTCGGAATTTATTGAGATTTTTTTGCATATTTTCTGGATAAATAATTAAATTTTCAATGACAGATGTGAGGCGAGCAAGAGCAAAATCAAGCGTAATGGTAGCGTCAGGAGCAATATAACGCTCAACAGATGAATGGGAGATATCACGTTCATGCCAAAGGGCTACATTTTCCATGGCAGGGATTGCAAAGGCACGTACTATGCGCGCTAGCCCTGTTAAATTTTCGGTTAAAACTGGATTACGTTTATGCGGCATAGCTGATGAGCCTTTTTGTCCAAGTGAGAAATGCTCTTCTGCTTCTAAAACTTCTGTTCGTTGTAGATGGCGTATTTCTATAGCCAACCTTTCAATAGATGAAGCAATAACACCAAGCGTTGCAAAAAACATCGCATGACGATCACGTGGGATTACTTGGGTGGAAACGGGTTCAGCGCTTAATCCTAATGCTTTTGCTACATGTTCCTCAACACGTGGGTCAATATTTGCAAAAGTGCCTACGGCACCCGAAATAGCGCAAGTAGAAATTTCTTCGCATGCTGCAAGAAGGCGTTGGCGACAACGCGAAAATTCAGCATATGCAAAAGCAAATTTGACACCAAATGTTGTTGGTTCAGCGTGAATACCATGACTGCGTCCAATGGTGATGGTCTCTTTATGTTCAAAAGCACGTCTTTTTAATGCTGCAAGAAGCTGGTCTATATCTTTTAGCAGAATATCACTCGCACGCATCAATTGAATGCTAAGCGTTGTATCGAGAACATCTGATGATGTCATGCCTTGGTGGATAAAACGTGCTTCTGGTCCAATGAATTCAGCCAAGTGAGTGAGAAATGCTATAACATCATGTTTGGTAATTGCTTCAATTTCATTAATGCGATTGACATCAAATTTAGCGGATTTCCCTTTTTCCCAAATGATTTTTGCTGCTTCTTTTGGAATAATTCCTAGTTCAGCTAGGGCATCACAGGCATGAGCTTCAATTTCAAACCAAATACGATATTTCGTTTCGGGTGACCAAATTGCTGCCATTTCAGAGCGGGAATAACGTGTTATCATGATTTTTTCCTTATTGTTTAGAGAGTTGCTGCTTGGCGCAATGCATGAATGCGTGTTTTGTAAAGCTCTTTGTTGCCATTTTTATAAATTGCAGAGCCTGCGACAAATACATTGGCACCAGCTTTTGCAGTTATCCCGATTGTATCAACAGTGATACCACCATCAACTTCAAGATCAATAGGCCTATTGCCAATTATGCTTTTAACGCGTTTGATTTTATCTTTCATTTCCGGAATAAAATTTTGCCCACCAAAACCAGGATTGACTGTCATAATGAGGATAAGGTCTAATTGATCAAGCAAATATTCAATGACATGTTCTGGTGTGCTTGGATTAAGCGCAATTCCGGCCTTTTTTCCCATTGCTTTGATTGTTTGTAATGAACGATGGAGATGAGGAGTTGCTTCAGCATGAATGGTTATAATATCTGCACCAGCCTTTGCAAAAGCTTCTAAATAAGAATCTATGGGCGAGATCATCAAATGAACATCAAATATTGCTTTGGTTAATGGGCGGAGTGTCTTGACGACATCGGGACCAAAAGTGATATTAGGAACAAAGTGACCATCCATGATGTCAAGATGGAGCCAATCTGCACCGGCATTAATAACATCTAATAGTTCTTGGCCAAGTTTAGAGAAATCACAAGCCAAAAGCGAAGGTGAAATGAGATGAGAATGGGGCATTAGGTTCTCCTTGAGAGGCTGCTTTTATCACGTTGTTCTGTATACTAAAATATCTTTTGTGTTATGGCGTAAAAGAAAAATACATGTCATAGGTCTTTTATGCAAAGATTACTTGAAATTTTAAAGCTGTATAAGTGAAAGATATGTCAAATCATACAACACATTTAATGCCTAAACTTCACCATAATATTACCGTTTCTTCGCGAGAATATAGAGATGCTATGAGTCATTTTGCAGGAGCTGTGCATATTGTGACGACAAATGGCATTAAAGGAAGGCGCGGGGTAACAGTTTCAGCCTGTTGTTCTTTATCTGATGATCCCCCAACACTTCTTGTTTGTCTCATGCGTCATAACCTCAAAAATCAGTTGTTTATGGAAAATGGAAACTTTTGTGTTAATAGTTTGGCGGGAAAACATCGTTTATTAGCAGATATTTTTTCTAGACGTTGCAATATCGCACAAAATGAACGTTTTGATGTAGCACAATGGGAGACTTTACTAACTGGTGCCCCTTGTCTTTCCGATGCTTTGGTATCTTTTGATTGTCGTTTGATTTGTTGGCATGAACATGCAACCCATTATGTTTTGATTGGTGAAGTTGTTGCTATCAACCGTCATCAAGAAAAAGATGCTTTGATATATTTGAATCGTGGATATCATACTCTTCCTCTGTAAAGGTTTTTATTTTTTTGCATATTGAGATCATTTGTTGTTGATATGGTTAAGATTTTGCTTAATCACTTGCGGGTATTGCATATCACTCTGAAATATCTGCATTTTTTTTATTTATAGTCTTGTAGATATAACCAAAAAGGGGATGAATCTTTTGTAGTCAAGTGGTTATACCCAGAGAACACATGCTATACAAAAAAGTGAAGATCTCAATTATATGTCTTTGAAGTATATTCGTAGAGATGGAAAAAAGCATTTTGCACTTGTGTTGAGTGATGTTGCACAATATATAGTCCGCACATACCATATATGGAGGTTTTTATGGCATGAGCGAAGAGATTGATGATCAATATCGTCCTAATGAAGATGAGCCTTTTATGAATGAGCGGCAAAAGGCTTATTTTCGTGCTAAGTTGGTTTCTTGGAAGAATGATATCTTAAGGGAAGCACGTGATACTTTGGAGAATTTGCAAGAAGAGAATTTTGCTCAACCTGATTTGACGGATAGAGCATCTTGTGAAACTGATCGCACAATTGAACTGCGTGCTCGTGATCGTCAGAGAAAACTCATTTCAAAAATAGATGCTGCTTTGGAGCGCATTGATAATGGAACTTACGGTTTTTGTGAGGAAACCGGCGAACCTATTAGTATAAAGCGTCTTGAAGCTCGACCAATTGCGACTTTATCATTGGAAGCACAGGAGCGTCATGAACGACGAGAAAGAGTTTATCGCGACGATTAAAATCAATAGGGATGATTAGAAAAACACTCACTGTTAAAATTTGGCGTTTTATTTGTTTTGAGCAGGGATAAATAAAGAAGGTTCTTGTCGTCCTTCAATTTCTGCGGTTATTTCTGAATCTTTTACGGGTTGATTCATAAAAAGAGCAGCATTATTGCCTTGTGCTTGCTCTCTTTCGTCTAAAGAACACGCTTTTTTTTCTGCAGGGTTCGGGTCTGTATTGATTTTTGGGGTTGTGAATGTTGGCTGTATTTCTTTCGTTTGTGTGATAGATATACCAGTAATATCGGATTCTATAACAATATCTGTAAATCCACCAGTAAGAAGCAAATGCTCTTTATCATCACAACGCACTAAAACAAGATGACGTGTACGATCGATAGCAAGAGTTTCGCAGAGAGTTAATCGCGGTGGAGGTTGTTTGCTTTTGAGTCTTCTTTTACTTAAACCGCGTAAAAGAAAAATAATCATAGCAACAGCTGTAAGTGTTATAATGAAAAATACGAAGCTTGTTGTTATATTCTCAGTGAGTGTATCTATTTTACTTGATAACCAGGCATACATAAAATTTCTTTCATTTTAGAATGGAAATATTATTTTTTATTGAGATAAGTTCGTAAATATACCCTTAAAAGATTCACTTATATAATATAAAAAAGATCTTTTAAAATTGAGAGATTGTTTTTGGAGATATTATTGTTGCTATATACTTCATAAGAATGTTTATGAAAGTAATTTAGGCTATAAGAAACAGCTATAATCAAGGCAAAGTGAGATGGATAAAGATTTTGAAAACAGTGAAAAATCATCGGCTTCTTTTGTATATCGAAGAGGTGTGATTTTTCGTGTTGTTTTTGTAATCGTTTTTCTCTGTATTTTAAGCATTGTAGGTTTTTTTATCCGCAGAGCTTTTTGCAAAAGGTTGGAGTGGTATCTTTTGGGGCTCTGGCAGTTATAGGGGTTGCTGCACTTGTTCTGAGTGGAATGGGGGTTTTAAAATATAGTGGGGTGCAGTTATATGATGACTTTGATTTTAGTATTTTTGATAATAGCGATGATGCAATTATCGTTTCTAATTTATCCGGTTTTGTTTATTATTCTAATCAAAATTATCAAAAAATCCTCACCTATAATTCTCAATCTTCTTGTTATGTGGTGATTGCTGAGCTTCCTGGTGCTGGTGCACTGGCGTATCGCTTAAAGGTTGCTGCATGTAGTCATCTTGCCGCGCAAGAGGAATTAAAGGTTGATCAGTCAATTTTTGCACATTCTACACAAAAAAAACCTGTTTGGTATAATATCTCTGTTCAACCGATCACAAAGAAGGGAGAAAAGCTTTTATTTTGGCGCATTAGCGATATTTCGCATTTGCAGGAATACCGTGAAGTTTTTTTCTCGAATCTGCAAGAAGCTATTAATCACTTAGATCAAGCACCTGTTGGCTTTTTATCCGTTAATACACAAGGGACCGTTCTTTATACAAATGCGATTTTTGCCGAATGGTTTTCAATTGATTTGGCCAATTTTACCGTTGGTCAATATAGTTTTGATCAATTATTTGATAGCGTTGGAGAAAATAATGCATGGAGTGATATTTGTTTGCAAAACAACAGACATCAAAGTTCAGATTACTCCCTGCCTTATAGGTTTTCATTATGTTTAAATACAGAGACAGGTGTTAAGAAAATATTAAATTGTTTTATGTCTGTTTCTTCTCTCTCAGAACACGAGGCCATTTATCGTATTGTGATAATCCCACAACAAGTGCAAAGACAAGAAAACGATGATCAAGTACAATTACCCAGTATTTTAGGAGAGTATTTTAATGCGAGCCCCTTTGCAATAGCAGTGGTGAATCAGAAGGGACAATGGGTCCATATGAATGATGCTTTTTCATCACTCATGGGATGTGCTGGCAAAACTCTTGATCTTTATGATATGATATCGCATCGTGATCATGCACAGTTAGAGCGTGCATTTCAAAAAATTACGACAAATAAAAACTATACAGTTTCTATAGAAACTGTTTTAGCAAAAAATGAAGAACGCCATTTGCGCCTCCATGTCATGCCTATAAAGACCTATTATGATGATCCCTTACAGGATTTTGTCATTATTTCCGTTATGGAAACAACAGAACAAAAAACGCTTGAAGATAAAATGATGCAAAGTCAGAAAATGCAAGCTGTTGGGCAATTGGCAGGCGGTATTGCTCATGATTTTAATAATGTTTTAACAGCAATTTTGATGTCGTGTGATCTTCTTTTAAATACGCATCGTAGTTCTGATCCTGCTCATGCTGATCTTATCAATATCAAAAACAATGCCAATCGTGCAGCAGCACTTGTACAGCAGTTACTTGCTTTTTCTAGAAAGCAAACACTTCGACCTGAAGAAGTTGATTTTACAGAACTTTTATCAGATATCCGCAATCTTATTTTACCCCTTTTAGGCAATAAAATTCAGTTAAAAATTATCCATGGAAGAGATTTATGGAGCGTTGAAATTGATCAAGCATCTTTTCAGCGTGTCATTATGAACTTAGTTATTAATGCACGTGATGCCATGCCTAATGGAGGTGTTGTTACGATTGCAACAAATAATATTACAAAACAACAAAGTGCTGAATTCGATCATGTTGGCTTTGGAATTGGTGAGTATGTGCAATTGACTATTTCAGATACAGGAATGGGAATATCATCTTCTATACAAGAAAAAATGTTTGAACCATTTTTTACAACAAAAGAAGTTGGAAAAGGAACTGGACTTGGTTTATCAATGGTTTACGGCATTATCAAACAGACAGGGGGGTATATTTACTGTGAGAGTAAAGAGGGGGAAGGCGCTGCATTTCATATTTTTCTTCCTCGTTATATTCCTAGTATTCACGGTGAAATTTCCCAAAAAATAAGAAAAGAAGAAGAACAAGATAAAAATATAGATTTAACAGGATCTGCGACTGTTTTGTTGGTTGAAGATGAAGATGCTGTCAGAATGGGTGGAATAAGAGCTCTTCAAATGAGAGGATATAGGGTTTTAGAGGCGGCGAGTGGAGTGGAAGCACTTGCCATTCTTGAAGAAAATGATGGGGATGTTGATATTATTGTTTCTGATGTGGTGATGCCAGAAATGGATGGACCAACCTTGCTTAAGGAAGTACGTAAAAATTATCCTAATATCAAATTTCTTTTTGTTTCTGGATACGCAAAAGATGCATTTGCTAAAAATCTTCCACAAGATGCTGTTTTTGGTTTTTTATCTAAACCATTTACACTCAAACAGTTAGCTTTAACGGTTAAAGAAACACTTGCAGAATAAAACAAAAATTGTGTCATAAAATACTATTGTTTAGGGGAAAAGGCATATAAAATTTATAGATGGGGTGTTTTTTATTAGTCGTAGAGACAAATATTTGGCTAGCCTATGTTTGAAATACCTATGAAGTAAAGTACATGAAGTGGTCAATCGTGCGATCCCGCGAAAAGAATCTAGATTATCTATAGGCTTTTGTGGTAGGGAAGCTGCGTCCTTTAGAAGGAGGAGGGAAATTTTTAAAGATTATTGAGATAAAAATTGAGAGTATCTTGAAAAAATAAACATAAATAGTGTGTAAAATGATTACACTGAATACGTGATAGTTGTTTAGAAATTTATTGTTGGCATTTAAAATTGGAAAAGTACTTCATACTTTAATGAAATTATTCATGAAGATACGTAGATTCTATTAATTAGTTTAAAATAGTCATATTGATATGAATCATTTTAAATACAATGTTAAAAAACACTCAATGATATATTCAAAAGGATAAAAGTTGTTGTTGCGTATCTATATTTTTATTTTTCCCTTCAATGAAGAATTTTAAAGCCTGTGGGTAAAGTTTATGTTCTGCTTTCAGAACTCTCTGTGCTAAGTCATCCGCGGTGTCATTGGGACAGACTGGAATGGCTGCTTGAGCAAGAATTTTTCCTGCATCCATGTCTTCTGTCACAAGGTGAACAGTGCAACCAGTGATTTTAACCCCTGCCTGTAAAACTCTTTCATGCGTATTTAAACCTTTAAATGAAGGTAAAAGAGAAGGATGAATGTTTAAAATTCGTCCTTCATAAAGTTTTACAAAATGCGGTGAAATGAGGCGCATATAGCCTGCAAAGCAGAGAAGATCCGGTTGATATTGGGCTAAAATCTTAAAGATAGCTTCTTCATGCGTTTGCTTTGTTGGATAATTTTTACGATCAACAACATGAACAGGTAAGTTATGGTGATAAGCCTTTTCAATGCCAGCAGCATGGGGATTATCACAAATAACTGCAGTGATTTCAGCAGGGTATTCTTTTTGTTTGCTGGCTTTGGCAAGAGCCGTCATATTGGATCCATTGCCAGAGATAAAAACAACGATTTGTTTTTTCATAAGTGAAGTGCACCTTTATAGAGTATTCCTTTGTCTTGGCGTTTTGTTAAAATGCCAAGAGAGGTAATGGTTTCTCCCTGTATTTCAAGTGCTTGGGTAATTTTTTCAACTGCGTGTTGTGCTACGATAACAATCATGCCAATGCCACAATTAAATGTGCGTAGCATTTCTTTTTCTTCTATTCTACCTTGTTTGGCAATCCATGAAAAGATGGGTCGAACAGGAATGGCAGAAAGATTGATTTCAGCGCAGAGAGAAGATGGAAGTATTCGTGGAATGTTTTCAGGAAAGCCTCCACCCGTGATATGGGCAAGAGCTTTGATTCCTTTATAATTTCGTATAATAGGGAGGAGTGATTTTACATAAATGCGTGTTGGTGTGAGAAACGCTTCACCAAGGCTCATCTGAGGATTAAAGGGAGCAGGATCTTCCCACTTTAGATGATTCTGTTCGATGATTCGCCTTATAAGAGAAAAACCGTTGGAGTGAACTCCAGATGCACTAAGACCTAAAATGATGTCACCTTCTGTCAGATCTTTTGCAGGGAGTAATGCACCACGTTCACATGCTCCTACAGAAAAGCCAGCTAAATCATAATCTCCCTGCGCATACATACCTGGCATTTCTGCAGTCTCTCCTCCAATAAGAGCAGCACCTGCTTGTTTACAACCCTCTGCAATACCAGAGACAATTGCAGCACCTTGTTCAGGATCAAGTTTACCCGTTGCAAAATAATCAAGAAAAAAGAGAGGTTCAGCACCTTGTACGAGTAAATCATTAACACACATGGCAACAAGATCAATACCCACAGTGTTATGGTGACCTACTTCAATGGCGATTTTTAATTTTGTTCCCACACCATCATTGGCTGCAACAAGGATGGGATCTGTAAAGCCCGCTGCCTTTAAATCAAAAAGGCCACCAAAACCGCCAATTTCTCCATCTGCTCCTGCTCGTTTTGTCGCACGTATGAAGGGTTTAATTTTTTCTACCATAGCATTGCCTGTATCGATGTTAACACCGGCTTGTCTGTAGGTAAGACCACATTTAGATTTATCATTTATAAGATCTTGATTGCTCATTGGAGCCTTCCTTATGGAAAATCAGGTTTTGATGTTATGCAATGCCATGATAGAGTTATCTCTGCAAGAGATATTGATATTTACCATTTTTAGAAAATAAGCAACTCTGCTTGTGCCCATATTGAAGAAGTTTATAATCTTTGTGAAGAATTTTTAGGATATTTTATGAGCAAGATACCAAATAATCAGGAGCAGTCTTCTTGGCAGCTTAAGAAAAAAAAAGTGCGTGAGAATGGATCTCGTGATCATTATAAGACTTATGTACCAGCTTACACTCAAGTGCCGTTACCAAGTAATATGAAAAAACAAATTTTTTTCTGGCTTGGTACATTGGTTTTTTTCATTCTTTTTATGTTTGTTTTTGGATCTGTTTTACTTCCTTTTGTAGCAGGGATTGTATTGGCTTATTTCCTTAATCCCATTGTTCAATTGCTTGAAAAATTTGGTATTCGTCGTGTTTTTGGTACTATCCTCATTACTTTGTTCATTATTGTTATCTTTGTTGCGGCTTTAATTATTTTAATTCCTATTATTAGTTGGCAAATACAGCAATTTATGAGTAATGGTTTGCCTGTTTATATTAATCGTATTCAAACTTTTTTCGTTGAACATGATTTTGATTGGGTTCGGCGCTATTTTGGGAGTGACCCAAATGAATTACAGAGTAATATTAAAGGGCTTTTAGGAAAAAGTTCTGATTTTATTACATCTCTTTTAAATTCACTTTTAAAGTCAGGAAAATCTATCGTTAATCTTGTCAGTTTGTTTGTGGTGGCACCTGTAGTGACATTTTATATGTTATTAGATTGGCCTCGTATGGTTTCAGCAATTGATTTGTTGATACCACGAGATCATCTTGAAACCGTTCGCAGTATTTTTCATGAAATGGATAGAGCTATCGCTGGCTTTGTGCGTGGACAAGGTACAGTCTGTCTTATATTGGGAGGCTATTATGCTATTGGCCTTACTATTACAGGTCTCAATTTTGGTCTTTTGATTGGTATGTTTATTGGCATTATCAGCTTTGTTCCTTATATTGGCACGATGAGTGGTTTTGTACTCTCTGTTGGTGTCGCATGGGTCCAGTTTTACCCAGATAATTGGGGGTGGATTGTCATTGTGATGATACTCTTTTTAATTGGCCAATTTATTGAAGGCTATATTCTTCAACCAAAACTTGTCGGATCATCAGTGGGGTTACATCCAGTGTGGTTGATGTTTTCACTTTTTGCGTTTTCTTCGCTTTTTGGTTTTACTGGTATGCTTGTTGCTGTTCCTGCAGCAGCAGCTGTTGCTGTTTTGGTTCGTTTTGCTCTTCATACTTATCTTAATTCTCAAATGTATTCGCGAAGTGGAAACTTGGAGTCGCTAGAATGAATGGGCGTGAAAAGCAATTGCCTTTAAATTTTTCTTATAATCCGGTTTTCCAATTTGATGATTTAGTCGTGACGGAAAGCAATCGTATCGCTTTTCAGCTTGTTGATCATTGGCCAAACTGGGTCTTCCCTATAGCGGTTTTGGTTGGAAAAGAAGGATCTGGGAAAACGCACTTTTCTAGTGTATGGGCACAAAAAGCGGATGCTTTAAGTCTTCATCGCAATGAAATTGATCAAGCTGTTGCTATGGCTTCTTCAGGGCGATCATTTTTAATTGAAGATATTGATGCAGATGAAATTAATGAGACGGGGCTTTTTCACTTGATTAATAGTGTTAAGCAAGCGAATCTTAATACAGGTCAAGCGACTGTGTTAATTACTGCTCGTACAGTTCCATCAGCGTGGAATTTAAAGTTAAATGATTTAAAAAGTCGACTTAATTCAGTTATGTTGGTTGCAATTAATCAGCCTGATGATGCGTTGTTAAGAGCTGTTGCTTTCAAACTTTTTTCTGATAAGCAAATTATTGTTCATCCGGATACTGTTCAATACCTTGTAAGCCGTTGTGAACGTTCCTTATTTGCCTTGAGGCGTGTTATTGATTCTGTTGATTGCTTAGCATTACAGAGAAAGAGCAAAATAACACGTGCTGTCATTAGTGAAGTGCTTAATATGAAAATTCAGTAGAAACTGCTTTTTAGCATATTGCATTTTGTTTCATATAAAATGCTTTTGTTTTATTTTCGTTTCAGTATGTATAGAAAAGTGCCATTGTATTTAGATTTTTTATTTCTATAATTTGCATCAGCCTATCAAATATTTGAAAATAGTTTAAAGGCTAAAAGTGAATCACACTTTTTTCTATAATGTATTTTTATGATTTAAGGAAAATTTTTGTTTTTCTAGTTTATACATTGGTATGATTAGCAAAGCATGAAATGAGTAAAATAAAAATCATGAGATAGAGCGATAGGAGAGGCTATGTAGTTTTCTTCGTGATTCGTTTTGTCTGTATGAAAAAAGTTTGAATGTTGTTTTTTCCCTTCTTTAGAGTTTTTTTGTGATGTTGAGTTCCTGTGTTAGGATCGCATTCCTTACGAGTGTTAATGTTGTAAAGTTTTTTGAAGCGATATATGAATTATAGAGCTTGCCTAGAGAAATGCGGTGTTTGTTAATGCGGACTTGGCTTTCCTTTTTCAGATAAAGGCTTTTTTATTTTTGTCAATCAATATATCATTTAGGAATATATTATTGAGAAAAATAAACCGTTGAAAAATTTTTCTTGTAAAGAAATACAACAAATTTTAAAAAAAACGTGTTTTTCTCTTGCACTTCTGTTGTGAAAATTTTAGGGAATGTGCATTAAATAAATGTAAATGGCGGAGCGTAGCGCAGCTTGGTAGCGCACCTGATTTGGGATCAGGGGGTCGTAGGTTCGAATCCTATCGCTCCGACCATATTTGGTTTTATGTGAGGGAATGGTACAATTGTTTGCATGGGTTGAGAAATTATCATTCAATTGTTGTGTTTCTAAAGGAAAGTAACCATGATCGCGCGTATTTATAGTCCTGCAAAGACGGCTATGCAGTCAGGTAGAAGGAATACGGGGATTTGGATTTTACAATATGAGCCGTTACAAACAAAAATGCTCGAGCCTCTTATGGGGTATACGGCGACTTCTGATATGAGTAGCCAGATAAGAATTCATTTTAACAGTAAGGAAGAAGCAATTGCTTTTGCATGTAAGAATGCTATCCCTTATCGTGTAGAGAAAACACATAGAGCGATTCGGCGTGCTGTTTCTTATTCTGATAATTTTCGTAGTGATAGGCAGCAATCTTGGACGCATTGAGTTATATTATTTTGAATTGAGAAAATCATCAGTTGGTCCCGTAGCTCAGCTGGATAGAGCAACGGCCTTCTAAGCCGTGGGTCACAGGTTCGAATCCTGTCGGGATCACCATGTTTAAATAATATATACAAAAATTCGGGGGCTTTTATTGCTTTCATTCTATTCACTTATTTTTTTGTATGCCTTGAGCCTTTTTAAATTTTTCTTGTTGATTTTATTATGAAGTTTTGTCTATTGGATGTTTTAGTAGGAAGGGTGCTATGCACTTTTGACAGCTAATAGCGCTTGAAGTTTGTGGCACTCCATTAATAACCCTTTTTAGGGGAAAGTATACAGCTGGGCTTACGACCGTGTTTAAAGCCTAGCGTTCTTATAGGGAGAATAGAAACTGTAATTTCGTAAGGACAAATTAGTATGAACGTTACAGTTAAAAAACCTCAGGAGACTTCTCGATTAATTGCAAATGATAACACCTCCTTTCAAAAGCCAGATCTTGCAAAAATATGAATTAACAAATGAAATGAAAACAGTGAAAGATCTTTTAAGTGATTGAGTTCGAACCATTTATCGTATTCGTGCCTTAAGAGACTTTGATAATGTCAAGGCGGGTGATTTGAGTGGCTTTATATAAAAAGAAAGTAACCTCTCTCATGATGGCAATTTCTGGGTAAATGATAATGATTTTGTTAGTGATTTTGCCAAGGTTTTTGGTGATGCTAATGTTTGCTTTGGAGCACTGATTTATGGCAGTGCGTGGATTTATGGGGCTGCATTACTGGTTGGACAGATGTTTACGATAAGGCAAGTGTTAGTATAATGCATATATTGATACAAAAGAGCTGAATAGTGATAGCAAAGTTAGTGGTGATGGTGGTGACAGAGCAGTACTCATAAAGGTATATTTATAAGATGGAATAAAGTAATAGCATGGAAAATAAGTGAAGACTGTTTATACTGTTTGAAAAAGTGGGAGGGTTTGCGATTACAGGTTTACCAAAGTGTAAAAATGATGTCTCGTCTCATGAAGTGGACTGTATTTTTTCTCTTTTTATTGATCCTCGATTTTGTCCGCCTCATGGATGCAATCAATAAGGTCATTGTACATTTCAAACAGTGGCTTTCAAAAATTTAGCTTCGCCAAAAATCTTTCATAAAAACTCTCAAAAAAATACTTACAAAAGAAGTTTTGATTCGTAATAATTGAAAAAATCTTAAAAATATTTGCTAAAATCATAAAGAAGCTTTCTTTTTTTAGCAGGGCTTTCTATATGCTTACATCATTTGGCAAAACTTTACGCAAAATTCGCATGGAGCATTTCGAACGCTTCTCTTAGATATGGCTAATAAACAGGCATATCTCTAGCGTTTTTATCTTCTGTTGAGATTGGCAAGAAATCTGTACCGAGTTGGTATGGAAGCCAAAATCATAGAGTTTTATGGTTTAGATACAGCTACTGCTTTACTGTTAAGAAAAGAAGCCTATACATGTCGAAAGAATTTTACAATAAAGCCTTCTGATTCATTTGGGTGTGAAATTGTTGGCACGTTTGTTAGAAACTTAGAGAATTTTTCACAACAAGATGTAGCAAGATTAAAAAAATTATTGGAGAAATTAGGCAAAAAAACAGACGTCCTATAGGGGCATGTTGCGAAATCCTATTCCCTTACTTTTATTCGGGCATCCCTCATCTCTTAAAACATACATAAAATCAGTAAGTTAAATAAAAAGTAAAAGTATATGGTGGGCGTGACAGGGATTGAACCTGTGACCCCTACGATGTCAACGTAGTGCTCTCCCGCTGAGCTACACGCCCATTTACTGGGGTTGCATACACCACATAGAATGACAAACGTCAATGCCTAATTTAGTTTTCTATTTAATCAGACACAAATAATTTAAAAAAATGCTCTTTAAGCAGCTATAAGTATTTTTTCAACCTCATTTACAAGCTCACGTAAATGAAAAGGTTTAGAAAGCACTTTGGCATCTGGAGGAGCATCGCTATTTGAATTCAGCGCAACTGCTGCAAATCCTGTAATAAACATTACACGTAAATCAGGATCAATTTCAGTAGCACGTCGTGCTAGCTCAATTCCATCCATTTCTGGCATTACAATATCAGTAAGGAGAAGAGAAAATGGTTCTTCTTGTAGACGTTCATACGCGCTAGCACCATTATCAAAGTGGGCAACTTCGTAGCCTGCACGTTCTAAGGCTTTTACTAAAAAGCGACGCATATCGTTGTCATCTTCTGCGAGCAGGATTCGTTTCATGATTATATTCCAGTGGCTCCATTCGTCAGAGTTTTTTGCCATATCAATTATACAATATAGAGTTTTTATACAAAAGATAATAAAATGCTCATAATCGAAATGAATGGCAAAATGGTTAATTCTTACATTCTTGTCAAGAATATAGCATATTCGTTGTGAGTTGGTTAAATTCGAAATGTATTGATATTAAAAGAAAAAACTAGTGTTCGCATATTTTAAGCATGGTTAATCGTAAATTTTACTTTTTTATTTTTATAAAACCTTCATTAAAAGATTTAGGTGTCTATTCATTTAATCCACTTTCGATGTTGGAAAATCAGAGAGGTGTGTTGTTTATTGTTGTTTTAATCTTAAGGAGTTATACGACAAGATAGAGTTTTTAGAGCCATTTGTTTTCCCTATAACTTCATGGAGATCTCTATCTGTAAATAGCGTATCTTTATTTTTTAATTTTATACTTTAAAAAAATTTATTTTAAGTAATTAACTGTGTAAACGAAATTTTATAAAAATTCTGTGAAATATTATATTTTTGTTTTTAAAATTAGTTTATTCCCTTTTGTTAAATTATGGTTTTATTAAGAAAAATTAGCTCATAGATATATCAGTAGAAATAAATGCATCAAATGCAGCCCAAAATTGTTTTTTGTAATTTTCTTCTTGCATGATGGTATCAAGTTCAGCACCTGTAATGGTGATACTTTCTAATAGACGTGTATGTTGGCACAATTGTCGCACTTCAATATTGTTTACAATATTGCTTTGATTGGCCAGAATAAACAGAGTGGGAATTTTTAAATGTCCACGAAGTATATTTTTTTTCGTGGAATCAATTACATTAAGTATTGATGACATCCATTGGGATGTTGGAGGCTTGATAGAGGAAAAAAGTGCTTTATGAGCGTGCTCTGATTGCATATTTTTTTGTTTTATTTGTTTGAGCTTTTTTCCACCTTTAGCAGGTAAGAAACCAAGACCTATATCAGAAAGAAGTTGTGTTAATTTATGTTGAAAACCATTTGCCTTGTTGCCTAAAGGGGCAAAAAGAGGAGAAACGCAAAGCATTTTATTAAACCGATGGTTAAGGAGCTCTAATCCACTCAGTGCTATCAATCCACCCATTCCATAGGCTAATATAAAGTAAGGTGGTGGACAATCAGAATACACTATATTTTTAAGAAACTCATCTAAGTCATTAATATCATTGTTAATATTAAAATAATGGTGTCGAAGTTGTTTTCTTTTATTGAAGGCTGAATTTTCTCGACCAAACCAGTCAAATATTGCGGTATGAAAACCGCGTTTAGACAATTCATTCATTAATAAAAAATATTCTTCTAAAATATTTGCATAGCTTTCGAGAATAACGACTGTTCCCTTCGATTTTTTTATTTCAGGATATGTTGTCGCAAAACGAATTTCCCGATCCATAGCTGTTCTAAAGGTGCTATCGCGGATATTATGAGGAGTGGAATTTCTATCTGTGGGATAAAGAGGGGTTTCCAATTGGCATCCTTTGCAGTGTATTTTTGCAACTTAGTGCAAAATGAGATAACGAGAGGACTGACATCTATGTAATGGTAAAGAAGAGTTAAGAAACAGTTATATTGCTTTTTATATATTTTTATGAATTTAAGTGCAAAAGAGTTGAAATAACATAGAATGATTACCAGATAAATAATGTGCAGTTGCCATAGTGGGACTGCGGGTTCACGGAAGAGTTGGCCATTTGGGAACTTAGTGAATCAATTATAGGTTACAGTCGCTCTAGAGGAGGGCAATATTTATGCGTCAAGTAGATTTTTCACCATTTTATCGTTCTACAGTAGGATTTGATCATCTTTTTAATTGGTTTGATTCGAGAACTCAGCCCGATGAGGTTTCTTCTTATCCACCCTATAATATTGAGCGCTTAACTGAAGACTCTTATAGGATTTCTATGGCTGTTGCTGGTTTTTCCCAAGATGAAATCGATATTGAAACGCATTGTAATCAATTGATCATTAAGGGTGAAAGAAAACCTGAAAATGATAATGAAGAACGGGAGTTTCTGTATAGGGGTATCGCTTCGCGCGCTTTTGAGCGGCGTTTTCACTTAGCTGATCATGTTAAAGTTATTGGAGCAGAACTTGCCGATGGTCTTCTTCATATTCAGCTTAAAAGAGAAATGCCTGCAGAGCTAAAACCTAAAAAAGTAACTGTGCAGACACCATCATCTACGATGAAAAATGATAATAATTCATAACAGGTGTAAAGCGAGTTTAAAAGCTGAGGACGCTGGATCATTATCAATTTTTTAAGATTACAAAGTGACGCGGGACAAAGGTCTCGCGTTTTTAATATTTTTTATCTGTCTTATGTTTTCTAGAAAAACTGGTCGGAGCGGCGGGATTCGAACCCACGACCCCTTGACCCCCAGTCAAGTGCGCTACCAGGCTGCGCTACGCTCCGAATTGTCTAAAAACGACTAAACGACTGTTTCTTTAAAGGCAAGAGAAAAATAAATAGAATAAAATCTGAAATGCTCTTGCACTTTTAAAAAGAGCTTGTATTCGTAAAAAATTGTTCTTTAAAATATGTCTATTTTCTTGGTACTTAAAATAAAGGTGAGAGGAAACTCCTTTATTTTGAAGGATTCTGTTTTTTTTACGGAAATTTTTAAAAAAGATGATCTCTTTTATAAGGGTAGAAGCAGATTAATAGCATTGAAGAAAGTTTTCTTCATTTTTGATTTTTCTAAAAAAGGCATGTGGTATAAGATGAAGATAGTAAGATAGAAATCTCAGATTACATAATCATAAATCAAAATTATTGGATATGAGGTTTTTATTTCGATGAAAAAGGAGCAAAATATTTCATTATATCTTGTTGTTTTGTTTCTGATATACCAAATAACTAAAGTATCAAAGATGAAACATTGTCAAAGTTTTTGTTGAGTGGAAAAGAGTAAATGATGAGGCGTTTTTCGGTAATAACTTTAACGGAAGCTGCAATAAGTCGTGTGCAAGCAATTATGGATTCAAAGGATGCGCGTGGTATTCTTATTGGTATCAAGAAAGGCGGCTGTGCAGGGATGGAATATAGTATTACCCTTGTAAAGGAACAAGAACTAAAAGCGGATGTTGTTGAAGTGAATGGTGCTCGTGTTTTTATAGCACATGATGCGGTATTATTTTTGTTAGGAACAGAGGTGGATTATGAAGTAACAACACTTCGTTCTGGATTTGTCTTTAAAAATCCTAATCAAGTTTCAGCATGTGGGTGTGGTGAATCAGTAGAACTTCGTCCTGCTTTACGAAATCAGTTAAATGAAACATATAATAAAGCTAATTGAGAACCGTGATATGATTTTATTGGATGATTTGAAAGATTAGTAATTTTTTAGTTTGGTTAAATCTGTTGTTTTTATTTCTTGTTTTTAGCTTCCTGCCAAAGGGATTCCATTTCGCTTAAAGATGTGTCAGCCAGTGTTTTAGATTGAGCAGATAGACTTTCTTCAATATAGGTAAAGCGATTTCGAAATTTTGTGTTTGTTTTTCTTAATGCTTTTTGCGAATCAATATTCAAGTGAAGTGCGAGATTAAGGAGGATAAAGTAAAGATCTCCGAATTCTCCTTCTATATCTGATATTTCATCTTCTCTAATTGCTTCTTTAAGCTCATTGAGTTCTTCTTCGATTTTTGCAAAAATTTTATGTCTCTCATGCCAATCGAATCCTACTTTCGCAGCTGTTTTTTGTAAAGCGAGAGCTTCTTGATCTGCTGGCTGAATCTTTTTTACTTTTGCAAGAATGCTTGTGCTGGAACCGTCTGATAGGTTTGTTTCTTTGCAGATTTGTTTCTTTTCAGCACGTTCTTTTTTTTTGATATGCTCCCATTCACCCTCCATAAAGCCGCGTTTCTTTTGTTTGGTATTTCCAAAAATGTGAGGATGGCGACGAATCATTTTTGCAGTGATTGCATAAACAACATCTTCAAAAGTAAAGCTACCTTCTTCTTGTGCAATTGTAGCATGATAGACAACTTGTAAAAGAAGATCACCGAGTTCATTGCAAAGATCAGCTCGATTTTCTCGTTCAATGGCATCGATAACTTCGTAAACTTCTTCAAGTATATAGGGTATGAGAGATTCAAATGTTTGTTTTATATTCCAGATGCATCCACTATCATGGTTTCGTAATGCTGCGACAATTGCGATAAGATCATTAATATCTTTTGATGCGATCATTTATGCCTTTCCTATAAGTGCAGCGGATATATCAATCATCCCAACGTCTGTGTAACCACGACCATTGTCCTGGATATTCTCGTACCCAACTTTCAACAATATCATTTAATTTCTGTGTGGAAGCGGTTATATCGATTTCGTTTTTTTCATCAAGTGGAAGCTCTATGCGTTCATATAGTTCTAAACGATGACGTCCTCCAGCGAGACGAATACAACGTGCAGGGTAAATATCACAATCATATTGTCGCGCAAGTTTTATAATTAAAGGATTTGTTTTAAGTGGTCTCTTAAAAAATGTTCCCAAAACACCACGACGAAATTTTTGATCAACCAGCATGCCAACATTTTTACCTTCTGCTAATTTGGCTGCTAGTGCCCAAGCTGCACCGGCTTTAGACGGTACGAGATATCCCATGGAAGTTCTCCGAGCTTGAAGAACTCGTTTTGCAATATAAGGATTGTTGGGGGGTCTAAATAACACTGTGACATCAAGACCAAAACTTTCGGCACATATAGGGAGTAGTTCGAAGTTTCCTGTATGTGCTGTGAAAAAAATATGTGGTTTTTTTTCTTCTTTTAATCGCTGAAATATTTCAATACCTTTAACTTCAATAAAACCTGGTTGGTTTGCATGAGGGTCGAAATCAAAAATTTTATCAAGAAAAATATATTCAGCTAAGAAATATCCTATATTTTCCCACATTTCTATTGCAATCGCGTGGAGTTGTTCTTCAGTTTTTTCTGGATAGGCAGCTCTAAGATTTGCAAGTGCAATTTGATGGCGATGTACAAGAGGGCCAAATGTTTTGGCTAACCAAGAAAAGAAAGAAAGTCCAATGTTGACAGGAAAATATTTCAAAATATTTAAAGAACCAATAAGTAAATATCCCCACAAAAAATAAAGTGACTTTTTTGCTGCAATTTTAATACGATAGATAAGAGTTTTAATATAAAATTTCATTATAATTTAATCGATTTTAAGAATAATTTTACCAAAAACGTCACGACTTTCCATGCGTTTTAAAGCTGTGTCAATTTCATCAAATTCAACAATTGTATCAATAACGGGGTGTACAATGCCTTGTGCCATTTTTTGCATAGCGTTTTGCATATTTTCCATACGGCAACCAAAGGAACCAAATATTTTCAGTTGTTGTTGAAAAAGCTGCATAAGATTGAGTGGTGCTGTAACTCCGGAGGTAGAGCCGCAAGTTACCAAGCGTGCTCCTCGTTTCATGCACAACAAAGAACCGCTCCATGTGTCGGCTCCTACGTGTTCAAAAACAACATCAACGCCTTGTTTTTTGGTTAATTTACGCACAACACCTTCAAAACGATCTTTACGGTAATTAATAACGTGATCCGCTCCAAGAGATTGTGCTTTTGCAATTTTTTCATCCGAACCCACAGTTGTGATAACGGTACATCCAGTATGTTTTGCAAGTTGAATCGCTGCTGAGCCAATGCCAGAACCACCTGCCTGTATGAGGATTGTTTCTCCTGCTTGTAGTTTTGCATTATCGAAAAGCATATGTTCTACAGTGCCAAAAGTAATTGGAGCAACAGCTGCTTGCAGTTCATCACACTCTTGAGGAGCTGGGACTAATAGACGTGCTGGTAAGTTAACAAATTCACAGGCAAAGCCGTCAAGATGAAAACCGTAAACGCCTTGTACATGACTGCAAAGATTATCACGTCCTTCATAACAAGCTTGGCATATTCCGCAGGTTTGTGCACCGTAGATTGAGACGATTTGTCCAAGGTGTAAATTTGTAACATGGCTTCCTAGTTGTGTAATTTCACCAGAAGCTTCTGCGCCAATGATGAGTGGCATTTTTCTTTTCGCGAAAGCCATACCACGCCAACCCCATACATCAATATGATTGAGAGCAACGGCTTTTATACGCACTGTTACTTCATCGGGGAGAGGAGGTGGTGGCGGAGCAATATCAGTAATTTCAAGCTGGCGTTCATTTAGCAATTGTAGCGCACGCATTATTAACCTTTTTCAATTTATAAGAGCTATTCGTTTCAGTATGATTAAGTTTAATCAATATGGAAAAGATTATCCTTTATAGGCAGTGATAACAAGACTGGTATTTTGACCACCAAATCCAAATGAATTTGACAAAACCGCGTTGACACAGGCTTTACGGCTATGGTTTGGAACAACGTCTAAAGGGATAGCAGGATCAGGATCATCATAATTGATTGTAGGGGGCAATATCCCTGATTGAATCGTTAAAAGTGAAAAAACAGCCTCTATGGCGCCAGCTGCAGTTAGTGTGTGTCCAATCATTGATTTATTTGAAGAAACTGGAATATGTTCTAAAATATCACCAAAGACTGTTGATAATGCAAGATACTCCATCTTTTCATTTTCGGGTGTTGAGGTCCCGTGTGCATTAATATAGTCAATTTCATTGATGGTTATTTGCGCATCCTCTAAGGCTCCACGAACAGCTTGAATTGCTGGAGATGCATCGGGTTTAGAACGGGTACGGTGGAAATCATCTGCTGTTTCTCCACAGCCAGCCAAAATTCCTAAAATTGTTGCATTACGATCTAGTGCGCTTTTGAGAGATTCAAGAACAAGAGCACCAGAACCTTCTGCCATAACAAAACCATCTCGGTCGCGGCTGAAGGGCTTTGCTGCTTTTTCTGCAGGATCATTCTGTGTTGAAAGAGCCGATAATAATGAAAAGCGGATAAGGGATTCTGCTGAAATTGAACCATCTGTAGCAATTGTGAGCGCACGATTTGTCTCTTCCCGTCGAATAGCTTCAACAGCGAGTTGAATTGCTGTTGCACCAGATGCACAAGCCGTAGAAAGCGTGATAGGGAGTCCTTTTGTACCAAATTTTTTTTGAAGTTTTTCTGCAATTGCAGCAAATTGTGTGGTTTCAAAAAGCCTCTCGTGGAGATTGTGACTGCAGACTTCGAGAAGATTTGCGTAGGAAGGATCATTCTCGCATGCTCCCTCTTGATCAAGTGCAAAGCGCTCTGTCCATTCAAGCTCAACAGGGGGAGCTGCTAAAAAGAGTGGGCCATTAAAGTTTGTTTTATCTAGTGCAGCTTGTTCTAAAGCTTCCTTTGCAGCAAGATCAGCAAGTTTTTCAGAGAGAGCTGAAGCACCAAGGCTACTTTCTTTAAGAAAGTCAACTGTTCCAGCGATAGATGTCTTTAATCCCTCAGTGGGAAAACGTGTTATTTTATGGATACCACTGATACCACTTGTTAATTTTTGCCAATTTTCCTGTTTGCCTTGCCCTAATGATGTTACAATTCCTGCTCCAGTTATTGCAACAAGGGGACGCCCAAAATGATCATTATATCTCACTACAGAAATTCTCCTCAAGCAGCCGTTAGGCGGACTATACCTTCAGCTCTTTTTATGCCTATGGTCGTAACAAACGCTTCACGTACTTCTTTAGAAAAAGGTTTTTCATGTGCACTTAATGCCGGAAAACTGCGTTTTTTATCAATAGCGAGTGCAGCAAGTGCAAGTGCTAAAGGAAACTGTGCTTCCCGCATATAACCAAATAATGTTGTAATACCACGATAAAATACGTCAGAAGCTTCAAAAGCATTTTGTTCTGCTTTGGTCACTTCATGAAATCCTGATGCTGCTGAAATAACTAAAGAAGATTTAGCTTCCATTGTTTTCAACATTGATAAAATTGATTCTTCAAGTGGGACTTTTTTTCTATCTGTTTGATCAGTGATGATTTGGCTAATTTCAGCATAAGCATGTGCATTACGCTTTTTTGCATGTTCCCCACTTTCAAGAACCAGAAAGATACCACCAGAGCCTGTTATAACACCGCCACCAGGATAATTTTTACGATCCCATACAGGTGCCCATCCACCTCGGGTTAAGAGCCCTCCAAGTTCATATGCCAATAGCATATCATAGCTTTGCGCATTGTAAGAGCTTCCTACCAGAGCATGGGTACTTTGGCCTGAGCGAATACGCGCTACAGCAATTTGAATTGCAGAAAGTCCACTGCCTTCTTCTCCCATAAATGTGCGAGAAGATCCCGTTACTTTGTGAACAATTGAAATGTTTCCAGCCAAGAGATTTGAGAGCTGGGCTAAAAACAAAGTTGGACGAAGTTCTGTCGAAAGAACTGAATTTAACATAGAGGCACGATCAGCTGCTGTACGTGCTTGTGAGAGAATTTGTGTATCAACAACAATATCACGTTCTCCACCACTTGCTGCAACGATCATATCCATTGTTGATGTTAAATCTTCATTATTTTTTATACCAGCATCATCAAGAGCAAGACCCGCCGCATAAGTACCAAGACGTTGCCATGTGCCCATTTGTCGTTGATCACTTTTTTTAGGAATTTGTAAATTCCAATCAACTTCAGGTAATTTATGAACAGTGTAAGGAGAAAAAGTTTTATAATCAAGCTTCGGCATGTGCGTTTGATCATTCAAGAAATTCCAATGATGACAAATGCCTTCCCCAAGAGAGCTTATAAGCCCGATACCAGTGATAAATACAGCTTGATGATGCATGGTGAAAGAATTACTCCGCCTGTTTTAAGGCAACGAGTTCATCAATTTTTGCACAAAGGTTTTTAAGAACAAAGTATTTTTCTGTTGCAACCACACCTTCATTGACTTCTTGTGTCCATTGCTCTAGCGGAATTTTAATTCCAAAAGCTTTATCAATAGCAAAAACAATATCCAGAAAATCAAGGCTATCGATTCCCAAATCATCAATTGTATGGCTTTCAGGTGTGATTATGCTGCGATCAATTTCACTAATTTCTGCGATAATATCAGCAACTTTATCAAACGTAGAGGACAATGTACGACTCCTTATTATAGAGTTAGTAAATTCAAAATACACTTAACGCCATTCTTCTAGCCTTTTTTTCTCTTAAAAAAAAGCCTTAATCTAGAATATAGCCGTCTTTGTCACAGAGCAGATACGCTTGCGGTGTATAAAATACTATATTTAAAGGGTTTGAAAAATTTTATTATAAGTTTTGTTATTTTTTCTTACTTTGCCTTGGAAGTTTTTCTATTTGCAGCGAGAACTGCAAGAGCTGTCATATTAACCACTCCTCGTGAAGTTACTGAGGGTGTCAGGATATGTGCAGGACGTGAGGCTCCGATCAAAATAGGGCCTACATGAAGAGCATTGGTTAGATTTTTTACGAGATTGAGTGTTATATTAGCGGCATCAAGCGTTGGAAAGACAAGCAAATTAGCTTCCCCTTTGAGGCGTGAATCAAGAAAAACACGATTACGAAAATCTGTAGAAAGTGCAGCATCACCGTGCATTTCTCCATCAGCTTCTAAATTTGGGTGTAATTTAGCAAGAATTTCGGTTGCACGGCGCATTTTACGTGCACTTTCTGTATTTTTTGAACCAAAATTTGAGTGTGACAATAAAGCTGCTTTTGGTGTTATACCAAAGGCTTCAATTTCTTGCGCTGCTAACACTGTCATTTCTGCTATTTCTTCTGCAGAAGGATCTTCATTGACGTAAGTATCGGTTAAAAAGAGAGTACGACGTGGAGAAATAAGCAAACTTACAGCAGAAAAATGACGAACATTTGAATCAAGTCCAATAATTTGCTCAATCAATTCAAGATGACGTTCAAAACGTCCCTCTAAGCCGCAAATCATTGCATCAGCTTCTTCTCGCATCACAGCAAGGGCAGCAATGGCTGTTGTTGATGTTCTGACAATTGTTTTGGCAACTTCGGGTGAAACACCACGTCTTCCTGTATAGCGAAGCAATAAATTGACATAATCATGAAAACGGGGATCATTTTCTGGATTTGTAAGTTCAAAATCTATACCGGGGCGAATTCTGAGACCAAAGCGCTTTAATCTCGCTTCTATGACATGTGGGCGGCCAATAAGGAGAGGAATTGCAGTTTGTTCTTCAAGCACAATTTGTGCGGCTCTAAGTACACGTTCATCTTCACCATTGGCATAAATGACGCGTTTACGTTTTGCTGTTTTTGCGGCAGCAAAAACAGGCTTCATTGTTAGCCCAGAACGGAATACGAATCGATTAAGGATATCATGATAAGCTTCCATATCTTCAATCGGCCGAATTGCGACACCTGTTTCCATCGCAGCTTTGGCAACAGCAGGAGCAATGCGTAGAATTAAACGCGGATCAAAAGGAGAGGGAATGAGATAATTGGGTCCAAAATTGGGAGGTGCTTTTGAATAGGCGCGTGCCACAACATCTGAAGTCTCTTCACGAGCAAGAGCCGCAATCGCATGAACAGCAGCCATTTTCATTTCTTCATTAATTGCGGTAGCTCCTACATCTAATGCACCACGGAAAATATAAGGAAAACAAAGAACATTATTGACCTGATTGGGATAATCAGAGCGCCCTGTGCAGATCATTGCATCTGGTCGTGTAGAGCGTGCTTCTTCAGGCATAATTTCTGGTATTGGATTAGCAAGTGCTAAAATGAGTGGATTGGGAGCCATTTTTTTTAAGTATTCAGGTTTTAAAACACCTCCTGCTGAAACGCCTAGAAAAATATCTGCATTATCAATAATTTCGGCTAATGTTCGTGCATTCGTTTTTTGCGCATACTTGATTTTCCAAGGATCCATCAGTGTTTTGCGGCCTTGATACACAACCCCTTCTAAATCGCTAAGCCAAATATTTTCAACTTTTGCTCCAAGACGGACTAAAAGATTAATACAAGCTAGAGCTGCAGCCCCCGCACCTGAGGCAACTATCTTTGCATTTTCAATTTTTTTCCCAGAAAGATTTAAGGCATTTAATACGGCTGCCGAAACGATAATGGCAGTTCCATGTTGATCATCATGGAAAACCGGAATATTCATGCGAGAGCGAAGCTTTTCTTCGATTTCAAAACATTCAGGAGCTTTTATATCTTCAAGATTAATACCACCGAATGTAGGCTCTAAGGCAGATACAGTTTCTACCATTTGTTCAATATTGGGAGCATCGATTTCAATATCAAAAACATCAATATTGGCAAATTTTTTAAATAAAACAGCTTTTCCTTCCATAACCGGTTTGGAGGCGAGGGGACCAATATTTCCTAACCCGAGAACAGCGGTTCCATTTGATATAACGGCGACTAAATTAGAACGGGAGGTATATTGAGCCGCAAGATTAGGGTCTTCATGAATTGCAAGACATGGTGCTGCAACACCTGGAGAATAAGCAAGAGCCAAATCACGCTGATTATCAAGAGGTTTTGTCGCTTGTATTTCCAATTTTCCAGGTTTTGGATGTTGGTGATAAAAAAGTGCGGCACTATCAAGTTCAGCTTTTTGTAAACTGAAGTCATTATTTCGTTCTGTAGACATTCTTGTGTTATCCAAGTTCGTGTATGTTTATATGAAATGTTCCATTTATGATAATTTCTTTCACTGATAGATCCTCATTTCTCTGAAAGTCATCAAGCCATTATTTTTTTGCAATGCTGGCAAGAGAAAGGAAAAAAACCGTTTATTTATTAAACTTAGTTGTCATAAACATATGCTTTATTCATATTTTATAAGAGAGTGTAATATTTATAGACCATTATTGTCTGTATGAAAAAGATAAAAGAAGCACATAAGGGTATTAGGGAGTGTTATATTTATTCCTATTATTATATTATCTGGTCATTAATTATGCATATTTCAGATATTTTTTGTTAAGATACCACAGAAAACACCATAATCAATTATCTATTCGACTTTTATATAATATTGCAATCAATGTATTACGTAATGATAAACAACAATTTTCATTGAAAAAATAAAAAAGATACTTTTTTCAATTTTCTTGTTGTTTATTGAATTCGTCCACTTGCATGAGCGAGCATAGTGTAGACTTTTCCAGTATCCGATGTCAGATATTTTCGAGTTGAGTTGGGAGATCTAGAACTACGGGATACATCACGTAATAGCTTTTCGAAATCTATAATATACTGATTAACGGAGCGTTTAAAATCAAGATCACTCATATATTTTTGCTTAATCATATCAAATATCTTTTTGCCATTCAAAGTATAAAGGCGTTCTGTTATGATGTTTTCTTGTCCACGGCGATAATGGTCCCATAGTTCAATGACAGCATTATGGTTCATGGATTGTACTATACCTGCTGCTAAAGAATTAAGAGAGACATTTGTAGAACGCGGTTTTGTTTGTACCGATGCAAAAACAGTATCATTAGGTGCCTCATCATACCAAGTTTCTTCACGTGAAGCTCTTTCTAGGAGATTTGATACCCATTTGTTTGGCCGTTTTTTGCTTTGATCTTGTTGCAAAATAGGCTTAGGTGGCACTATTTTCTTAATGACTTCAGGAGAAATACTCACGTTTTTCTTCAATGTCGATGATGTAGAAACTGACGGCATTAGCTGCCCATTTGTATTCTCTTGATTATTTTTTTGTATAATGTTTACTAAGTCTTTCAATGCTATAATTTGTTCATTTAAAGCAGAGCGAATTGTTTGCGCTGTTTCTTTCGTCTTTTCCGGAAGTTTTTGTACATTTTCATTAATATCATTATTAATTTTTGAAAGTTCTAAACGAACTTCATCAGCTGAACGGCGTATATCTTTTGCTGCTCCTGAAAAACGCATTGAGGCTTCACTAATAAGCTGATTAAGTGATTGTTGGAGCGAATGGGTAGAATTCCGTGCATTTTTATCAGTGCGTTCTAGTGCTAAGTTAAGAACATTTTCGTAATGTTCAATCATTTGATTGATTTCATTAGATTTTGAAACAAGAGCATTGCTTAATACAGAGAGTATATTGTGTTTTTCTTCAAGTGTTGCACTGAGTGAATTTTCCGACTGTTCCAGAACATGAACTGCCTCAGAAAGTGTTTTTGCATGTTCACCAAAACTACTTGTTATATGACTAATCTGCTGAAATGTATTTTGTGAGAGTCCTTGTAAAACTTCAACATTGTTATTAAGCGCTTGATTCGAAGCTGATAAATGCTCTGCTACTTGGTTGGTATTGCGGAAAAAATTATTCGCAGCCTCGCTAAATTGTCCATCAATATTTTGAACTGCTGATAATAAAACATTAGTGTTTTCATGAAAGCTGTACATTGATTGATTTAGTTGTGTAACGATAGATGAAACGTTGTTGATAAGATCTTCCTTCATAGCAGTTACTGTTTGAAGTGTTTCAGAGTTTGTTTGTGTTAAACTATTCACTAAAGATTCATTATATGCATAAATCCTTTGTTCAGCATCTTGTGTTGAGAGAGAAAGTTGCTCACCAATATGCTGTGTTAAATAACCTATTGATTCTGTTGTATTTTGCGCAGCTTGATTTAAGTGGTTCGTCAGTTCTGCAATTTTTCCAACATGCTCTGAAATTTGAATTTCTGTTTGATTTTTTGCTTCTTCCAAACGGCTGCTTACATCAGAAAGCTGATATCCTAAATCATTTTTCATATTCTGCATCGAATGATGAAGAACATTGCAGCGTTCATTGAGGACTTGTTCAATTGCTATTGTTGAAGTGTGAATTGTTTCATTTAGCAATGCCTGCGCATTATGGCTGGCTGTTGTAAAGGCTTCAATCGTATGGGCTGTTTGTTCAGAGAGAACAGATAAAACTTTTTCACTGGTATCATAAACCGTTTGTTTAACATTTGATACAATGCGATTGCCTGACTCAGAGAGAATACTTTCTGCTTTTATAGTAACATTTTCTACAGACGAAAGTATTTGTTCGCTTGTAGAAGAAAGAATGCCGGAGGCTTCTACAATTTTGTCATGTAAGCTTCCGGTAACTGTGTTAACAGAGTCTTCTAGTGTTGTTCGTATATTATCAACACTTGTTTCTAACGCTTGTTGAATTGCTCGGTTTTTTTCATTATTAAGAACGATAGATGTCTGCAATGAATCAGAGCGTCTTTCAAGGACCGATGTTTGTATCTCTATAGTTTCGCATACTTGACCAAGTTTCTCTGAAAATGTTTCTTCTAGGGTGGCCGCGCACTCAAAAACTTGGCGCGCACGGTTCTCTAAATTCTCATCGAATGATTCTATCCGTGTTTCAAGGGTTTCAAAAAATTCCTCTTTGGATTGAGAAAGAGTATTTTTCAAAATTTTAGCTTGTCCTTCAAGATTTCTGATATGACCTTGAACAGTTTCTGTAATGTTTTTATTATTAGCAGCAATCGCATCTTCAACGAGACCTATTTGCTGTTTTAGTGCTGCATCAACGTGTATATCACTTTTGGCGATAAGATTATGTATTATTTCCATTCTTTGCTCAAGCGTGCGCGCTTGATCTGCAAGAACTTCGTTAAGAGAAAAACTATTAATGGCCAAAGAGTCACGCAGAGCGTCAGCACGGATATCAATATTTCTAGCTTGTGCTTCTAATGCATCTTGCGTGGCATTGCAGCTTTGCGCAATAGTTTTTTGTAGTTTCTCTGTGCATTGAATGATATTCGTAACATGATTTTCAGTATGCTGATCAACGGTTTTAACATTATCAATCAAAAGTTTTTCAAGACTTGAAGTATTTTGCGTTAAGACATCAATTTGATTTTTTAATGTATCGGCAATTTTACTCTTTTCGTTATCGAGCATGTTTGCCATGAGAGCTCTTTGATCAGAAAGTTGTAATGTGAAGTCTTGTGAACGTTCTTGTATGATATCAACAATAGCATTATCGATATGTTGAACTTCCTCTCTTAGTTTTTCTGTGCTTTTATCAATTGCAGAAAGAATAGTTTCACCGCCATTTGTAAATGCTTTGGTAATATCAGCTGTTCTTTCTTGGAGATTGGTATCAATTTGTAAGATATGGGATTCCAAAAAATTACCCAGTTTTTTAGCATTATCTTCTAAGGTAAGACTGCGTGCTATGAAAGATTCAATTATAGAATTGCTATGTTCTTTAAGAGAAAGATCAACGGTTGCTAAACGATTTTCAAAAGCTTCAATTGCCTCTAAAGTTACGTTATCAAATTTAGAAGAAAGCTTATATGCTTTTTCATCAAAACTCTGTAAAAATTGATTATTGCGCCCCATAATGGATTCATCTAGCGTTTTAAACTTCTCATCAACATCCTGTAGCGTTTGGTCTGTTGCTGTTTGTATATGCGTTACAATTTCACTGATATGTCTTTCAGCTTTAGCAGCTGTTTCATTAAAGGTTTTTTCTATTTGTTTCTCATTATTATTAAAACGTTCTGAAAAATTATCGAAGTTTTTTTCTAATTCATAGAAAAAATCCGTGTTTTTTTGCTGAAGTTGCGTTGTGGTTTGATGAAATTTTTCAACGAGTTGATTTGTTACGCCATCACCAGCATAGGAAAGCTTCTCAACAAGATCTTCTCCTTGTTTTTGTAACGTCTGGGAAAGAGTTTGTGCGAGTTTTTCAACATTGGTTACAATTTTAGAAGTTACCAAGCCAAATTCATCACTCAGTTGTTCTTGTGTCCCTTTAATTGTCGACTGTACACGGTCAGCATGATTTAAGATGGCTATGCGCTCATTGCTCAATTCTTTGATGAGTGTATGAATACGTGATTCATTTTCAGCGTAAGCTTGTTCTAGATTATGAACTTCTCCTTGTATGATGGCTTCAAGTTCAACAGCCCTTCCAAGAGTGCGCTCAATTCCCTCGTTCATTGCTGCAACTTCTTCACGAATAGTTTGTCCTATGGCAATAGCTTGTTGTTCAGATATATGTTGGGGTTCACTAAGACGTTGTGCAGCATTTGTCATAAGAAGAGCAATATTGTGCAATTCATTGGAGCGTTTTGTTAATTGAGCAAAGCCCCAAGATATGAGAATAGGGATTGCTGTTCCGGCTGCTACAGCTAATCCGCTTGGAGATGTGATAAAGGCGGTAATATTCGATAAGGAATTCAGTCCAGCAGGCGCTAATTTATGCGCAATAAAAGCTCCTCCTGTGGCCCATAAAGCACTAAGTGCTGTTGTACACCAATAGATTCGAGAGGTAGAATACTGCTTTAATATCTCAAAATTTGAAGGAACTGTTATATCATCATTAGCAGGAAGAAGTTGTGTAGATAATAGTTTATTATGAACAGTTCCACCTGAAATTTTAGATCCAGATTTCTGGGAAAAAAGCTGTTCAACAACTGATTCATCAATAACAGCACTATCATGGATATTTGAGATAAGAGTCGAAGTACCATTTTCAGCGAAAATTTCTTCTTCTGCCATTGCGATCTTTTGAATAAGTTCATCTACATTGATGACATTTTCAGAATTATTGGATGATATCACTTCAAGCGTCGCGTCATCAAAGTTAAAGTCCATAGCTTTTGAGAGAGCTTCTTCAACTTCAACTTCAAATGTTCGTAACTTCGTTCTACGTGCCATACTCGCCTCGTACTCTTACAGACGGAAAAGTAATACGTTCTCTTCCAAATATCTCAATATACTAGCTGTTAATTATTTAGAAAGGAATATGCCTAAGGCAAAATTTTAAAAACTTATCAAGATAAAGTTAACACAGAGCATTTAACCTGTTCAAAAATGCTACAAAATATAATATAAACAAAGCATTATTTGATTTTCATAAAAATAAAAATACTGTTTACAACTTTCACTTATAGGTAGAATTATATGTCTGTTGTATTGATGTTTAGGGGAAATCTAATGATAGTTCTAGACAGCGTTTAAAGATGTCTGCAGGGCGATACTGCATTAATAAATGAACGAATCATAATGTCATGCTAATAATTCTTATTGATTTTAACGAGAACAATGCATCATTATACTTCTTGGAAATGCAGCTGATTTAAGGCATATAACACTCTGATATCTAAAATAGAGGATTGTCTTTTCATAATGCCTATAATAGGGTAAATATGATGGAAAAGTTGTGTGTTTTCTGATGGTTTTTCATTGATTATTGCGTTCCTTATCTTAATAAGGAGTCGTTTTTTTTCATTATATAAACTGTCTTTTGCTAATTTTTGAAGCTGTTGCGTTGACAATTAGAGATTTTTCGGTCGATATGCATGCACGAATATTTTAGCAATTCGAGGTAAAGGTGTAAAAATAATGGCAGAACGATCACAACACCTGCAAGATGTATTTTTAAATACTGTACGCAAGCAAAAAATTTCTCTTACAATTTTTCTTGTAAATGGCGTCAAATTAACGGGTATTGTAACTTCGTTTGATAATTTTTGTGTCCTTTTGCGTCGTGATGGACATGCACAATTGGTCTATAAGCATGCTATTTCTACAATTATGCCCGGACAACCGGTACAGATGTTTGAAGGTGAAGATTCTGAATAAACAGGTTATTTCACTTTAAGTCTCTTATCCCATTTTGAAAGTGCTTAGATTGTCATGACAAATGAAAATGAGAGATTCTGTGATTTTTCTTTACAGATTGCAAAACAGGTGCGTACACTTGTTTTGATACCTATTTGCCAAGAAAATAAAAGTGAAGGTCCTTTAAGTGAATGTTCGGTCTCTTCTCGGGTTAAGGAGGCGTTAGGGCTTGCACATGCTATAAGGTTGGATGTTGTTCATCATGAAACGATTTATATTGTTAGACTGCGTCCTGCAACCTTGTTTGGGAAGGGAAAAGTGGATGCGCTGGCTCATTATATAAGTGAATGTCAGATCGAACTTGCAATTGTAGATTATTTTTTAACACCAGTTCAGCAACGTAATTTAGAAAAATTATGGAATTGTAAAGTTATTGATAGAACAGCTCTGATTCTTGAAATTTTTGGGGAGCGTGCGCGAACAAAAGAAGGGGGTCTACAAGTTGAACTCGCGCATCTGACCTATCAAAAAAGTAGACTTGTGCGTAGCTGGACACACTTGGAGAGACAACGTGGTGGTCGTGGTTTTTTGGGTGGTCCTGGTGAAACTCAGATTGAAGCTGATAGACGTCTTTTACAAGAAAAAATTATTCGTATCCGTCGCGAATTAGAAACAGTGATTAAAACAAGAGCTCTTCATAGAGCTAAAAGAAAGAAAACATCTCATCCTGTAGTTGCTTTAGTTGGATATACTAATACAGGAAAATCAACTCTTTTTAACCGTTTAAGCGGTTCTGATGTTTTTGCAAAGGATATGTTATTTGCGACACTTGATCCAACTTTGCGCAAAGTTGCTCTTCCTCATGGGAAAACTATTCTTTTGTCTGATACTGTAGGTTTTATTTCAAATTTACCTATGCATTTGATTGCAGCTTTTAGAGCAACTCTAGAAGAAGTCATTGAAGCTGATCTTATTCTTCATGTAAGAGATATGTCAGACTTTGCTCATCATGTGCATGCTCAAGATGTTTTAAAGGTGTTGTCAAGTCTTGGCATTGATATTGATGATACGGAACATATCATAGAAGTTTGGAACAAAATTGATCTATTGGACGAGCAGGCACAAAATGTTTTGCAAACAAGCGCAAAAACACGCTTGAATCCCGCAATAATGGTGTCTGCGCTTATGAATGATGGACTAGATCAATTATTAATAGCAATTGAAAAGCGAATTTTTGGAGAAATGCAAAAGGTTGAATGTCTTTTAAGACCTCATGAAATGTCGCTTATTGATTGGTTTTATGAAAACTCTGGGGAAATAACACAAGAAGGACATGATGACGGTTCTGTTACTATTAGAGCAGAGCTTACTCGTAAAGCAAAAAAACATCTCGAGCATATCAAACAAAATATGAATTAAATTTTTTTGAGTTATTATTGAATATTTATGCTTAAATCTTAATGTTTTCTTCTTTCAAAATAATATGAGTTAAAGTTAAGAGGATAGTTACTACTTTCTCTTAAATAAAAATAAAAAATATTTTGTTGGTTGAAATAAAAATGAGTCTTAAGCGTAATAAAGGACTGTTAACACACACAGTTTCGCAAAATGTGTTGGTCGTTTTGCTGTTAGCGGTGCTTTGTGCATTTTTGATTTGGTTATATTATTTTATGCAACCACAAGGTTACCGAGCAACCTTAACGTTTTCATTATCTGATTCGGTAGGAAAGCCATTACCAATTGAAAAACAAAACAGTGTTATTGCATTCTTATTCTCGCAGCCCATACTTTTAAATAATTCGGACTTACAGAATTTTTCTTCAAGTGCTTCTTATAAAAAAGATTTTCGTGAAAATATTCATTTATCACGTCATGCTGATTTCATCGATCTTACTTTTGAAGCAGGAACACCTGATGCTGCTCAAAATGGGGTGGAAATTCTTTTTGCAGCATTTTCACAAGCGATCCTAAAACAGAAACAAAAATTATTTTTAACAGAACAGAATAAAAATCAACAATATGATAATACTACTCTATTCAATATAGTAGAGGGATTTCGTTCATCTGTTGATTCTTTTATTCAACAGGATGTAAAAAAAATAGAGCTTCATGATCTTTCTGTGCAGTTAACAGAAGCAACTCTCAAGCGTATTCATTTAATGAGTTTGAATTCTACTATTAATATGATGCGTGAAAAGGGACAGTCTTTATTGTCTTTATCGTTTATTGCAAACAATGTATCGATTGTTGCATTGGAAGCTAAACGTAATCTTTTGGAAACGCAAAGAGCGCATATGGTCGCACAATTGGGGTGGACACATCCCCAAATTAAAGCAATGACTGCAGAATTAGAAGTTTTGTCTCATCAATTAGAAAATAAAATTTTGCAGATCGTTCAGCAAGTTCGTTCAGATGAAGTTATTGCAACTGAATTTGAAGAACAGCTCAAAAAAAGAATGAGTATTTTTGTAAAAGGTCAATCTCAATCCTTAATGCAAATGTTTAACGAGCTAGAAAATAAAATAAAAAGCGTGGTCAATGCACAAAGCAAAGAGATGGATAAGGATTCTTCTCTTTTGCAAGATATAAAAATTCATATGGTTGTGCCAACAACATTAGTGCCAATTTCTTTTATGACGCTTTACGGAAAAAATATTATTGTGAGTGCGTTTGTAAGTTTAATCATTCTTTTGGCAGGAGTGTTGTTATTTCGTCAGTTCTCTAGAAACAGAAGAAGTCATTTGAAATATGGTGATTTAAAACCGGAAGAAAGTGACTTAAAAAATCATGAAGATGTCTTCGTTTCTCAAAAGGTAAAAAATCTTGAGACTTTTGTTACAATAGAGGGATTGTCTAATTTTCTAAAATCCTGCACTTCAACAGTTATTTCAATTATTGGTCCAGAAGCTGCACGAACAGCAGCAAAGCTTTCTCTGCACCTTATAAAAGAGCGCAAAACAATTTTGTTGGTGGATATTTCTGGTCAACAAATAGAAAGGGTCATAGGTCCACATCGGGGATTAAGCGATATTTTAACGGGGAATGCTCAGTTGCAGGATGTTATTTATCGTGATTATGATACGGGGATTGATATCCTTCCCCAAGGGTTAACGAGTACTGTTTCTGCACAAAATTTTTCAAATGATATCTTAGGGCTATTACAAGAATTTAAAAAAGATTATGATTTTATTATTTTAGAAATGGAGAGTGAGCCCAAATATGGATTTGAGCAATTTGCGAGGCTAACAGATTATTATATTTGTAGTATTGCTGTTAACGAACAAGATTGGATACAGCAGATGGTGCGTCAGTTTCCGAAAACTGTTTATCGTGTGATTGCATCATAAGTTTTGTAAAATATTAATCCCATGTTATAGTGCTCCTCTTGTCTTATGCTAGAGTTGTAGTACATTAGAATAGTCAGTATTTGTAATGTTGACGTTTTGAAATGCGTTGTGGTTGGAGAGAGACGTGGGGCCATCAGAGATGACAGTAAAGAGATTAAATGAGAGCGTTTTGACGCCATTGCAGAAAAAAAATCGAAAACAAATTCGCCTGTGGCTTTATTCTATTTTATTGCTTTGTTTGGCAATTGTTTTAGTGGGGGGTGCTACCCGTCTAACGGGATCAGGATTATCGATAACCGAATGGAAGCCGATTCATGGCGTTATTCCACCTATTGGAGAGGAACAATGGCAGGAAGAATTTTTAAAATATCAACAAATAGCGCAGTATAAATTGCTTAATCACGATATGACGTTAAGTGGGTTTAAGGTCATTTTTTGGTGGGAATGGGCACATCGCGTTCTCGGGCGGCTTGTTGGGATCGTGGCTTTATTGGGCTTTATTTGGTTTTGGGCGACTAGGCGTATTGAAAAAAATCTTTTGCTTCAGCTTATAATTGTCCCTATTCTTATTGGCTTTCAAGGGGTTATTGGCTGGTGGATGGTGGCTTCAGGTATTGGAGAAAGCAATCTGACAAGCGTAAGCCAATATCGTTTGGCTTTTCATCTTATAACAGCATGTTTTGTTATTATTTTTGTTACTTATTTATCTCGAGGACTTACAGAATATTCCGAAAAACCAGCTGATCAAAAGATTCAATATTTTGCAGGTTGGCTTGTTGTTTTGATTTTAATGGAAATTTATTTTGGTGCTCTTGTGGCAGGGCTCCATGCTGGAAAAGTTTATAATACTTGGCCCTTTATGGATGGTCAAATCATCCCCGATGGGTTATTGCAGCATAGTCCTGTTTGGCTTAACTTTTTTGAAAACTCCTTAACAGTTCAGTTCGTTCATCGTTTTTTTGCCTATTTTTTGTTTTTTGTTGCGCTTATTCATGTATTATATGTAAAAAAGAACGTTCCAAACTCAACTCATTCTCGTCGTGCTCTTTTTGTTTGTGTTATGATTATCATTCAAGCACTTTTAGGTATTCTCACATTGTTACATGAAGTTCCTATAAGTTTGGGGCTTATTCATCAAAGTGTTGCGTTAGCCGTTTTGTGTTTTTCGGTTGCGCATTGGAGAGCGACAAAGGGGGCTTATTGTGCTGTTGAATAAAGCTTTATATAGAGAGCAGTTTAATTTCCAGAAAGCATTAAGTCGAGATTTTGAACCGCAGATGCAGATGCACCTTTCCCCAAATTATCAAATATAGCGCAGAGATTGAAAATGCCTTCGCGTTCATTACCAAAAACGAACAATTTCATCTCATCTCTATGTGCTAAGCATTCTGGGTTGAGTTTAGTGAGAGAATCCGTTTCTTCTTGTGATGCAATTGTTATGACATTTTGTCCATTGTAATGGTTTTCAAGAATTTCGCGCAAATCAGAACAGCTCGCTGATTTTGTAAATAAATTGCGATGGAGTGGAACATTTACAATCATTCCTTGAGGAAAACGTCCAACGCTTGGTATAAAAATAGGTGTCTGGTTGATTTGTCCATGTAGTTTAATTTCTGGGATATGTTTATGTTCAAGATTGAGACCATAGATAAAATAATTTTCTTGAACGTTTTTTTGCTGAGATTGGCTTTCCATTTGTGCAATCAGTTGTTTTCCGCCACCAGTATAACCCGATATTGCGTTAATTGATATAGGATAATCAGCATCTATCAGACCTATTTCACGGAGCGGTCGAATCAAACTAATTGCTCCAGTGGGATAACAGCCTGGATTGCTTACATACTGGGCTGTTTGGATACGTCTTTTTTGTCCCGCAGTCATTTCAGGAAAACCGTAGATCCAATCTGGTGCAGTACGGTGGGCTGTTGAACTATCAATGATTCTAATTTTTTTATTATTTTTAAGCCAGTTAACTGTTTCACGTGCAGCATCATCTGGCAGACATAAAATAGCAATGTCGGTTTGGTTAAGACAATCTCGTCTCATCTCAATATTATGTTTGTCTCTATGAGCAAGAGAAAGTAATTTAAAACCTGAACGCTCTGCTAGTCGTTTTTTTATTTGTAAACCGGTTGTTCCATGTTCACCATCAATAAAAACTTTCATCGCCATTCACTTTGCCTTGAATTAAAGTTTTCTTCTATATTTAGTTTGTTATATTATCAATTATTATAAATTGTTACCAATAAATTATTGAATTTCTTTAGATTATAGAGAATCTTGCGTGTGAAAAAGTATGATAAGAAAAGTGCAATGAGAAAAAATAGACTCTCAATTTTTCATACTTTTCGTCAAGGAAGTTTTTTGTTTTTCAAAAAAAGGAAAATTATGAAAAAGCTGCTATTAGCAATGGCGTAATCCATCTTGACAGATAAAACAGGAAAAAAGCCACTGATAGCGCAAAGAGCTAAGAAAAAATTTCCTCCCTTAACTGCGATACTAACACAGCTTCATAATATATCACAAAGAGATCTCATAAAGCTGGAACAAATCTTCCATAAAGATCTTGAAAATGGCAACGTAATTACTGGAAGAAGGGTTTAAATACAGCAATGAATCCTACAGAACCATGTTTCTTAAAGAATATCTTTTTGCTGTGATTGACCGTAATGAAAAGGGCAACAATTGTCTGTCAAGCATCAGACAGGTTTTAGGGGGCCGGTTGCGTGGTCTGCGTGGTTGTTACACTTGTAAAGAAGAAGCACAAGCTGCTGCTGCATCAGAATCAGATAGGCTTTGCCGTGCTATAGGCAGCGGTTCTTTGACCCTCGAGGGGCGCCCCGAAATCATGGCTGATCAACCCCTTCTCTTGCAAGGGTTTCGAGGCGAAATCAATGGCCCATGGAAGGCTGCTACCGTGACCACCGCTATGAAAAGCAAAGCGGATACACCACAGAAATCACCTTAGAGGCACCAAATCAAGGAAAGAAAAAGAAATAGAGGCTGGGCTTGTCAACCCAGCCAACGGGACTAGTTTTGCGACAACCCCGTCCGATGCGACTTAACTTAACATCGCAGCCGCTTCTTATCACTTAAAGCAATGAGAAGACGGCTAATATAGATGAAAGAGTGTTAAAAAATGATGGACATACTTTACAAAGAAAAATTAAAATCTGTCGAACCCATCTCGCCAGCTACTGCTTATATTGGTGGCAAAATCAAGTTAGCCAAAACCATTATCAAAATCATAGAAGACATTCCCCATCGCACTTATGCTGAGCCTTTTGTTGGAATGGGGGGAATATTCTTCAGGCGGAAATTGATTCCCTTATATGAAGTCATCAATGACCGCTCAGGTGATGTGGTGAATTTTTTTCGGGTGTTGCAACGTCATTATCACCCTTTTATGGATCTGTTGGAGTTCCAGATAAGCAGGCCGTGAGGCGTTTCAACGTTTCACTCTACAAGACCCAAATACCTTAACCGATTTAGAGCGGGCTTTGCGGTTTTTATATCTCCAGCGGTTAAGTTTTGCTGGGCAGGGGGCTAAACGAACATTTGGCGTTGATCCTAACCGTGGAGCACGATTTAACAGTTTCAAACTTGAAGGCTTATTAAAGCTTATATACCGCCGCTTAGCGGGTGTGACCATTGAACATTTAGACTGGTCTGAGTTTATCAGGCGCTATGACCGGCCTACCACTTTGTTTTACCTTGATCCGCCTTATTTTGGCGTTGAGGGTTATTATGGAAAGGATTTGTTTAAGTGGGAGGATTATCAGACGATGTCTGCGCTGCTTGCGCAATTAAAGGAGAAGTTTCTTCTCTCTCTCAATGATGTAGCAGAGGTCCGGAAAACCTTTAGCCAATTTAAGATAAAAGAGGTGAATACATCTTATACATGTGGTTCAAATAATGCGATTCCGGCAAAGGAACTGATCATTACCAATTGCGATATTTAGGAGAAGAGAAAAAGATTCATGAAAGGGGCTTTAAATAACCTTTGAAAGGTCTTTAAAGACCCTTTGAGAACCCCTTAAAAATCATTTGAAAGAAAATAAATTGGTACAAAACCTAGTGTCAAAATATACAAAATCCGCTGACAAGCTACAAGCATGATAAAAGTGCTGTGGCGGAGGGGGTGGGAATGCTATGTTTATATAAAATCAATAAGTTATATAAAGGTAAGGGAATTTTATGGTTATTGATTTTATTAGCTTATTTTTCTGTCTATCCCGAACCTTTTTATAGCTTATTCTCAATCATTTTATCCAAATATGAAATTAAATTTGGTCGTATAGAACTTGACTCTTATTTTTATTGATCGTATAGTAATAGTATACGATAAGGGACAGTAATGGCAATTGTGAGTTTCAAACATAAGGGCTTAAAATTATTTTATACAACAGGGTCTACAAAAGCTATTAGAGCAGATCACGTAAAGAAATTACGCGTTATTTTAACGGCTTTAACAAGTGCTACTACGCCCGAAATGTTGAAAGCACCTGCCTTTAAAATGCACCCTCTTAAAGGTGAACTTACAGGATATTATTCTATATGGGTGAATGGAAATTGGCGTGTTACTTTTCGCTTTATAGGAACAGATGTGGAGCTTGTTGATTATCAAGACTACCATTGATGAAAGGAATAAAAAATGATGCATAATCCTGCACATCCGGGTGAAGTTCTAAAAGTAGCTTTCTTGGAAGAAATGGGGCTATCAATACAAAAATTAGCCGACCACCTCCATATAACAAGAGCTTCTCTCTCAAGAGTGATTAACGGACATGCTTCTATGAGTACCGAGCTTGCGATTAAATTAGAGTTGGCTGGTTTTAGTAAAGCAAAATTTTGGTTAGATATGCAAACAAACTATAATTTATGGCAAACAATGCAACAGGCACAACCAACTATTTCTCCTCTAGTTTCTGAGGATAATCAAACACACATTTGATTTTGTTCATAATTTTTCTGGTGCTTTTCTTTGTTTTTAGCTGCTACCCATTGCTCTAACTTTTTTGAAGTTTTTTAATGGCTTCTATTGCAAGGCGTTTTCTATCGGCTGTTTTGGTATAAAGGGATGCCATTTTATCTTCTGTCCAGCCAAAAAGCGCTTTCATTTGTGAAACTGTAGCACCAGCATTGGCAGCACGTGTTGCTGCTAATTTTCTCAAACCGTGGGCTGATTTTTTAACTCCTGCTTGATTACACGCTTCACGAAACAAGTTGCCAAAACTTTCTTTTACAAGCTTCTTTCCATTTTTTCCGCAAATGAATGTTTCATTACCTATGGGACCAATTTTAAGAGTTTCTGAAAGTTCTGGCAAAATCGGAAGAAAAACATCTGTTTTAAATTGGCTCTTTTCTGTTTTGAGATGAATAATATTATCTTTAACGTTTTTCCAGCCAATGCGAACGGCGTCACCACGGCGTAAGCCTGTATATAAAAGAACATCAATCCAGACGCGTTCATGGGTACCATGATGCCATTTGTGATAATATTTCTCAACATCTTCTTCTAACCATGGTGCCAATCCTTCAGTGTTAAGAGATTTGGGGGCTTTGATATTAAAGGCGGGGTTTCTGTTTAAAAGAGCATTATCAACCGCCCAATTAAAAAGACCGTTTAAAGCCGTTAAAAAGTGTCTTGCTGCTGCGGGAGTATTGCGCCTTCTTTCTACAGCATCAAGAATATGGTGTTTTTCTATGCTTTTATAGGCGCGATTACCAATATGTTTAGAAACATTATTCAGAATTCGATATTTAACTTTTTTTGTTGACTCTGATTGATTATGCCATTGCATGCTTTGTAAATACTGATGCAATAACCAGTCAAAAGACCCTTCTGTAAGCTTAGTGCGTTTCATTATCTTAGAAGAGCCATTTTGCGCTTGCTTAAGGGCAAGTGTATAATTGTCAACAAATTCTTGCGTTCCGTAAGTTTCTTCAATGCGAAACCGTGGTCCATGACCAATACGTACATACCATATGATTTTACCATGGCGTGTACGTTCACGAACAAGATAGGGTGGACGACGCTTTGGCATGGCTAAAACTTTATGTCATCAACAGGGGGGCAGGATGGATTTGTACTACATTCTTCTTGCTCGTTTTCAAGAGGTGGAAAATCTTCAATACTATAAGCATTACTCCTTATTGTTGGTGGTGTTATAATTTTATTGATATGAATGAATAACTCTCCAGTAGGTTTTATTTCTACAACCTCTGCGCCTTGTTTTTTGGCTTCTCTTAAAGCGCGCGCAATGGCTGGTTGTGTTATGGTAGGTGGGCGGTGTGCCATGTCAGTTCCCCTTAAATTTAGCTGCAATTCACCCGTGTTGTGAATCATGATTTTTTTTGAAAATTGTGGTAAGAGGGTGGGGGTGCTGGGAGGAGAAA
>NZ_HE997451.1:259173-265795 GCF_000312525.1 Bartonella florencae | reverse complement strand
AGCGGAAAGATCAGAGACGAAGCTTTGATAATTTTGTCGTTCTATTTCCTTTTCTCGTAATGCGATCAGGCGCTCTAAGCGGTCCATATCGACGTCATTTTCTAAAGCTCTTGTTAAAATGCGATCCATAGCTGTTTGTTTGACTTCGCAAGTGTTTGTTTTTTCCACTAATTCCGTTTGTGTGGTAGTTCGTTCATTCATCTTGATTTCCTCCATTTAAAGCGTAACTCCCCCGTGGCGTGAATCACGCATGTGTTGAAAGTTGTTTGGTTTGGTTAGAAACGTTCTACGTAGTCCACTAAGTGTTCACTTCTAGGGACCATTAGAGTTTTTCCACGAATTTCAAAATTACCAGAAATATTTACTTGATTGTAAACATATGCGTCGTCTAGAATTCTAATATCTCCAAAAATGCGTGCGTTATCACATATAACAGCCTTGCCATAAACACGGGCATTGCCATAAACAAAACCAAAAACTCGAGCTTTGTCGTAAACCAGTGCATTATCAAAAATCTGCGCATTATATTCAACACTAGCCTCTCCACAAACCTTCGCATTGCCGTAAACACACGCATTATCTGTAATTATTGCTCTTTCAAATATCTGTGCATTACCAAAAACTTTAGCATCATGACTAACTTTAGCTTCATACCAAATCCAACAGTCTCCTTCATGACTCAGGTTTTCTTCTTTTTCTACAAAGCCGCCTAGGTCACCTTTTTTAACATTTCTAAAGTCTCGTAATGCGCGAATGCGATAAACCTTACGCAAATAAATTTCATCTATTTCATCAGTAAGTTCGTATTTCTTTTGCACGGTTTATTTCCTTTAAGTTAGAGTATTCCTTTGTCGCTCTTGAAAAGAACGGCATTGGTTTGGTTGTTAAATTTTTATATCTTGAGGAATTCTTGTTCTGTCTCGAATGTGGGCATTCCCATAAACATGGGAAAAATTATAAACCTTAGCATTTTCATAAACTTTTGCATGATCAGAAACCACGGCATGACCATAAACCATGGCATCACCATAAACCTTAGCATTGCCAAAAACATATCCACTGTCAAAGGGGCCATCCGCACCAGCTACCCAGCAATCTCCCTCATGAGATAGGTTACCTTCATGTTCTATAAAGCCGCCAAGATCACCTTTCTTGACGTTTCCAAAGTCTTTTAAAGCACGAATGCGGCGAAGTGTGCGTCCGTCAACTTCTTCCATTTCATCAGTAAGTTCGTATTTCTTTTTCATTGTTGTATTCCTTAATTAATGCATGCTTTGTCTTTTAAGCTCTTGAGACAGCACACCAATTCCTTTTGTGGTAATTTTTGCGCAAGGAATGACTTTTTCTATTCCACTAGCGGTTTGAAGTGTGATCGTTGGACAGTCCATCAGTTGCTTTTGGATTTTGTCTTGATAAGGGAGCAAATTCCCACCTGCTGCACGTCTGAAAATCCAACCTTTTTGCTGTAAAAACTGAATGAATTGTTTTGGTTGCATCTCGAGTATTTTCGCGGCTTCAGTAAGACCAAAGAGCCCATCATGGCGCTGTAAACTTTCAAGTGCCATGGCTTTTGGTGTTAAATCTTCAATAATGCTGTCTTTTTGATCTATTTGACCTTGCAAATAATTCAAAAATCCAATCATAGCTTTTGGACTTGAATAATCGATTTGTGGTGTTACTGCTTGCTTTGCACGCCGTTCACATTCTATAAAATACTCTCTGGCTTCATGCCCTTTGTCATTACGCTCTATCATGGAAAGGTGTTTAGCCATATCTAATGTGAGGTAGTATTCTATGCTTGGGCGCCCACCTTGGGGTTTTACTAAATTTTTAGTAAAACTTATAAAGTCTTGATTTTCTCGAAAATTACATTCTTTAATACGGTTAACAATCCAGTCATTAAAGCGGGCTTTTACTTCTAAAAAAGCATGCAATTCACGAGCGTTGACCGTTTGAACAGTTTCGTGTTTGATTGTGTTGTGCTGGATAGCAATAGGCTTTTCCATTACGGACCTCATATTGATAGGGGATTGATCAATGAAAGGGGGCGCTTTTTCAAACGCCCTTAAGAAATTTAAAGCACATCACTAAGACGCAAACGGTTCTGCTCTTCATAAGTACCGTAGACTTCATCATTATATTTTTCTTTTGCCCAATCAGATAAAAGGTCATGGTAAGCAACACTTTCACGTACAAAGTCATGAACATTACTCTCCTCATGGAGACGTTCGATATTTTCTTCTACATATGCTTCTGCAATCTCTTCAGAGATATCTTCACAACTGTTCTCAGAAGGATTTATACGAAAGATCTGGATGGCATCATCTACTTCATCAATAATGCTTAGAATTTGGCTTGCATCAAGCGGTCCAGACTCTGCAATGTTTTGATCATCATCGTAGGCAACTAATAAAATTTCATTGGAATTAATAAGAATTGGCTTTTCCATAATTTCTCCTCCCTTAACGCCTCTTGGCAATTGTTTGTGCGTGGTTTATGAGGCAGTTATACCGTAATGGTAATATAATGTCAATACCAAAAAGGTATTTTTATATTTTATAGTTGGGAGAGAGCAAGATAATGGATAAAAATCTATTGATTAATGCAAAAATATTAGCGTTTTGGAAAAAATTAACAGAGGAGGAAAAAAAGAAATTTATTATTTCTTTTCTTGATAAAATGAAAAAAGAAGATCAAGAAGTTTAACTTTGTTATCATAGCTTAGATGTTCGAGCATATTCTCTATTTGTTCATCTAAGCTATTTGTTTCCTGTTCTGAAAACATTAATTGTTTAGGAGTAACGGATAAGTGAGGCGCTAAACGTACAGCCCATTCTTTTGTTAATTTTCGATGTCCATTTTCTAAACGAAAAATCTGTGGCTGGCTAGTACCTGCTAATTCCGCTAATTTTTTGGCACTTAAGCCCATTTTTTCTCTGAAAAATTTCAAATTATTCATGATTCTTATCCTATTAAAAAAAATTATCTTTCAAATACCAATATGGTAAAAATATCTTGCACTGAAATTGCCAATATGGTATTTATTGTGAATGTTTAAGCTAAAATCATATTTATTGAAGAATAATATTACTTACGCTGAGTTTGCCGCTTCTGTAGGTGTTACACAGACATCAATAGCGCGTTATATAAATAAAAAGAGGTTTCCTCAGCCTAGAATAATAAAGAAAATAGCAAAGATTACGGATAATTACGTAAGTCCTAGTGACTGGTACCAAGAAAATTTTACTACTGTAATACAAAAAAAAGCAACGCTCTCAACGCCTTCTTTTGTCAACGGTTTCAGTTTGAGTGAAAAGTCGTGCGAACAAAATAAGATGGTACAACCTCAATATGAAGAAAGGAAATAAAGATGGATTCCAGTTGGGCGACGATTATTGTGTTTTTTATAGTCAATGTAATCATGTTTTTTCTGGCTTTTATGTCTTTCGTAAAAAAATACAAAACTTATCTTATACTTTTCATATTTTAGAAGATTCAACAAAAGAAATGCATTTTCCAGATGGCAGCACAATTGTTTTTAGCGATTCTGATTGGGATTTTTCTCTTGATGAAAATGATAATTTAATAGCTAAAAGTGCTTTAGGACCATCATTGTCTATAAAGGCATATAGTAATGCGCACGGTTTCAAAAAACATTTCATAGATAGTTTACAGAAATACACACAATCTGCGCATTTAGTGCAATGAGATAAGATAGAAAACCGCTTATAAGAGAAAGTAGTGAATTTGATTATTTTTAGTTCCAATGAAATTGGAATATTAGTCATCACAAAAGGAACCAAGATAAAAATGAGGTTTAAGTGTTTTGGTCGGATAATTTGGAGAAGTGTGTTCTACAATGATATTAATGGGTTGTATTTCAGATGGGTTATGCATTTTAAAAATGAGTAAAAATGTCAGTTCGCTTTCACTCTCAATACTAAATAAATTATACCATTCATTTTGGATTGGGTTGAGTTTAGGGGTTATCAAGTTGACGTGTTTTTTTTGCGTTTTAATGAAAATATTTTCTTTTTGTTTATGCAGTTCTAGGCCGGATTTAGGATATGAAACATGAGCAAATTCAAAGGGACTTTTTTTATCTATCCATATATAATTCAATCTAATCATTTGTTTTGTAGGATTATAGAAGGTTACGTGTAAATGAACCAATGGTTCTGCGAGTATCTTAAATTCTCGTTTCTTTGATGGAATAACATTATCACTTCTTGGTTGAGAAATAGATTTAAGTTCCAATTTTGGTCCTAGTTTTCGTTCTTCCTGTTCTTTGTATTTAGTATAAATTGAAAAAATTGTATGTGCGAAATTAATAAGAATAGAAGAAATAGAAAACAATTTAGAGACTACTTGAGACATTTTCCCCCTCATTTCGAAAATAATTATCGCTGAACGATTTTGTAAAAATAATTTTTAATGGAACATTAAAATGACTAACACGATTCTCTGTCTTGATCTAGGCACTAAGACTGGCTGGGCTATATGCGGTGCTGATGGTCACATAACAAGCGATACAGAACATTTTCAATCACGTCGTTTGGAAGGCGGTGGTATGCGTTACTTACGCTTTAAGGGGTGGCTTACAGAGATAAAGCCGACAGCAAATGAAATTGACGCGGTGTATTTTGAAGAAGTACGCCGGCATGTGGGTACTGATGCAGCGCATATTTACGGTGGCTTTCTAGCAATTTTAACGGCTTGGTGTGAACATCATCAGATACCGTATGAAGGCATTCCAGTTGATACGATTAAGAAAGCGACAACGGGGAAGGGTAATGCTTCAAAAGGAGAAATGATTAAAGCGGTGTGTGCAAAAGGGCACGCGCCTAAAGATGACAACGAAGCAGATGCTTTGGCAATTTTATATTTAAAGAAAGAAGGGGGCACACATGTCCAATAAAATACCATGGACAAGGCTTTTTGCTGATAAATGGATTCTTGATCTCACTTATTTGTCTTCTATTGAAGGCAATATATATATGAGATTACGGTTGCAAATGCTTCACACTGGTAAGCCTCTTTTAAATAACATTAAGGTTTGGGCTAATTATACTGGTTACTCAGTAAAAACATTTGTCAAAGCATTAGACGTTTTACAGAGCACTGGTCATATTATTCGTTTAGCAGATGGTCGTTTATGGAATCTAGATGTTGAAGCAGAATTAAATGATAGCGTGGGAAAATCAGAAGCGGCATCAAAAGCTGTTAGTGCTAGATGGAAAAAGTCTAAAGAAAAAAACGTAAAGTGTAATACGGAATCTATACAACATAAATACGGAAATGATACGGATTCTATACGGAATGAATACGAAAGCGATACGGAAACGATACCATATAACATTAACAATAACATATATAATAAAAAAACTAATACTATCGTATTAGCAAAAAAAGAAATTGGTTCTGAAAATTTAGAAACAAACGAACAGGTTGACGAACCAATCGAGGGTGATACCCTCCAAAGCCAATCAGAACAAATCGAAGCGGTAGAAACTAAACAACCTCCCATTCACGAGCAAGAAAACATTTCCCAAACAGCAAAACAAGCGAAAGCTAATCGGGGGTGTCGATTGCCTGCGGATTTTAAACCCGATTACGATTTTGCACTCACAGAGGGCTTGCCACCAGAGCGGATCAAAGTCGAAATCGCAAAGTTTCGGGACTACTGGCGTTCAAAAGCCGGTGCAAATGCAACCAAAATCGATTGGCAAGCAACATGGCGTAACTGGGTGAGAAATTCAAAAAAATACGAAATGAGTGACAATGGTGGAAACAATGGAAACTTTTCAAAAGATCAAAAAACTCGTGGTGGTACCGGAGAGGCAATCCGTAACCTTATCCGTGACGCAGGATTTAGTAACGCCACTTCAAGACATTGCACGACAGATGACGCAATACGTCACAAGGGAGTATCCATGGACCTTGATCAGTGGCGTGAAATTGACACCAGCTCTAGAGGAACAAGCTTTCACAACCTATCAGACAGTCCAAAACTTACTTACCTTGAAAGCGTCTGTTGAAGACATTGCAGAGGCTCTTGATGTGCTTGAAGGTGGCTTGACAATGCAAAAAGTTTCCAATGCACAAGCACGTGCAAAGGCTTATATCGCAGCTCTTAACGGCATTTCACTCTGGGCTTTATTGCAAGCTGTTAAAAATCTTATACGTGGAGAAGCCAAAGGCATGTCAACAACCTTTGTCCCTTCATGTGCTGATCTTGTGCAGTATTGTCGTGATTTAGAAAACGGGCTTTTGGGAGTGGTTGAGAAAGTTTTTATAGCCATTGAAAATACTCGCAACAAGGCATTGGGTGGTAAACGCATTTCATTCACGAGAATAGGCAAGCCCGATGAAAAGCATGATAACAATTCAAAAGCGGCTTAAAACAGCAAAATAGTGAAAAGTGCTGATGGTTTTGAGATTGGATATGCGTTTAAATCGACAAAAATGTACCTTACAAAGCGATTTAAAGATTTTATGATGAAAGTAACATCTGTAATATAAAACGCTCTGTACAGTCAAATTTGAGTCAAATAACCCTATTGGCAAATTTAAGGATTAAGACATGCAAATTTTACAACGCCTGTTCTTAACACAACGTAAA
>NZ_HE997451.1:127802-258161 GCF_000312525.1 Bartonella florencae | reverse complement strand
AAAGCTATACAGATAAAAACACGCACCAAAAAGTAGAAAAAACAGAATGGCATTCCGTGGTGGTTTTTAATCCACATTTGGCAAAAATTGCTCTTCAATACTTAAACAAAGGTTCAAAAGTTTATGTAGAAGGCAAATTACAAACCCGTAAATGGCAAGATAAAAACGGTATTGACCGTTACACAACAGAAATTGTCTTGCCGCAATATAAAGGTGAATTGCAGTTACTTGATGCAAAATTACTTGATGCAAAAAAAGAGCAATCCACTCCTTCATCTATCACTTCTCAAAGTTATGCTATCGCTTCAGGTGCTGATGATTATGGCATATCTGCTCATGACAGCATGCCGTTTTGATTTAAAGATATAGCAAAAAGAAAAAAATGTGAGTTTCCATAGATGAGGGGATGTATGAGAAAGCAAGATGCTTACATTTCACAAGTAACAGTACGTCAAGATCCTGTTAATCAATTGGCAATTGAAATGCGTGCTAAACGCTTTGGTTTGACGATTGAAGAGGCTAAAAATCCGCTTGCTGGTACTTATGTTGGGCGGCTGTGTTTGCAAGGCGTGCTTACTCAAGACCAGTATGATGCTGCGCAAAAATATCTTGAAGTAAAAAATGACTATTTGTGTGCAAAAGGTTTACCAAGCGCTGTTTATGATGAAATGCCATCATCTTCTGATGAGACAGCAAGAGAAAAATGGGTTGAATTTGCAACAGAGAAGTTTTCTAATATGCAAGAGGCGATAAAAGAAACACAACATCTCTATAGACAGTATAACCTTCGTGCTGCTTTACAATATCTTGTTGTAGAAGATCAAAAATTGCCACATTTTGTGAATTCTTTGCGGGTCGCTCTAAATGCTCTCCAGAAATATTTTGACCAAAAAAAGAAATGGTAAATGTTTTATGGTTCTTTTTCTATATAATATGGAAAGTTATTGAAGGATAAATTCTGGAGAGAGCATTTTATGTATATAACAAAATTACGTAAAGTTAGAGGGTTAGTTATGCTCTCTATACCGCCCACATTGCTTGATGTTCTTCATCTTTCTGAAAACACGCAAGTGGGTTTGGCTGTTGACAATGGATGCTTAATTGTAAAGCCACAGGTATCGCCAAATGATACTCTTGAAGAATTGTTAGCACAAAGTAATCCTTCAGATGATTTAGCAGATGAGGATATGGAATGGTTGGATGCTAAGCCTGTTGGCAGAGAGCTCTTGTAATGAAGAGGGGAAAAGAGAATTGCGTTATGACGATATCTATTCGGTTGCCTAGCGATCTTGAAACACGTTTGAATAATTTAGCTGCTATAATGTTTCAAAAGGTGTTGATTGTTGTTCTAATAATTCTGCTATAAATACTGCGTGAAAAAAGCTACATAATATATATACAAACATTTCAAAGCATGCGATACAAAACACAGTTTCCATAGATATGATTTTGCAAAACTGAATCCAAAGAATTAATACATGTAGTAAGAACAAATTCGGTAGCAATTGGATTCTATCTTGGATTGGTGCTATACAGACTGTAAGAGGAAGAGTAAGCACCAAAATAATTATTCCTATCAAATAAGGCGCAAAGGAGTGGGGAAAACATGTGGCAATTATATACAATGTAGACAAAATAATTATTAAAGTTGCTGCTGCTGCGAAATAGGATAATCCCACTAAGCGCAAGAGTAAAAATAAGCTGCGTTTGGCAAAGCGAAAGTAATAATCTCTTGTTTTTTCTCCGCTTTTTTTCTTAATCGCTCTATGTTTTTTAAATTCTTCTCGCTTTTCAATTATTTCATTCCATTCGCTTTTATCCTTTGCAAAGGCATAGTTAATAGTTTCTACTGTTGGTGATATTATTGTTAATAGTACGTTTCCTACTATACTTAGTATGGTGATTAGAATTTCAAATATGCCCTTTAGCAATAATCCAATACCGCAAATTAATAATATAATAATATCAATTAATATTGGGATTATTAAGATAAGGATTACAATTCCTATAATAAACCACATTTTTTCCCCTTTTTATTAATTATAAGTCACAGTATTGAAACTTTAATTTATTTTTTCTCAACCAGATTTATTCTGTTTCTTCATCATCATTATTTGTTTCTGTTGTTGCCAAAGCTTTTATTATTATCTTGGACAATTCCTCATTAATTATTTCCTCTTCAACCGCTTGAAGTTCATTAATTCTTTGATCCTTCCAATCAGACGCTGTCTGATAATTTTCAATTAAGCGATCATGTTCGAAATTTGCTATTATTCCTAGGTAATTTCTCCAAGCAAACAACAAAATTGCTACTACCAATAAAAAGTTTCTTGAAAATTCAAGATACCAAAGCACACCGAGTACTATGACCAATAAAAGAGTACCTTGGAGTTCTGTATTCCGACCATTTTCTGCTTCTTCCCACATATCGGAGATTATAGCCCATAGTATGAGTATACCCACTATTACTATGACAATGTCGCGCACTGTTCCTCCCCCTTTTTAGCAGTTCTCAGTTTTGTAATTGATTCGTTTAGATGAGGCAATTACGCGTTTTGGGCTATTAAAGATACTAGATTTAGGCAAGAAAATAAAAAATACACAATATCGTGATTTTTTTGTTGACATGGCGTGAATAATGGTGTTTTATAGCGGCGCTGTACTGGTCGAATTGCGTCCAAAATTACAGTAGATCGTTTCTCGTTAACCCCCTTTTATAATGATATGATTGTTTAGAGCCCTGCGTTTGCGGGGTTTTTTGTTATCTGGAGAAAATATTGGATGACAGCAGAAAATACAGAGTTGACTTCGCAACCAAAAAGAATGCCACCGAAAGCAGGGCAAGGGCGTGTCAAAGGGGTACCGAATAAGAATACACGTCTTCTTAAAGAGGCAATCATTAAAGCTGCTGAATTGGCAGGTAATAAGTATGGCAATGAGGGATTAGTCTCTTATTTGGAAAAACAAGCACTCAAATGCCCAGCCGCTTATTTAGCGTTGCTTGGTAAGATCTTGCCTTTGCAAGTGACAGGGGAAGATGGGGGTGCAATTAAGATCATAGGGCGTGTGGAAATAGCGCCTTTAACAATGAATGACGACAAGACAGATTAAGATTGTACCAAAGCTTATTCCACTTTTTGCAGGGGATGCTTTGGTCAGAGCGGCTTGGGGTGGACGAGGGTCTGGAAAGACAAGGTCCTTTGCTTTGATGGCTGCTTTAAAGGGCTATCAATTTGGTATGGGGGGAATATCAGGGACTATCCTTTGTGCGCGTCAGTTCCAAAATTCGCTCGCAGAAAGTTCATTGGAGGAGATTAAGCGCGCTATTGAAGCCCATGACTTTTTAAAAGATTATTACAAAGTTGGAGAGGCTTCGATTAAGTCAAATGATGGTCGTATAGCCTTTCAGTTTTGTGGACTAGACCGTAATATAGCGAGTATCAAATCCATGGGGCGTATTTTGCTCTGTTGGGTTGATGAGGCAGAGCCCGTGACAGAGACAGCTTGGCAGACACTTATACCGACATTGCGTGAAGAAGGAGAGGGGTGGCGTGCAGAATTATGGGTAACATGGAACCCGTTGCGCGATAATGCACCGGTTGAAAGGCGGTTTCGCTTTTCAGACAATGAAGCGATTAAGCGTGTTGAGATCAATTGGTCCGATAATCCGAAGTTTCCCAAGATCTTGAATGAAGCACGGCTTGATGATCTGAGAAATCGTCCAGAGACCTATAAGCATATATGGGAGGGTGCTTATCTTACAGCGGTTCAAGGTGCTTACTTTCAAAAAGAGATGTTGGAAGCCGAGCAAGAGGGGCGGATAGGGCGTGTTGCACGTGACCCTTTAATGCAGATACGCGCCTTTTGGGATATTGGGGGCACGGGCGCTAAGGCAGATGCAACGGCTATTTGGATAGCACAATTTGTTGGCAGAGAGATCAGAGTGCTAGATTATTACGAGGCACAGGGACAGCCTTTATCAGAACATATCGGTTGGTTGCGTCAAAATGGTTATGAGAAGGCACTGATGGTTCTCCCCCATGATGGTGCAACCAGAGATCGTGTGCACAATGTGAGTTTTGAGAGTGCTCTTAATGATGCGGGTTTTGAAACGCAAGTCATTCCCAATCAAGGGGCTGGTGCAGTCAAAATGCGGATAGAGGCAGTGCGCCGTATCTTGCCTTCAGTTTGGTTCAATGAGGAGACGACGGTAGCGGGTCGTAAGGCACTGAGCTGGTATCACGAGAAATGGGATGAGAAGCGCGGCATTGGTTTGGGTGCAGAGCATGATTGGTCCAGTCATGGGGCAGATGCTTTTGGGCTGATGTGCATTGTTTATGAAGCACCACGTATTAAACCGCAACAAGAACGTTATCGCACTATGGAAAGAGAAGCGGCATCATGGATGGCATTCTAAGTCATAACTCTAAACAAACGACAGATTTTGATGAATATGAACTCTATAGGCGCTTAAAATCTTGGTATGTTGAAGATATTGAACACGTTAATGAATGGCGTGAACAGGCGCGTGAAGATTTTAATTTTTATAATGGTCGTCAATGGGCAGAGGAAGATCTTGCGGTTTTAAAGGCGCAGCGGCGCCCCGTCATGACTTTTAACCGCATTGCACCCCTTGTGAATGCAATTGTTGGGGCAGAGCGTAATAACAAGCGTGAAGTGCAGTTTCAACCACGGCAAGTAGGAGCCGCAATATCCAATGAATTGCTTACTGGAGCAGCAGAATGGTTTCGTGATGAGGCAGAGGCGGAATATGCCGATTCCGATGCTTTTCAGGATATGGTCATTTGTGGCATGGGCTGGACAGATACCAGACTTGATTATGAAACAGATCCTGAAGGAACCCCCGCTGTCCAGCGTTTAGATCCCTTAAAAATGGTATGGGATGCCAATGCTGTGCGACCCAATCTCATTGATGCGCAGCGTCTGTGGTATGTTGATCGTAAACCCATTGAAGATGCAAAAAATCTTTTTCCTGATGTGGCAGTTGAAGATCTTCATGCCGATTGGGCAATCGATAGTACAACCGCTTGTGAGGAGTATCATGTATCACTTGATGCCTATCATGAGGATTCCAATACTGCTTCATCATCAGAGTCACTTTCTGGAAAACGGTATGTTACACTTGTTGAATGTCGTTGGTTTGAATACGAAGCTTATTTCAAGGCGCCTGATCTTCAAACGGGACAGATGCGCAGTTATAGCACACAAGAGTTCGAACAGCTTCAAAGGGTTGTACCACAACTACAAGGAGTGTCTTTTCATAAAAAAGTGGTAAGACGCGCTTTTCTAGGACGGCGTCTTTTGGCAAAGCCCGATAAACCGTTAGCACCTGATGGGCAGCTTGGTTGGGAATGTATCACAGGCACGTTGGATAAACTTAAGAACCAGTTTTACGGGATTGTTCGCCCCGCAAAAGATCCACAAAAATGGTCGAATAAATATTTTAGTCAGGTCATGTATATTTTGAATAGTCAAGCCAAAGGTGGCTTGATGGCAGAACGAGGTGCGTTTGATGATGAGCGCCAAGCCCTAGAAAATTGGGCACGAACCGATACGATTACTTGGGTTAAAAACGGGGCGCTTACAGGAGGAAAAATCCAGCCAAAGCCAAGTGCACAATTTCCTCAAGGCTTCTTTCAGTTGTTTAATGAATCGCGTGAAGCGATAACGCATGTCACAGGATTATCGGCAGAGTTTATTGGCACAAGAGAGGTTAATCAAGCCAATGTGCTGGAAAATACACGCCGGCAATCAACGCTTAATTTGCTTGCGGGGCTGTTTGATAATCTTAAGCTTTATCGGTGCCGACAGGGAAAGATTATCCTTTATCTCATCCAGAATTATCTCTCTGATGGGCGTTTGGTACGGATTTCTGGATCAGAAAATGCGCAGTATGTGCCCTTAACACGTGAAGCTGTAACGACGCTTGAATACGACATTATTGTTGATGATTCACCGACAAGCCCCAATGAAAAAGAAAGAACTTTTGCGGCGATTACACAAATGTTGCCGTTGCTTGGTGGTTTCTTAACACCAGAGATGATTCCAGATCTTTTAAAGCTTTCACCACTACCGGCAACATTGGTGGCAAGTTTAACGGCAAAGGCGCAGCAAGCACAACAAGAACAACAGCAACAGCAGATGATGCAACAAAGCCAAGGAGCACAATTAACGCCAGAGCAACAAGCAAAGATTGCCGCTTTACAACAGGAAGCACAAGCAAAGGGAACACTCTATCAACTCGATGCGCAACAAAAACAAGCAGCGTTGCAGCAGAAAAATATTGAGCTTTTCTTGAAACAAGAACAAGCGCGCATGCAGCTTGAACTAGAAAAAGAGAAGAATGAGATAGCGCAGCGTGACCTAGAGCGAAAGGCGTATCGAGCGCAGTTGGAACAGTATCGAGCAACAACCGAAAGAGCGCGAATCTACTAAAGGAGCAAAAGAGAATATGGAAGAAGAGTTTACACCTGAAGAGCAAGCAATCTATGATGAACATTTTGCCAGTGATAATGCTGTTGAATTGATTGAGCCAGAGCAAGTTGAAGAGGTGTTTGAATCAGAGGAAAGTTCTGAACAGCCACCTGTAGAAGCTCTTCAGGAGCAGCCAAGTTCTGATGCAATAGAATCTGATAAATTAGAGCAAGAGCGGCAAGCACGCCAAAAGGCAGAACAAAGCGCCATTGAAGCGCGTGAATTGGCTATTGAACTTGCGCAAAAATATGCTGCAATGCAAGAAGAAATCACGCGCCACCGTGATGAAAATGTTCCCTCTCTAGAAGACGACCCAAAAGCACATGTTGCATGGCTTAGTCATAAGGTACAGGAACAACAGAAATTGCTTGATGAGTTTTCTCATATGAGAGAGAGCCAAGAGCGCATGAGTCAAGAGGAATATGAACGCCAAAAGTTAGGGGATTATTTTGAGCAAGCCAAAGCGCAGGTACAAGATAAATATCCAGATTTAGATAGTATCACGGACTATCTCTATGAAAGAGCAGACAATGTTCTACAAGCGCAAGCAAGCCTTTATCCGCAATGGAAAGACCCTGTAGCACGGCAACAGCAAATTGGTGCTGAATTGCGCCAAATATGCCAGCAGTGTCAGAAAGCCGGTATAAATCCAATTGAGGTTTTGGTGCAAAAAGCAAAAGCTTTTGGCTATAGTGGAACGCCAGTTAAGGACGAAGTAGGAGCCCTTCAAGAGCGCTCTCAAGCAGCGCGAACACTCACAGCACGAGGTGGGCAAGTTCCAACAGGCGGTATGGATGTGAGAACGCTTTTTTCCATGCCGGAAGCAGAATTTGCAGCATGGGTTGAGAAAAATCCCAAAAAATTTGAACAAATTATGAGTAGAGCATGAAGATGTGCGCAATGGCGCGACAGAGAGAACCAAGTGATTGTTATCGTTTGGGGGAGCCGCAAGGCGAGTTTTAAAACCAAGAAAGGCATTGATTGAAATGGCAGTAACAGAAGTAAAGCTCAATGACCCATTAGCCGTTGGCGTTTGGGCTAAGATGCTAAACACAGAGACCTCAAAAGCGTTGCCCATTGCACCGCTGATGGGGGAGAGCAAAAACAGCATTATCCAAGTGTTGGATGTGTTAGGGAAATCCGCTGGTGACTCCGTTACGAGTGGATTACGCGTCCAACTTATGGGGGATGGCGTTAGCGAAGGACAAACGCTGGAAGGCAATGAAGAAGCCCTCCAATTTATGAATGAAAAGGTGCTCATCAACGAGCTTACTCATGCTGTGCGCATCAAATATGAAGGCTCTATTGATCAACAACGTGTTCCCTTTAATTTGCGTAAGGAAGCAAAAGATGGGTTGGTTGATTGGTATGCAGACCGTTTAAGCTTAATGTTCTTCATTCAGGCAGCAGGTTATAGCGCACCATGGATTCACTTTGAAGGACGCACCATAACGCTTAAACCGGTGCATTATGGCTTTAATGCACCCTTAGAACCAAGCAAATTGCGTGTTATTCGTGCCAATAAGAAAAAAACAGATGAAGAGCTTACAAAAGAGGATGTTTTTACCTTAGATCTTATAGATAAAGCTGTTGAACGCGCAAAACTTGCAAATCCACGTTTGCGTCCGGTTCGTGTTGATGGAAAATCGGCTTATGTGATGTATCTCCACCCAACACAAGTAACCCAATTGCGTACCAATACCAAGAGCGGGCAATGGTTAGACATTACCAAGGCAGCTTATGATGGCTCTGGAGCTAAGAACCCAATTTTTAATGGTTCTTTGGGGATGTATAACGGTGTCATTTTGCGTGAAGCTGAACATGTCCCCAATGGTGTTAATTCAAAGACAGGGGAGCCTGTTCCCTCTGTTCGTCGTGCTGTTTTGCTTGGTGCGCAAAGTATCATCATGGCTTATGGGCGCGTTGGCAATGGAGAAACAGGAGGAAATGGAAAAGGGGGAACACGCTATAAACTTGTTGAAGAATTGTTTGATTATCAACGTGAATTTGGTTTGGCTGCAAAGACCATTATCGGTATGAAAAAGTCACGCTATACCTTGCCGCACTCTGATCAAGGGGGACAAGATTTTGGCACGATTGTTATCCCTTCTTTTGCCGAAGCAAGCTAAATTATTAAAGGATGACAATTATGGCAGAAAAATCGCTAATTACACAGCAACCTGATGAAACTGTTGAACCTGTTGAGACTATTGGCATGACCGATGAGGGATTGCCACCTATTTTACAAGGACGCAACAATTGTACGCAGCAGGTTAGTTTTTTACGCTCGCGTATTAAATGTACAGATCAAGGGTTGATAACGAAAATTGGTGTTCTCCCCCGAGGGGCTTTTATAAAAAGCATTACAGCTTATACTATGGAGGATTTTGAAGATGTAACAGCTACATTTGGAAAAGAGCCTCATGGTAATGATTATGGAGATGTGGGTCTTACGCAATCTACCGATGGCAATCTTTACCTCCCTATGGAGATACGGGATGTTCCATTAGAAGCTGAAAATACAATTTATATGACACGAGACAAGAAAAGCACCAAAGGTGATGCTGAGGTGATTGTTGAGTTTTACACCAATCGTTAAAGGCGCAAGGGGGCGTATTGCTTGCGTCCCCCCCTCCCACACAAGATGCCCCAAGACATTTGGAAGAAAGTAATATGACGATAATAGTACAGACAGGTGGTCCGATTGGAGACAAACAGACCATTGTTCCTCATGACAAAAATTTCATTCAGATGGTGAATGATATTCAGGATGAAATAGATGATCAAACAGATGAATATATTGATCAAGTCCAAAAGGCGATATTTTCAGCTATTCGGTTTTGTGAACGATTGCCTTTTTATTTTAATGAAAGTCGTGAAGTTGTTTTGAACACTCTCAAAGGGAAAAGTCGTTATGGAGCCGATGAAAATCCAATTATTCCGACTGCTGTTCGCATTGTTGATGCTTACATTTATGAGGATAATCACAGCAAATCAAAGCTTTTGCATACAGATCCACTCGTGATTGAGAACCTTGAGGATGACTCTTATCATGGTATGCCCACGCGATACAGTTATTTTGAACAGAAGCTTATTTTGTATCCAACTCCAGACCGTATCTATTCTATTAGGCTACTTCTTGATCCTATCAGAATAAAAGATATTGAAAGTGCACAAGAAGCTTCAATATGGTTTTTGGAAGCCTATGAACTGATCAAAACACGTGCAAAATATGAAATTTATACGAACATTATTAAAGAACCACAGATGGCTGCGGCAGCTTTTGCTATGTTTCAAGAGCAACTCGATGCGCTTCAAATCGAAACTTCACGGCGCAAGAATTTATTGAAAATTCAACATACGGATTTCTGATGACTTTTATTCCTATTGCTGAATTTAGACCAGATGTTGCATTTATTAATAGCGGTTATTCTCGTGAGATCGTCAACGTTTTACCTGCACCCAATTCCTATATTCCAGTTCCCAAAGTTGCACCGGTTTCAAAAGCTTTTCCGGATGTCATTTTAGGGGTCTATGCAGTACGGTCATTGAGTGGTGTGCGCATTATTGTAGGGACATCAACAAAACTTTACGAATATGATAACAGCACGCGTGGGTGGAAAGATGTTAGCAAACTTGGGGAACAATACCATGCCAATGAAACGGCACCTTGGTCTTTTGCTGTCTTTGGCGATTACATCATTGCCGTTAATAACAATGACACACCGCAAATACTGGCATTAAAGACAGCAGAAAGATTTGACGATTTGAGGGGTAATCCCCCGCGTGCTGGACTTGTTCGTATTTGGGGAGATTTTGTCTGTTTGATGAAATTAACAGATAAGCCAAATCGTGTTCACTGGTCAGGTCTCAATGATGCGACACATTGGAAGGTTGGTGAGAAAAGTTGCGATTATCAGGATTTTCCAGATGGTGAATATATACAAGGAGCAACACAAGCAACCAACCCACTGATTTTTATGCGTTCTGCCATTTATCATGCAACCTTTGTTCCAGGGTCTAAAATAATATTTAGTTTTGTAAAAATAAAAGACAAAATAGGAGCAAAAAGCAGCACGGCAATTGCAAGTCGTGGTGACTATACTTTTTTTGTTTCTGATGATGGGTTTTATCAAATCAACAATGCAGGTGAGATGTTACCTATTGGTTTTGGCAAAGTCGATAAAACTATTTTTACGCTTTACAATAACTTTGCCATTGATGAGATGAAAGCTTGTATTGATCCGGTCTATTCACGTGTTTATTTTTCTATAAATGACGATATTATGGGGATGAATATCTATGTTTATGATTGGCTCCTGCAAATATGGAGCGTCATTAAAGGCGAGACACTTCTCTTATTTTCCCTCTTTGCGGCAGGTTATACATTAGAAGGCTTAGACGAAGTACAGGCATGCTTAAAAGATTTACACGCTTCTCTTGATAGTAAAATGTGGCAAAATGGGGCGCCAATGTTGGGAGCGTTTACAGAAGACAATAGGTTTGGTTTTTTTGCTGGTTCTCCTATGGAGGCTGTCATTGCTTCACAAACTGTAGGCGATACAGGCAGACAGATTAATCTTATGAGTGAGGCTTTTGTTCAAGCAGATACGACAAATGGTCTTTTAAGCGTTGGGGCTGCTTTTATCATTGATGATAGAAATCAATTAAATTGGGCAAAAGAACGTTATGCTGGCTATAGCAGCGGGATGTACAATATTCGCTCACGAGCACGTTATCATGCTTTGCGACTGAGAATACCAGAAAGCACACCATGGACTCATATAACAGGCTTTGATGTGACACTAAAACCTGCAGGTATAAGATGAATTTTAGAATTTATAACACGCAAAAATGGAGTGCTGAACAAATGGCGCCCTATTTGGATAAGGTTATAAAATCAATATCTTATTTTCATAAAAAATTCCCTGATGATTATACGCCACAGATTATTTTAAATGATATTTTGAAGGGAGATAAGCTTCTCTGGATTATTGTGGATGAACAGGAAAACTTTGTGGCACATGTCACAACAGAATTACAGAAACTTGTCACTGGAGTTTTGCGGGCGGTTATTGTTACGCTTGGGGGAAAAGGAGGAGCGCTCTTAACGAAGCTTATTCCCCAAATTGAAGCGTATTACAAAGAAAAAGGGGCAAAAGAACTTATCATTATCGGTCGGCGTGGGTGGGAAAAATCCCTTAAATCGCATGGCTATTTTGTTAATCTTTTAGAATATAGAAAGCAGCTTTAATATGGGAAAAAGTTCAAAACCAATTCAGACGACGCAAAATACCACGCAAACAAATGCCCCGCCTGCATGGGCAAAGGGCATTTTTGAACGTGCAGCTCAAGATGCCATGAATTTTTATAATCAAGGCAGTGGAAAAGCCGTTTATGATGGTGAACGTGTAGCAGCTTTAAGTGATCAAACAAAAAATGCGATTAATGGGCTTACCAATAATACGCATAACTATGATAACAATTACTTAAATGGATTAGCTACAGGGCAAAATTCAACCAGCCAAAATTTAAAAAACATGGCTTCTGGGCAGCAGATAGGCAACAATCCTTATTTTAATGAAGCACTTCAAAACGCATTAAACAAGGCAACAAACTCTATTAATAGTTCATTGGCGGGTGCAGGGCGTTATGGTTCGGGTGCACATACCGGCGTTTTGGCAGATGAATTGGGGGGCATAGCAACACAAGCTTTATCACAGCAATATAACCAAGATGTCAACAACATGATGAATGCCAATGGTCTCATTGATCAAGCAAATCAAAATCAGTTGGCGGGCGCCAATAACTTCTTTCAAGGTCAAGGTCAGGCAAATATCAATGCATTGGCTGGGGGTGGTTTGCTTGATGCCAATCATCAACAACAATTAGACGAAGAGCGACAAAAATGGGAACAGCAGAATAATCTTGATTGGGATCAGTTAAGTAAGTTGCTTGCAGCTGGTACAGCTTCTGCTGGAAATTACGGAATGCAAACGGGACAACAGACCCTGTTTACTCCGCAACCAAAACCTAATCCATGGCAAATTATTGGGAATGTTGGAACCATACTGGGTACTTTTGCTGGGCTTAGCGATAGACGGGCAAAGGAAAACATCACAGAAGCTGGGCAGAAAAATGGCTATAAACTCTATGAATACAACTATAAGGGCTACCCAGAGCGCTATCGCGGGGTGATGGCACAAGATGTTTTGAAGACAAATCCTAAAGCTGTTTTTTTGCATAATACCACAGGATTTTTGCATGTTGATTATGGCAAGCTTGGATTTGAAATGGAAAGGGTGAAGTGATGGAACAAAACAGCTTTAATACTTTATCACTATTTATGAATCCAAAAGTTTTGCGTCCTTTAATACATCAGGGTCTTTTTCAGTTACCTAAATATTTTTTTCAAAAACATTCCACGCCTCCAAGCACACCGTTGGAAGGGCGATACAAGCCCAGTTTTTTGGAACGCGCTGCTTTTAGCACAAATCCTTTTGATGCGAACGATGAGTTTAATAAGCCAGAAAAAGTCGATTTTAGTGGGCTTATTCGTGGCTCTCAAACAGGAGGAGAAGTTGGGAAAAAAACGCCAGCAGAATTGATTATGTCTACGGATGATTTAAAACACCAAATGCTTCCCTTGCCGGATGTTTCAAAGGATACTGTTAAGATACAAGAGGCGCCAGAGAGAGGAAAGTATGAATTTTTAGAGCAGGGAGGTGTTGCATCAATGATTCCTCAAACTTCACTTGTTGGGAACATTGATCAGTCTAGTGGAGATGAAGCTGGGCGACAGCAAAAAAATGTGAAGGATTATATTACAGAGATCAACAACAGATCTATGGTAGAAAATCCGCAGGAGAGCAGCCCTGTCAATGAAGAAAAACTTTTTCATATGCCTATTCAAGAAGAAGAACATTTAAAAGCAAATGCTAAGCCCGAACAGGCAACCGATTATGTAAACGCAGTTGGAAATTTTATCCATAAAGATGCAGACCCAAGTAGCTTATGGGAGCGTTTTAGAAAATCAGAATTTTCCGAGCATTTAATGGATTTTTTTGCGGGGCTTGCATTAGGAAAAACACCACAAGAAAGTTTTTCAAATGCATCTATCCTTATGCGGCAGGGCAACAAGGAACGCGCACAACATAGACAAACTTTGCAATTTTTACGCTCTAAAGGATATAGCGATGAAGATGCGCAAGCACTCACACAATATCCAGATCTTGCCATGAAAATCATAGGCAGCGCGTTAAGCCCTCGAGAAGGCTATAGAACATTGACATCAGAAGAAAAGGCAGAGCAGGGATTGCCTGAGGATATGGCTTTCCAAATTTCAACAAGTACAGGGAAAATTATACCTGTCCAAGGGGGACAACGTTCCACTGCTTCTGGATTAGGGGGGAATACCGATGGCATGCTGTCAAAGCCTGAATCAGGTTATATGTATGTTAAGGATGAAAAAGCACTTGGTGGCATACGTGCGGTGCCAATTGCAGGCAGTGGTGCAGAACATAAATTAATTCAAGAACAGAAGGAGGAGGAGCGTAAAAACCAACAAACACAAATGCAAATTCTGGAAACAGCAGACAGGTCAAATCGTATACTCTCGGCATCTAAAGAATTGCTAAAAATTGTTGAGGAACACCCGCATGTTGTTGGTTTTACTGGTCCTATAGAATCGTTCCTTCCTAATTCTAAGGCAAAAGATTTCGGGCATATGCTCGATTCATTAAAGGCGAATATTGGGATTGATGCCTTGAGAAAAGCAAAAGCATTCTCACCAAATGGCGCATCTGGCTTTGGAAACTTGTCTAATATGGAATTGCAAACCTTGCAAAACTCTGTAGCAGCACTCTATCAAGATCTTTCTGCAGAGCAAATGAAGAAATCTTTAAAAACAGTTATTGATACTTTCAACAAATCCAATGCAGCAACGCGCGCAATTCTTTTTGGTGGTGCAGAGGCAACAAGCGAACTTGTCCGAGAGGCTTATGGGGAAGATGCTTATAAGAGAAATAATGCACAGTCAAATGATTCACTAGAAAAACAGATAGAAGCATTACCGGAAGGTGTATTGTTTATTGATAGTGATGGACGCATTAAGGAGAAACAAACCAATGGCTGAAGTAATTCCTCCTCTTATTAATCGTAAAAACACAAGAGTCATAGGGCATGTGAGTGATTATACACCAGAACAGCTGCAAGAGCTTTTCTCGAAGAATAAGGAAAGGCTAAGTGGTTCTGTTACAGGTAACAATGGTGCAACAGAAGAAGATGGTCCACATCCAAGTGCAGCGGGTGCTTTTGGATGGGGAGCTCTTCACGGGTTAACCATGGGGTATGATGATGAACTAGCGGGAATATTAGAAGCAGGACCTATTGATTATTGGATGGGAGATAAAGATGCGGTCAAAAAGTATAATGAAGTAACCAAACGATGGCGTGATTATCAAAGAGCAGCGAACCGAGATCATTTTTATTTATCTCTTGCTGGGAATTTAACGGGTGCTGCGGCACCCATAATTGCTTCTGCGCTCTTTCCTCCTGCGGGAGGAGCTACTGCGGCGACGGCGGCTCGTGCGGCAATTGGAGCTGATGTTGTGCTGGGAGGTAGAGCTGGTGTTGCAGGAGCACAAATAACCAGTAAAGCTTTAGCAGCAGGAGAAAGGGCGGCACAATCTGCTTTAGCAGAGGGTGCAGAACGAACAGCGGCAAAGGCGGCAGGTGAAGCAGCAATGAAAGTCGCTGCAAGCAAAGAGGCGGCAAAATTTAGCTTGGGGCGTGCAGCAAAAACCGGAGCCATTTATGGGGGGATAGCGGGTAGTGGTGAGGGGGAGGGGCTTGGAGATACTTTAGTGTCTGCTGGATTTGGTGCAGGGCTAGGTGCTGCAACGCCATTTGTTGCAAGTGGTGTATCAAAAGTAACACCTTTTATGATAAAATCACTTAAAGCAGCATTGAGAGGACCTATAAGTCCAGCTGAAATGGCGGCAAAAGCAGCGCAAATGCCAGAAAAAGAGGCATTTCAAATAAGCGATAGAGCGCTTAGAGATGTAAGTCGTACTTTAGGGGACGAAGGTGTTGATAAGCTTGAGAGAGCATTAAAACAGCGTGGTCCTGATTCAATGATTATTGATCTTCATGATGGTCTTGCTACGAGAGCTTTTAAGGCAGCAAAAAAAGATCACGATACCTATTCACTCATAAGTAATCGTTTGAATGAAAGACAAGATGCGAGTGCACTGCGGGTAAAGGATGCGTTGACAGATGTGATGGGTCCAAAAGTAGATACGCTCAATTTAAAGCAAGAGATTATCAAACAAGCACAGAAAAAGGCTGAACCATTTTATGAGAGTGCGAAAGCTTCTCCTATTTCTAATGCTGTTCGTGAAGATTTATCGCGGTTGCAAGAAACCCCCGCATTCCAAAAAGCCTATAAAAAAGCAATTGCACAAATGCCAAATGAAGCAGATGCAACAGTTATAGGGAGCAATGGATATCCAAAGCTGAATATGCGAATTTTACATAAGATGAAAGAGGTTTTGGATGATCAAATTAATTCTGCACGTATCAAAGGAAAATGGGGATATGCTCGAGATTTGACTGATTTCAAACAACGCATTCTGGACGTTTTGGATACATCATCTCCAGAATATATTAAGGCACGGAAAATTTATTATGACGAGCGTACTATCGGTAATGCCCTCGAGCAGGGAGAGCAAGCGCTGAAGAAGAGCGTTAATCTCGATACAATCAAAAGTCAACTTTCGGATTTGGGGGTGATGGAAAAAGAGGCTTTTCAAAAAGGTTTGCGCTCACAAATAGAAGATGCCGCAGGTAATGCACAGAATTTTGACCACAGTCTTTTGAGTTTGTTTGACACAAAAAATGGTCAAGAAAAATTACAGCATATTTTTGGTGAGGATAAAGCAAAACAGCTTATGAAAGTGTTGCGACCAGAAGTGGAAAGAACAAAGCTTTTTGCACGATTGCCAAACCATATAGGTGAAGTGGAAGAAAGGGGGGCACAACAGACTATGGGTATAGGAAAAATTGCTTTCATCAAGGCAGTTGTAAAAAATTTCTTAGGGAAATTTGGACGCAAATTCTCAAGCGTCCATAAAGATACTGAGAGAGATATTGTAGCGCTTATAACAGCGCGGGAAAAAGGAGATTTTGGGTTAGCAAGGGAAAAAGCTGTTGAATTAATTAAGAAGTTTCATGAAGCAGAAAAGAAACGCTTAATAACCAAAGAAGACCACACAAAATTCTTCAATTTTATTGGCATTCTTTTGAATAGCAGTGCTGATAGAACGGTTATAAACTAATGATCAATTTTCATCCCAATGTAAAGCATGCCATCTCACAGGCAGCACAAAAATATGGTTTGCCAGAAAGCTTTCTTGAACGTGTCGCTATGATAGAAAGTAATGGTAATCCAAATGCAAGAAATAAGAACAGCAGTGCAGGGGGGCTGTATCAATTTCTCGATTCAACAGCAAAGCACTATCAACTCAATAACAAGTTTGATCCCTTTCAAGCAACCGATGCTATGGCACGATTGACCAAAGACAATACGCGTTATTTAGCCACAGCATTAGGCAGAGAGCCATCAGAAGCAGAACTTTATTTGGCACATCAACAAGGACCAGCAGGGGCTGTAAAGCTGATCAAAAATCCAAATATGCCAGCAAGCCATCTTTTAGGGAGCCAAGCAGTCACACTCAATGGTGGCGATATGGAAGCTACAGCAAGGGATTTTATGAATCATGTTTATGGGCTTTACAATAAAACGGGAGATGCTTTGAAGAGAACGATACAGCAAAACCAAAGCAATGGACAAGCAGCACCAAACGAGATGGGTCCTTTGCGTGGGTTTGAGAGGCTTCAAAAGACACTTCAAGGTCATCAAGTGGGGCAAGGTGATCAAGGAGGCAACCAATTAATGGCATATGACACGCCATTTCCAAACAGAATGATGGCACCTGAAAGCGGAGACAATTTAACAGGACGGGTTATGGAAACCACACCATTGCAAGGGCAAGGTATTGATGCAGGTGCTCTTAAAAAGGGCTTTTCTGGTTTGCTTCATTTAATGAGAGAGAATGGAGAACGACAAAAACAGCAGGCACAGATGGTACAGCAACAAATGTTACAGCAACCAGTCATGGCGGGTTTCTCACAATCGACGGGGCGCCCGACAGATTTAACAGCTCTTATTGATCCCTCTAGGCGGCAATCTGTTGGCTCCTATGGGCGGCAAAAAGAAGAGCAATTGCGCGAAGAGCTATTAAGAAGAACGGGGGCTTATAATGTCTGATATTTATGATTGGTCGTTGATAGCTGATAAAAATGCACATTCAGATAGCATTATTAATTGGGCAGAAGGACAACCCCCCAGTTCTGTCAATGATAGTGCGCGGGTCATGATGCAGCGTGTACGTGAATATCTTGCAGATAATGGTGGTTCTCTTGATGCAAACTTTATGGTGAATGGACAAGATAAAACAACAACCATAACGTTAACGACGGTTTCACCTATAGCAAAATATAAAAATGATATCATTCTACGTTTTAAGGCGCGTGGTGTAAATGTGGGAGCTACAACAATCAATGTTAATAATATCGGAGCAAAGCCACTCTATAAAGCCACGAACTTGGGTATTGTACCATTAGAGGGAGGTGAATTACAAACAGGCGGTATTTATGCAATAGTCTATAATAGTGATACATCAAGAAAAGAATATGATGGCTGGTATCTTTTAAATCCTACCCCCATTCCACCACCCCCACCACCAAAGATAGAAACCTTCCCTTCAGGGTTTATTGCCACTTTTGCTATGCAAGAACTGCCAAGTGGTTGGCTTTTATGTGATGGAGCTACTTATGAACGCGAAGATTATCCGCAATTATTCAAGGCGATAGGGGATAAATGGGGAAAAGACAGTGATACAACCTTTAAAGTTCCAGATTTTAGAGGCATGTTTTTACGCGGCTTTGATGATGGTCGTGGTTTAGACAGAAGTAGAAAATTTGCCGATATACAGCAAGATTGCCTCAAATCGCATACACATGTTGCCACCATTGAAGAAGCAGGGAAGCATGCACATAGCTTTAACTATAATGGAGTTGGATGGAGTGCCAATGATATAGGTAGAAGAAATCCCTCTTATCATTATGCAGTCATCGGGGGGACAACAGAATCTGCTGGTGCGCACACGCACAGGGTAACCATATCTTCAACAGGTGAGGCAGAAACACGCCCTGTTAATATAACGGTTGTTTATGCTATAAAAACATGAGTTTTCCAATGATCAATCATTTATCCGCTATTGATGATATTGCGGACGCGGAACAAATCCGCGTCCTTTTTTATGCAAGCAATCGAATAGTTCATGCACCTTTAAATAAGGTTCTTGATCTTATCAAAAACGATCTACAGCATGATCTTTTAAGCGCTTTGACACAGTATCAAGAAACAACAGAACAACGTCTTGAGATTATGCAAAAAACCATTGATGAATTGCGCATACAGTATCTCACTCTTCACACACAATCTCAAGAAACGAACTGACTAAGGAATAAAATGCGATGCCATTACCCTATCACACGCATATCTTTAAGCTTGAACCAGCAACAAAAGAAGAAGTCAAAGAGGGTGTTCTAGATAGCAAGGCTCTTGCACCCGTTTCAGTGGGGAGTGCAGCGGCTTATAAAGTAGAATATTTTGCAACTGCTGCTCAAGGAAAAAAAGCTGATGATGCGGTAGCTAAAAGAGATATTGGTACACTTGCCTATAAAGATAAGGTCACAATTTACGATATTGAAGCAAGTGGTGAAGCCTGTGAAAATGCGATTTTATCAGGTAGTGGTTGGATACAAATATCGCCGTTAGGAATTGGCGATATGAAGGCTACGACATATGACCCCGACGATGTGAGAGCAAATGCATTTTCTATGGAAAATATGAGTGAGGGTCCTACAAAAAAGATTTTGACAACAGAGGAAAGATCAAAGTTACAGTGGCTAAGCCCTAGCCAACCCACAATAGAAAAGTGGCATAAGGGAATTGAAGGCGTTTATTATCCTATATCTCCGGCAGATCTCAAAAATACCATTAGCTATTTCGTAGCATCAAAATCTTTTGGTATGTCAAGATTAGTCTATGATCCAGATCAAATAGAAAAAGATGCATTTGATATGGAGAATATGAAAGAGGGAATCGAGCATCTTATCTTAACCCCTCAAGAGCGTGCACAGATTACAAAAATTAATAAAGTTGAAGACGATGTAGAACAAGGGATTCATGTTGCAAGTGAAGCAAAAAATGTTGCAGATGTTGCATTAAATACAGCGAAAGATGCAAAAACAACGGCTGATGTAGTACACAAAACAGCAGATCAGGCACAAGCTGAGGCAAGTGTTGCACAAAAAAGTGCTGCGGACGCAAAAGCTATTGCTACTAAGGCACAAACAACAGCCGATAAAGCCCAAGACACAGCACGCAATGTGCAGAAAAAAGTTGATCTCATTCAACCTCTTGAAAAACAAGACTGGATTGATGGCACAAAAACAATAGATGCACTTATCTCACCAGCCGACCTCATGGCTTCAATTAAAGCAAATTGCAACAACAGCAGTGGTGGTGGCGGTAATAACGGCAGTTGGGGGAGAAAACCTATTGAAATCCTCATGACAGAAAGTGGTGATATCCCTTGGCCAGAAGGTATCACCGATCAGACAGATATTGAAATATGGGCTTGGGGTGGAGGAGGTGGAGGCGTTAAAGATGGCGGCGGCGGTGGCGGTCAATGCGTGCATGTTAACATGAAAGGATCTGATTTAGATAAATTAAAAACCGTTTACATTGGTCGTGGTGGTAAAGGCAATGATAGCAATATTTTGTGCAATGGTGGCAGAACAATTATCAAAGGGCTTCTTTCTGCAGAAGGAGGGTATTCCGTCTCCATGTCTTTAGTTAACTTTGGAGGAAAAGGCGGAGATGGAGGAGGAAACAGAGAGGGTATCAGTGGTGAAAGCTTTATTTTCTCTGGTGGGAATGGAGGAGGAAGTGGACGCGACGGAAAGAGAGCTGGTACCGGTGGAAGTTCATTTCTTGGAGGCGGTGGAGGCGGTGGTGGTCAATGCAAGGGTTCTATCATGGGGCAGGGTGGTGAAAGTTATAAAGGCGGTAATGGGGGGAGAGGTGGTAAAGAATGTGGTGGCGGTGGCGGTGGATATTTCGACGGGAAACACGGAGGCGACAAAGTCGGCGGCGATGGTGGAGATGGTGCAGTACTCATAAAGGTATATTTGTAAGGTGAATTGAATAATGGCACGGAAAATAAATAAAAATTGTCTTGCTTGTTTAAAAAGATGGGAAGGTTTGCGCTTGCAAGCTTATCAAGATGCTTCTGGTGTTTTGACCATTGGCTATGGACATACAGGAAAAGCTGGTAAGCCGGCAGTTGTTGAGGGTATGGTGATTACAGAAAAAAAAGCCGAAACCATGCTTTTAGCAGATTTGCAGCAATATGAGAGGGCGGTAGAAAAAGCGGTTTGTGTGAATTTAAGTGACGAGCAGTTTGGTGCTCTTGTTTCCTTTTGTTATAATGTAGGTATTTCAGCTTTCCAAAATTCTACGTTGCTTAAAAGACTCAACAAAGGTGATTATGAAGCGATACCTGCCGAATTACAAAAATGGACCAAAGCGGGAGGAAAACGTTTACAAGGTCTTGTCCACCGGCGTGCAGCAGAAGCAGGATTATGGGCAAAAGGGGCTTTTGTTTCCTCCAACTACCAAACGGTAGAAACAAAGGATTCAACAGGTCTTTTCAAAGCAGAAGCATTAACACCCATTATTGGATCTTTCTCAGGTCTTGGTGGTTTTTTAGCTGGCAATGGTCCTATCCAATGGGCATTCGCAGCCATTATGGTTTTGGCAGCAGGTGCTGGTATTTTCTTTGTTGCTAAACGCTTTCAGGAGCACTGTTTATGATGTTCTGGATGAAAAAAAATCTGATGCTAATAGGTGCGGTTTTAGCCGCTTTTTTTATAGTTTTAGCCAAAGCTTTCACTCTTGGGAAAAAGGCTGAACGGCAAAAGCAAACAGAAAATATTTTAAAGGCAGCAACAGTACGGTTTGAGGTGGAAAATGAAGTTAACAAAAAAAGTGATGCTGATGTGCGTGCTGCTCTCTCTGACTGGTTGCGTGACCCATAAATATGCTTCTTCTTGTATTGGTTGGTTGCCCATTTATTTAGACAAGAGAGATGTTAAGGTCATCAGTTCAAACTTAGCAAGAGAGGTCTTAAAACATAATAAGCAGGGCGAACGCTTGTGTGGGTGGGAACATGGTAAGAAAAAAGGGTGAAAAATATACAGAGCTTACAGAAGCGGAAAAAGAAATGCTTCAAGAAATGATCATTACCTACCAAAGTGTGAAAGTGATGTCGCGTCTCATGAAGTGGATAGCATTTTTTCTTTTTTTACTTATCCTTGATTTTGCACGCCTCATGGATGCGATAGATAATGTCATTGCACATTTAAAGCAGTGGTTTTCAAAGAATTAGATACATATCAAATTTTCCTTCAAGACAGCTCCCAAAAACACTTTGAAAAGAAGTCCTGATTCGCAATAACTGAAGAAAGTTTGGAAAAGATTTGTTAGAATCAGAAGAAATATTTCTTCTTCTAACAGGACTTTTTAGATGGTTACATCCTTTGGTAAAATCTTACGTAAACTTCGCGTTGATCACTCAGAACGTCTCTTAGATATGGCTAAGAAATTAGGTATATCCGTAGCGTTTTTATCTTCAGTCGAGATTGGCAAGAAATCTGTACCGGTTGGTATGGAAGACAAGATCACAGAGCTTTACGCCTTAGATCAAGAAACAGCATGCCTTTTAAGAAAAAAGGCTGATTCTTGCCGTAAGATCTTCACAATAAAGCCTTCGGATTCATTTAGCCGTGAAATTGTTGGTATGTTCGTGAGAACTTTAGACAATTTTTCACAACAGGATTTAGCAAAATTTAAAAAATTATTAGAAAAAGTTAGTGAAAAAAGAGACGCTCTGTAGAGGAACATTGGAAAATTCTATTCCCGAACCTTTATTTATTTATCCCGCACCTTAAAAAAACAGCTATAAAACCAATAAGTTACAGCATGATAAAAGTGCTGTGGCGGAGGGGGTGGGATTCGAACCCACGGTACAGTCTCCTGCACGCCGGTTTTCAAGACCGGTGCCTTAAACCGCTCGGCCACCCCTCCAAACTAGTTATGCCTTTTTACAAAGTTCTTGCAAAAGGTCAATCGTTTAAATGAATTTCTAAACGTTTTTAATAAAATTGCTTGAATGCCAAGCGAAATAATTTCTAAGATATAACTCTTTTTTGGGAATTGCACTAAATTAGTAATTTAGCTTTAATGTGAATCAATTTGTAAAGAAATAAAACCGAGTATAATATCTATAACAAATTCTTATTTATCATTACCTACCGAAATTTTGTGCAAACTTATTTTTTCTCAAAATAATTTTTGCTAAAATTTCATATAAACTTCGCATTAATCACTCAGAACGTTTTTTAATATGGCTGCGAAATTAGATATATCTGTAGTTTTTTACCTTCAGTTGAGATTGGCAAAAAATCATTACCTGTGGCGTGGAAAACAAGATTATAGAGTTGTATGCCTTAGATCCAAAAGAAGGCTACTCTGTTAAGAAAAAAGGCTGATGCTTTTCGCAAGATCTTTACAATCAAACCTTCTGATCCACTTAGACGTGAAGCTGTTGGCATGTTTGTTAGAAACTTAGAGAATTTTTCACAACAGGATATAGCAAGATTAAAAAGATATTGGAGAAATTAGGTAAAAAAACAGGCGTCCTATAGAGGTATGTTGCAAAATCCCATTCCCTCACTTTTATTCGTGTATCCCTCATCTCTTAAAACATAAATAAAATCAGTAAGTTATAGGAGAAGTAAAAGTATATGGTGGGCGATGAGAGACTCGAACTCCCGACATCCTCGGTGTAAACGAGGCGCTCTACCAGCTGAGCTAATCGCCCAATGCCAATGATCAGCAATTGAATGAGGCCCCTCTTTAAGCAAAAATTTTTGCAAACGCAAGAATAAAGATTGTGTTTGATGATTTTTTTTAAAAAATGCATAAGTCTGCTTGACATAAGCGTATGAACCCCTTACACGACCTTTTGTGCCAATAATGAATTGGTTCGAAAAGTGTGCGAGTGTAGCTCAGTTGGTTAGAGTGCTGGCCTGTCACGCCGGAGGTCGCGGGTTCGAGCCCCGTCACTCGCGCCACTCCAAGTTCCTTTGTTAACTTCTGCTTTTTGGTAAAATCTTTATATGTGGAACATAGAGTCTGTGAAGTGTTAACTTTATGGAGCATTATGGGTGGTTATTTTCTCCTTTTTATGTGGTTTATAAGAATAAGGCTTGCGTCTTTCTCTGCTCTGCGTTACCTATGCCCATAAGAAAAGCATCGCTTGACATGTCCTTGAAGCGGTCCAAGCGCAAAATGAGCAGGGCAATTAATAAAATTAATAATTTGTCTGTTTAATTTAATAATGTGGAGTGATTGCGTTAGTTTAAATCATTTCATATAAGGTGGAAGAAAATTATGACTCAGTTATTGAGCTCTTATTTGCCAGTTTTAATTTTTATTATTGTTTCGGCGGTTATTGCAGGGGTTCTTTTGATTATGCCTTATATTGTGGCTTATCGTTCTCCCGATCCCGAAAAATTATCGGCTTATGAATGCGGATTTAATTCGTTTGATGATGCACGTATGAAATTTGATATCCGTTTTTATTTGGTATCAATTTTGTTTATTATTTTTGATCTTGAAGTCGCTTTTCTTTTTCCTTGGGCAGTTTCATTTAATTCGATAGGTATGTTTGGTTTTTGGTCGATGATTGTGTTTTTAGCACTTTTGACTATCGGATTTATATATGAATGGAAAAAAGGAGCTCTTGAATGGGATTAATACAGAACAATTCTACGATGGTTGCTCCAAAGCCAAAAGGGGTTATTGATCCACATACCGGTAAGTTGATAGGTGCTGATGACGGCTTCTTTCGTGATATTAATGCTGAATTATCAGACAAAGGCTTTTTAGTAACCTCAGCAGATGCTTTAATCACTTGGGCGCGTACCGGTTCTTTAATGTGGATGAGTTTTGGTTTGGCTTGTTGTGCTATTGAAATGATGCAATGTTCAATGCCTCACTATGATAATGAGCGTTTTGGGTATGCTCCACGTGCTTCACCCCGTCAATCAGATGTGATGGTGGTGGCAGGCACTTTAACAAATAAGATGGCACCAGCTTTAAGGAAAGTCTACGATCAAATGCCGGAGCCCCGTTATGTGATCTCTATGGGATCATGTGCAAATGGTGGTGGTTATTATCATTATTCTTATTCTGTTGTACGTGGGTGTGATCGTATTGTACCTGTGGATATTTATGTTCCAGGATGTCCTCCTACAGCGGAAGCATTATTGTACGGTATATTATTGTTGCAGAAAAAAATTCGTCGTACGGGTTCTATAGAGCGATAGGGGCTTCTTTATTATGATGAATGAAACATTAGTCGAACTTTCATCCTATTTAAAAAGTAAATTAGGAGATAAGCTTGAAGAAACCATTCTTGCATTTGGTGAATTAACGATTGTCTCGCGTCTTGATGCAATTACGGATGTATTGATGTTCGTTCGTGATGATTCTCGCTGTCAGTTTATTAATATTACAGATATTAGTGGTGTTGATTATCCCTCTCGCGACAAGCGTTTTGATATCTCTTACCAACTCTTATCTCCTCGTGAGAATTTACGTCTACGTGTTAAAGTACGTACTGATGAAAATACTCCTGTTGCTTCTGCTTGCTCGATTTATCCTGGTGCAGAGTGGTATGAGCGTGAGGCGTACGATATGTATGGAATTTTATTTTCAGGACATCCCGATTTAAGGCGGATTTTAACAGATTATGGTTTCGAAGGGCATCCTTTGCGCAAAGATTTTCCTGTAACGGGTTTTGTTGAATGTCGTTACGATAATGAAGCAAAGAGAGTCATTTATGAGCCTGTTGTTTTACGACAAGAGATGCGCAATTTTGATTTTCTTTCTCCTTGGGAAGGAGGACAATATGTTTTACCGTGCGATGAAAAAGCAGATGTCAATAAGTGATATTGGAACTGATGAATTCTTGAAATTAGAGTGATAGACGTTTAAAATGATTAATTTTTTTAGTTTGATAAGAGTTTTTATTAATATTTGATATGAAGTTTTTAAAAAAGCAAGGGGTTAATTGTGGCTGAGGTCAGTGTTCGGAACTTTAATATCAATTTTGGACCGCAGCATCCTGCAGCGCATGGGGTTTTGCGCATGGTTTTAGAATTGGATGGTGAAGTCGTTGAGCGTGTAGATCCGCATATTGGATTGTTGCATCGCGGTACCGAAAAATTAATGGAAACAAAAACTTATCTTCAAGCTGGTCCTTATCTGGATCGTTTAGATTATGTTGCTCCTATGAATCAGGAGCACGCTTTTGTGCTCGCTATTGAGAAATTATTAGGTGTTGAGGTTCCCAAAAGAGGGCAGTTAATACGTGTTTTGTTTTCTGAAATTGGGCGTATTCTTAATCATTTGCTTAATGTAACAACACAGGCCATGGATGTTGGTGCACTAACACCACCACTTTGGGGATTTGAGCAACGTGAAAAATTGATGATTTTTTATGAGCGTGCATGTGGAGCGCGTCTTCATGCCAATTATTTTCGTCCTGGTGGGGTGCATCAAGATTTACCGGAATTGTTGATTGAGGATATTGGTAATTTTATTGATCCGTTTCTTATTGCTCTTGGCAAACTTGACGCGCTTATAACGCCAAATCGAATTTTTAAGCAGCGTAATGTAGATATTGGTGTCGTGAGTATTGATGAAGCTTGGGCGCGTGGTTTTTCTGGTGTCATGATTCGTGGAGCTGGTGTGCCGTGGGATTTGCGGAAAAACCAACCTTATGAATGTTATAATGAAATGGAATTTGATATTCCTATAGGTAAAAATAGTGATTGTTATGATCGCTATCTGATTCGTATGGAAGAAATGCGCCAATCAGCAAGAATTATGCGCCAATGCGTGGATCGCTTACTTGGTGCTGAAAAAAGTGGGCCAGTCTCGAGTTTAGATCATAAAATTGTGCCTCCAAAGCGGAGAGAAATGAAGAATTCAATGGAAGCGCTTATTCATCATTTTAAACTTTATACCGAAGGTTTTCATACACCTCCTGGTGAGGTATATGTTGCTGTGGAAGCTCCAAAGGGTGAGTTTGGAGTGTATCTTGTTTCTGATGGAACTAATAAGCCTTATCGTGTTAAGTTGCGTGCTCCTGGTTTTGCTCATCTTCAAGCCATGGATTTTTTAACCCGAGGGCATATGTTAGCGGATGCTACAGCTATTTTGGGTTCAATTGATATTGTTTTTGGGGAGGTTGATCGCTAATGTCCGTGCGCCGTCTTGCAGATGATATTTATCAACCCGCAGACTTTTCTTTTACAAAAGAAAATCAGATATGGGTAAAAAATACCATAAAGAAGTATCCTGTAGGCCGTGAACAGTCTGCGGTGATTCCATTATTAATGCGTGCTCAAGAGCAAGATGGCTGGGTGACACGTGCTGCGATTGAACATATTGCACAGATTCTTTCCATGGCTTATATTCGTGTTCTAGAAGTGGCGACTTTTTATACCCAGTTTCAACTCAAACCCGTGGGAACAAGGGCACATATTCAAGTTTGTGGTACAACTCCTTGTATGTTACGTGGATCTGAGGATTTGATTAAAGTTTGTCAGAAAAGAATTCATCATGAACCTTTTGTTACCAATTCGGATGGGACGTTATCATGGGAAGAGGTGGAATGTCTTGGCGCTTGTGTTAATGCTCCTATGGTGATGATTTTTAAAGATACTTATGAAGATCTTACAGCAGAGCGTCTTGAAGAGATTATTGATGCATTTGAAGCGGGTAAAGGTTCTGAAATAACAGTTGGTCCGCAAAATAGTCGTCAATCATCGGAGCCAATTAGCGGTTTAACTTCTCTCATCGATGGTGAAGAAAAAAAATCCCTGAAATCTTCAAAGAAAAAAGATAAGGAAGGATTGGGCGCATAGTAGCTATTTTTTGAGGGGAGATTTTATGATTTTACCCATTTCGATAATATTTGACGAAAAGTTAAGAGTTTTTAAAAAAATGTTTTAAAACTGCGTTTGAGGAAAAGCTAAGAATGCTATGGGCAAGAGAAAAAAAGGTGGGGTATGCTGGCTGATAAAGATCGCATTTTCACCAATATTTATGGTTTAAAAGACAAATCGTTAAAAGCTGCAATGTCACGTGGGCATTGGAACGGGACCAAAGCAATTATCGAAAAAGGCCGTGATTGGATCATTGATGAGGTGAAGGCATCGGGTCTACGTGGCCGTGGTGGGGCAGGGTTTCCTACCGGAATGAAATGGTCCTTTATGCCAAAACAAAGTGATGGACGTCCTCATTATTTGGTTGTGAATGCTGATGAATCAGAGCCTGGGACTTGTAAAGACCGTGATATTTTACGACATGACCCCCATACTTTGATTGAAGGATGTGCAATTGCTACTTTTGCAATGGGAGCAAATGTCGCTTTTATTTATATTCGTGGTGAATATATTCGTGAGCGTGAAGCGCTTCAAGCGGCTGTAGATGAATGTTATGAAGCAGGTTTGCTTGGCAAAAAAACAAAATATGGACATGCTTGTGATATTATTATTCATCATGGTGCTGGTGCTTATATTTGTGGTGAAGAGACAGCTCTTCTCGAAAGTCTTGAGGGGAAAAAAGGGCAACCTCGGCTTAAACCACCATTTCCTGCAAATATGGGAATTTATGGCTGTCCAACAACCGTCAACAATGTCGAATCTGTAGCGGTTGTTCCAACGATTTTACGTCGTGGGGCTTCATGGTTTTCGTCAATTGGGCGTGCAAATAATGTCGGAACGAAATTGTTTATGGTTTCTGGGCATGTGAATGCACCTTGTACATTTGAAGAAGCTCTTGGTGTTTCTTTTCGTGAATTAATTGAAAAACATACCGGCGGTATTCGTGGTGGATGGAATAATCTTTTAGCCGTTATTCCAGGTGGTGCTTCTTGTCCAGTTGTTCGTGGAGAAGAGATGGTAGATGCAATCATGGATTTTGATGGAATGCGTGATGTCGGGTCTTCTTTTGGCACTGGTGGGGTGATTGTTATGGATAAATCAACCGATATTATCAAGGCAATTTGGCGTATAGCTGCTTTTTTCAAACATGAAAGCTGTGGTCAGTGTACGCCGTGTCGTGAAGGTACAGGATGGATGATGCGTCTTTTGGGGCGTATGGTTGAGGGAAGAGCACAAAAACGAGAGATTGATCTTTTGTTTGAAGTTTCTAAACAGGTTGAAGGACACACTATTTGCGCACTTGGTGATGCGGCAGCATGGCCGGTACAGGGATTGATACGTAATTTTCGTCCAGAAATTGAGCGTAGAATTGATGATTATACGCGAAATGTCGTTCAAAGAAAAAATATTGCTTTAGAAGCAGTTGGATAGAGGTTCTTATTTTTAAAAGCAATGAAATGCAAATTTTAAGTGGATTATTTGCGGGCTGGATGAGTGATGATAAATATCAAAGTTGATGGTAAAGAGATTGAAGTCCCTGATTACTACACGTTGCTTCAGGCAGCGGAGGCAGCTGGTGCTGAAGTGCCACGTTTTTGTTTTCATGAAACTTTATCAATTGCTGGTAATTGTCGCATGTGCTTGGTTGAGGTTAAAGGGGGGCCTCCAAAACCTCAGGCTTCTTGTGCTATGGGGGTTCGTGATTTACGACTTGGTCCAAATGGTGAAGCACCAGAAATTTTTACCAATACCGAGATGGTGAAAAAAGCGCGTGAAGGTGTAATGGAGTTTCTTCTCATCAATCATCCTTTGGATTGTCCTGTATGTGATCAGGGGGGGGAATGTGATCTTCAAGATCAAGCAATGCTCTATGGACGTGATTGTTCTCGGTATACAGAAAATAAGCGTGCTGTAGAAGATAAATATATTGGACCACTTGTAAAAACGGTTATGACGCGGTGCATTCATTGCACACGTTGTGTTCGTTTTACAACGGAAGTGGCGGGTATTTCTGAACTTGGGTTGATAGGTCGTGGTGAAGATGCTGAAATTACGACATATCTCGAAAAAGCTATGACATCTGAATTACAGGGAAATGTTATTGATCTTTGTCCAGTGGGAGCTCTAACCTCAAAACCTTATGCATTTCATGCACGCCCTTGGGAGTTGGTTAAAACAGAATCGATTGATGTGATGGACGGACTTGGTAGTGCGATCCGCATTGATAGCCGTGGTCGTGAAGTTATGCGAATTATGCCGCGTACAAATGAAGATGTAAATGAGGAATGGATTTCTGATAAAACGCGTTTTATTTGGGATGGTTTACGTACTCAGCGGCTTGATAGACCATATGTACGCAAAGATGGAAAACTTCAACCTGTAAGCTGGGCAGAAGCTTTTGAAAAAATTAAAATCGTAGTTTCTAAAACCTTGCCAGAAAAAATAGGCGCAATTGCAGGTGATCTTGCCTCTATTGAAGAAATGTATGCACTTAAAAAATTACTCATTTCATTGGGTGCAGGGATCTTCGATTGTCGCCAAAGAGGAATGGCTTTGTCTTCTGAATTAGGGCGTTCGAGTTATATTTTTAATCCGACAATTGCTGGCATTGAACAAGCTGACGCATTGCTTATCGTGGGGTCTAATCCGCGTTATGAAGCTGCAGTTTTAAATGCACGTATTTTAAAGCGTCACCGGATGGGGCAATTTCCTATTGCGTTAATTGGTGATAAGGTTGATTTACGTTATCCTTATTCTTATCTTGGAACTGGTACAGAAGCATTGAGTGCACTTATTCGTGGAGAGGATACATTTTTAAATGTGTTAAAAGAAGCGAATAAGCCGCTTATTTTGATTGGGGAGGGCGCTGTTTCAGGTAAAGGAGGTTTATCTGTTTTAAAAAATCTTGCCAAATTAGCTGATAGTGTTGGAGCTCTTAAAGCAGAATGGAATGGATTTGGAGTGCTTCATAATGCAGCATCTACTGTTGGCGGTTTGGATATAGGGTTTATTTCTAAACTTGGTGTTGTAAATATTCTTAAAACCTGTGAAGTTTTATTTTTGCTTGGTGCTGATGAAATAGAGTTAGCCAATACAAAAGCTTTTACAATTTATATTGGTAGTCATGGTGATAATGGTGCACATGCTGCTGATGTAATTTTGCCTGCATCTGCTTATACTGAAAAATCAGGACTTTATGTCAATACAGAGGGACGTGTTCAAATGACTAATCGGGCTGGATTTGCCCCTGGTGAAGCAAAAGAAGATTGGGCTATCTTGCGTGCTTTATCGGATGTTTTAGGACAAAAGCTTCCTTTTGATTCGCTTTCTCAGTTAAGACAGAAGCTCTTTAATGATTATCCGCATCTTTGTGCTATTGATGATATCGCACCTTCTAGTATAAGTGATCTTAAAGTGCTTAGTTCACAGATAGTCGCTCTAGAAGCACAAGCCTTTACTTCTATGGTTAAAGACTTTTATTTGACAAATCCGATAGCACGTGCTTCTGCAGTTATGGCTGAATGTTCATCACTTGCAAAAAGCCGTACTACACAAGCTGTAGAGTAAGGGCAGGGGAAAAGGAATAATGATGTATGATTTCTTTATAACTTGGTTGTTGCCATTACTCATTATTGTTGGGAAAACACTTCTTCTTTTGGTTGTTCTTTTGGTATTGGTTGCTTATCTTCTTTATGCAGATCGAAAGATTTGGGCAGCGGTACAATTACGGCGTGGTCCCAATGTTGTTGGTCCGTGGGGGTTGTTGCAATCTTTTGCGGATTTAATTAAATTTGTTGTAAAAGAACCTATTATTCCAGCTGGTGCGAATAAAGGCGTTTTTCTTTTAGCGCCTTTCGTTTCTGCTACACTGGCTTTATCAACTTGGGCTGTTGTCCCTGTTGATGAAGGATGGGAAGTTGCAAAGATTAATGTTGGTTTGCTTTATATCCTCGCTATTTCATCTCTTGAAGTTTACGGTGTTATTATGGGGGGGTGGGCTTCGAACTCAAAATATCCTTTTTTAGGAGCTCTTCGTTCAGCAGCACAGATGGTTTCTTATGAGGTTTCCATTGGGTTTGTGCTTGTAACTGTTATTTTAATAAGTGGATCACTTGATCTTACAACAATTGTGCAGAAACAAAGTTATGGGCTTGGAACAGCTCTTGGTCTTCCTTTTAATAGTTTTCTTGATTGGAATTGGCTCATTCTTTTTCCAATGTTTATTATCTTTTTTATTTCTGCGCTTGCAGAAACAAATCGGCCTCCCTTTGATTTAGTGGAGGCAGAATCTGAACTTGTTGCTGGTCATATGGTTGAATATTCTTCAACGCCTTATATGCTCTTTTTCCTTGGGGAATATGTTGCTATTGTTTTAATGTGTGCATTAACAACTATTTTATTTTTAGGTGGTTGGTTGCCTCCCTTGGATGTTTGGTGGCTTAATTGGATTCCTGGTGTTATTTGGTTTGTTTTAAAAGTCTGTTTTGTATTTTTTTGGTTTGCTATGGTCAAAGCATTTGTTCCACGTTATCGCTATGATCAACTCATGCGACTTGGTTGGAAGGTTTTCCTTCCTCTCTCATTGGCAATGGTTGTGATAACTGCTGCTTTTTTAAAGTATACAGATTTTGTTTAAGAAGAGGTTTTATGATGTCAGCTTTTCTTCAGGCAGCAAAGTCACTCCTTTTATTGGAGTTTGTAAGAGCTTTTTTCTTAGCAATGCGCCAGTTCTTTGCACCAAAACCTACGATTAATTACCCTTATGAGAAGGGTTTTGTATCTCAGCGTTTCCGTGGGGAACATGCGCTTCGTCGTTATCCAAATGGTGAAGAACGCTGTATTGCATGTAAATTATGTGAAGCAATTTGCCCTGCACAAGCTATTACTATTGAAGCAGGACCGAGGCGTAATGATGGTACACGTAGAACTGTTCGTTATGATATAGATATGGTTAAATGTATTTACTGCGGCTTTTGTCAAGAAGCTTGTCCCGTTGAAGCTATTGTAGAAGGTCCAAATTTTGAATTTGCAACAGAAACGCGAGAAGAACTTTATTATGATAAAGAAAAACTTTTAATGAATGGCGATCGCTGGGAGCGAGAAATTGCTCGCAATATATTGATGGATGCACCTTATCGTTAAGTGTATCGTTAAATGAGGTGTCGGATAATTTTTCCGATAAATTGTAATCTGGTATGAATTTTTGTACCAATTGTATGATTGATTGAGGAGAAGCCTATGCTAACAGGTCTAGCGGCGGCATTTTTCTATTTATTTGCTTTTATTATGCTTGTAAGTGCAGTTGTTGTTATTATAGCACGCAATCCTGTACATTCTGTTTTGTTTTTAATCCTCGCATTTTTTAATGCTGCTGCTTTGTTTTTGCTTGCAGGAGCAGAATTTTTGGGGCTTATTCTGCTTGTTGTTTATGTTGGTGCGGTAGCAGTTTTATTTTTATTTGTTGTTATGATGCTTGATGTTGATTTTGCTGAGTTGAAAAGTGGTGCACTCCGGTATGCTCCTATTGGAGCTCTTGTTGGAGGAGTTATCGCTGTAGAATTAATTGTTGTTTTTGTAAGCAGCCATTTTTCTCCAGTTCTTAAAACGCAAATTATACAACCAATGCCAGACTTAGTACAGCGAACAAATACACAGGCTTTAGGCGATATTCTCTATACAGATTATGTTTTCTATTTTGAAACTGCTGGGCTCATTCTCTTAATTGCAATGATTGGTGCAATTATTTTAACGCTTCGTCATAAGTCGGGTGTAAAGCGGCAATCTATAGCAGCGCAAGTTTCTCGAACAGTAGAAAATGCAATTGAAATTAAACAAGTTGAATCAGGTAAGGGTGTTTAAGGGGGAGGCTATGCACATTGATATTACACATTATCTTATTATTTCTGCTTTGATGTTTACAATCGGTATTACTGGAATTTTTCTTAACAGAAAGAACGTGATTATTATTTTGATGTCTATTGAGCTTATATTGCTTTCCGTTAATCTTAATTTTGTTGCGTTTTCAGCATTTCTCCACGATCTTGTTGGTCAGATATTCGCTTTATTCATCTTAACGGTAGCAGCTGCTGAAGCCGCAATTGGTTTGGCAATTCTTGTCGTTTTCTTCCGTAATCGTGGTTCTATTGCGGTTGAAGATGTTAATGTAATGAAAGGCTAACCAGTGATGTATTATACGATTGTTTTTCTTCCGCTTTTGGGCTTTTTAATTGCTGCACTAGGTGGAAAAACTATAGGAGATCGTGCGAGTGAATTGATAACATGTAGCTTTATGGTGGTTGTTGCTCTACTGTCTTGGGTGGTTTTTTTCAATATTGCACTTGGTCATGCTCCAGTGGTTGATGTATTGGTATTACATTGGCTCACTGTTGGTGGTTTAAGCTTTGATTGGGCTCTCCATATTGATACATTAACAGCTGTCATGCTTATTGTGGTGAACAGTGTTTCGGCATTAGTGCATATTTATTCAATTGGTTATATGCATCATGATCCTTCAAGGTCACGTTTTTTTTCTTATCTTTCTCTTTTTACATTTATGATGCTCATGTTGGTGACATCTAATAATTTGCTGCAGATGTTTTTTGGCTGGGAAGGTGTGGGGCTTGCTTCTTATTTGCTCATTGGTTTTTGGTTTCAGCGAGATTCTGCTAATAAAGCTGCAATGAAAGCTTTTGTGGTTAATCGTGTTGGAGACTTTGGATTTCTTTTAGGGATTTTTAGTGTTTTTGTTTTGTTCCAATCGGTTGATTTTGCTTCTATTTTTGCAAAAGCTGCAGATAATGACTTTATACAAAATATGACATTTTTAGGTTGGCAGCTTGATGGACAAGCAGCAATTACTGTTACATGTCTTTTGTTATTTATTGGTGCTATGGGAAAATCAGCACAGTTTCTTTTACATACTTGGCTTCCTGATGCAATGGAAGGACCAACCCCTGTATCAGCACTTATTCATGCCGCAACAATGGTGACAGCTGGTGTCTTTATGGTTGCACGTATGTCGCCAATTTTTGAACTTTCCTCAACCGCTTTGACAGTGATTATTGTTGTTGGGGCAACAACGGCATTTTTTGCAGCAACTGTAGGATTGGTGCAGAATGATATTAAACGTGTGATTGCTTATTCTACATGTTCACAACTTGGTTATATGTTTGTTGCACTTGGTGTTGGAGCTTATGGAGCAGCTATTTTTCATCTTTTTACCCATGCTTTTTTTAAAGCCTTATTGTTTCTTGGTGCGGGTTCTGTCATTCATGCTGTATCCGATGAACAAGATATGCGAAAAATGGGTGGGTTACGCAAGCATATAAAGGTCACTTACTGGATGATGATGATCGGGACTATTGCATTGACCGGTGTTGGAATCCCAGGAACCCTTTTCGGGACTGCTGGCTTTTTCTCCAAAGATGCGATTATAGAGTCTGCTTTTGCATCCCATAATATTGCTTCAGGATATGCTTTTTATCTTCTTGTTTTTGCCGCCTTATTGACAAGTTTTTATTCATGGCGGCTTATCTTTATGACATTTCATGGGAAGCCACGGGCAACGGTTGATGTTATGCATCATGTTCATGAATCATCTCCAGTTATGTTAATTCCACTCTTTATTTTATCTCTTGGAGCAATATTTGCAGGTGTGATTTTTCAACCTCACTTTTTTGGTGACTTTTATGATGCTTTTTGGAAGGGAGCATTGTTTACAAGCAGCCACAATCACATTCTTCATGATGCTCACCATGTCTTTAATTGGGTAAAATGGTCGCCATTTATAGCAATGGTGCTTGGATTTATGTTTGCTTATTTATTCTATATTTCTTTTCCATTTCTTCCCAAGAAAATAGCTAATGCTATGCCAAGAATATATCACTTTCTTTACCAAAAATGGTATTTCGATCAATTATATAACTTCTTATTTGTTCGTCCTACCTTTAAAATTGGTTCTTTTCTTTGGAAAGTGGGAGACGGTAAAATTATTGATGGTCTCGGCCCGAATGGTATTGCAGCACGTGTTGTTGATATTACAAACAGAGTTGTTCGGATGCAAACAGGCTATCTTTATCACTATGCATTTGCGATGCTTATAGGTGTTGCATTATTGATCACATGGATGATGATCGGGGGCGTAAACTGATGAGCGATTGGCCTATTCTTTCTACGGTTACATTTTTGCCACTTGTGGGTGTTCTGCTCATTTTATTTATCAAAGATGATAGTGAGGCAGCGCGACATAATATACGCAATGTGGCATTTTTTACGACAGTGTTTGTTTTTATTATCTCCTTGATCATTTGGGCAAGCTTTGATTATAGAAACACACATTTTCAAATGGTTGAGAAACTCAATTGGTTAGGGGAGGGCATTAGCTATCATATGGGAGTTGATGGTATTTCTATTCTTTTTGTTGTTCTCTCAGCTTTTCTTTTGCCGTTTTGTATTTTGGCGAGTTGGGAAAATGTTAAAGATAGATTAAAAGCTTATATGATTGCTTTTCTTCTCCTTGAAGTTGCGATTATTGGCGTTTTTTGTGCTCTCGATGCAATATTGTTCTACGTTTTTTTTGAAGGTAGCCTTATTCCAATGTTTATTATTATAGGCGTTTGGGGTGGAGCACGGCGTGTTTATGCAAGCATAAAATTTTTCTTATACACTTTACTTGGTTCAGTGCTTATGTTGGTTGCCCTTATGGCTATGTATTGGGAAGCTGGAACGCTTGATATACCAACTTTACTCAATTATCAATTTCCTGCACAGATGCAAATATGGTTATGGCTGGCATTTTTTGCTTCTTTTGCCGTTAAAATGCCGATGTGGCCAGTTCACACGTGGCTTCCTGATGCTCACGTGGAAGCACCAACGGCTGGTTCAGTTATCTTAGCTGGTGTCTTGCTCAAATTGGGCGGTTATGGTTTTCTTCGTTTTTCTTTACCAATGTTTCCTCTTGCATCAGCTGATTTTGCACCTTTGATTTTTACCTTATCGCTTATTGCTATTATTTACACATCATTGGTTGCTCTTGTTCAAAATGATATAAAAAAGCTTATTGCTTATTCCTCGATAGCACATATGGGGTATGTGACAATGGGCATTTTTGCTGCGAATGAACAGGGTATTCAAGGAGCTATTTATCAAATGCTATCGCATGGAATTATTTCAGCAGCTTTGTTTCTTTGTGTTGGGGTTATCTATGATCGTTTGCATACACGTGAAATTTCCGCATTTGGTGGTTTAGTGAATAATATGCCAAAATATGCGGTTGTTTTCTTGATTTTCACTATGGCAAATGTCGGTTTACCTGGAAGTTCAGGATTTTTAGGTGAATTTTTAACTTTAATAGGTGTTTTTCAAGTCAATAAATTGGTTGTTGTTTTTGCTACAACGGGTGTTATTTTATCGGCTGCCTATGCGCTTTATCTTTATCGGCGGGTGGTTTTTGGTTCTTTGGATAAAGAGAATTTAAAAGTCCTTATAGATCTCTCTTCAAGAGAAAAAATTATTCTTTATCCAATGGTGATTCTAACAATATTTTTTGGTGTCTATCCAACGCCACTTCTTAAAGCAACGGCGTTTTCCGTAGAAGCCCTCATCAATAAATTGCACTAGATTAGGGAAGAATGTACATGCAAAATGAAATGTTAGCACAATTAGTTTTAATTCTTCCAGAGATTTTAATAGCATTAGGGGGGGTAGTATTGCTTTTGGCTGGTGTTTATTCCAATGCTCGTTCTTCTTTAACTGTGACTGGGCTGGCTATTGCTCTTTTTGTTGCAACCATTGTTATGATTGTTGTTTTTCCGAAGACTGGCTTATTTCAAACCAATGCGCTCATTATTGACTCTTTTGGTCGTTATATGAAAATTTTAACGCTTGTTGGTGCACTTTTTGCTCTTATTATGTCTGTCGGTTTTAACAGTTCTCAAAAGATCGATATATTTGAATTTCCTGTGCTTGTTCTTTTCGCAACTCTTGGCATGATGCTGATGATTTCAGCGGGCAATATGCTGTCGCTTTATATGGGATTGGAATTACAATCTTTAGCTTTATATGTGCTTGCTGCAATCAATCGTGATAATGTCAAATCTTCTGAAGCTGGTATAAAATATTTTGTTTTAGGAGCGTTGTCTTCAGGATTATTGCTTTATGGTATTTCTTTGCTTTATGGTTTTACTGGCCAAATTGGTTTTCACGAAATTGCCATTGCTTTAAAAGGTGAAAACTTACAATTGGGGGTTATTTTTGGAATTGTTTTTATTCTAGCTGGTTTGGCTTTCAAAATTTCTGCTGTTCCCTTTCATATGTGGACTCCAGATGTTTATGAAGGTGCACCAACACCTATTACAGCATTTTTTGCTGGAGCTCCTAAAATTGCCGCGATGGCACTTATTATCCGTCTTATGGTTATGACTTTTATTCCACTGGGTAGTGCTGATGGTTCTATGCCTGCATGGCAACAAATTTTAGTGTTCATGGCACTTACATCAATGATACTTGGTGCATTTGCTGCAATTGGTCAGAACAATATTAAGCGTTTGATGGCTTATTCATCTATTGGTCATATGGGATATGCGCTTGTTGGTTTAGCTGCTGGAGATATTTTGGGGGTAAAAAGTGTTATTCTTTATATGACTATTTATCTTGGTATGACACTTGGTTCATTTGCTTTTATTCTTGGAATGCGAACCAAAAGTGGAAATGTTGAAAATATTTACGATCTTTCAGGGCTCATAAAGACAAATCCGTTTATGGCTGTTGTGATGACAATACAGCTTTTCTCACTAGCAAGTATACCACCTATGGCAGGTTTTTTTGGAAAATGGTATACATTTTCTGCTGCTGTTCATGCTGGTCTGACACCACTTGCAATTGTTGGGATGATAGCATCTGTTGTTGGAGCTTTTTACTATTTACGAGTCATTAAAATTATGTGGTTTGATGATGCAAAGGCGTCTTTTGTTACGTTATCAAAAGAGCTTCAGTTTTGTCTCGGTCTTTCTGCATTGTTTATTTTATTTTATACGCTTTTTGGAATTTGGTTTACTGAATTTGCAGAAAAAGCAGCAGCTGCATTGTTTTAGTGAATATGGTTTATATTTTATCAGATTTTGCACAAAAACAAGGATACAGCGTTGAATCGTACGAAAATGTTGATTCAACAAATCTTATTGCACAACAAAAAGCGCAAACAGCTCATCAAGGTTATCTTTGGATCGTTGCACAAGAACAATTGCAGGGAAGAGCGAGAAGAGGAAGGCGTTGGGCTAGTCCAAAAGGGAACCTTTATTCTAGTCTTTTATTAATTGATGGTATTGTTCATCAAACTGCTGCTCAGCTTGGTTTTGTGGCTGGAGTAAGCGTGGTAGAGGCAATACAACAATTTATAAAAGCTGAAAAACAAGAGAATGGTATTGTTGGCTTAAAATGGCCAAATGATATTTTGCTCAGAGGTGCTAAAAGTTCTGGTATTTTGCTCGAGATTTTTAAATTGCCCTCAAAGCAGAATGCTTTGGTTATTGGTATTGGAATAAATGTAAAACATCATTATGAAGATGGTCCCTATCTCACTTCAAGCTTAAAGAATATTGGTTTGCATATTGAACCAGAACAGTTATTTATAGTTTTGACGGAGTTTTTTGCTAAAAATTACCTGCTTTGGAAGCAACGTGGGGGATGTGATATAATCCGTAAAAAATGGCTTTCACATTCGGCACATCTTGGACAATATGTGAAAATAATCAATGATGAAAAAATCATTGAGGGTATTTTTGAGGGGCTTGATCATGATTTTAACTGCATCATACAACAAGCAAATAATCAAAAAGCTATTATAACAGCTGGTGATGTTCATTTTGGTTTGGCTGCTTGTGTTCATGCAGATCGTTGTTAATTTATGAAAAATTATATTTCACGCTCAGATTATCTTAATAATTTAGGAGATGTTTATGGTTGCAGCTCATGAATGTGAATTTGTCTTTTTACCTCTGGGAGGCGTAGGTGAAATAGGGATGAATCTGGCTGCTTACGGGTTTGGACCACAACATCTTCGTGAATGGCTGCTGGTTGATATGGGGGTTAGTTTTGCTGGTCCTGAATTACCAGGAGCAGATCTTGTTCTCCCTGATATTCGTTTTCTGGAAAGCGAAAAACATAATGTGCGTGGTCTTATTTTAACACATGCTCACGAAGATCATTATGGGGCCGTTCTTGATTTATGGCCAAAGTTACAAGTTCCAATTTACTGTACGCCTTTTACAGCAGGATTATTGGAAATTAAAAAACAAGCAGATTTTGAATCTCACAAAATGTCACTCAATGTTTTTCAAGCTGGTGATTGTTTTCAAGTGGGTTCTTTTGCGCTAGAGGCTATTGCCGTTAACCATTCAATACCAGAATCTGTATCTTTGGCAATTACAACGTCTTTAGGTACTGTTATCCATACTGGTGATTGGAAAATTGATCATACACCTTCGCTTGGAGCTTTAACAAATGAAAAACGATTTCGTACTTTAGGCAATAAAGGCGTTTTGGCATTGCTTTGTGATTCTACGAATGCATGTCGTGATGGTATAACACCATCAGAACAACAAGTTCAGACAAGTTTCTGTGAAATTCTCTCAAAAGCTGAAGGGCGCGTTGCAATTGCAACTTTTTCCTCTAATGTCGGTCGGATTCGTTCTATCGCTCTTGCAGCTGAGTCCGTTGGACGCAAGCTTCTTATTGTTGGACGCTCTCTTAAACGCAGTATTATGGTTGCCCAAGAGCTTGGTTATATGGATGGTTTAGCTCCATTTGTGACAGAAGATGATTATGGTTATATCCCGCGTAAAGATCTTGTTTTAGTTGTCACGGGAAGTCAAGGAGAGTCATGTGCTGCTTTGGCTAAGCTTTCACGTGGTGAAATGAGAAATCTTGCACTTTCTGCTGGTGATACCATTATTTATTCATCACGAAGTATTCCAGGAAATGAAAAAGCAATTCTTGAGATACAAAATCGTTTTATTGATATGGGGATTAAAGTGATCACGAATGAGGATGCTCTCATTCATGTTTCAGGTCATCCCCGTCGCTTAGAACTTTTACAGATGTATGATTGGATAAAGCCACAAATACTTGTGCCTGTGCATGGTGAGGCAATACATCTTACTGCTCAAGCGGATTTAGCACGTCAAGCAGGTATTAAAATTGTGAGGGATATTAGAAATGGTAACATGCTGCGTCTCACACCAGATCCTGTAGAAGTTATTGATCAAGTTCCTGTTGGCCGTATTTATAAAGATGGTTGTCTTCTTGGAGATGAGTATGAGTTAGGAATTCGTGAACGTAGAAAACTAAGTTACGCTGGTCATGTTGCTGTTTCTCTCCATATGAATAGCAAATATGAGTTATTAAATGATATTGGTCTAAGCACATTTGGACTGCCTGAGAGTAATGGAGAGGGAGAAAAATTGAAAGATATTCTTTTAGATATTGTCGAAAATACATTTTATAACATCCCACGCATTAAACGAAAAAATAATGACCTTGTTCGAGAAGCAACACGGCGTGCAGTAAGAGCAGCTGTTCATGAAATTTGGCGGAAAAAACCTATCTGTACAGTTTTTTTACATCAATCAAAATGAAACATTTTAGTATTATGTTATTTTCTTTTTAATGAAGAAAGAAAAAAGGGGATTGTGAGATCGTTTTATCGCTCAAATTGAGCTTAATGAGGAATAGAGCACATAAATTTTTCAACAATCTGTTCGTTATGTTTGCAAGCATTCAGAATGTCGCTATAGATTAAATATATACTCTATTTAAATTGTTCTAATATAATAGGTCTGATTAGGAGTTAATTATTTCAATGCGTCTTTCTCAATATTTCCTTCCACTTTTAAAAGAAAATCCTAAGGAGGCGGAGATTGTTTCTCATCGATTAATGTTGCGTGCCGGTATGATTCGCCAACAAACTTCAGGAATTTATTCTTGGCTTCCATTGGGTAAAAAAGTTCTCGATAAAGTTTGTAAAATTATTCGTGAAGAGCAAGAGCGAGCTGGTGCTATAGAAATATTAATGCCTACAATTCAATCTGCAGATCTTTGGCGTGAAAGTGGTCGTTATGATGACTATGGTTTGGAAATGCTCCGCATTAAAGATCGTCAAAAGCGTGATTTACTTTATGGTCCAACAAATGAAGAAATGGTGACGGATATTTTTCGTTCCTATATTCGTTCTTATAAAGATCTTCCACTCAATTTGTATCATATTCAATGGAAGTTTCGTGATGAAATCCGCCCACGTTTTGGTGTGATGCGCTCACGAGAGTTTTTAATGAAAGATGCTTATTCTTTTGATCTTGATTATGAAAGTTCTCAAACGTCTTATAATCGCATGTTTATTGCCTATTTACGTACTTTTTCTCGTCTTGGTTTAAAAGCAATTCCTATGCGTGCTGATACTGGTCCAATTGGTGGTGAACTTAGTCATGAATTTATTATTCTTGCTGAAACAGGAGAAAGTGCTATTTTTTGTGATAAACAATTTCTTGAACTTACTGTTCCAAACAGTTCGATTGATTTTAGCGATAAAGCTATTTTAGATGATACTGTTAAACAATGGACATCTTTTTATGCAGCAACAGAAGAAATGCATAATGAAGAAGAATGGACTAAAGTTTCTGGTCATAATCGTCTTTCAGCGCGTGGTATTGAAGTAGGACATATTTTCCATTTTGGCACGAAGTATTCTGCTCCTATGGGAGCAAAAGTTATGGGACAAGATGGAAAAGAGCATGTCATCTCTATGGGATCTTACGGCATTGGGCCTTCACGTCTTGTTGCAGCAGCGATTGAAGCTTCTCATGATGAAAACGGTATTATTTGGCCAAAAGCGATGGCTCCATTTGATGTGGGTATCATTAATATGAAGCCTGATGATAAAAAATGCACAAATACATGTGAAACTCTTTATCAGAAATTCATAGATTCTGGTTTTGAGCCATTGTTAGATGATAGAAATGAGCGCCCTGGATCAAAATTTGCAACAATGGATCTCATTGGCTTGCCAGCACAAATTATTGTTGGACCTAACAGCATTGCACAAAATAAAGTTGAAATGAAAGATCGAAAAACAGGTGTAAAAAAATCTCTAACGGTTGAAGATGTCCTCGGCCAATTTTCTATAATTGAATAGGCAATGTTATGAAGAAGTTGAAAAGTAAATGGTTTTCATCTTATGAGTGGATGATTGCTTTTCGCTATATGATTCCCAATAAAAAACATGTTGTTGCATCCGTTATTTCTATCATTTCTCTTATTGGAATTATGTTAGGCGTATTTGCCTTGGTTGTTGTTATGGCGGTGATGAATGGTTTTCGTACAGAACTTCTCAATCGTATTCTTGGTATGAATGGGCATCTTGTTGTTCAAGCTGTTAATTCTGGTTTTCCTGATTATAGTACCCTTATTTCTTCTTTAGAATCTGTGCATGGTATAAAATTTGCTTTGCCTGTTATTGAGGGACAAGCGCTTGTGCAGGGCGAACTTCAAGGAGGCTCTGGGGCTTTAGTTCGTGGTATGCGCAAACAAGATTTAGAGAAGCTTAAAACCATATCCCAAAATATTAAATTAGGTTCGCTTGCACAATTTGATAAAGAAGAGGGTGTTGCAATTGGTAGTGGTTTGGCAACAAAATTGGGGTTAACCATTGGGAGTAACCTTCGTATTATTACTCCTGATGGTGATGCAACTCCCTTTGGTGTTACACCACGTGTTAAAGCTTACAAAGTGACTGCTATCTTTGAAATTGGTATGTCTGAATATGATTCAATATTTGTATTTATGCCTCTTCATGAAGCACAAATGTTTTTTAATTTGGGAGAAAACGTTCAGTCTTTAGAATTATTTTTAAATTATCCTGATGCTGTCGATCAAATAAAACCAATTGTAGAAAAAACAATTGGTCAGCAAGTCTCTTTAATTGATTGGCGAGAACGCAATCAAGCTTTTTTTTCAGCCTTGCAGATTGAACGAAATGTTATGTTTTTCATTCTTTCTCTTATTGTTCTTGTTGCTGCTTTGAATATTATTTCAGGACTCATTATGCTCGTAAAGGATAAAAGCCATGATATTGCAATTTTACGTACAATGGGTGCACAACAAAGCGCAATTCTGCGTATATTTATCGTCACTGGTATGATGATTGGCTTTATTGGTACAATATTAGGTTTAATTTTGGGGATTATAGCGACTGCAAATATTAATCATATTCAGGATTTTATTTCTTGGTTATTTAACGTTGATGTTTTTAATCCTCAACTTTATTTTTTAACGAAATTGCCCGCACAAATTGAGTGGGGACAGACAACCATCGTTGCTATAATGGCTTTATTTTTGTCATTTCTAGCAGCACTTATTCCGGCATGGCGCGCTGCTAAACTAGATCCTGTACAAGCTTTGAGGTATGAATAATGACAGCTATTTTAGAGCTTGTAGGAATTGAACGACATTTTTTTGAGGGGCATAAACCTCTTATTATTTTAGATAAAGCAAATTTTATTCTTAATCGCGGAGAACTCGTCGCTCTTGTCGCACCATCTGGTGCAGGGAAATCAACACTTCTTCATATTGCTGGCTTATTGGAAAAACCAACAGCTGGTGATGTGATGTTACGAGGTATTTCTTGTGCAAAACGATCTGATAGTGAGCGAACAGCTATTAGACGAAATGATATTGGTTTTGTCTATCAATTTCATCACTTACTTCCAGAATTTACGGCTTTAGAAAATGTCATGATACCGCAAATGATAGCAGGATTTAAAAAATCTATAGCAGAAGATCGTGCACTGAAGCTATTGACATATCTGCGTGTTTCTCATCGTGCAAACCATCGCCCATCAGAATTATCTGGTGGTGAACAACAGCGTGTTGCTATTGCACGTGCAGTAGCAAATGGTCCTTCAGTTCTGTTGGCTGATGAACCTACAGGAAATCTTGATCCTGTAACTTCAGCCTATGTCTTTCAAGCTTTATCTGCGCTTGTTCGTCAATCTGGTCTTTCTGCTCTTATTGCAACACACAATTACGCTTTGGCTAAACAAATGCATCGTCGAATTACGCTTAAAGAAAAAAAGATTATTGAACTTCCTTAGGTTAGATGCCAAACTTATTCTAAAAATTAAAGGCATATATTATTTCTCACTTAATTTAAGGAGACTTTTATGGCAGTTTTTGTCGTTGACGAAAATCAATTAGATGTGCGTCGTCGCCGCTTGATTTTTCGCGCATGGCATCGTGGTATTCGTGAAATGGATCTTATTTTGGGGCATTATGTAGATGCGCATATTGTTGAAATGAGTGATAAAACGATTTCTGAACTTGAGTATATTATGTCTTTTGATGATCGTGATTTATTGAAGTGGGTTACTGGAGAAATCTCCCCCCCTCCTGAAGTTGATAGTCCACTTTTTCGTGACATCATAAATTACCATGTTTGCATAAGTTTAAATTAATTCCAATGTCTATATTTAAAAAAACTATCATTCCGCAAAATACTTCGGCCCATATGATCTTTGATGGAATTACTGATGGATTTGAAGCCTTTGCACTTGCACAGTTGCGTTCAGAAATTGCACAAAATAAACCACTTCTCTATGTTCTTCGTGATGGAACCAAAATTGCCCATTTACAACAAGTTTTAAATTTTATTGAGCCAAATTTGCCTATACGTCAATTTCCTGCATGGGATTGTTTACCCTATGATCGCGTATCACCTGGAGTTGCTGTTATGGCACGTCGTCTATCAGCTTTGGCAGATATAGCAAATTTGCGCCAAAATCCACACGCTGCAATTATATTAACAACAGCAAATGCAATTATGCAAAAATTGCCTCCCCGTAAAATGGTAGAGACACAGATTATCCGTGCGCAGGTTGGACAGCGTAATCATATGGGGCATTTTATTCAATTTTTGGAAGCCAATGGTTTTGAACGTGTTACAGTTGTTCGTGATGTTGGTGAATTTGCAGTGAGAGGAGGAATTCTTGATATCTTTTCTCCTACGGAAGCCCAGCCTTTGCGTCTTGATTTTTTTGGAGACACCTTAGAGAGTATCCGCACATTTGATCCAGAAACGCAAAGAACCACAAAGCAAAAAACTGCACTTTTATTACATGCGATGAGTGAAATTGTTTTGACAGCTGAAGGCATTAGCCGCTTTAAAAGCAATTATACACGCACATTTGGTATATCACAAAAAAATAATATGCTTTATGAAGCAATTTCCCAAGGGCGGCGTTTTGCTGGTATGGAACATTGGTTACCATTTTTTTATGAGAATCTTGATAGTTTTTTTGACCATTGTGGCAATATACCTGTTGTTTTTGAACATCTCATAGAAGAAGTGCTCATTGAGCGCTATCGCCTTATTGAAGATTATTATGATGCACGTAAAGAACAGGAATATGATCATGAAGGTTGTGCTTCTTACCATCCAATAGAGCCTAGCCTTCTTTATTTAACGCCAGAGCGTGTTTTAGAAATTATACAACAATCTGAAAAACAGATTGATTTTACTCCTTTTAATGTTCCACAAACTTTTGGAAAAACTGTTGTCCACACACATGTCAAACGGGGATATGATTTTGTAAAAGAACGCAATGCACAAGAAAAAAATGTTTTCTCAACTGTCGTTGATCATATTGCTTCATTACGCGCAGCTGGTAAGAAAGTGCTTTTAGCCTGTTGGAGTGAAGGATCTCTCAATCGTTTGGTGCAGGTTCTTGAAGAACATGGATTAAAAAAAATAGATATTGTAAAATCATTACAAACTGTTAGAGCAACACCACGTGATCATATATTCGCAGCTGTTATAAGGATAGAGCACGGCTTTGAAGTGGAAGATTTTTCTGTTATAGCAGAGCAGGATATCCTTGGTGATCGTTTCATAAGATCACCAAAACGGCGCAAACACAATACGAATTTTATTTCTGAAATTGCAGCTTTAAATTCTGGCGATATGGTTGTGCATATCGACCACGGTATTGGACAATTTATTGGTCTTAAAACCATCACGACAACTGGAATTTTACGAGATTGCCTTGAAATTAAATATGCTGGAGATGATAGGCTTTTTTTACCTGTCGAAAATATCGAACTTCTTTCACGCTATGGATCAGAGGGAGCTGATGTAACATTAGATAAATTAGGTGGTGTTGCCTGGCAAGCACGTAAAACACGACTAAAAAAACATTTATTGGAAATGGCTGGCCAATTGATCCGTATAGCTGCAGAGCGTGCTATGCGTTCTGCACCTGCTTTGATCCCGCCAATTGGATCATTTGATGAATTTGTTGCATGCTTTCCTTATGAAGAGACGGAAGATCAAATGAACGCTATTGATGCTGTATTAGATGATTTGGCATCAGGCAAACCGATGGATCGCTTAATATGTGGCGATGTTGGCTTTGGAAAAACAGAAGTGGCCATTCGAAGTGCTTTTGTTGCTGCATTAAATGGATATCAGGTGGCTGTTGTTGTGCCTACAACTTTGCTCTCACGACAACATTACAAAACTTTTATTTCACGTTTTCAAGGATTACCTGTTAAAATTGGTCACGCATCAAGACTTGTGAAAGCTAAAGAACTCGCACAAGTCAAAAAAGGAATTTCAGATGGTACAATTGATATTGCCATTGGAACACATGCACTCTTAAGTGGTGCAGTCAATTTTTTACGGTTAGGTCTTCTTATCATTGATGAGGAGCAACATTTTGGTGTCAAACATAAAGAATGCCTAAAAGAGCTTAAAAGCGATATTCATGTTCTCACACTCTCAGCAACTCCAATACCACGTACTTTAGGATTAGCATTATCAGGGGTACGGGAACTTTCATTGATAACCACTCCACCCATTGATAGAATGGCGGTACGGACTTTTATTTCACCGTTTGATTCACTTGTTATACGTGAAACATTGCTTCGAGAATACTACCGTGGTGGACAAAGTTTTTATGTTTGTCCTCGCATTTCAGATCTTGGCTTTGTAGAAGAATACCTTAAAATGCATGTACCAGAGCTCAAGTTCGTTATAGCGCATGGACAAATGCCCGCTGGACAGCTTGATGATATTATGAATGCATTTTATGACGGTCAATATGATGTTTTATTATCAACAACCATTATTGAATCCGGTCTTGATATTCCAACTGCTAATACATTAATTGTGCATCGTGCTGAAATGTTTGGTCTTGCTGCTCTTTATCAATTGCGTGGTAGGGTAGGGCGTTCAAAACAACGTGCTTATGCACTCTTTACTTATCCATCCGGTAAAGTTTTAACTCTTGCTGCTGATCGTCGTCTTAAAATTTTACAATCTCTTGATACATTGGGGGCAGGCTTTCAATTGGCAAGCCATGATATGGATATTCGCGGTTCAGGAAATTTTTTAGGCGAAAAGCAATCGGGACATATTAAAGAGGTTGGATTTGAACTTTATCAAAAAATGCTTGAAGAAGCCGTTGCTGAATTAAAAGAGGGAGAACAGAGTGAAGATAAACAATGGTCACCTCAAATTTCACTTGATACAACCGCGATTATACCAGAGAATTTCGTGCCTGACTTGCCATTACGTATGGGACTTTATCGTCGTTTAACAGAACTTAATGATTTAGAACAAATCGATGAATTTGCAGCTGAATTAATTGATCGTTTTGGTCCTTTACCACTTGAAGTTCAAAATCTTCTTAAAGTTTTTTATATTAAAATATTATGTCGCAAAGCACATGTAGAAAAATTGGATGCTGGACCAAAGGGTATTATTATACAATTTCGTAATAATTATTTTGCAAATAGTGTTGCCCTTGTCCAGTGGGTTGCAAAACAGGGTTCAATGGCAAAAATTAGACCAGACCAAACTATTGCCCTTATTCGGAATTGGCCCACAGTTAATGAAAGACTTATTGGAGCAGCAACGATTATGAAACAGCTTGTTGAAATGGCAGAGAAATGCTCTTTTTAGGTCAAAAAATTTCGATGAATCTAAAATTATCATTCATCTTATAAAATAGCTCTACAAAAAAAAATCATAAAACTTGGGTCATAAAAAATTCTCTTTGAACTATTTTGTATAATACATATTGATACAAACAGACAAATATATTAAGCAAGGCTATTATAAAAATAGAGAGTGCTCTTGATAAGCATCTCTATGAACTTAAAAGTGAAATAATATGATTTCCTCATTACAAAGATTACTCACTATAGCCTTTTTGTTAATTACTTTAATATATGATGTAAAAAATATTCATGCTGAATTTCTTTTTAATGAAACTCTTGATGAAAAATATCAACGCTTTAAAGAAAGGACAATCATTGTTGATAATGAAATCGAGTTTATTGAAGAAAACTGGATGAGTTAAATCTTTTAATAAAATGTATCCTAATACAAAACATTATAAAGTCCTGCATAAAAAAATAAGCTTTTGCAGAAACAGAATGATCTTAGTGAAGAACATTTTAGTCTTACTGCGAAATTAAGTGCGTTAGCTGCGGGAAAGCTAAATTTGATGTATAGAACGTACATAGCGAGGGAGTACGAAGATGGAGAATATGAAGAAGAACCACTAAAGCAAAAGAGTATCTGAAAAAGAATCAATTATTTAAAGAATGGAAAATGAGTGGAGATATTTGAAATAATAAAAAATTATCTTATTTTTGTTGTTTCTTGCAGAAGTTGGGGGAGTATATTACATAGTGATATCGTTGCTGTTTTGCGCAAAGAGTTTGATTGGAAAAAGAAAGATTTTATTTGGGCAAAATATGCGGTTAGTTCAATAGATCCAAAGTTAATCAAGGACATTAAAGAAATTCTAATAACAGGACCTAATAATTTAAGAAAAGAGTTATATAATATTATAAAAAACGCTGTGGTGCGTGGAGATTCCTCTTTGAGAAATATACCTATGGTTTGCAAAAACTTCGAGGAAGTACATAATATAGTTTTCTAAACAAAAGAAAAAATATTATAAACAGTATAATTTTTCATATTCAGTAATGTTTTAATATAAGGTAGTTATATTTATTATAATAATATTATTTATTAAACAGATAATAATCAATAATAAAAATCTATTATTTAGATAATAAAATAAATTTATGGTATGCATATTTATTTTAAAATTATTTCAGTTTTTAATGCTGTAATGTTCACTTTTATTATAGCTTACTTTATAATTATAACAATTTTTATATAGATATAAAAATTTGATTATCTCTTTCATTTTATAAATGCTTATCATTTTAAGTAATAAATATTATAATAATTTAATAAAATTTCTTTTTCTTTTATTCATACCACCAAGCTGGCAGGCGATATCCATAAAGTGATGTATAAGCAGGATGTTTGATATATGACCAACGTTCTATCCAATATTTAGGCAAAATGATAGAGGGTTATATAGTAGCTTCCAGAAATAAGAATTCTGTTCAAGGCGCGAACTGCTGCAATAAAATCAACATTTGAGCGTACATCAACATCGCATCCATAACGGGATCGGCTGCTCCAGAAAAATTAAAATTCTCTTTTCAATTTCGAAAGGCTGGACTCCACCGATCTATTTATTCATTTCCTAGTGAGAGAAAGTTTTTTAATTTTACTATAATTATACCATAATCAAACATTCTTAAGCGATTTTGATATTGATTATCATCAACTGTCCTTATTTCAGCATGAAGACCAAAGCGTGACAATGTACTTTCAAAGGCAAGAACAACTTTTTCTTCTTCAAGTGATTGAGTCATAATTTCAAATTGAAAAGGTAAGTCATTGGGAGCAATAGCTTTGTTGTTTTTTTGAGTAAATCCTGCTTTTTGTAAGAGTTTCCAAGCTTTTTCTGTAATTGATCGATCTATGTCTGAGCCGTCTGTTTTGGAAATACGCCAGCTTCCATCCATAACTCAGGAATAACTGCATCAGGGTAGGGGGCTAAAAGTGCTTTTTTTTGCTGTTTTTCCCACAGATGATAGAATGGAACCGTCCCAATAACCTTGCGTTCTGGTATAGATATTATTAAAAAGGTGATGATTGACCCATTCAAAATCAAAAATTATCGATAAAGCCTCTCTTCTTTTTTGTCTTAAAAAAACTGTGTGATGCCTATTAAAAACAAAGCATATATGATCATTGAGAAGAGGATAAGCCTTTGAAAATTTTCTTTAATAAGATGACCTTCACGAACAGCTGAAAAATTATAGGAGTGTTGCCGACGATTTGGATTTGTTTCAATAAAAACATCAATTATGCCTTTTAAAAAGGCTTCAAAATGTGCCGTATCGTTACGAAAATATTCAATTTGAATGGTATCAAAATTATTTAAACCTTTGTTAATAGGAAGATCTTGCCTCTAATAGTGAGGATTGCGCTTATAGATAATTCTTTCACCAAGATCAACATGCCCCATAATATAGGGGCCGCTGCCCAAAATCTTATTTAGTCCGTTTTTTTTAACTTATCAATGTCAATAGAATGTTTTGAGAATTAGCCATTTCCCCCTGCTAAAAGAAGTGAAAATTCGCGATCTTTTAAATGTGGAAAGCGTATTCTAATACCATGATCTCCAATTTTTTCGGTGGATTCTATACGTTTCATATAACGATCAAAAGGTGGGATTCCTTTATCTTTAAGGAGCTTTATTGTGAATAAACCAACTTCAACTTTTTTTGCCAAGAAGCTATAAAGTGTAAAAGCTTCATCACGAGAGCATTCCGTCATTGTTTCGTAAATGAGATTAGAAAATTGTTCATCAGAGAAAAGCCCTTTTGCAGCTGTTCTAAAATTACGAATAACGTAGGGATTTAAGCTATCAAATATTTTAACAATACTATAAGTAACTTTACCTTTTCAATTTATATCAGGAGATACATAAGGAAAGTGCTTAAATTTTTCCGACAATTTAAGAGCTCTATCCGTCGTAATACTTCTTACTAGAGTTCCTTGGCGTAAAAGAAAAAATATAAATATATAAAAAATTAAAGTAATAAGATTTATAGAATAGCATTAAGAATTTATTTTAATTATATTATAAGGTTGATTCACTTATGTAATCTTATCTTGTTCCATTGTACTAGAGTATTTCATGGATAAATTACATAAGATATCAATGCCATAAAAGGGGGAGGCTGTATATGAGCGCATAAGAATTTAAATGGCTATTTTGTAGCTTTTTTGCCAAATTTGACTTTTCTCTTTATATTGAAGTAAGAAGCATAGAAGAGGGTGTCATTTCATTGGTTTAATTTAATACACTTGATTAAAATTATATTTAGTATTCCTATTGTTTGGATTATTATAAAAGCGCGTTGAAAGGATTAACTTAATCATGTCGCATAAAAGTATCTATTCTGTTGTTTCCGGATTAGCTGGAGCTGTTGCCCTTTTTCTTACAATTCATACTTCTGCAGGGGCGCAAACTTTATCTCAAGGTTGGTATAAAGTTTGCAGCAAACAGTCTGACGTTGATGTTTGCAATACAATGAACACTGTTTTATCAAATACTGGACAGCCTTTGACGGCTTTTAATCTTGTTGAGATAAAAGGAAAACAAAATGAGAAACGTATAGGTATTCAAGTGCCTACAGGTCGTTTTTTACCAGAAGGTGTGCATATTCAGATAGGAGATAATTTTTCTAAAAAAATTCCTTATATCATCTGCAATGGACCAAGTTGTATTGCCAATGATGTTTTGGATGATAAGCTTATTACAGCTATGAAAAGTGGTTCGAAAATGGTTGTAACAACAATTAATTTCCGTGGTTCAGCTAATCCTATTGAGTTTTCTCTTAATGGATTCAGTTCTGCATACACAGGTCCTGGTATGGAGGAAAAAGATTTTCAACAAGAGCAAATAAAATTGCAACAAGCTATTCAATCAAGGCAAAAAGAAATTGAAGATCGTATGCGCGCTGAACAAGAGAAAGCTAAAAAAATTAACTAGTATACGACGTAAAAAAAGCGTTCTTTGAAATTTTTTCTTTATGTTTACTTAAAAAACCGCCGCAGAATATTTGCGGCGGCTTTTTTATACTTAATTTTTGGAAAGATTCCTGCGTTTCCACCAACCAATACGCTGAGTTTTTGGGGTATCGTCAGGTGTTGACGATATAACAACAGGAGGATTGGCTTTCTCCTCAGCTTTATGAGGTGTCGCTCCAATAAATTCTTCATTTACAGCTTTCTGCTCTGATACTTCCTTTGTTGGTGTTATTTCTTTAGAGGGTGATTTTTTACGCGTTTTGCGTGTTGATTTAGTACTATTTTCAGGTGCTTTTTCAACCGCCTCATGAGCAGCTTCATCTGCTTTTTTTGTTTTAACTTTATGTTTTGCACGAGTTGTAGATTTTTCTTCCAGAAGTTCTGGTACTTCTATATTCTGATCATTTTTAATAACTTGCTGATCTTTTTCTGATTTTGAAGAACGTACTTTACGTTTTTTAGGTTTAACAACCGTATCAATTTTTACAGTTTCATCTTGTTGTATAGCCAATTGTTGGGAGTCATTTTTCGTTTCTTCAAATTGAACAGATTTTGCATCCGGAAGACGACGTTTGCGATACGCCGTTTTGATTTCTTCTAAGGCTTGTTTAGCAAAATCTCCCACTGGTTCTGCGTAAGGAATACGAATTTGATAAAAACCATTTTCCTGATTCCGGCGACCACCACGACGCCCTCGACGGCGTCCCCCCGCCCGACGATGAGAATCATCATTTAGCGTCTCTTCTTTTTTATGAGCAGTAGAAAGAGAATTATCATTTATTTCACTTGGACGATTTTTACGCCGACGTTTCTGATTTGTTTCAACAAGTGTTTTATCTTCAATAGAAAGGCTATTTATGAAGGTTTCATCTTCAATTTCTTCTTTACTGTCATCTTCAAAGATCGGTTGAGAAACTGTTTCCGCTATTGTACCTTTAGAAATAATAAGATGCTGACTTCCAATGCTATCATCTGCTTCAATACTGATATTAAGTTTAAAACGCGCTTCTAGATTAACAAGAATATTGCGTTTATGGTTTAACACGTAAAGCGCGGTTGCTACAGGTGTGCGCACAATAATGTTATGTTGCGGATTATGCAGAAGATATTCTTCAATGGAGCGCATGACATGTAAAGCAATTGAGGATTCAGAGCGGACATTTCCCGTTCCAGCGCAATGTGGACAAGGGTGCGTTGTACTTTCTAAAACCGATATGCGAATACGCTGACGACTCATTTCCAAAAGGCCAAAGTGTGAAATGTGACCAACTTGGATACGAGCTCGGTCGCTTTTTAAGCAATCTTTCAACTTTTTTTCAACCAATTTTACATTGCGTTCTTCAAGCATGTCAATAAAATCAATGACAATCAAACCAGCAAGATCACGTAAACGTAATTGACGTGCTATTTCTTCTGCTGCTTCAAGATTAGTTTGTAATGCTGTTTTTTCGACAGAAAGTTCTTTGGTAGAACGGCCAGAATTGACGTCAATAGCCACAAGCGCTTCCGTTTGATTAATAACAAGATAACCACCGGATTTTAAAGAAACTTGTGGGTGCAACATTTTATCAAGTTGAATCTCAATATTATTGCGCGCGAAAATGGGAATGGGATCGCGATAGGGTTGTACAACTTTTGCATGACTTGGCATGAGCATACGCATGAAATCTTTCGCTTCACGATATCCTTGGTCTCCAGAAACAAGAATTTCATTAATATTTTTATTGTAAAGATCTCGTATAGAACGCTTTATGAGATTACTTTCTTCATGAACTAGGCATGGTGCCGTCGATTTAAGTGTTAGCGTGCGAACGGTATCCCATAATCGGGTTAGATATTCATAATCACGTTTAACCTCAGCTTTTGTTCTATTTGCTCCAGCAGTTCGTAAGATAACTCCCATGCCTTTAGGAACTTCTAATTCTTTTACAATTTCTTTAAGACGCTTGCGATCTTGTACATTGGTAATTTTTCGCGAAATACCACCACCACGTGCTGTGTTCGGCATGAGAACAGAATAACGACCTGCTAGGGATAAATACGTTGTAAGTGCTGCACCTTTATTGCCGCGTTCTTCTTTGATAACTTGTACCAACAAAATTTGACGTCGCTTAATCACTTCTTGAATTTTATATTGACGTTCTTGTCTTCGTTGATAGGTGGGGAGCTCCTCACGGACATCTTCCGCACCAACCATTTCGATATCATCATGAGAAACAGTTGCGCTAAAAGTTTCTTCTACCTCATCAGCTGTTATGTCTTCAGAAGTCGTATCATTTTCAATATCTGCTGCCATGCTATTCTTGCGCTCATCTTTTTTTGTTTTTCTGGAGCGTTTTTTATTTTTGTTTGTTTCTTCAGGAGAGACATCTGCATAATTATCTCCTATGGCAGCTTTTTCCTCTTCTTCAAGAAGGGCGAGACGATCAGCAATAGGAATTTGATAATAATCAGGATGGATTTCAGAAAATGTTAAAAAACCATGACGGTTTCCACCATATTCGACAAAAGCTGCCTGAAGCGACGGCTCTACACGTGTAATACGCGCTAGATAAATATTCCCCTTAAGCTGCTTTTTATGTTCTGATTCAAAATCAAGTTCTTCAATTTTGTTGCCATGAACAACAACAACACGCGTTTCCTCCGGATGGGAGGCATCTATAAGCATTTTGTTTGACATAAGTTAAAATCCTGAGGGCGACATGCGCAACTTTATTCAAACGAACAGTATAACTATTCGCAAATGTAAGAGGCTGTCTGCCATAAAAGGGAGATACCAGTAAAACAGAATGGGATGCTATCTGTAAACGCCTGATTAAATCTACGGCATTTCTCTTCATTATTTCCTTCTGTTTTCTATGACACATAATTTTGTAAGTCCCCAGTAAAACAATCTTTAAAATAGTTCGGATGTTCGAACCAGCGAATCTTAAATAACGCAATTCTAACTTTTGTGACACAAAGAATTTTCATCCATAAAAAGTCTAAATATATAACATGCAACAAATTTTCTAAAGACAACTTAATATGGATTATTGTTACTATCAGTTAGAAAGCGTAAATGTTCTTTTATGTTGATATCATGATTTTGGCAAGTAACAATATAAATGCGTTCCATTATAATCCATAATAATCTTTTTATTACCTTAATTTAGTTTTGGAGTAACGTTGAAAATTAAAGGTTTCAGCTTTTCTTGAAAAAGATAGGGTAAATCTGATATATCATTTTCTACGATTGAAATAATTATTGCCAATAAAAATATAAGAGTATTTCATTTATGAAAAAAGGGGTTTCTAGCGAAAAGCCGAAGACGGCTTATAGGGATGTTATTTTTTACCTCTCATATTGTCTATTCTTTTTTTTAGCATTTCAAAGTAATATCCAAGCGGCAAATCCTTTAAAGCTTATTAATATGCGAACTATTGGTGATAGTGCATATACGCGTGTTGTTGCGATTTTTAATGTTGAACCAAAGGTTCATTTACAAGTTTTGCATAAGCCTGCACGTTTGATTATCAATTTACCCACGGTTGATTTTTCAGCGCAAAATACTTCCTTAAAAAAACAGCATAGATTATCAAGCATGTTATCAGATGTGCGCTATGGTTTTTCTGATATACAAACTTCACGCATTATTTTGACGAGTAAAGTTGCTTTCGTTGTTGAAAAAACTAGCGTACAAAAATTAGAGAACGGTTTATGGCAGCTATTGATTGATATTCGTAAAACCACACAAGAAAAATTTAACAAAATATTTGAAAAACAACAGAAAGCTGATTTTGATACAAAAACACAACAAATGCCAACACGTAATTTTCGTGTTGTTCTTGACCCTGGTCACGGTGGAATTGACGGTGGTGCGCGAGGCGTTAGTGGAATTTTAGAAAAAGATGTAACACTGGCTTTTGCATATGTTTTGCGAGATGAATTAGAAAAAGATTCTCATATCACCGTTACTTTAACACGCACTTCTAATGTCTTTCTAAGATTAAGTGAGAGAGTTAAAAAAGCGCAAGAATTGGAAGCTGACCTTTTTATATCTATCCATGCCGATACTATTAATTTAAATTCTCTGCGCGGTGCAACAGTTTATACTATCTCAGATAAGGCTTCTGATGCGATTGCAAAATCCTTAGCTGAAAATGAAAACAAAGTTGATCTTCTCGATGGTTTGCCGGCAGATGAAACACTTGAAGTTACGGATATTTTGCTTGATCTTACCCGCCGTGAAACGCATGCATTTTCAGTAAATTTTGCTGATAGTGTTATCTCAAACTTAACAAAAAGTAATATTAATCTGATAAATAACCCTCATCGATATGCTGATTTTCAAGTTTTAAGGGCTCCAGATATACCTTCTGTCTTGATAGAAATCGGTTATTTATCAAATAAAGAGGATGAAGAATTATTAAACAATCCTCAATGGAGAAAAAAGATGGCTCTCTCGATTGCTCATTCTATTCGACAATTCGCTGAATATAGGCAGAAACTTATGCAGCCTCTTTAAATTTGTAAGAAAATAGAGTATCAGTACTAAAGTCTGATAGATTTTAATATAAACAAACCGTTTTTCTTTGTCTCAATCTAGCGGTACTATCCGCATAGTATTAGTGAGATGATATATTTTTCTTTAATCAATTCTAAAGAAAGTGATAGCTGTTTTGATGATAATTTTTTTTAGATATCTTCTTCGTTTTGTTATGACTCTTGTGTTTTGTGGGGCAGTGATACAGGAAGCTATAGCAGAAGAGCAGATGAATTCACTTCCTGATTATGAAGTTCTTTCGCTCTATGAGCCACCTGTGATGACACGCGTCCATGCTGTAGATGGTAGCCTTATGGCAGAGTTTGCAACAAAGCATCGCCTCTATTTACCAATTCAGTCAATACCAAAGATTCTTAAAGATGCTTTTATTTCTGCTGAAGACAAAAATTTTTATCATCATTTCGGCCTAGATCCCGAAGGACTTTCTAGAGCTTTAGTTAATAATATTCGTAATATTGGTTCTGGAAAACGTCCAGAAGGGGCGTCAACCATTACACAACAAGTCGCTAAAAACTTCCTTTTAAGTTCAGAAGCAACCTTAGAACGTAAATTAAAAGAAGCTATTCTGGCGATGCGTATTGAGAAAACCTATTCAAAAGATCATATTCTCGAGCTTTATCTTAACGAAATCTATCTTGGTCGTGGTACTTATGGCATTGCAGCAGCTTCTTTGACTTATTTCAATAAATCCGTCAATGATCTGACTTTAGAAGAATGTGCTTATTTGGCTGCTCTTCCTAAAGGTCCAGGAAATTATGATCCATTTAAAAATACACAACGTGCAATTAATAGGCGCAATTGGGTCATAGATCGAATGGTTACAAATGGATATGTTACACGTGAGCAAGGCGAAAAAGCTAAAGAGAAGCCTTTAGGAGCAAAAATACGTGGTAGCGATAACTATGTTTTTGCTGCTGAGTATTTTACTGAAGAAGTGCGTCGCCGTTTAATGCATCGTTATGGCGCAAAAATGCTTTATGAAGGTGGTCTTTCAGTTCGTACAACACTTGATCCGCATTTGCAGGCTCTTGCTCGACGAGCTTTACACAATGGATTAATTAAATTTGACCATGCACAAGGATGGCGTGGTGCTTATGCACATATTGATGAGAAAGGTGATTGGGGGGCCGAGCTTGCTAATGTCACAGGGCTGAGTGACGTTCCTGAATGGCGTTTAGGCGTTGTACTTTCTGCTAACGCTCATAAAGTAGAGATTGGTTTACAGCCACAGCGCGAAGCTTCAGGTTTATTAACAAAAAAACGAGAAATAGCTGTTTTGTCTGAAGCTGATTCAAAATGGGCGTTCAATATTATAAAAGAAAATGGTCATCGAAAAGTTGTGCAAAACTTATCCCAAGTTTTGCAAGTTGGAGATGTTATTTTTGTTGAAAAAGTACCAAGTACAAACAACATTTATCGCTTACAACAAATTCCAAAGGTTGAAGGTGCTGTTGTGGCTATGGAACCGCACACAGGGCGTGTTCTTGCAATGGTGGGCGGCTTTTCTTTTTCTAACTCTGAATTTAATCGTGCAACACAAGCCTATCGTCAACCTGGTTCTGCCTTTAAGCCTTTTGTGTATGCAGCAGCACTCGATAATGGATATACTCCAGCTTCCGTTGTTTTAGATGGCCCCATTGAAATTCGCCAGTATAATGGTGAAATTTGGCAACCTAAAAATTATGGTGGCACATTTGCAGGACCTTCAACACTGCGTTATGGTATTGAACATTCCCGTAATCTTATGACAATACGGCTTGCCTATGATATGGGAATGCCTCTTGTTGCTGAATATGCAGAGCGTTTTGGTGTTATAGATAAATTGCAACCTTATCTCCCCATGGCGTTAGGAGCTGGTGAGACAACAGTTTTACGAATGGTTACAGCTTATTCAGTTATTGCCAATGGAGGGCGCTCTATTCATCCTTCTCTGATAGATAGAATTCAAGATCGTTATGGAAAAACGATTTATCGTCATGATGATCGTCTTTGCGAAAATTGTAATGCCCAGTCATGGGATAATCAAAATGAACCCAAATTGCTTGATGAACGAGATCAAGTTCTTGACCCTATGACGGCTTATCAAATTACATCAATGATGGAGGGGGTTGTTCAGCGTGGTACAGCTGCACGTTTGCGTTATCTCAATCGACATATTGCTGCTAAAACAGGAACCACTAATGATTCTAAAGATGTATGGTTTATGGGGTTTACCCCTGATCTTGTCGTTGGTGTTTTTATTGGTTATGATCAACCAGCACCGTTGGGATACAATGGGACGGGAAGTTCATTGGCCGCGCCTATTTTTGGTGAGTTTATGGAAGCAGCTCTGAAAGGGAAACCAGATGTCCCCTTTAAAATGCCAGAAGGGATGATTTTAATGCCTATTAATCGTAAGACAGGTATGCTCGCGGAAAGAGGAGAGCAAAATGTTATTATAGAAGCATTTAAACCAGGAACTGGACCTGCTGATATATATCAGGTCATTGGTGGAACAAATTCTTTTCAAGAAGGTGTTCCTGCAATGACGACTTCTCCACAGGTTAATAAAGCTCTTGAAAGTGGTACAGGTGGGCTGTATTAGTCGGTAAAACTCTCTTCTGATATAATCTATAAATGAAGTAGAGTTATTTTCCTCTGTTTTTTTCTAGTGTCGTGACAATAAATAGGTGCATGAAATTATGCTATCGCCTTACTGGGATTATTGAATTTGTATAAAATGCTTAAAGAAGCATAATAGAAAAATGTCTAAAAATAAAAACTACGGTGTTAAATTATGCGAGTAGAAATAGAAACATTAGTGGATGAAATCCAACAAGCAATTAAGTTGCTAAGGGGGCATCTTTGACTGGGATCAATCACTAAAACGTCTCGAATATCTCAATCAAAAAGCAGAAGATCCAGCACTTTGGAATAATGCGCAACAAGCACAAGATATGATGCGTGAGCGTCAGCGTCTTGATGATTCAATCAGTGGTATTCTATCATTTACAAAAACACTTGAAGAGTGCATTGCGTTAATTGCGATGGGGGAAGAAGAAAATGATATCGAAGTTATCACTGATGCAGAAAACACAATACGCTATCTTAAGAGAGAAATAGAAAAAAGGCAAATTGATGTGCTTCTTTCAGGAGAAGCAGATCCCAATGATACTTATTTAGAAGTTCATGCAGGTGCAGGTGGTACGGAAAGTCAAGATTGGGCTTCTATGCTGTTACGTATGTATACACGCTGGGCTGAACAACATAAAATGAAGGTTGAAATATTAGAAATTCACGATGGGGAGGAAGCTGGAATAAAATCAGCAACTCTTCTTATAAAAGGGCATAATGCCTATGGTATGTTGAAAACAGAATCAGGTGTTCATCGTTTGGTACGCATTTCGCCATTTGATTCTAATGCAAAGCGCCATACCTCTTTTGCAAGCATTTGGGTTTACCCAGTCATTGATGATAATATTGAAGTGGATGTTTCAGAGGCAGATGTTCGTATCGATACATATCGTGCATCAGGCGCAGGAGGACAACATGTCAATACGACGGATTCTGCAGTTCGCATCACACATATAAAAACAGGTATTGTTGTTCAATGCCAAACGGAGCGTTCCCAGCATAAAAATCGCGCAACTGCGTGGTCTATGTTGCGTGCAAGACTTTATGAAGAAGAGCTCAAAAAGCGAGAAGAAGAAACAAATGCTGTTGAAGCGTCTAAAACAGAAATTGGATGGGGACATCAAATTAGATCTTATGTTCTTCAACCCTATCAGCTTGTCAAAGATTTGCGTACAGGTGTTGAAAACACTGATCCACAATCCGTACTTAATGGTGATTTAGATGCATTTATAGAAGCAGCACTTGCACAGCGCATTTACGGAAAAGTCCAAGAAGTTGAAGAGAGTAATTAATAATAGAATATTTAAGGTTATAGCTGAGTGCGTGCATAGCTCTAGATTCACTAAAGCTAACGATTAGACTAATTTTTACCTTTGATAAGGCTTAGATGACAAGTGCTATTAACCATTATCATGTAAACATGCAGCAGCAGCTAGCACCTTATCAGCGTGTCTAGATACACTAACTTTGCGCCATTCTTCTGCTATTTTTCCAGTTTTATCAATCAAAAAAGTGCTTCGTTCAACACCCATATATTTGCGCCCATACATGCTTTTTTCAACCCAAACACCGTAAGCTTCAAGAGTCGTTTTCTCTTCATCGGAAACAAGAATGATATCAAGCGCGTGTTTTGTTTTAAATTTATCATGGCTATTAATACTATCTGGAGAGATCCCAATAATAACCACTCCCATTTCATCAAATTTTGACTTCAATCGTGTAAAATCAATCGCTTCACTCGTGCATCCACTGGTGTCATCCTTCGGGTAAAAATATAAAACAATATATTTTCCTTTTAGGTCAGAAAGACGTATTCTACCTCCACCGTCGCGTGGCAAATCGAAATCAGGAGCAAGAGTACCTTTCGTTGGTATTGTCATTATCTTATCTTTCTTTTCTCTGTTACCAAGTACAAGCCATTAGAATACATAGCATAAACAATTATACAACTCTCTAGAGTGCTACTATTTTAAAAGATTTTTTATTTTTTCTACAAAGCAGATTACATCACAAATATTGCATTTAAAAACATCATCAAAGAAAAAATATAAGCAAAAGAGTATGAAATTATAAAGAGATTATACCGGTTTCATCAAAACATGTTTTTTCTTACCAAAAGAAAGTTTAATGATTCCATTAGCATTGACGTCTTCTTCAATAATAAGACGTGTTTCATCTTCAATGATTTGATCATTAATACGCACACCTCCACCTTGAACATGGCGACGTGCCTCACTGTTAGATTTAGCGAGTCCTGCTTGTACTAAAAGAGTAAGCACCCCAATACCTATATTTAATTCTGTGGCGTGAATTTCAACAGTTGGAAGATTTTCTCCAAGCGTTTTTTCTTCAAAAGTTTTTCGAGCAGTTTCGGCTGCTGCATCCGCAAGGCTGCGTCCATGCAGCATCGCTGTAATTTCTGTGGCAAGAATTTTCTTTGCCTCATTAATCTCACTCCCTTGCAATGCAGAAAGCTTGAGAATCTCATCCATTGGCAATGTGGTATAAAGTTTTAAAAATCTTATAACATCAGCATCTTCTGTATTGCGCCAATATTGCCAAAACTCATAAGGTGAGAGCATATCCGCATTAAGCCATACAGCCCCATTTAGTGACTTGCCCATTTTTGCACCAGAAGCAGTTGTCAGCAACGGTGAAGTCAATGCATATAACTGTGCGGTCCCTAAGCGATGTCCTAATTCAATGCCATTAATAATGTTGCCCCATTGATCAGTCCCCCCCATTTGCATACGTAGTCCATAGCGCTCATGAAGTTCAACAAAATCATAGGCTTGTAGGATCATATAATTAAACTCTAAAAATGACAAAGAATGTTCACGCTCAAGCCTCAGTTTGACAGAATCAAATGACAACATGCGGTTGACAGAAAAATGTTTTCCTACATCACGTAAAAATTCTAGATAGTTTAAATTACATAACCATTCAGCATTATCAACAATACATGCATCCGTTTCTTTATCACCAAATGTCAAATAGTTAGAAAATACCTTTTTAATACTAGTAATATTTGTAGCAATATCATCTTGTGTGAGAAGACGTCGTGTTTCATCTTTGAAGGAAGGATCACCGATCAGCCCTGTTCCTCCACCCATCAAAGCAATAGGGCGATGACCAGTTTTTTGTAACCAATAAAGCATCATAATTTGTAGAAGATTTCCAGCATGCAGACTTGATGCTGTAGGATCAAACCCAATATAGGCGCTCACAACTTCTTTTGATAAAAGATCATCTAAGCCTTTTTCATCCGAAATTTGGTGGATAAAACCACGTTGGTGCATAATATGTAAAAAATCAGATTTAAAGGCAGTCACAGATTTTATTTCCTCATTAAGATTACATTCAATTTATATATTAATTTGCTCATACGCTCACTCTAGCATAATTAACGTATACCCCACAAGAGAACGAAAATACTGATAGTGAAAATAACACTGAAGCCATTTTCTTACATATTTTAAGAAGAAACACTTTTTGTTAAAAGAGAAGCATTTCCTTTTTGATCTTCGAATGTTGATAAATTATAGAAAAGAGGAGACAATATAAAAACAAAATTTCTCCTTGCTTATAGGAGTGATGATTTCATGTTTTATAAACTTCTATTGGTTTAGGTGAGTGAAAGTATTTCAGGTGGAGGCGTAAGAAATTCACTTGTAATATGGTTGTCTAAATATTGAGCACATCGTTCAATAAGTTCTTGATTATATCCGCTAAAAAAGTGATTAGCACCTTCTAATATTTCTTGTGTAATAGTGATCCCTTTTTGCGTTTTTAGTTTATCTACAAGCGTTTGCACATCTTTTGGAGGAGCAACTTTATCAATATTACCATGAATAATAAGCCCAGAAGAAGGACAAGGAGCAAGAAACGAAAAGTCATAAACATTGGGTTGAGGAGCAACGGATATAAAGCCTTCAATTTCCGGTCGGCGCATTAAAAGTTGCATACCAATCCAAGCGCCAAATGAATATCCAGCTACCCAACAATTTTTAGAATCAGGATGCTGTGTTTGCACCCAATCGAGTGCAGCAGCAGCATCTGAAAGTTCTCCTATTCCATAATCAAATTCACCTTGACTGCGACCAATACCACGAAAATTAAAACGTAATGTTGTAAAACCACGTTGTTGAAACATATAAAAGAGATCATAAACAATTTTATTGTTCATAGTGCCACCAAATTGGGGATGAGGATGCAAAATAATCGCAATTGGCGCATTTCTCTGTGGTGAGGGCTGATAACGTCCTTCAAGCCGACCTGCGGGACCATTAAAAATAACTTCTGGCATTAAATGCTCCTTACATCTGACAAGCTCTCATTGACCTTGACCGACTTTTACCATAGAATCAGTAATTACTAGATATTCTCATTTAAGTGCATTTTTCAAGAAAATTGCACTATTTTTTTAAATCAATTCATTAGATGAATGATTGTGATATAAAATGGTTGTAAAACGTCGATATTTTGATCATAACGCGACAACACCGCTCAAAAAAAAGCGCGGATAGCATTAGTGGAATCTCTAGAGATATTTGGGAATCCTTCATCCGTTCATACGGAAGGACGTGCTGCTAAGGCTTTGTTGCAAAAAGCACGTAGGCAAATCGCTGAAAAGCTTAGAACAAATCCAGATCATGTTATATTTACATCTGGTGCAAGTGAAGCTGCGATGACTTTGTTAACAGCCTCTTATAGTATGGGAAAATCTAAAATTCAGTTTTCTCATCTCTATATTGGTGCTACTGAACATCCATCTGTCGCAGAAGGTGGGCGTTTTCCTAAAGAATTCATCAGTACAATTGCGGTTGATCAAAATGGGCTTATTCAACAAGATAAATTAATTTCTCTCTTAAAGATTCACGATAAAACAAAAGGGTTACCTCTTATTGCTATTCAAGCTGCAAATGGTGAAACCGGTGTTCTTCAACCAATAAAAGAAATAGCTGCTATCGTTCGGGATTCTGGAGGCATTCTGATTGTCGACTTGACCCAATATGTGGACAAAAGCTTCGTTGATATCCATCAGATAGGAGGGGATTTTTTTATACTCTCTGCGCACAAAATTGGCGGGCCTAAGGGAATTGGTGCTTTTGTTTCAAATGGGAACCTTCTTATGCCTTATCCTCTTATCATAGGAGGGGGGCAAGAAAAAGGCTTACGTGGAGGAACAGAAGCATTGCCGCTTATTGCTGCTTTTGGAGCAGCGATAGCTGATTGTTATAGCCAAGAAGAGATAAAACAGTTAATGTCTTTACGTAATAAATTAGAAAATGGGCTACAAAAGATATCTTGTGATGTTGAAATTTTTGGTAAAAGAGTGCCGCGTTTGCCAAATACAACTTACTTCACTGTAGAAAATTTAAAAGCTGAAACGATGCAAATTGCTTTTGACTTGGCAGGATTTTCTGTGTCAGCAGGCTCTGCTTGTTCTTCAGGAAAAGTAAAACAAAGCAAAGTGTTGGAAGCAATGGGCTACCATGTCCCAAATGGAGCTATTCGCATTTCAATAGGACGGTGCACGAGGTCTCAAGACATCGATGATTTTTTATTGGTTTTTTCTCAGATTGTCAGTAATAGTAAAAAGTGAAATTTGTTATTTAAAATTTAGAACTATTTTAAAAATAAAATAAGTTTGATTGAAATTTTCCCACTTTGTATATAATCTAGAGAGTAGATTGCTGCTTTAATCTTGTAAAAAACAAGACTTTTAATCACCGGTTCTTGACACCGGAAGGAATGGAGAAAAATAATGCCGGCAGTGCAGGAAACGATACGTCAAGTACGTGAAATAGATGTTGATCAATATAAATATGGTTTTGAAACCAATATTGAAACAGATAAAGCTCCAAAGGGTTTAAATGAAGATATTATAAGATTTATTTCTGCAAAAAAACATGAACCTGAATGGATGCTGACATGGCGTTTACAAGCTTTCCGCCGTTGGTTAACAATGCAAGAACCTAATTGGGCACGTATTGAATATCCAAAAATCGATTTTCAAGAGCTTTATTATTATGCCGCTCCTAAAAATCATACAGGACCAAAATCTTTAGACGAAGTAGATCCTGAATTATTGGCAACCTATGAAAAACTTGGCATTCCCCTCAAAGAACAAGAAATTTTGGCAGGAGTCAGAAAACAATCTGATCCATCTGCTTTTGATGAGAATATTTATGCATCAGGACAGGTAGCTGTTGATGCGGTTTTCGATTCTGTTTCTGTTGTAACAACATTTAAAAAAGAATTAGCGCGTGCAGGGGTTATTTTTGGTTCTATTTCAGAAGCAATTATCGAACATTCTGATCTTATTAAGCAATATTTAGGAACTGTTGTACCAGTGGGTGACAATTATTATGCTGCTTTGAATGCTGCTGTCTTTACAGATGGTTCATTTGTTTATATTCCCAAAGGGGTTCGTTGTCCTATGGAACTTTCAACCTATTTTAGGATTAATGAGCGCAATACAGGCCAATTTGAACGAACATTAATTATAGCTGATGAAGATTCCTATGTTTCTTATCTTGAAGGATGTACGGCTCCCCAGCGCGATGAAAATCAGCTTCATGCTGCTGTTGTCGAGCTTGTTGCTCTCAAAAATGCAGAAATTAAATATTCTACAGTACAAAATTGGTATCCCGGCGATAAGGATGGTAAGGGAGGTATTTATAATTTTGTCACAAAGCGTGGAGATTGCAGAGGCGATAATTCTAAAATTTTATGGACACAGATTGAGACTGGTTCAGCAATTACTTGGAAATATCCATCTTGTTTACTTCGTGGTGATAACACACGTGGAGAGTTTTATTCTATTGCGATTGCAAATGGCTACCAACAAATTGATTCTGGTACAAAAATGATCCATTTGGGAAAAAATACTTCTAGTCGTATTGTTTCTAAAGGCATTTCTGCTGGTTTTTCAAACAACACTTATCGAGGACAAGTTACAGCGCATCGAAAAGCACAAAATGCACGGAATTTTACGCAATGTGATAGTTTGTTAATAGGCAATGATTGTGGTGCCCATACAGTCCCTTATATTGAAGCAAAAAATGCCACAGCTCAATTTGAACATGAAGCAACAACATCAAAAATTTCTGATGAGCAGCTTTTTTATGTTATGCAGCGGGGAATTCCTGAAGAAGAAGCTATCGCATTAATTGTCAATGGTTTTGTAAAAGAGGTTATTCAAAAACTTCCAATGGAATTTGCTGTCGAAGCACAAAAGCTCATTGGTATTAGCCTTGAGGGTAGTGTGGGATAATTTTATTTATGAGATAAAGAGAAAAGTTAATGTAAAAAGGCTATAACAGTAGCAAATAATGCAAGACATGATCTCTATGATAAATTAGAGAAGCAAATGGATACGAAGATAAGGCAAATGCGCGTTAGTATCCGAAAAAGAAAACAGCCAGAACAGGATTAAATGATGTTAGAGATAAAGAATTTGCACGCCCGTATTGCTGAGACCGATACAGAAATTATTCGCGGTTTGAACTTGACTGTTCAAGATGGTGAAATTGCTGCTATTATGGGACAAAATGGAGCAGGAAAATCGACTTTGTCTTATTTGCTTGCTGGTAGTGATGATTATGAAGTCACGGAAGGTGAAATTCTTTATAATGGACAATCCCTTTTAGAAATGGATCCAGCAGAACGCGCCGCATATGGTGTTTTTCTTGCATTTCAATATCCAATGGAAATACCTGGGGTAGCCACAATGGAATTTTTAAAAGTTGCTATGAATTCTCAACGCAAAGCACGTGGTGAAAAAGAGCTTAAAATTCCTGAATTTATAAAACATGTTAAAGAGGCTGCTTCAAAACTTGAAATCAATATGGATATGCTCAAACGTCCATTAAATGTAGGTTTTTCAGGTGGAGAAAAAAAACGTGCTGAAATTTTACAAATGGCACTTTTTGAACCTAAACTTTGTATTTTAGATGAAACAGATTCTGGTTTAGATATTGATGCGCTAAAAATTGTTGCAGATGGTGTTAATAAACTGCGAGATTCAAAACGTTCGTTTTTAGTTATTACCCACTACCAACGTCTCCTCAATTATATTGTTCCTGATACGGTACATGTTCTTTATAAAGGGCGTATTATTAAAAGTGGAGATAAGTCATTAGCGCTTTATTTAGAGAAAAATGGCTATGCTGATATTATCAGTGATGCCGCTTGAGGTCATTGAATATGAATGCACAACAAGAATTGTTAACGGTTGAAAAAGATATTATTCGTCATTTCAATCAATGTATAAGCAATTTACCTGGCGATAAAACAGTGCAAACAGTCCGTAAAAAAGCTATTGAACTGTTTCAGTCCGCAAGACTTCCTTCACGTAAAATCGAAAACTGGCACTACACAAATCTGCGCACATTATTAAAATCTGTTAGTGATTTTTCAGAAGTCAATGATGAGGAGCAATTGCTTGATGCATTATTTTCAGAGAGCGCTGTTTTTTCTATTAAAAATGGTAAAACAGATAAGCAATCAAAGATTACAAATGTTACAACAAAACGATTTGCAGATGCGTTAAAGGAAGAGTCTATAAAAATAGACCAGATTATTTCTCGAGAAGATTTTATTGGACAAATAAATACGGCTTTTGTTACGGATGGTTGGCTTTTTCACATCCCTGAAAATACAAAATTAGATGTTCCTATTGAATTACAAAATATTCAAAGGGGAGGGCAATCTCATATTTTTTCAGAGATAAAAATTGATAAAAATAGTCAAGCTGTATTTATTGAACGTCAGAGTGGCAATGATAAAGAGACTTTCGTCAGTTCGATATTTTCATTACAGGTTGCCGCTTATAGTGATGTTACATGGATTATTATTCGAAATCGTGGTTTTAACTCTGCACAGTTTAGCCGATTTTGTGCTGTTCTTGATCAAGAAGCAAAACTATCACTTTATGTGATTAATATAGGCAGCCAACTTAATCGTCAGGAAATTGATGTTGAGTTACAAGGGGAAGGCTCCAATTTTCAATTGCGAGTTATCAATTTATTATCAGGAGGGACACATAGCGATCTCACCATGAGTGTGCGTCACTTGGAAGAAAACTCAACTTCAACTGAAATTATACGCAATGTGGTTACAGATAAAGCCGTTGGTGTTTTTCAAGGAATAATACGTGTTGCGCAAAAAGCGCAAAAAACAGATGCACGTATGGCTTGTAATAGTCTTATTCTCTCAGATGACGCAGAATTTAATGCAAAGCCTGAATTAGAAATTTTTGCTGATGATGTTGCATGTGGTCACGGTGCAACCGTTGCCAATATTAACCATGATTATCTTTTTTATCTTATGGCGCGCGGCATTCCTTTTAAAACTGCGCGTGCACTTCTGATTAATGGATTTGTCTCTGAACTTATTGAGGAGATTAAGCAAGATAATATCCAGACTGTTTTAAAAAATATCATTGGCAAATGGTTAGAAAAAAATGTTTAAGGTCAAAAAATGGAAAGTAACGTACCAACGTTGAATTATAATGTAGAAGAAATTCGCCTTGATTTTCCTATTTTACAACATAATGTTTATGACAAACGGTTAGCATATCTTGATAGTGCAGCATCTGCTCAAAAGCCGCAGTCTGTTCTTGATGCGATGGATAATTTTTATCGATATCGTTATGCAAATGTGCATCGAGGAATACATTTTTTATCCAATGCAGCGACACAATGTTATGAAGATGCTCGTGAAACAGTTCGTAGCTTTTTAAATGCTAAAACAGTAAGGGAGATTGTTTTTACAAAAAGTGCGACGGAAGCTATTAATACCGTTGCTTACGGTTGGGGAATGTCTCAATTGAATGAAGGTGATGAAATTATTCTTACCATTATGGAGCATCACTCAAATATTGTCCCTTGGCATTTTATTCGTGAGCGTAAAGGTATAAAACTTGTTTTTGTGCCCGTTGATGGGAATGGTGTTCTTCATATTGAAGATTTTCAAAAAGCTTTAAATGATAGAACAAAACTTGTTGCTATTACGCATATGTCGAATGTATTGGGAACCGTACCTTCTGTTAAGGAAATCATTGAGCTATCACACCAAAATGCCATTCCTGTTCTCGTTGATGGTTCTCAAGGAGCTGTACATTTAACCGTTGATGTACAAAACCTTGATTGTGACTGGTATGTCTTTACAGGTCATAAACTTTATGGTCCAACAGGTATTGGTGTCCTTTATGGTAAGGAATATAGGCTAGAAGAAATGCATCCTTTTCAAGGGGGAGGGGAAATGATTGAAGATATAACTGTTGATAAGGTTTCTTACAATGCTCCCCCCCATCGCTTTGAAGCAGGCACACCTCCCATAGTTGAAGCTATTGGCTTGGCCGCTGCTATTAATTACATGCAAAAAAAAGATAGAAATGCTATTCACGCACATGAAAGGGCACTTTTGTCTTATGCCCATGAAAGGCTTAAAATGGTTAAATCACTGCATATTTATGGCAGTTCTCCTGATAAAGGTGCAATTGTATCTTTTGAAATGGCAGGCATCCATGCCCATGATATTGCTATGTTTGTTGATCGACAAGGTGTTGCAATACGTGCAGGAACACATTGTGCTCAACCTTTGTTACAGCATTTTGGTTTAACATCTGCTTGTCGTGCATCATTAGCTATGTATAGTAGTCATAAAGATATTGACCAGTTAGTGGAAGCATTAGAAAAAGCAAGGATATTTTTTAATGGCTAAATCAATTGAAGAGCATCATTCTACAGAATCTGCTGAAACTGTAAACAAAAGTGAAAAGACGAGCATATCAGCAATCCCAGCTGATGAAATTGATCGTATGACGGATGATATTATTGCTGCTCTCAAAACAGTTTATGATCCAGAGATTCCTGCTGATATTTATGAACTAGGACTGATTTATCGTATTGATATTGAAGATGATCGTTCAGTAAAGATTGAAATGACACTTACGGCACCAGGATGTCCTGTTGCAGGTGAAATGCCAGGTTGGGTGGAAAATGCTGTAAGTGCAGTTGAAGGTGTCTCGCATGTTGAAGTCACCATGACATTCGATCCACCATGGACACCTGATTGTATGTCAGAAGAAGCACAAATTGCTGTTGGATGGTACTAGATACTGTTAAAGAGTTCTAAAATCATCTTTTTGGGAAAGAGATTTGCAGCTTATTTCTTATTTTTAATGAAAATGCAGATTTTTTTTCTTTATAACGACTAAAATCTTATAAATTCATAAAAACATTTAAATTTTATTTGGAGAGCTTTTGAGTTGAAATTAAAAGCTTTTAAAAATATCTTTATTCTTTCTGTTGTAAAAGCTTATTGTAGTGGAATAAACATAATGGAGGATAATAGATAATTTTGCGTATGATTTTAGATTTAACAAACACTGTTTTTAATTTTTTAAAACAAAACTCGACAAAAAAAATCACAGCTCGAGAAATTGCTCAATGGATATTTGAAAATTATATAGAATCCTGCCATCAAAAACAAAAACATTCAACTGCAAAAGTTATCCCCCTTAATAATGATGCAGCTCTTATTCAGCAAATTGTTGCTGAGGTAGGGGTAAGACCTCCATATTTGCAAAAACGTTTATCCCGAAATTAAAACCACGCAGGGACGTCCACGACAATATTATTTCACGCAGTCAACAGATAGTGCTGAAATTGATGAGGCAAAGAGTACAACTTCTAAGACAAATGACTTTGTTAAAGAACATGATCTTTATCCACTATTATCTAAATTTTTATGGTCAGAACTTGAAGTTTACAGCAAACGTATTAATGAGAAACATTCTCGTATAAGAATGGAGCAGGTGGAAATAAATGGGTTGTAACCAGACCTTGTCGGAATACAAGGTTTAAGTCGTGAATGGCATCCTGAAATTAAAGACTGTGTTTTACAATATTTTGATAAAAAACAAAATTCTGGTCTTTTGAAGTAAAAATTTTTCTCAATCGTTCAAATGTACGACAAGCATTTTTCCAAATGGTTAGTAAATCTTCATGGGATAATTTTATTTATCTAGTCGCTAGTGAGATTTCAGGCGTTAATACGTTAAAAGAACTTGGGATGCTTTCAAGTTTACATGGAATTGGTTTTATAAGACTTGATAGGGAAAACTTTTCCGAGAGTCAAATTATGATTCCTGCATAAGAGCGTAATGAAATCGATTGAGATACCGCTAATAGATTGCTGGAGGAAAACAAAGACTTTTCCATTATGAAAAACTCATCCGCCAATTTTATCAGACTGGTGAGATTCGCCAATCTGATTGGGATCATTCTCTTAAAAACTTTTCTTAAAGATTGCCTATCATTCTCAAATTTTTAATTTAGCTCTTATCACGCTTAATTACTATTATTAGCGTAAAACTGCTAATAAAATACTTTAAGAATGTCTTTTTTTATTTTTCAGAGTCATAAAAAAATTAACATCAAAAAGGGAGAGCTTTCAAATTTACTATCAAAAATGTTTTGCTTACATTAGAGGGTTAATTAAAAACTCTTGTTATCTATATATGAGAAATAAAAGCCGGTTTTTTACCTTTGAAATCAACAGAATAATAGATTCTGATAAACCTATTTTGCAATAATCCCACAGGCTAAACGCGCACCACCTCCACCAAGCGGCAATGGCTTATCTGATTGATTGTCTCCTCCTAGATGAATTATTAGCGAATGCCCTTTAATATTCGAAAGTTTTTTAATTCGCGGAGCAAGAACACTCATTGTTGATTGCCCTTTATCATCGACGTAAAGTGCAGGCAAATCACCTAAGTGACCATTAATATTATAAGGTCCAAGATGTTTATTAGTACGAGTAGGATCATAATGTCCACCTGCTGCGCCACCCATTACACCGTCTTTCATGCCACATGAAGGATTTTCATGCACATGAAAACCGTGCAACCCCTGTGGTAAATTGAACAAATTTGGTGTAAAAATCAAACCATGTGTGTTTTCTTCAATTTTAATTATGCCAATAGCTTTTTGTATATTGTTTTGCTCTAAGGCATAAATCTTTACTTTAATAGATTTTGCTAATGCAACAGAATAAGAATTGAAAGTTACCAATAATGATACGAATATAAATATAAGTTTATTTAACACGTTTTTTCTACTTATTATCTAGTTAAACTATAAAATTATTTTCTGAATTGTATTTTATAAAACAGCATTATAATTGATAGATAAATATGATTAAGAAAAAGACTCTATAGTATTCAAAATACATATTTCATAGTACTTTAAGTTTACTAAAAACTTATCTCTTAAAAATTTCAAAAACAATGCGCACTTTATGGACCGGTATATATAGTTCTTCTTCATTTTTTCAAGAGGAGATTCTCAATAAAAAACAGATTTTTAAAGCACTCGTGAAAAATTAAGTAAGAATTTTTTTGATAATTTAGTACATATTATCATCGATAATATGGTACAAAATACATAAAAATCAGCAAGTTATAATGAGTTGTTTTTTTCTTATTATGTATACAAATCTTCTATAAAAGCATAAAATGTACCGACCAAAATACCTATTATTGATCCGATCATTGCACCAATGATCATTCCAATGGAAAATGCTATACCTATACCCATGGTAATAATTGGACCAAATCCTGGTAGAGCAATATAACCATAAGTTGCTAGAACGGCTGCGATTAACCCTGATAGAGTACCATTTAAACTTCCAATAAAAGCAGGCTCTTTAAGAGAATGATAGGTTCTTTTGAAAAAAGCTCTCTCACAATGATAAGAGCCAATATTGCTATCAGTTTTAAAATCAATCATATTTTTTTCTTTTATTTTGAATGCTAACGGTTCCAGAATAATCAACTGATATGAGAAAATGACTTCTTTTAAATTCTACTAAAGCACGCCAAATACCCTTATCATCTAAGCGTAATCGCTTAATATTTGTAAAACCATTTTGCATAAGACAGTTTTTAATTTGCGAAGCAGTAAACGAATTTTGTCCTTGTTTAGTAATGTCTTTTGTGAAGCTATATGCAGAAACTTGACAATAGGGAGCATAAAAAAAACTTTTTATTGAAGCCATAACTATAGATGATAGGCATATAATCATCATAAAAAAAATACTGGATTTTAAAATTTTACTTAATTTCATCTTGTTGGCATCTGTTGAAACAATACTTCATTAACTCTCGTATTGCTAACAAGTTCCCAAGGCTATAAGTATTTGAAATATTATAGTTAATGAAGAAATGATGGATTAAAATCGTTTTTTCTTTTATTCTCTTAAAGTGCAAGATATGATTGACAAAAATGTCTTACCGCTATGGATTTTATGAGATCATTTATAACTAATCTTATTCTGTCGATTACTTTTTATCAGTATATCTCACTTTTTATATTTATATAGAGCTCTAAGAGACATTTCCTTAATATTCTTTGTGAGGCTGTATCTTATTGTTTTAACTTTATCAGTACCATCTATTTTTATTATATCAATGGAGCCGTGTAGGTAATTTGGTTTGGAATATTTGCATAATTTCTTTAAGGCCGTAACCAGGATGCATTCCTTCTCGCATAAATAGATTACGTAATGGTGAGCAATTACGTAATAATCCAAGTCCTACACTTCGTATAATATGAATAGGCAACATATTAGAAAGTAAAGAAAAGTTGAGCATATGAACAGATCCACTTCGGATTAATATATCAGGTCGGCGGCATTTATTATAATTTGTAACAATCATTTTGCAGTGAAAATCAGATATTTTTTTAGGTAAAATATCAATCAAAGTTTGCACATCACGAAATCCTAAATTTAATCCCTGAGCTCCAATAGGAGGAAAAACGTGGGCTGCTTCACCCACTAAAATCGTCCGATTAGCAGCAAAACAATGAGATATAAGTCCTGAAAGTGGCCAAGCTTGAATTGATGTTTCTAATGTTAGTTTTCCAAGCATTGATTGCATTTGGTTTTCCATTACTTTTTCAGTTTCTTTTTTCTCCATATTTAATAATTCTTCGGCACGAGAGGGATGAACGACCCATACGAGACTTGATCTTTTTCCTAGGAGTGGAACCTGTGTAAATGGACCATGTTCTGTATGAAATTCAGTTGATGTATTTTGATGAGAAAAATCATGGGAAAAATTGAGAACAAGTGCTTTTTGTGGATAATTCCACCGTCTAGTACCTATACCTGCAGCAGTTCGTGCTAGAGAGTGGCGCCCATCGGCAGCTACAACAAGAGATGTTTGAATAAGCTGCCCATCTGTAAGAGTAATACATATATGGCTGTTTTGCTGTTGAAAAGACTTTGCCGAAGAGAGAAATCTTATAATATTAGGCATATGTGTAATAGAGGAAACTAAAGTGTTGTTCAGCTCTACATTCGGGATATTATAACCAAAAGCCTCCTCACCAATTTCAACAGAAGAAAAATTCACACTAGGAGCATGCACAATTCTAGAAGTTATATCTATAATTCTAATGAAAGATAAAGCTGCTGCGTGCCTTTTAAGATTATTCCAAATATTAAGTTTTTCAAGGGTACGTACTGCTGGCATCATAAGAGCAGTGGTTCGTAATTCATCCGCATGAGCAGGTGGCCCAATAAGGTAAACAGAGTAGCCCTTATGTGCAAGACAAAGCGCTGCCAACATACCGACTGGACCAGCACCAATAACAGCAATATTTTTGTACTCATTTTTTTCACATGTCACAATGACTTAAACCTTTTCCCATTTATTAATTTTAACATTTCTAAATCTAAAATCTCTTTTTGTTATATGAAGTTTTTCTATTATATTATGTAATCAGTGATACGATATAAAAAAGTAACTTTTTTGTGATTTTTTTTACGATAAATTATACCATAAATAAAAAACAGTGTGTTGGTAAATGAATAAAGACTTTAAAAATGAGGCTAAGAAAACTTTGAAACGTAAGCTAACAAAAAAAATAAAAACAAATGCTGATCTTTTGCGTCACAAAAAAGTAACAATGCCACAAGCAAAGGCCTTTTCGGTTCATTTATTAACAGCTTCAGGCTCATTTTTGGCATTTCTTTCTCTCATATCAGCATCTCAAAAAGAATGGACGGCTATGTTTTGTTGGCTTGGGCTTGCACTTCTTGTTGATGGTATAGATGGTCCAATTGCACGCAAACTTGATGTTAAATACGTACTTCCGACATGGTCTGGTGAGCTTTTGGATAATATTATTGATTATGTCACTTATGTCTTAATTCCGGCTTTTGCACTTTATCAAAGTGGTTTAATGAGTTCAGGATTATCATTTTTATTGAGTGCTATTATTGTCATTTCATCAGCTATTTACTACGCAGATACTGGAATGAAAACAAAAGAAAACTTTTTTAAAGGATTTCCTGTAGTTTGGAATATGATGGTTTTTATTCTTTTTGTCATAAAGCCTGGAGAGTGGATTACTTTTACTATTATTGCCTTATCGGCAATTATATCTTTTTTACCAATTTATTTTATTCATCCAATAAGGGTTATCCGTTTGCGTAAACTTAATTTTTCAATTTTTCTCTTATGGTGTTCTTTTGCTGTTGCTGCATTTTTTTACAAACTGAATGCTCCTTGTTGGGTTAAGATAGGGATTTCAATTACAGGAATTTATATCTATTCTATTGGTGCTATCATGCAAATATTCCCCCAATTAGGAGTAAAAAAATGTGATAAAATAAATAAGTAGATATTTGAAAACAGGAATAATTTATGCAAATTGACTTTGGAGCAGGTGGGGACATTTCTTTTACAAAAAAAGGGCGTGCTGGTATTATAAAGCTTACACGCCCTTCAGCATTAAACGCTCTTAATCGACGAATGGTTTTTGCTCTTAAAAAAGCTCTCAGTACATGGGAAACAGATAATGATGTATCTTGTGTCCTCGTTGAAGGAGAGGGGCGTGCTTTTTGTGCTGGTGGAGATGTTGTAGAAATCTACCATATGGGGAAAAAAACTTCTTCTTATCAATACTTTAGTGATGAATATCGCTTAAATGCTTATATTAAACGTTTTTCAAAACCTTATATTTCTTTTTTGAATGGTATTTGGATGGGAGGAGGGGTAGGTATTTCTTTATACGGATCACATCGGATTGTTACAGAAAATACACTCTTTGCTATGCCAGAGGGCGCTATTGGTTTTTTTCCAGATGTTGGTGCAAGCTTTTTCTTACCATCTCTGCCCAATCACTTTGGTATTTATCTTGCCTTGACTGGTGCACGTATAAAATGGGGAGATTGTTTAAATTTAAGGTTAGCAACTCACGCGGTTCCTGAAATTGAATTAGCCTCTATTAGAAAAGCTATTATTGAGCAAGGAGATCCTAAATTAGCTTTAGATAAGCGAGCAATTACAAAAGACTATGAAACAAGTCATGAAATACGCTGTGTTATCAACGCATGTTTTGGTACCAATAGGTTGGAGGAATGTCTTGAACTGCTTCATAAAAAAAGTAATGAAGGTGTTTTATTTGCTAAAGAATGTTATGATATTTTGCTATCACGTTCTCCTACAAGTTTAAAAGTTATCTGGAAACAAATGAAACAAAATCAAAAAACTTTAGAAGATTGTATGAAAATGGAAAATCGCATTGCACATCATATGATTAATTCACATGATTTCTATGAAGGTATACGTGCAATGTTAATTGATAAGGATAAGACACCGAAATGGCAACCAAATAAACTTTCAAATGTAACAGATCAAATGATAGATATTTATTTCCAACCTGTTGAAAAAGAATTATTATTTTGAAAAATAATCGTCCAAAACAAATTTCAAAAATCACATTAATTTATAATTGTTATTTGCGATTTTTAGCGCTTATTTGCTTAAGTTTAAGTATTTTTTATTGGATACGTCTTGTTGGTATAGTGCCTGGTGCTTTATGGCGTTTTGATCTTATGCCATGGCATTGGCAGTTTGCATCAGCTACATTGGCTATTGTTTATCCTATCGCCTTAATTGGTCTCTGGATGTATTCGCTGTGGGGAATTGTTTTATGGTGTATTGCAGCATTTATAGAAACATTAACGATGTATTATTCTAATTCTATTGACCAATCCTTTGTACTATTATTTCATGGAATATTGTTTTTGATTTTTGTAGTGTTACAAATCACGATATTATTAAAGAAACCATAAAAAAGACTACGAGATTAAAAACTAGAAAACTATTGCAATTAAGTTTTCGAGTCAATTTCTTGACCCGAAAACTTCAATTTTAAAAGGTTTTTCTTAACAAAAAGGCACCCACCACAAATCCCAAGGACTAGTCGCTTTTGCGGAAAATATCCATAATAATGATGCTACTGCTCCCCAAATTGCTGCTGCAGTCATAAAATATACCTTTCTATATCTATAAAAGTTCCATAATATATATTATGCGATAATATGACTAAGAAGGTTAAGAAGGTCACGACCAAATATATGAACAATATGAACCATACTTTAGACATGTTAGTCATATTAATGACGCATATGCCTATATATAAACAAAATTATGGCAATAATTTGTTAAAAATTTTTATCTATTTGAATAATATAGAAATTTAGCTTTAAGTAAAATTTACTTAAAGCTAAAAAAACGATTTGATATAATAAATGAAAAAAATTATTGTGGTAATTTACAACGTTTCACACGTGCGAGATCACTCAAAACAATATTACGGTTGTTTAAAGCTGAAATTTCATTGCTTTCACTTGACTTTACATCCATAAAAAATAAAGCAGGTAAAAATACAACACCTGCTGCTGCTAAGGCTGCGTTTTTGCTTCTTGCTTTAGAACGTTCTCCAATTGTATCATTAATCTGGCGTTTATTGGCGTAAAACTCTCGTTGAATATCGGCGCAGCTCATTGCTCCATCATGTAATGTTGTAACTGAAATATTTTTTTCTAAGCGCCCTCCGCATGCTGACAAAGAAGTAGCTAAAACTACAATACATATTCCCCGCTTCAAATATTTATACATAAAAAAAACCTCTATTTAAACATAAAAAAGACATAATTATAACAAATGGAATACAAAGAAAAGATAAGATTTTTAGAGAAGCTTTTAGTCAACAAAAAATATTTGATTATAAGGCTTTTACATCTGTTTCAAAAATGAGACCTTGATATGCAGGCTTAACATGGGGTGGAACATAGTTTGCCACTTTATTGTAATCCAGTGATCTATCCATATGTGTAAGGATTGCTTGTTTTGGCTGTAAGTATTTTATCCATTGTAATGCTTGATCAACAGAAAAATGGCTTGGATGTTTTTCAAATTGAAGAGCTTCAATAATGAGAACATCCAAATTCATAAGTTTTAGTAATGTTTTTTCAGGAAATTTACTCACATCTGTACAGTAAGCAACATTACCAATACGAAAACCTAAAGAATGAATATTACCGTGACATTGTAAATGTGTACTGACAGCTATTGCTCCACCCTGCCCTTGAATGATGAATTGACTATCTTCATTGATGATATGTGCTTTTAAAATGGGTGAATAAGAGGAACCTTTTGGTGTTTGGAAACAATATCCGAAAGCATTTTTTAAATGTTTTAGAGTGAATATATCTGCATAGATATCTATTAAACATTTTTGTGCAAGTGCATAACTGCGCAAATCATCAATACCGTGAATATGATCCGCATGAGAATGTGTATAAAGTGCGGCATCAAGATGGTTTACGTGAGCATTGATCATTTGTGATCTAAAATCTGGACCAGTGTCAATAACCACTGTTGTTTTTTTCCTGATGGTTTAATGCGTTCAACTAACAAAGAACTTCTATAGCGTTCATTCTTAGGGTTGTTTGGATCACAAGCTCCCCAGTCACCATTGGGGCGTGGTACTCCTGGAGAGGGACCACAACCTAATATCGTGAATTGGTACCGATCAGACATACCTTTTGCCTTATTTCATTTTGTTAAACAAACGAAAAGCATTACGCGTTGTAATTTGAGCGATCTCTTCCATGCTTAAACCAATTGTTTCAGCCAAAATAGCTGCTGTATAGCATACAAAAGATGGCTCATTTGTTTTACCTCGATGAGGAACAGGGGCTAAAAATGGTGCATCCGTTTCCACCAATAGATACTCATGCGGTACAATTTTTGCTATCTCACGAATTTCAAGCGCATTTTTAAAAGTCAAAATCCCTGAAAAAGAAATATAACCACCAAGTTCAATACCAACACGAGCAAGTTGCATCCCAGATGAATAACAATGAAGGACAAATGGAAAAGTAGCTTCTTTTATTTGCTCACGTAATATTCTTTCCATATCTGAGTCGGCATTGCGTGAATGTATAACAAGAGGAAGCTGTGTTTCTCGAGACGCAATAATATGTTCTTGAAAAACCTTTTTTTGTTCTTCTGGTGAGGAATAATCGTAATGATAATCAAGGCCAACCTCTCCAAAAGCAACAATTTTAGGATGCTTTGAGAGGTGGATAAGCTCTTTAGCGGTAATATTTTGTTCTTCATGGGCATGATTTGGATGCGTGCCAACGGAACAAAATACTTGGTCATAGCTTTGTGCAATTGCCAACAACTTATCTAATTTACGGACATGCGTAGAAATTGTTATCATACGTTCAACACCAACATCTAAAGCCCGTCGAATTACATCATCCAAGTCTTGTGAAAAATCTTCAAAATCAAGATGGCAATGTGTATCAATCAGCATGATGTATCTCATCTTTTCTTAAGATATAACGGGGAAAGATTGGTTCCGGTGGCGGAATATCAAGACCTTCTTGAATTCTTGTATGACTGATATGATACAGTAACCTCTTATCTTCAGCAATCGCAAGGCTATCGAGAAGCTTGCTTGCTGACTGTGGTATGAAAGGCAAAAGCATAATTCCTATGCGCCGAAGAATTTCTACAGTTGTATAAAGAACCGTACAAAATCGCTCTGGATTATTTTTTCGTAAACTCCAAGGCTGTTCGCTAGCAAAATAACGGTTAACGTCTGCTATGAGTGAAAAAATAACTGAAAGTGCTAAATGTATCCCGTGAGAAGACATCGCTTGGCGCACAAGTGAAAGCGTTTGAAGAGACTGTTCTAAAAGCTGCTTATCTTGAACTAAAAAAGCTGCAGGTTGGGGAACTTTTGCATGGCAATTTTTGGCAATCATAGACAAAGAACGCTGTGCTAAATTACCAAGATCATTAGCAAGATCTGCATTAATGCGATTTACAAAACCATCATGGCTATAACTGCCATCTTGTCCAAATGGTACTTCTCGAAGCAAAAAATAACGAAACTGATCAAGGCCATAATGATCAACCATTTCAAAAGGATCAACGACATTTCCAATGGACTTTGACATTTTTGCACCGCGATTGAGTAAAAAACCATGCGCAAAAATATGTTTAGGCAATTCAATTCCAGCGGATATTAAAAATGCTGGCCAATAGACCGCATGAAAACGAAGGATATCTTTACCAATAATATGCGTATTTGCAGGCCAAAAATTACGTTTTTTTGAATTTTCATCAAAAAAACCAATAGCTGACAGATAATTTGTAAGCGCATCGACCCAAACATACATCACATGCTTTGGATTATTGGGAACAGCAACACCCCAATTAAAATTTGCCCGCGAAATAGAAATATCTTTTAAACCTGATTTGATAAAACTAATGACTTCATTACGTCGCTCAAGGGGAGCAACAAAATTAGGATGTTTTTCATAATGTTCTAGAAGAACTTTTTCATAGCGTGAAAGCTTAAAAAAATAACTTTCCTCTTCATTCCATTCAACAGGAGAGCCTAACTCCTTTTCGCGGCGGACATTGTCTTCTCCAATTTCAGTATCTTTCTCTTCATAATATGCTTCTTGGCGAACTGAATACCAACCCGTATAACGACCAAGATAAATATCGCCATTCGCTTCCATCTTTTTCCAAATTTCTTGACAGGCTTTATAGTGGCGCTCTTCTGTTGTGCGGATAAAATCATCATTAGAACAATTTAAAACTGCAAGCATTTTTTGAAATACAGCGCTATTACGATCTGCAAGTTGCTGAGCTGTCATACCCAACGCTTCTGCCGTTTGTTGCATCTTTAAGCCGTGCTCATCTGTACCAGAAAGAAAAAATACATTTTTCCCATCTAATCGTTGAAAACGAGCCAAAACATCACTTGTAATTGCACTATAGGCATGTCCAATATGTGGAGTGCCATTAGGATAAAAAATTGGAGTTGTTATATAATATGTGTCACGCATGTCATACTCATTGTAAAACGCAATAAAAGATTACACTGAGACATAACGTCTGTTAATGGCATTGTCACGGAAAAAGCTCACTCATTGTGAATGACCTTATGAACTTTTAAAAGCAAATTAATCATAAATTGCTTCTTATCAAGATTAAATGATTGCATTTCTTCTATTTCTTGATGAATCTCCTGCCACGCTTGCGCACATTTCTTTGAGAGAGCTAACGCTCCTCTTTCAGCAAATAGGATAGCTTTTTTTTGAATTTTATCAAGAATTTCATCACAAAATTGTTGAAACTGAAGTGTAGAAGAAAGGGATGAAAGTGTTTGTGCAAGAGTGTGTACAACAGCAAAGTTACAAATAGATTGCTCTAAAAAAGTATCAATGGTTTTAATAATTTCAAAACCACCATGGCACATAAGTAAAGCAGCTTTTCGAGGGCTTCCTTTGGATCTTTCAATAATCATTTCAATGATTTCTTTATCAGGTAAATTCTGATTTGAAAAAATATGCGTAATGACTTGTTTCATCTCATCATCATGTAATGGCCGCAAAGAAATCTGTTGGCATCGTGAACGAATTGTTGGAAGCAATTTTCCTAAAGAGTGTGTAATAATGATGAATAAAGTCTTTGCAGGAGGTTCTTCAAGCGTTTTGAGAATTGCATTAGCTGCACTTCTATTCATATCCTCTGCAGGATCAATGATAACAATACGCCATCCATTATCTTGCGATGTTTGGTTTAAAAAATGCATCACATCGCGGATATCATCAATGAGTATACCTGTTTTGAACTTTTGTGTTTTAAAATCAAAGCGGCGCGAAATATGCAAAAGACCAGGATGACAGCCTTGCATAATTTGATTCCATGTAATGGAATTATGCTCTGGCTGCAAAAAACTGCCCTTTTGAGAGCTTAGAATATTCCAAGCAAGATGAAATGCTAATGTAGCCTTTCCAATTCCATGTTTTCCTTCAAATAACAATGCATGGTGCAAACGTCCCTCTTCACGCATGCACGCCAAAAGATGACGGGCATCCTCATGACCAAAGATGACATTATTCTGTGAAGGTGATAAAACTGTATCAATATCATCATATTGGTGTAGAATATTTACGTCACTCATGAGCTTGATCCAACAATAGCTGATGACAAATATTTTTTATTTTTTGTGCAATAATTTCTATTGCAGCTGTGGCGTCAATCACTCGGAATCTATTAGGCTCCTGTTTTGCTAATTGCAAAAAAGCTTGGCGCCTTTGCTCTTGAATCTTTAAATTATCTTTTTCAAAATAATCAATCGTTTCTGTTTTTTTTCTTCGCACTTTTGCGCGTTCCATACCATATGTTGCTGGTATATCTAATAAAAATGTTAGATGAGGTATTATCCCATTGAGAGCAACAGATTCTAAAATGGTAAGAATAGAAGAATTGACCCTATCATTGAGTCCTTGATAAACGCGCGTAGAATCAATAAAGCGATCACATAAAATGATTTTGCCTTTTTGCAGCGCTGGTATAATAATTTCGCTAACATGATCAGCACGTGCGGCTGTAAATAAAGCTGCTTCAACGAATGCCCCATATTGTTGGGCCTGACCCGACAACAAAATATAACGTATTGCTTCAGCACCTTCTGTTCCACCTGGCTCTCGTGTTGTAATAACATTGTAGCCTTTGTTAGAAAGATACTGAGCGAGCAAAGAAATTTGCGTTGTTTTCCCTGCCCCTTCCCCCCCTTCAAATGTAATAAAATAACCTGACACGTATAAACCTCAACCCTTATTGAGCACACACTATAAATATTTCTGTAACCAGCCAATTGTTAATTCATAGAGTGCGTTTTTTACTTTTATAAAAAAGCTTCCTTCCTGAACATTATTTCCAGCAAAAACTGTTTTTTCGAGAAGAATCTTTTTATCTTCTAAAATTTGCAAAACACCAACCGGTTGTCCTAAAATGATCGGAGCTTTTAAGGGGCCATGATATTTAATTTTTGCTTTAACATTCATTTTTTTTCATTCGAAAGCATAAGATTTATAGGCTCTTTAACAATAACAGAAACAGAATTTTGCATCCCACCATAAACAGAAGCATGGCCAATAGTCTCTCCTTGTGTGAAAATCGTTTTAAAATCAAAAGCTGTCATACCCCATTGAAGAATACGCTCTATTTCTTTTGTGTGTCCTTTACCATCTCGCAAACCATTTATTGCCAAAAAAAGACGCCGATGATTTTTATAAACAGAAACAACCATCGAAAATCCTTCATCTTTACTGTAACCAAAAGTAAATCCTTCTACACCAATTTCTTTGGAAATGAGAGGATTTTTGTTACGTTGAAAAATATTATTCCAAGTAAAATGAGGTTCGCTGTAAAGCGTATAATAATCGGGATATTCATGAACAATATGACGCGCTAATATGATCATATCGCGCAATGACACAAATTGTCCTTCTTCAGGAAACCCCGTCGCGTTTACAAAGTGACTATGCGATAGCCCAAGTATTTTAGCTCGTTGATTCATGAGTTTTGCAAAATTAGCCTCGCTTCCCGCTATGCCCTCAGCAAGAGCAATCGCCGCATCATTTCCATTGACAATAATTAAACCACGCAAAAGATCAGAAACACTAATTTCTGTCTTTACTTTTGCAAACATAGTGGTGGTACCAGAAATTGCTCCACCTTTGTGCCAAGCATTTTCACTAATCTTGAATTTTTGTGTACTGCTTAATAAGCCTTCTTTTAATTGATGAAATATGACTTCAGCGGTCATCAATTTTGTTAATGAAGCTGGAAAAAAAGTAATATCGCTTTGTTTTTCAAAAAGTATTGTATCTGTATCATTATCAAGTAGCAGTATTTGTGATGCAGAATTTTGAAAATCTTGCGCTCTCCCCCACCCGTCTAATGTCAACATCCAAACTAAGGTGAATAAAACCCTTAATGTCGTGTGCATAGCCGCTCCTCTCATATTTGGAGAAACAGCATAAAGAATCTTCTTATACAAGAAAAGACTTGTTTTTCTGCCGACTAAGAATCATATCATGAAATTAAAACAGGTTTCTATTTTGATTCAGTATCATCAAAATAAACCAATATATTTTTTCTTTTATTTCTCATGTGGGATTTATTTCTTATGTTCTAAGATAGGCAAAGCATCATACTGCTTTAGAATAAGAATTAATCTTACTTTTTTACAGGTAATGAAGACCTTATTATAGCAAAAAATCCTGATCATCTATAGTCTTTAAATTATAGATGATCAGAAACAAATATTATTTTTCTTTCAATAGCTGCAATTAGTTAACTGTTATTTTTTAGTTAGCTTATTTAGTAAAGCGACTTGCTCAAATAATGTTGGCTTATTAAGCAAAAGCGGACCACTTTCTGGCAATCTTACTAAAGAATTTTTATAAGACTGCTTTTGTACAATAATAGAATCCCTTGATCCTTTTAGACTATTTGTAGCAAATCTTTTTAGCATGGTATTTTCTTTTTCTTTCGAAATATCTGCCAAGGCGCGTGAGGATGATGTGTTATTCCCTGATGTATAAGAAGCCATTAAATAAGCACCATCATAATAACCAACAGGTGCTTCAGAAACATATTCCACTTTAACATTTGCTACACCTGCATTGGCATAACCAAGTATTTCCGCCGCTTGTTTTGATAAATCAATAATTCTATCTTTCATAAAAGGACCGCGATCATTCACTCTAACAATGAGTGAAGAACCATTTTTTAGATTTGTAACACGCGCATAACTAGGTAAAGGCATTGTGGGATGAGCAGCAGTCAAGAGATTCATATCATAAATCTCACCGTTTGCTGTTAGACGTCCATGAAAATCTGAACCATACCATGATGCCTCTCCAACACGCTGATAGGTTGGATCATTTTGGGGATAATACCATCTCCCTTTTATTTGGTAAGGTTTACCGACAACAGCTCGCCCATTTTTTTTCTTTTCTTTTGACTGATTTTGCTCACTTGGATTTTTTTTAGAAAGAACAGCAGTTTTTGCGTCAGCCTCTTTATTATTGTAAAAACTTTTCATGACAAAATGTGCTGTTTGGCTTGCACAGCAAGATACTAATAACTGGGATACAACGACTATAGAAAGAAATTGAAATGTTGAATTAAGAATGAAAGTAAGTTTTCTTTTGCTATTTAAAAGCATTTGTCAGCCCGCTTATTTCTCATTGAGTATTTACTGTAAAAAATCACATCGCATCTTCTGTATACGATAAGGAAATTCACATTTTTTGATGATTCCCCTCACGGCGGCTATAATAAACCTAAAATTAACCATTTATCAAGAATTAATATATCGTTAATATTTTTATGTTTCCACAAAATATGTCTGTCATAGAAATGATGAATGAATTTTAAAAAATAAAAAAATCAATATCTTTATAAAAAAGATGTTTTCTATAAATGCAATGAATCATAAATAGCCAGTTATTTTGATTAATGAGAGAACAACTATATTCTCACAGTATTACTTTATACTCAAAGCGCTGAAAAAATGCTTAGAATAGAATCAATAAAACATTAAAAAATTATGCGATAAATAGAAAAGTAAATTTAAAGAATCAAAGCAACAAAAATTCCTAAGTTTTTGTATAGCTAATTGATTTCATTTAAAGTTGGTGAGCGCGCAGGGATTCGAACCCTGGACCTACTGATTAAAAGTCAGTTGCTCTACCAGCTGAGCTACGCGCTCCCACAAAAGCTATTCTGCTCTGTAGAAAGTTAACGGAACATACGGTTGACTTTTCATTTGGTCAACACCTTTTGAAAAAAAAATTATTATTCCGTTTAAGTTATCAATAATTTTTTTGCTTTTTTCCTTTCTCGATCACTGTAGATACAATTTTTTTTCCATTCTAATTTCGAATAAGAAAGAATTTAGACATAAAAGACCTCATAACTTTTCAAACACGAAAGAGTGCATATTCTCAAATTATGAGAAGAACTGAAAATATATAAAAAAACGGTAAACTATGGTTAATCAATACCGTAAAAACAACAATATGCTCCATTACTAAGTTTAATGAATAGAGCAAAAGAAAAAAATACATGGGCTGGAAGTGAGGTTATTATATCCTATTGCTAGAAATATAATTACCTATTCTTATATTTTTCTCACTTTTAAATATGAGTGCAGCTCTGATAAAGCACAATGGATATATAGAAAAAATCTATCATTATAGAGAAACAAAGCAAAGATAAACCGGAAGTTTAATACAAATTGAAAAATATTATTCATGAAAATAAAATTGTCGCTCAATGTTTTATTTTTAGATAATTATCGTGGAATAATATGTAATGTGCTACCGTTTCTAGCAAATAGGCAGAAGATCATGTACTTGGGCTCTTTATGGTAGAAATTACGAAATAACTTATTCTTTTTAAAAGTTTTTCTCTCAACAAATCACATAATTTATTTTGAGTTAATGCATTTTACAAAAGCGAGAAAAACATGTTTAAAAAACTCATTTCTTACGTATAATATTTATATATGGCATCTAATATAATATAAATATTTTAACATAGAAAAATAAAAATTATATTATAATATAATATATAATTAATACAAATAAAAATTATTACTTTATTAAAATTATTTATGAAATAAAAATAAATAAAATATTTTTATTTTATCTTATGATAAATTATATCATAAGTATAAACACGTATATTTTTTATTCTTTTGATTGGAATATTGAATGCTAACATGTAAACAGTATGAACTACTTTTGTTCATTCATAATCATATGAAAGCAACTGGTATTCCCCCTTCCTTTGATGAAATGAAAATAGCATTAGAACTTTCTTCAAAGTCTGGGATTCATAAGCTCATGATAGCCTTAGAACAACGAGGTTTTATACGTCGTTTACCAAATCGTGCCCGTGCAGTAGAAGTGATTCGACTTCCCGATAAAATAACATTTAATCTTTCTTTAGCGCGTAAAATTTCTCCTAGTATGATAGAGAAAAATAAAAGAAAAATATCAAAAAACTTTGGTGAGCTTGATAACTTTGAGGAAGAAAAAACAAAAAATGTCACTCTTCCTATTATGGGCCGCATTGCTGCAAATATACCCATCTCCGCACTATTGCAACAAATAGACACGCTCTCCTTACCAGCAGATATGATTAATTCAGGCGAGCACTACGCATTAGAAGTCAGAGATAATTCTATGGTTGAAGCTGGCATTCTTGATAAGGATATTATAATTGTCAAACGTCAGAATACAGCAACATCAGGTGAAATTGTTATTGTATTTATTGATAACAAAGAAGCAGCTTTAAAACGTTATCGACGCAAAGGAGCTTTTGTAGTACTAGAAGCAGCAAACCCTCATTATGAAACGCGAATGTATGAATCTGAGCGTGTACAGATACAAGGTAAACTTATTGGACTTATTCGCAAATATTAAAAAATAAAAAAATTATTCAGTACATTCGCACACTGAGTAAAAAGTTATTGGGTATTTTATTTGTATTGTGGCACATTTAGTAATAAAACGTATGTACACGTAAAACAATTTAGTAAGAAAAAATAGCTTTGTAATAAATTCTATTGCATATGTATCAAAAAATTAAAGACCATTTTTAATTTAAAACAGCAAATAACAATTTAATCATTATGATTTTGCAGGATTATTATGACAGCACCTCGTATTAGTTTTGTCTCCCTCGGATGTCCAAAAGCACTGGTAGATTCTGAACGAATTATTACCAAACTCAGGTCTGAAGGTTATGAAATCTCACGGAAGCATCAGGGTGCTGATGTTGTTATTGTAAATACTTGTGGTTTTCTTGATTCTGCACGCAATGAATCATTAGCGAATATTGATGAAGCCCTCAAAGAAAATGGCAAAGTTATTGTGACTGGCTGTCTTGGTTCTGATCCTGACATTATTCGTCAAACCCATCCTCATGTATTAGCCATTACGGGGCCACAAGCTTATGAAAGTGTTATAGAGGCTGTTCATGCCGCAATTCCTCCAGTTCATGAACCCTTTATTGATTTAGTTCCTCCACAAGGAATTCGTTTAACACCTCGCCATTATGCTTATTTGAAAATTTCTGAAGGATGTTCTAATCGATGTAGCTTTTGTATTATTCCTACTCTACGTGGTAATCTTATTTCACGTCCTATCAGTGATGTTCTTCGCGAAGCTGAAAAACTTGTACAAGCCGGTGTAAAAGAGCTTTTGGTTATCTCACAAGATACGAGTGCTTATGGTATTGATCTTAAATATCTTGAAAATCCTTGGAAAGACCGTAGCGTAAAAACCAAATTTTTTGATCTTTGTCGTGAACTCGGTGATATGGGTATTTGGATACGTATGCATTATGTCTATCCTTATCCTCATGTGGATGAAGTTATTGAGCTTATGGCTGGAAAAAAATTCTTCCTTATCTGGATATTCCTTTTCAACATGCGTCACCCGTTGTTTTACGTAATATGAAACGTCCTGCTGTTATGGAAAAAACAAATCGTAGAATTGAAAAGTGGAGAGAAATTTGTCCAGATCTCGCTTTACGATCAACATTTATTGTTGGCTTTCCAGGCGAAACAAATGAAGATTTTAATATGCTTCTCGAATGGCTAGAAGAAGCAAAAATTGAACGCGCGGGATGTTTTAAATATGAAAAAGTAAAAGGCGCTGTCGCTAATGATTTGGGACTAGAAAATGTTTCTGAAGAAGTAAAAGAAAGTCGCTGGCATCGCTTTATGGCAAAACAACAACAAATTTCTACCCATCTTTTAAAGAAGAAAATCGGAAAAAGACTCCAAATCCTCATTGATGAAAGCCAAGGGAAAATTGCTAAAGGCCGTAGCCAATATGATGCTCCAGAAATAGATGGTGTTGTGCACATATCATCACGACGACCACTGCGTGTCGGTGAATTTGTCACAGTAAAAATTGAAAAATCAGATGCCTATGATCTTTATGGTATTGCTGTTTAAAGATAAAATTTAAGACCTAACGATGCTTAATTTAGCTTGATAATAAGTTTGCAAAATCAAAAAAATTTTTATCAAGTAAATGGCTTGGACGAACATTTGTTAAGGCACGAATCATAGTGTCTTTACGTCCTGGCATTCTTTTTTCGATATCTTTTAGCATTTCTTTCATTGCATTGCGTTGTAAACCATCTTGGCTGCCACAAAGATTGCAAGGAATAATAGGAAACCGCATTGCTTGTGAAAATTTTTCCATATCTTCTTCAGCAGCATAAACAAGAGGGCGCAAAACAAAAAGATCTCCCTCGTTATTTATAAGCTTTCCAGGCATGGCTGCTAATCGACCACCATGAAATAAATTCATAAAAAACGTTTCTAAAACATCATCACGATGATGCCCAAGAAGCAATGCTGTACATCTCTCTTCACGAGCAATACGATACAAATTACCGCGTCGCAACCGAGAACAAAGCGAACAATAAGTTTGTGTCTCTGCTAATTTATCTGTAACAATGGAATAAGTATCCTGATACTCAATGCGATGTGGAATTTGATAAGAATTTAAAAAATCCGGAAGAATATGTTTTGGAAAGCCTGGTTGTCCTTGATCAAGATTACAAGCCAGAATTTCAACAGGTAAAAGTCCCCGCCATTTTAAATCTAAAAGAAGTGCAAGCAAACCATAAGAATCTTTTCCACCCGATAAAGCAACAAGCCATTTTTTTCCTGAAGAGAGCATAGAAAAATCATCGAATGCTTGTCGTATATGGCGTAAAAGCCTTTTACGCAGCTTATGAAACTCTACAGTTGAAGGAGCCTCCCGAAAAATCGGATGACAATCATTAACCTCCCTCAGCAAAGAATTCTTGTTATCTCCATTCTCTTCGATTGCTTGATACTTGACTGAAATATTATCCATAATAGCACAATTCTGCACAATAAATAGCTTCTTCTGCAAGAATGACAGAAACAATAACAAGCATCATACAGCTTAAAAAAAGATATGGAGCTATAAAATGAGATAAGCAAAAAAGAAATGAAGCTACACAAGTAATATTATTATAAATATAAAAACAAACTTGATATAGCGCCATTCATAAAAATTACTTGTTAACTTTAAAGACTATAAAGAAGCGATCTTCTTTGAAGATATAATAGAACAAAAGAGAGCAGCATACCCCTATAGCGAATTTAACGAGAATAAAACTCAACAACCAAATTCGGTTCCATTTGCACAGCATAAGGAACATCTGCAAAAGCAGGAATACGCGTAAATATTGCTTTCATCTGTTTATGATCTGCTTCAATATATTCAGGGACATCACGCTCTGCTAGCTGTACAGATTCCAGTACCAGAACAAGCTGTTTTGATTTTTCACGAACCTCAATAACATCACCTGGTTTACAACGATATGATTGAATATTTGTGCGACGCCCATTTACATTAACATGACCATGATTGATAAATTGACGGGAAGCGAAGATTGTAGGCACAAATTTCGCACGGTAGACAACAGCATCCAAACGCGCTTCCAAAAGGCCGATGAGGTTTTCACCAGTATCACCACGACGACGAGCAGCTTCTTCATAAGTTTTACGGAATTGCTTTTCTGAAATATCACCGTAAAACCCCTTTAATTTCTGCTTAGCCCGCAATTGCACACCATAATCAGAAAGCTTTCCTTTACGGCGTTGCCCATGCTGTCCTGGACCATAATCACGGCGATTAACAGGAGATTTTGGACGGCCCCAAATATTCTCTCCCATACGGCGGTCAATTTTATACTTTGTTGTTTCACGTTTACTCATCGCATTTCCTTTAAAAATAAAAAAACAAGATCTCACAGTAAGATCTCAAGGAAACGCGCCCTCCTCTGCCTTCGGATATAAAGACTGACAGGATATTTTTACATATTATATAGGCAAAACTACCCACGGGACACGTCAATTATTGCTATTTTCTTGAGAGAAAAAGCCAAAAATGTTTTTATTGATCTTACACCCCAAAGTCAACTCCTTTCATAATATTTAAGTAAAATTCTTTTAACAAACGTTCCGTTGAAGAAGTTATATTTTGCGATGTAAATACAGCAAAATCTTTATGTTTCTTTATGATGTTTTTGGAATGCATTCTTTTTGGTAATAATGAGCGTGTGTGTTTGGCTATAGCTTTTGCTGGATCAATCCATTCAACAGTCCATAAAGCTTGTTGGCGAAAAAAGTTAAGCAAAAAAGGATAATGCGTACAAGCTAAGACAATAATATCGGTATATTTACCATTTTTTTTAACAAAGCACGGAAGAATTTCATGACGTAATTCTTTCAAATCTATAGGCTTTCCACGTAAATAATCTTCAGCAAATCCAGCAAGTTTTTCACTGCCAACAAGCTGAACATGACATTGCGCCGCAAAAGAATTGATTAATTCATGTGTATAAGCACGCTTAACTGTTCCAGGAGTGGCTAATACTGAAATAAAACCAGATTTGGTTTGTTCTGCTGCTAATTTAATTGCAGGAACGGTTCCTACAAAAAGAGTATGTGGAAATTTTTCTCGTAAATCTGTCATCATCAGTGTAGAAACGGTATTGCATGCGATGACACATAAGGTAGGATTATAGAGCGTTAAAAGATTTGTAAAAATCTTTAAAATTCTGTCTTTTAAGACATTTTCTTCCCAATTTCCATAAGGAAATCCAGCATCATCAGCAACATAAATAAATTGCATTTCAGGAATAAGAATGCGTACTTCCCTTAACACTGTTAAACCGCCAATACCACTATCAAAAAAAAGAACAGGCCGTTTATCCATCAATTTTCCTATTTTTTTTAAATTTTTTACGTTCACGATCTGCAGGCGCACCACTTCCTCGCGGTAATTGAGGAGAAAAATGATCTAATGAAGAAATAACACCCCTTAGTAAGCGAACCTCAGACTCACTAAAATGAGCACGCGTAAAAACAGAACGCAGATTTGCAACCATCACTTCTTTGCGTTCTCGTGGTCTAAAATATCCACGAATATCCAAAGCTTCTTCTAATTGAGATAAAAAACCATGAAATGTTTCTTTATTGGCTGGTTCCATCTCTATAGCACGAAAAACGGTATCGCTCACATTCTCCAAACCTGACTTCATCCATTCGTAAGACATCAGCAAAACCGCTTGTGCAATATTGAGAGAGGCAAAAGCAGGATTAACTGGAAAAGTGATGATTTCATCAACAAGACTGATTTCATCATTTTCTAATCCCCACCTTTCTCTTCCAAATAAAATACCCGTCTTATGCCCAATATTTTCATGCTGACGGAGTATTTCTGCTGCCTCAACAGCACTTTTTACGGTTTTAAAGCCACATCTTTCACGTGCTGTTGTGGCAAAAACATAATGCAAATCTGCAACAGCCTCACGCAATGTATCAAAAATGACCGTATGATTAATGACATGATCCGCTTTACTCGCCGCTGCTCTGGCTTTTTCATTTGGGAATGTTTCTCGAGGCGCAACTAACCGAAGTTTAGAGAGTCCAAAATTTGCCATCGCCCGTGCTACCATACCAATATTCTCGGGCAGTTGTGGTTCGACTAAAATAATAATTGGCCCCTTGGTTAAATTTTTACGATTCTTATTGGTTCCAGCCATCAATCCTACCTAATTCTATGCGTTATGCTCCTATAGCTGATTTTTTTAAACGCAACCTTCTAAAAGAATACTCCCCAAAATAACCTTTTTCATAACACATTGTAGCCCATATTGTCTTTCCATTTAGAGTTTATGATGAAGATGATTAATAATAAATTGTGTAAGAAAAAAACTTTTATTTTCAGCTCTTCGAGCAGTTATGCAAAGCGCCTTTAATGTTAACGGTGTATTCTTAAATGCTATAATATTTGCAAATCACAATCTGAGTTGAATTATACAATCATACATTCTAGGATAAGGAATATGTTTTTTATTCCAAAACTTTTTCCTGCAAAACTTATCCGTCGTTATAAACGTTTTCTTGCGGATATTGAATGGGACGATCAACAGATCTCTACCGTATCAGTCCCTAATACAGGATCGATGCTTGGATTAATAAAGCCAAACTCTAATATTTGGCTTTCATATCATAACAGTTCGAAACGAAAATATGCATATCAATTAGAAATTGTTGAAGCAAATAATACTTTGGTTGGGATCAATACAACTCTCCCAAATAAGCTTGCATTAGAAGCAATTCAAAATGGACTATTGCCGGAGTTAAGCACATACAAAACAATTTTCAAAGAACAATATTATGGAACGCAATCACGGATTGACTTTCTTCTGTGTGATGGCATCTTCCCTGACTGTTATTTAGAAGTAAAAAATGTTCATTTTATGCGCAAAAAAGGGTTAGCAGAATTTCCTGATACCGTGACGAAACGTGGTGCACGTCATCTTGAAGAACTTATAAAAGTCGTGCAACAAGGAAAACGAGCCGCTATGCTTTATATCATTCAACGAGAAGATTGCTCATCTTTTACAGTCTGCCATGAGCTTGACCCAACATATGGACGCAAATTTGATTTAGCATTAAAATCAGGGGTAGAATTTTATGCCGTAAAATGCCACGTAAGTGTAGAAGGTATTTTTCCGATTCACCGAGTGAAAATAGAAAACAGAAAAAGCAATGACTGACTATATTGAATATAATAAGATACCCTTAAAATTTAATGGACAAATCCGCATTTTTGATGAGTATGCTTTTGCTAAAATGCGTGAAGTTGGTCAGATTGCTGCGGAATGCCTTGATGCACTTGCAGATGTTATTAAGCCTGGTGTTACTACTCAAGAAATTGATGATTTTGTCTTTATTTTTGGTGCCCAAAAAGGCGCTCTTCCTGCAGATCTAAATTACCATGGATATAGTCATTCATGCTGTACATCCATCAATCATGTTGTGTGCCATGGTATTCCCAACAAAAGAACTTTGCAAGAAGGCGATATCGTTAATGTTGATGTGACCTTTATTCTCGATGGCTGGCATGGAGATTCAAGTCGCATGTATCCTGTTGGAAAAATTAGACGTGCTGCGGAACGTCTGTTAAAAATAACCCATGAAAGTCTTATGAGAGGAATTGCTGTCGTCAAACCTGGTGCCACAACAGGTGATATTGGTGCAGCTATTCAAAACTATGCAGAAGCTGAGCGATGCTCAATTGTAAGGGACTTTTGCGGACATGGAATTGGTCAGCTTTTTCATGATGCACCCAATATTCTCCATTATGGAAATCCTAGAGAAGGAATAGAACTAAAACAAGGTATGATGTTTACCATTGAACCAATGATCAATCTTGGAAAACCACAAGTTAAGATTTTATCTGATGGCTGGACTGCTGTTACACGGGATCGTTCTCTTAGCGCACAATACGAACATACAATTGGTGTCACAAATGAGGGATGCGAAATTTTTACACAATCTCCTAAAAATATTTTTTATATTCCAAGCTCAAGTGCGTAAATAAATGTAGAAATGTCATGGCTGAAAAAATAAATAAAAAGGGAGACATAAAAAATGATCACTTTGCATTGATATCAACTTCACCACTTAATCCAATATCAGAAATAAAAACGAAAAAGCTGCAAAAAAATACACAGATACAAAAGCATTACCAAGGACATCGTGAACGTCTCCGTAAGCGCTATTTAAAATCCAAAGGAAATGCAATTGAAGATTATGAATATCTTGAATTATTACTTTTCCGTACGATTCCTCGAGTAAATACAAAACCAATAGCAAAAAGCTTACTAGCGCGTTTTGGTTCATTAGCAGACGTATTGGGTGCTGATATTCATCGACTTCAAGAGATTCAAGGATGTGGGCCAGCAACTGCGATTGATTTAAAAATTATTTCAGATGTTGCTGGACGCCTTGCTCGTGCAGAGTTGTTTAAACGCGATATTTTTTCATCATGGGATAAAGTATTGGCTTATTGTAAAGCCGTTATGGCTCATGAAACACGTGAACAATTTCGTATTTTATTTCTTGATAAAAAAAACGGCTTGCTTGCTGATGAAGTGCAACAAACTGGAACCATCGATCACACCCCTGTCTACCCGCGTGAAGTTATATCTCGCGCTTTAGAATTATCCGCATCAGGACTCATCCTAGTGCATAATCACCCTTCTGGTGATGCAACACCTTCTAAAGCAGATGTAACAATGACACATATGTTAAAAGATGCAGCAAATGCACTCGGAATCACCATCCATGATCACCTTATAATCGCGCGAAACGAATACACGAGCTTTAAAGCATTAAAGCTCATATAAACCTAATTACATTAAAAAGGGATCTATCCAATTCCCCATAACGAATCAACTTCCTAAATCAATATCCAATATGGCCATTGAGAAATTATAAGATAATTCATCCTCATCTTCATCTCGATAGATAATACCTAAAAACTCATTCCCAATGTAAAGCTCACAAGAATCATCCTTTTTAGGCCGTGCTTTTACTTGCAATGCTGAATTTTGGAATATGTTTTTAAAATAACTATCAAGTTTTTTTATTTCATCAGCATTCACTATGCTCTCCTGTCTCTTAAGACTCTCAAATTAAATTCTGAAAGGCAAATAAGGTACTCCTAAGGCTCTGTAAAGATAGTAAATCTTGGTTTCAATTTTTAATTATATTATCTCTACCTTAAATAACACTATCTCAACATATTTACTAAAGCACCTTTACTAAAAGGGTCTATCATTGCTAAATATAACGTATAGATTGAAAAGTAAAAAAACAGTTAGCAGATCATAAATTTTAAACAATTTTTATTTTATCTGCAACTTCAGCATTTGTGCTTACAAGCATATTCCGATAAAAAATTGACTGAAAACTTATATTTTTTTCTATTAAAAAATAGAGTTCTATAGAATAGAGCTACACCCCTCTTGTACAGTTTTCTTTTTTGCTGAAAAATGATGTTCAATAATTAAAAAAGAATTATTTTAAATTTATTCATTGTAGTATAGTCGGTTTATATAAGAAAGAAACTTTATTCCTAATACAAGATACAGTAATGAAACTTATTAATTATTAAATCTTTTCATAAAGTTTCACAGCAAAATAACCAAGTTTTTGAAGATGCTTTTCATCTTATTCAAAATGAGAAATATTGAATATTTTTATAAGCTCTCAAACCTATGAATAATTTTCAATGATAGGATAACGAGAAAGAAAATCAATAACGCCCTTTTTATAAACTTTATCTCCCACAGCAAGCATATGATCTCGACCAGGAATCGACAATGCTTCACCACAAGGCAATAAAGCTGCTAATGGCTCTGCTTCACCGCTAATTTCATCTAGAGAACCAACAGCAACAAGCGTTGGTTGTTTAATTTTGTAAATCTCAGACGCTGTTAACTCTTGTTTTGATGTCACAATACAAGCAGCCAAAGCACGTCTATCGCTTTGCGTGTGATCTGCAAATTTACGAAACATCAAACCACGTGGATTATTAATAGTAGAAATGTCTTCCGCCAAAAGTGCTTCTGCAACAGGTTGCCAATTTCCTGCTCCTGTCACCATGCCAATACCTAAGCCACCAAAAATAACGCTGTGCACATATGTTGGATATAAAAGAGCCATAAATGCGCTAATACGAGCTCCCATAGAATATCCCATAACATGTGCTTTAGATAAGCCTAAATGCTGCAATAATCTCACCGCATCACCAGCCATAGCTTGAGGCGTATAAAAGTCAGGATCATAACTTTTTACTGAATTTCCATGTCCGCGGTTATCAAGAGCAATAACACGATATCCAGCTTCAGTAAGAGTACGAAACCAACCCGTCGCATACCAATTCACACGCGCAGAAGATGCGAAACCATGAATCAATAAAATAGGTGTCCCATGCCCCTCTTCTCGATAAGCAAATCGCAAACCATCATATTCAAAAAAAAGAATATTTTCCGCTGTCATTTTGTATCACTTTCGCATTTTCCGCAAATTTCAGGATGAAGAAAACGCTGTCCTTTCTCTATTTTTTTTTCAGAAACTTCACCAGCATTAACTTCAATGACAAAAGTTGCAGGTACTCTCGATGAAATAACATCTGTTGAAAATGGAGAGGTTTTTTCAACAATCGATACGATAATTCCTTCAGCATTCAAAAAAATCATGTCCAAGGGTAAAGGTGTATTCGCCATCCACATAAACATTTTCTGCTCATCATTGCTTGCCTGATTTCTAAAAATCATTGCGCGATCACGTGGAAAATTAGTACGGTACATTAAACCAGCCGCCGCCTGAGACGGCGTAAAAGCAATTTCTACCCTGTAAGAGATTACACCTTGCTTTGTCTGTATTTTTAAAGGAACAGGATGAACAGGGATTTCCATAGGTTTCTTCGCTACGGCTACACTCACTTCTAAAATACAAAAGAGTGCTAATATAATAATGATCCCTCGTCTAAAAAGCTTTAACATTTTTATCTCCATTACAGCAAAATTTTTAATTTTATTGTATAAAATAAAAAGCATCAGAACTTAAAAATGAAATATAAAAAGCGATATTCTTATTACTTTCAATGCAATATTAGGCAACACTGACTATCTGCTTTATTTGATTTAACAACTTTATAGATAGATTCCGCTGGTCATGTCACTTTAGAGCTACTTCTGCTTACCCCCATGCGAAACTCTCTTTTTAAAAAAGAGAGTCGACAAGACTACAAAAGCGCAATTTAGTGTGTAGCAAACGGAATCCCTATATCCGGATAAATTTCCGCTGTCATCAAGCCCTTTTCTCCCTTACCAAAACGCACAAGAACAACTTGACCAGAACGAAGCTCCGCTAGACCAAAACGGCGCAACGTCTCCATATGAATAAAAATATCTTCTGTTCCCTGCCCACGGCTGAGAAAACCAAAGCCTTTATCGCGATTAAACCATTTGACAATTGCGCGTTCTAAACCACTTTCCGGAGTAACAACAACATGCGTACGGGCTGGAATTTCCGACGGATGAATTGCTGAAGAACAATCTATAGATTTCACTTGAACACACTTTAATCCCCGTTCAGTTTTTTCCACAGCACAGATAACTTTAGCACCCTCTAAAGCTGTTTGAAAACCATCCCTACGCATCACCGTAACATGCAATAATATATCAGGGAAATGAGGCAAATCAGGGACAATGAACCCATAACCCTTACTACCATCAAACCACTTAATGACACCGCTAATTTCAATAATCTCACCACAAGCGCCTATACTGTCCTCAGCTAGGGAACAATCTCTTAATGTATCCTTACTTGTCATAATAAAACGTGATCCTGTAGCTCTAAATTTACGAATATTGATTCTCTGCTTTTAAGTAAACATTGCTCTTGCCTCAACACGCAAGCCCCAAGATAAGATTTCCCCATATTGTCGTATCCCTTAATGTTAATATCAACATAAATATTGACAAAAATGTCTGATCCTATACTCCAATATCTTACAGCAAGCACTCAAGAAATTATATAACAGGTTTTTCACACAATGATATTTTCATGAATGTGTAACTTGCATGATGAAGAGGTTCAAGATAAAGTGCAAAAATCACAACTAATTTAAGGAAAGTGCATAATGCAATTGAAGAGAATCCTTACTACGCTCGCAGCTGTCATGGCACTTGTAGCAAATGTCTATGCGAGTGAACCTATTAAAATTGGTGTTTACCTCCCATTAAGTGGTCAAAATGCATTTGGAGGCCAGCTTGAAATTAGAGGTATAGAGTTGGCACATAAAAAAGTTCCAGAGATATTAGGGCGTAAAGTGGAACTTATTATTATTGATAATAAGTCTGATAAAGTAGAAGCTGCAAATGCTGTTATGCGTTTAACTGCAAGTGAAAAGGTGAATGGAATCATTGGTAGTTATGGCTCTTCACTCTCATTGGCTGGTGGAGAAATATCTGAAAAGGCAAAAACTCCAAGTATTGCGACGTCTTCAACAAGTCCACTTGTTACACAGGGTAAAAAATATTACTTCCGCACTTGCTTTATTGATTCCTATCAAGGTATAGGCATCGCAACTTATGTGAGCCAAAATTTACATGCAAAAAAAGCAGCTATCCTTAAGGATATATCGAGCGATTATGCGATTGGCCTTGCTAGTTATTTCACACGTGCCTTCAAAAAATTAGGTGGCGAGGTTATCTCCAATTTGAACTATAATTCTGGAGATCAGGATTTTTCAGCAGTTCTTACACAGATTATAGCACAAGAACCTGATGTCTTATTTATTCCATCTTATTTTTCTGAAGGTGCCATCATCATGAAACAAGCACGCGAATTAGGTGCAAAGTTTAAAATCATGGGTGGAGATGCTATGGATAATCCTGAAACTATTGCAATTGCAGGAAAAGCTGCTGAAGGTTTTTTACATACGACCCTTCCCTACAGTGAAGACATGCCAAATATGTCAGCAGCTGCACAGGAATTCACAAATGAGTGGAGAGCAGCTTATCCTGATAAAGAACCAAATATCAATTCTGTTTTGGGTTACACGAGTTATATGATGTTTATGAAAGCTATTGAAAATGCTGGCAGTGCTGATCGTGAAAAAATTACCATTGCACTTAGCCAGTTAAAAGATTTTCAAACGCCTTTTGGCAATATGTCTATGGATGAAAATCATAATCCTAAAATTCCTATTGGTATAATTGAAATAAAGGATGGAAAACGTGTCTATTTAGAGGAAGTTAAACCTGCTTTTTAAAGTGAGCGTTTTATTAATCAAAATACAAGAATTAGTTGAGGATTTTTTCCTCAACTAAAGTCTAAAAATTTCTTGTTTTGTCCTATATGAATTAACAAATGTGGAAGGATGAGAGATGAGCACTGAAATGTTCATCCAGTATTTTTTTAATGCACTGGCATTGGGATCTCTTTATGGACTGATCGCTATTGGTTACACCATGGTCTATGGTATATTGAGACTCATTAATTTTGCTCACGGCGACATCTTTATGTTGGGAGCATATTTTGTTTTCTTTTCCACCATCAGTTTTATGCCTGCTTGGGCGGCAATTCTTCTTTTGTTGCTTGCTGTTCTCATCTATTATTCGGTGTTCATAGGTTTCAAAAGGCGCCCTTCAATTTATTGGATTGCTATTTTTTTAATTCTTGCGTTAGGATTTGTTTATTATTTTAAAATTTCCCCACAAGATTTTACACCGATCTGGGTTTTAGCTCTTTGTTTTTCCATTTTTATTACAAGTGCAGTGGGAATTATTGTTGATCAATTTGCTTATAAACCTCTTCGCCATGCTCCGCGTATCTCGGCACTTATCGGCGCAATAGGTGTTTCCTTTTTTATTGAAAATCTTGCAACCGTACTCTTTAGCGGTGTTCCAAAAGGTGTAAAACAGCCAGATTTTCTTGTAAAACCATTCTTATGGCATTTAGAAGCAGACAAAGTCATTAGGATTGCTCCCATGTCTCTTATTGTTCCTATTGTTTCGTTTATTCTTATTATTTCGCTGCTGTGGATTATCCACAAAACAAAACCTGGTCTTGCTATGCGTGCAATCTCCCATGATATTGAAACAACACGTTTGATGGGCGTCTCTGTCAATAAAGTCATTGCATTTACATTTGGAATAGGCTCAGCACTTGCCGCTATCGCGGGTATTATGTGGTCACTGCGTTATCCTCAAATTCATCCTTATATGGGCGTTCTTCCAGGGCTTAAAGCATTTATTGCCGCTGTTATTGGAGGTATCGGTTCAATTCCAGGAGCAATGTTAGGGGGATTATTGCTCGGATTTATTGAAATTATGATTATCGCATTCTTTCCTGCATTATCTGGCTATAGAGATGCCTTCGCTTTTATTTTATTAATTCTGATTTTATTGATAATGCCCACGGGCTTAATGGGTAAAAAAAGTCAGGAGAAAATCTAATGGGAAAATCAGCAACAACGTTTTTATCGTGCGTCAGTATTTTAGTTCTTATCGGTTTTTTGTTTTATGCTGATAACCATTTTAATGATTACACACTTCGTATCATCAATCTTGTTGCTATTAATGCGATATTGGCAATTTCGCTTAATTTGATTTATGGTTTTACTGGAATGTTTTCTCTCGGACATGCTGGTTTTATGGCTATTGGTGCTTATGTCTGCGCAATTTTACTTCTTTCCCCCGAACAAAAAGAAATGATGTGGATTCTTGAACCTATAGCTGAACCATTATATCACTTGCAGTTACCTTTTTTTCTCACTGTTGTTGTAAGTGGTTTATGTGCTGCAGTTGTAGGTTTATTGGTTGCTCTGCCAATATTGCGTCTTGGTGGTGATTATCTTGGAATTGCAACATTAGGATTTGCAGAAATTATCCGTATTGTTATTACAAATGCTACCTCGTTAACAAATGGCTCTTTGGGAATTAAAGGAATTCCTCAAGAAGCAACATTATGGTGGAACTATGGTTGGTTAGCATTTACAGTTCTCTTTATTGTTCTCTTACTGCGAAGCAATACTGGTAACGTACTGCGTGCTATTCGTGATGATGAAATTGCTGCAAAAACCATGGGAATTAATGCTTTTTTTTACCGTAGTTTTTCCTTTACTGTCGGTGCATTTTTTGCAGGTGTAGGAGGAGCATTGATGGCTGCTCTTATTTCTACGATCGATCCCAAAATGTTCAACTTTCTGCTCACTTTTAATATTTTGATGATTGTTGTTGCCGGTGGTCTTGGCTCAATTACAGGAAGCATTATTGGCAGCATTATTATTACAGTCATGCTTGAATGGCTTCGTATTATTGAAAGTCCGTTTGACTTAGGTTTTATACATATTCCAGAGACACCAGGACTCCGGATGATTATTTTTTCTCTTTTATTGCTCGTTATTATCTTATTTTGGAGAAAAGGTTTGTTGGGACAACGTGAATTCTCATGGAATGGAATTTATCACTTTTTAACACGCAAGAAGCTCTCTAATACTGAGGGAAAGCTATGAACGACACTATCCTTTCACTCAATGATATTGTAATGCGTTTTGGTGGTTTAGTTGCTGTTAATAATATTAATATGGCAATTAAGCGAGGAACCATTACTGGATTAATTGGTCCCAATGGCGCTGGAAAAACAACAGTTTTTAATATGATTTCTGGCTTTTATGCCCCCACAAGTGGAACCATTCTGCTTGATGAAGAAAAACTTTCTGGAGCTCCTCCTTATATTATCTGTCGACGCCATATTGCACGAACATTTCAAAATATTCGTCTTTTTGCAGGTCTGACAGTCTTACAAAATGTTATGGTGGGTGCGCATGTTCGGCAAAAACATCCATGGTTTTCTTCAGCTCTGTTTTTCCCAAAAGCAGTAAAAGAAAAAAAGAAATTTATAAAAATGCAATAGAGCTTCTTGAAAGACTCAAACTTGATCACCTTGCCAATCAACCAGCAACGTCTCTGCCCTATGGAGTGCAACGACGTTTAGAAATTGCGCGCGCGTTAGCAACAAAGCCAAAATTGCTTCTTCTTGATGAACCGGTTGCTGGTATGAATCCACAGGAAAGTGAAGATCTCAGGAAATTCATAGCAAAAGTGCAAAAAGACTTTGATCTTACAATTCTGCTTATTGAACACGATATGAAAGTTGTTATGGGGCTTTGCCAATATATTATTGTAATGGAGCATGGTTGTTGCATTGCCAATGGCACACCAGATGAAATTCGTAACAACCCTAAAGTTATTGAAGCTTATCTTGGCGGAGATGTTTATGGATATTCTTAAAATTAAAAATCTTCACGTTCATTATGGTGCCATTAAAGCTATCCAAAATCTTTCTCTGTCTATAAAAAAAGGAAGTATAGTCACTTTGATAGGTGCCAATGGAGCAGGAAAAAGCAGTATTGTGCGCTCTATTACAGGACTTAATCAATCTGTTTATGGAGAGATTAGCTATAAAGGTGAATCAATTATTAAAAAGTCACCAGAAAAAATTTTGCAATTAGGGATTGCACTTAGTCCTGAAGGACGTCGCATTATGCCCCATTTCACTGTTTTAGAGAATCTCCATCTAGGTGCTTATATTCGTCATGATAAATCTGGAATTGCACGCGATATTGAATGGATATTTGAGCTTTTCCCGCGCTTGCGTGAAAGAGCAAAACAATTGGGGGGTACAATGTCAGGTGGGGAACAACAAATGCTGGCTGTAGGCCGTGCGCTTATGAGCAATCCTGATATGATAATATTAGATGAACCCTCTCTGGGGCTAGCACCACTTCTTGTAAAGGAACTTTTTTCGATTATCCGGAAAATTAATGATATGGGAAAAACTGTTCTTCTTATTGAACAAAATGCATTTGCAGCACTTTCCATTGCTGATTATGCTTATATTTTAGAGGTAGGACGTGTTTTATTTCATGGTGAAGGTAAAAGCATGCTTTCGGATCCACGTGTTAAAGAAGCATATCTTGGTGGATGAAAAATACAGAACGTTTAAAAATTAGCAGTTTATTCTTCTCAAAAGCATTCCTCTAGTATAAAGAGGAATGCTTTTTTTAAGTGGATTTTTTTTGTGTTTATATCCACCACTTTTCAGCGCTGAACGTCCCAGCAGCTTGTTCTATAATGTATGCTATTTGAAAAATAACTTCTTCAGCAAAAGGCTTACCAATCAATTGTAATCCTAATGGTAAGCCATTTGATGAGAGACCAGCAGGAATAGAGATCCCTGGTAAACCAGCCATATTAACTGGTACAGTAAAAATATCATTGAGATACATCGCTACAGCATCATTTTTAATTCTTTCATCAGCAATACCAAATGCTGGTGTTGGTGTTGCAGGTGTGAGGATAGCATCAACGCCAGAGGCAAAACATTGATCAAAATCACGCTTTACGAGTGTTCGTACTTTTTGTGCTTTAAGATAATAAGCATCATAATAACCTGAGGAGAGAACATAAGTACCAACCAAAATACGCCGTTTAACTTCATCACCAAAACCCACTGAACGGGTATTTTCATACATTTCAATGACATCTTTTCCTGGTATACGTAAACCAAAACGGACACCATCATAACGCGCTAAATTAGAAGATGCTTCTGCAGGAGCGACAATATAATAGGCAGGTAAAGCATATTTTGTATGGGGTAATGAAATATCGTGTATTTCAGCACCCGCTTCTTTTAGCCAATTCATGCCCTTTTGCCAAAGCTCAATAATCTCAGGAGACATTCCTTCCATATGATATTCTTTTGGAATACCAATTTTCATTCCTTTGATTGATTGACCAAGGTAACTTTCATAATTTGGAACCGGTAAATTCACGGAAGTAGAATCTTTTTCATCAAAAGAAGCCATGGATTGAAGTAAGATAGCACAATCGCGCACATCCCGCCCTATGGGCCCTGCTTGATCAAGTGATGAGGCAAAAGCTATAGTTCCCCACCGTGAACAACGTCCATAAGTTGGTTTAATCCCGACCGTCCCAGTGAATGCTGCAGGTTGGCGTATTGAACCACCTGTATCTGTTGCTGTTGCACCAGCACAAAGACCTGCTGCAACAGCAGCTGCAGAACCACCTGAAGAACCACCCGGCACAAGCTTTTCATGGGAACCTTTTTTTCTCCATGGGCTTATAACTGGGCCATAATATGATGTCTCATTGGAGGAACCCATAGCAAATTCATCCATATTAAGCTTCCCTAACATAACGGCTCCATCTTGCCATAAATTAGCGGTCACTGTTGATTCATAATGCGGTTTAAAATGATCAAGAATATGAGAACAAGCTTGCGTATGAACACCACATGTTGCAAAAAGATCCTTAATTCCTAGTGGAATTCCTTCTAAAAGTCTCCCCTGCCCTTTCGCCAAACGGCACTCTGATTCAACAGCCATTTTTCTTGCTTGTTCTGCTGTTATTGCTACATAAGCGTTCAAAGTTGGATTAGCCAGTTCAATTGCTTTTAAATAAGATTCTGTCAATTCCGTTGCTGTGAATTCTTTATTTATGAGAGCATCACGAGCCTGTGCAATTGTGAATGTTGTTAAATCGGTCATATTGGTTCTCAAGCTTTTTAAAATATTAAAAATTACTCAACGACTTTTGGGACAAGAAAAAAGTTTTCTTCCGTAACAGGTGCATTTGCTACAATATCTGCTGCTTTATCACCATCTGTGATATTATCTTCACGCATTCGTAAAGTCATTGGTATCACGGATGTTAAGGGTTCAACATTCCCAACATCGACTTCATTTAATTGTTCAACAAAACCTAAAATGACATTGAGTTCTTTTGTCATACGTTGTACTTCATCATCATGGACAGCAATACGCGCTAAATGTGCCACCCGCTTGACTGTTTCTTGATCAACAGACATACTGTGCCTTTCTGCTTTTTTGATATTTACTTACTGGCTATACAAGGCTGCGTTTGCAAACGCAAGAATGTTGATAAGGCAAATAAAATAGAACTATGAACAGGAAATACTAAAAAGACTTAAATATCAATCCCATGAGTGTTATTAACATAAATGAAATTATAATACATCTCTTGCCTAGCCAAACAATAGCAGGTTTAGATTTGGGCACAAAAACTATCGGAATTGCAATTTCTGATATGGGGTTGACTTTTGCAAATCCGCGTCCTGTATTACAGCGAAAAAAATTTATGGAAGATGCCCATACACTTATAAAAATTTTTGATCGTGAAAACGTAGGAGCAATTGTCATTGGCTTACCTCTTAACATGAATGGAAGTAGTGGTCCTCGTGCTCAGGCAACCAGAACTTTTGTAAGCAATATGAAAACACTTACAGAAATTCCATTTATTTTTTGGGATGAACGCTTATCAACAAGTGCCGCAGAACGCACTCTTCTAGAAATGGACGTATCACGTGCTAAAAGAGCAAACCGTATTGATTCGGCTGCAGCTGCTTTCATATTGCAAGGTGCTCTCAATAGGATTCGAAGCCTTCATCATATAGATGGATAAAGAACATTGAGCAAATGTCCCGCATTATATCGCGCAATAAGCATTCCGTAAGAAGATCTCCATTGCCCACCAAGACGGCTTTCCATATAAGCATTTGCAACATGTTCTATATCTGTAGAACGCAATGATGCAGCTGCAGCTGCATATGCCACTTGTTCAATAAAAAATCTTCCAGCTCCCTCATTTGCTGATGCCATTTCTACAGCAGATTTAATGATCTCAATTGCCCGTGGGCCTGCTGGACCAATATCAAGAGCAATTTTTTCTAACAATTTATGGAACAATCCTGGTGCTTTTTCAGCAATGAGAATTGCATCCTTTACTAATTGATTAGCAGAAATATTTCTCACAATTCGTGCAGGGCTATTACATAACATTTGTGACAATGGATTGTCCTCTACAAAACTTTCAATGCCAAGTTGTGCAATAATTTCACCAAGAATAGGCACCACTAATTGGCTTGTGTGATAAGCAATAATAGGAGTCATAATTCTTGCAAAAGCAGCTTCAGAGCGATCATTTGCAGCATTGTCAAAGGCCCGTGCTAAACGCAAAACCAATGCTTGTGCAGCAGCAATATCCAAAGCAATATCTGCAAAAATACGTTCTGTTAGCGGTGACAAAGGCTGATCGGACCTTTTTTGTCGAAAAAAATCTATGCCAAATTGAAGTGCAGCCCGCAAAACACCTGCCGATACAACAGATTGATCAAAACGCATCATCGTTTCTATATCTTTAATGACTTTAGGTCCTTCTCCAATATTTCCCAAAAGCCAACCATAATTCCCTTGAAAATCAACAACACCTTCTGGTGTTAAAAATTCTCCGGAACGCCGCAGCAAATGACGAATTTTAATAGATCCATTTAATGCGCCATTCTCTTGTATACGTGGAACTAAAAAGCAACTCAAATGGCCATCTAACTCTGCACTCACAAGATATCCATCCACTATAGGATTAATAACATTGGTTTTTACAACATCTAAACGATAGAGATCTCGCCCCATTTTTTCATCAAAAGAAATTTTCTTAACACTAGGAAAATTGAAAGCGTATTTTTCTCCTTGTTTAACATCATCAAAAGCACAGGTCAGTGAAGCCGCTTTTTTGCTGTGAATAGGCTTTGAGGATAAATCATATTGGCGTGATAAGAGTATATTTTGCCATTTTTTGAAAAGCTCAGCATCACTAATTAAGACGGCAATAGCCGCACTTGTTATAATAACCTCATTCAAATGTCCTGTTTCCAAACCAGCAGATAAAGCCAAGCGAATGGCACGCGCTTGATAGCGTACTCCGTTTTCTGAGGTCGAATTTTCCCAAAGCGAAGTGACCAAACCTGCTTGTCTAGAATATTGTTGAAGAGCCTGATAAGAAGAATGTATTTCTAGCTTTTCCGCTTGCTGCCCCCATTCATCATTATAGCGTAAGAATGGGCGATAACGATTCGCCAAACAGGAAAGCTCCCATGCCTCATGACTTGCTACAAAATCTCCTATCTCCTCAAAACTTGCTAATAAGAATTTAGGCAAAGTAGAAGCAATACGAAACATCAGCGTATCACTGAGAAATGCATTTTTTCGACGAGCAGTTTGCGCAGATACAGCATTCATAGGTATATTCCATTATTCAAATCATAGACTATTCATAGACTATTTGTCTTTTTGCAGTTAAAAAACATTTATCATATTCAAACAAATGCTTGTTTAACCTGTTTAAAGAGAGATAAAATAGAATGCTATGACTCAAAATATTTTTTTTCCACTTTTCCCCCACCAACATCTTTTGGGTATTAAAGATTTGAGTGTACAGGATCTCTCTACATTGCTTGATCGCGCCGATACAAATGTTACTTTTTCTAAAAAAATTGATAAAACAAAATCGATCTTATATGGACGAACTCAAATTAATCTCTTCTTTGAAGCTTCCACGCGAACACAATCTTCTTTTGAATTAGCTGGCAAACAATTAGGAGCCAATGTGATGAATATGGCCATTGGCAATTCATCTGTAAAAAAAGGAGAAACATTGATTGATACTGCTACAACCCTCAATGCAATGAAGCCAGATATACTTGTCGTTCGCCATAGTAGCGCTGGAGCTGCTGCTTTGTTAGCACAAAAAGTTAATTGTTGTGTCATTAATGCAGGCGATGGTGCTCATGAACATCCAACACAGGCTCTCTTAGACGCTCTGACCATTAAAAGAACAAAAGGTCGTATTGAGGGATTAACGGTCGCAATTTGTGGAGATATTTTGCACTCACGTGTCGCGCGGTCCAATATCCTTAGTCTTAATGCTTTAGGCGCCCGCGTTCGTGTTGTTGCCCCTTCTACACTCTTACCCAAAGGAATTTCCAATATGAGTGTTGAGGTTTTTAACACGATGAAGGAAGGCCTTAAAGGCGCTGATGTTGTCATGATGCTACGCTTACAGCATGAACGTATGACAGGTTCTTTTATTCCATCGATTCGTGAATATTTTCATTATTTTGGCTTGCATAAAGAAAATTTGGCTTATGCTAAAAATGATTGCATTATTCTGCATCCTGGCCCAATAAACCGTGGTGTAGAAATAGCATCTGACATAGCAGATGGACCACAAAGTATGATTCATAAACAAGTAGAAATGGGAATTGCTGTGCGTATGGCTGTCATGGAGGCTTTATTGGCTTCACGTCTGCAGCCAAGTGGAGAAAAAGAATGATAAAGCCAATTGTCTTTCAAAATGCCCGTATTATTGATCCTTCACGCACAATGGATGAAATTGGCACTGTTATCGTTGAAAATGGACAGATTACAGCTGCTGGAAAGGAAGCCTTGAATCAAGGAACTCCTGAGGGGGCAGAAATTATTAATGCACAAAACAAAGCAATTCTCCCTGGACTTGTTGATGCTCGTGTCTTTGTTGGGGAACCAGGAAATGAACACCAAGAAACACTCGCCACAGCAAATCAAGCAGCAGCAGCAGGTGGCATTACTTCCTTTCTTATGATGCCAGACACAAACCCAGTTATTGATAATGTAGCACTTGTTAAATTCATTACACGTACAGCAAGAGAAATGTCATCGGTTAATATCTATCCTGTTGCAGCAATAACTCAAGGTTTTAACGGGCAAGAAATAACCGAATTTGGCTTACTAAAAGATGCAGGAGCAGTTGCTTTTAGTGAAGGAAAAAAAACACTTCAAAGTTCATCTGTTATGCGGCGTGCAATGACTTATGCACGCGATTTTGATGTTCCATTGATGCATGAAACACAAGATAAAGAACTCACAGAAAAAGGTGTTATGAATGAAGGGCTGCTCGCCAGTTGGCTAGGACTTTCTGGCATTCCTCGTGAAGCAGAAGTCATTCCTCTCGAAAGAGATTTACGACTAGCAGCTTTAACACAAACACGCTATCATGCCGCACAAATATCGACAGCACTCTCTGTTGATGCACTTCGCTTAAACAAACAGCGAAATGCAAAGATTTCAGCTGGTGTGTCCATTCACCATTTATCTCTTAACGAAAATGATATTGGTGAATATCGTACTTCTTGCCGCCTCATACCGCCATTGCGTGCAGAGGAAGATCGTATAGCACTGATTGAAGCAATAAAAGATGGGACAGTGGATATTATTGTCTCTTCTCATGATCCTCAACATGCTGATACAAAACATTTACCATTTGATGAAGCCTCTTCAGGTGCTGTTGGTATGGAAACCTTGCTAAGTGCAGCTTTACGTCTTTATCATGATGAAACCATATCTCTTTTACGATTAGTCGACCTTTTATCAACGGCACCCGCAAAACTCTTTAACCTTAATGCGGGAACACTCAAAAAAGGTGCTCATGCAGACCTTATTTTGGTAGATCTTGAAGAGCCATGGGTCGTTTCTAAAGATAGATTGTATTCGCGTTCAAAAAATACACCTTTTGAGAATGCACGTTTCCAAGGACGCGTTCTCCAAACCTTTCTTAAGGGACAATCAATTTTTAAGCTTCATGAGATTGTTGATGAATAAAATAGAAACGCTTTTTCAGTTTACTCCATGGTTTATCTTTCTGTTATCCTATCTCATTGGCTCTATTCCATTTGGTCTCATTTTTACGCGATTGGCCAAGCTTGGTGATGTGAGAACAATTGGTTCTGGAAATATTGGAGCTACAAATGTTCTACGAACAGGAAACAAAAAAGTTGCTGCCCTCACACTTCTTTGCGATATGTTGAAAGGGACGGTTGTTGTTCTTGTTATAAAATTTTTAAGTGATCCAGTAGAAAACAATATAATTATTTCTTTCGCAGGTTTTTTTGTTTTCTTAGGACATCTTTTTCCCATATGGTTGAAATTCAAAGGTGGTAAAGGTGTTGCTACCTATCTTGGAGTCTGCTTGGGATTCTACTGGCCAGCAGCAATTGTTTTCGTCGTTGTGTGGATGGGAATTTTTTTGCTTACACGCTATTCTTCTTTATCTGCACTTATTGCTGTTGTGATGACTTCAATATTTGTTTTTTATCTTTCTGACCCTCATTTTTATTGTATGCTGATGGCTATGAGCATATTTGTATATATAAAACATCATACAAATATCACTAGATTGTTTACTGGGAAAGAAAGCAAGATTGGTATGCAAAACGGGAATGAATAAAGGAATTCTACTTACTGATCGTCAACGTCTAAATTGGTTGCGGTTATTACGCAGTGAAAATATCGGAGCAGTAAGTTTTCGTAATCTCATTGATCATTATAAAACAGCAGAAAATGCTCTAGCAGCACTTCCTGAGCTTAGTAGAAAAGGGGGACTTTCTACATCTATTCGCATAACAACGATAGAAGATGCGGAAAAAGAAATGCAAGCAGCTGAAAGGTTAGGTATTCGGTTTATTGGTGTAGGGGAACCGGATTATCCTCCCTTTCTTAAAGTGATGGAAGCATCACCACCTCTTATTGCCATAAAAGGCAATATTTCGGTTTTTCAGAAACCTTCTGTTGGAATTGTAGGCTCTCGAAATGCTTCAGCGGCTGGCAAAAAACTTGCTGCTCAATTTGCTCATTTTCTTGGAAACGCTGGCTTTGCAACCATTTCTGGGCTTGCTCGTGGAATTGATAGCATTGTGCATCAAGCAAGCCTATTAACAGGTACAGTTGCGGTGATGGCTGGAGGAATTGACCATATCTATCCTCCTGAAAATAAAAAGTTATACGAAGATATTGTTGCCAATGGTGGAGCAATTATTAGTGAAATGCCCATTGCTTGGAAACCACGCGCTATCGATTTCCCAAGAAGAAATCGTATTATCGCAGGTCTCTCACTTGGCCTGCTAGTGGTAGAAGCTGCCCTACGATCAGGGTCTTTAATTACAGCACGCCAAGCTGCAGAAATCGGACGATTAACCTTCGCCATTCCTGGCTCTCCACTTGATCCAAGATCCGTTGGTACAAACAATCTCATCAAGGATGGAGCACAACTTACCACTCATCCTTCTGATATCATAGAAACGCTTACACCATTAACACCACCACCTCAAAATTCTCAACTCAACTTTTTTGAGGAAGGAGAAGCTGCCTCCATAGAATTTGAAAAAAAGCAAGTTAATGAATCTAATGAAAAAGACAATAAACCTTCTGCTCTTAAAAACGATAAAGAACGTGCAGCTGTTTTTTCCGCTCTTTCCACAACGCCAATTGACTTAGACACACTTAGTACTCATTCAGGTGTTTCACTGCCAAACCTCTACCTCTTACTGGTCGAGCTTGAGCTTTCTGGAAAGCTTATTCGGCACTCTGGTGGTTATGTGTCATTGTCGAATTCTGATCTTCTCCAAGAGCATCAGCGCTATTAATAATGCTTTGCCCTTCTTTGGCGACCATATCCAAAAGTAGTGCTAAAAGCGGGCTGTGCGCTTGACGCGCCATTTGATTCATTTGTTTTGACATATCTGTAATATATTGGATAACTTTTAAATGATTTATAAACATAATCCTCTATCCTTGAGCATTTCCCCTCCTACTTCTCAACAGATGTTCTTTTAATATTCTGCCATATGTTTTTGTATTCGCAGTGGAAAAATAAATCGTGCAACTCCATATAGGGGGTATTTTAACAATAACAATCACAAGTTGTACAAAATTAATGTTTTTTGTATGACAAATATTTTTTTATGTGCTCTTTATCAATTGTCATTAGCTATTCGCATGAAAGGTAGTTATAAAAAGACTTTTTATTTCAACATTTGGGTAAAATTATGGATATCGTTATCGTTGAATCTCCAGCAAAAGCAAAAACAATTAATAAATATCTTGGCTCCCAATACAAAGTGGTCGCATCATTTGGACATGTTCGTGATTTGCCCGCAAAAGATGGTTCCGTTCTGCCTGATCAAGATTTTTCTATGAAATGGGATATAGATTCTGCTGCTGCTAAACGTTTAAATGAAATAGCGAAAGCCGTTAAAGAAGCCGATAGTTTGATCCTAGCAACCGACCCTGATCGAGAGGGGGAAGCTATTTCATGGCATATTTTAGATGTTCTTCGTCAGAAAAAAGTTTTAAAGGATAAGCCTATTAAACGGGTAGTGTTTAATGCCATCACTAAAAAATCTGTACTTGATGCCATGAACAAACCACGTGATATTGATACATCACTTGTAGATGCCTATCTTGCACGTCGCGCTCTTGATTATCTCGTCGGTTTTACACTCTCACCTGTTTTGTGGCGGAAACTCCCCGGTGCACGGTCTGCTGGTCGCGTTCAATCTGTTGCTTTGCGTATTATTTGTGATCGTGAATCAGAAATAGAACATTTTATCAAAGAAGATTATTGGTCTCTGACAGCAGAATTAAAAACCATCCGAAACGATAGCTTCCAAGCAAGATTAACAACGTTTAATCAAAAGAAGATTGGCAAACTTGATATTAAATCTCAAGAACAAGCAGATCAAATTCGTCTTATGTTGGAGGAAGCAACATATCATACACTCAGTGTTGAAGCAAAGCCGACAAAAAGAAATCCTTCTCCTCCGTTTACAACATCCACTTTACAGCAAGCTGCTTCTTCAAAATTAGGATTTTCAGCTTCTCGTACTATGCAAATTGCTCAAAAGCTTTACGAAGGCGTTGAAATTAATGGCGAAACGACAGGACTTATTACCTATATGCGTACCGATGGTGTACAAATAGCACCTGAAGCCATTGATTCAGTACGAAAAGTGATTCATGAATCTTTTGGCAGTAATTATATTCCTGAAAAACCACGTTTTTATTCGACAAAAGCAAAGAACGCACAAGAAGCACACGAGGCAATCCGCCCAACAGATTTTCAACGCACTCCCCATCAAGTACGAAATTTTCTCGACAGCGATCAAGCAAAGCTCTATGAACTCATATGGAAGCGCGCTATTGCCAGCCAAATGTGTTCTGCTGAAATTGAACGCACAACCGTTGAAATTGAGGCACAGCAAAGAGAAAATCGTGCTAATCTACGTGCTACAGGTTCTGTTATTCGTTTTGATGGCTTTATTTCTGTCTACACTGATCAAAGAGAGGAGGAAAACAGTGAGGAAAATGAAACAACACGTTTGCCACAAATAAATACTGATGAAGTGCTAAAAAAAGAAAAAGTTGAATCTATACAACATAGTACAGAGCCACCTCCCCGTTATTCTGAAGCTTCCTTAATTAAAAAGCTTGAAGAGTTAGGAATCGGTCGTCCTTCAACTTATGCATCGACATTGGCTACGCTCTGTGATCGTGGATATATTATTATTGATAAAAAAAAGCTTATTCCTGATGCCAAAGGCCGTATCGTTACAGCTTTTCTTGAAAATTTCTTTAATCGTTATGTAGAATATGGTTTTACAGCAGATCTTGAAGAAAAATTAGATCTTATATCAGATGGAAAACTTTCTTGGAAAGGTGTCATGCGCGATTTCTGGGATGGGTTTAACGCATCTATTACCAATATCAAAGAACTCCGTATAACCAATGTCCTTGACGTTTTAAACGTAACATTAGCGCCTCTCGCTTTTCCTGTTCGTGAAGATGGAAGTGATGTCCGGTCCTGCCCACTTTGTACAAACGGTGAATTATCTTTAAAATTAGGGCGTTATGGTGCATTTGTTGGCTGCTCCAATTATCCCGAGTGCAAATATACACGCCAACTTGGAACAGATACTGGAGAAGAAAAAGAAATCATGCAGAATGATGAGCCTGTTATACTTGGTGTCGATCCTAAAACAGGAAAAGAAATCTCTCTTCGCAATGGCCGTTTTGGTCCCTATATTCAACTTGGTGAAAAAAAAGAAACCAAACGTGCAGGGTTGCCAAAAGAATGGAAAGCAGCAAATATCACTCTTGACAAAGCCTTGGCTTTACTATCCCTGCCCCGTGAAATTGGTACGCATCCTGAAACAGGAAAAATGATTACAGCAAACATCGGACGCTATGGTCCCTACCTTACGCATGATGGTAAATCTGCTCCTCTCCTTCATGCAGACGAAGTTTTTGATATTGGAATCAATCGTGCCGTTACAGTGTTGGCTGAAAAGCAAGAAAATAAAACAACACGCAGCAGAACAGTCTCTGCAGCACTTGCAACATTAGGAGAGCACCCTGATGGAGGAACTATCACTGTGCGCAATGGACGTTACGGTCCGTATGTTAATTGGGGCAAAATTAATGCAACATTGCCAAAAGATAAAGAACCAATTAGTGTGACTCTTTCAGAAGCATTAGAACTTATAGCGGCTAAAACATCTGGGAAAAAAGCAACCGGTAAAGCTTCTAGTAAAAAAGTAACTACAAAACGAGCTCCTTCTAAAAGAAAAGAGACATAAACTTTGGCTAAAGGCGAAAAAAAACAAAATATTTTCAATCATTCAATATGGAACGCTTACCTAGCAAGGCGGAAATTCTTTCCTTTATTCATGAAAATCCTGACCAATCAACTAAACGAGAAATCATCAAAGCTTTTAACTTAAAAGTTGATTCTCGTATTTGGTTAAGGGGCATATTACGTGAGTTGAAAAATGAAAACCTCATATCAAAACAGCGAAAAAAAGCAATAAACAAAAGAAAATTACCACCCATTGCTTTGGTAAAAATTAGTGGACGCGATGAAGATGGTAGTTTCATTGCGCAACCTCTTGAGTGGGAAGAGGGCCAAAAACCAAATATTGAAATACACTCTTTTCATCGCATAAAAGGAGCAAGCATTGGTGTTGGAGATCATATTCTTGTAAAAATCTTTCGAAATAAAACATCTCAAAGCTCCCCTTATACAGGACGAATCATCCGTAAAATTGATGTGTCACCAAAGAGCATATTTGGTGTTGTACGAAAACTAAAAAATGATCAATGGCATCTTGACCCTATAGAGCGAAAAACCAACGAATTCATTATTGATATTTTCGAGACATCTTCAAAAATAAAGATCGAAACGGGTGATCTTGTTGAAGTCGAAATTAAAAAAAATACCGGTTATGGACTGAAAAGTGCACAAATAAAAAAGGTTTTAGGACATATTGAGAGTGAAAAAACACTCTCAATGATTGCTCTCCTTTCAAAAGGAATTCCTTATATTTTTCCTGAAGATGTTCTTGAGCAAGTCAAACATATAAAACCTGCCAATAGAGAAAATCGTGAAGACTGGCGCCAATTACCGCTTGTTACAATTGATCCACTAGATGCAAAAGATCATGATGATGCCGTTTATGCAACAAAAGATGAAGATCCTGCCAATCTTGGTGGTTGGATTATTGTCGTCGCCATTGCAGATGTTTCTTTCTATATCAAAACGGGAAGTGCTTTAGATAAAGAAGCATTAAAACGAGGGAATTCTGTTTATTTTCCTGATCGTGTCGTGCCAATGCTGCCAGAACGCATTTCCAATGACTTGTGTTCTCTGCGTGAAGGAAAAGAAAGACCAGCTTTAGCCGTTCGTATGATTTTTGATGCAAATGGGAATAAACGAAAACATAGTTTTCATCGTGTTATGGTGCGTGTAATAGCCAAGCTCTCCTATCAAGAAATGCAATTAGCAATTGAGGGAAATATAAATGAAAAAACTGCGCCCTTTTCTGAGAGGGTTTTGCAACCATTATGGGAAGCTTATCAATGCCTTAACATCGCACGGAAACGTCGACAACCTCTAGAATTAGAAATAGCAGAAAAAAAGATTATTCTTGATCAAAACGGGTGTATCAAAGATGTCGTGAGTGAGCCACACTTAGACGCCCATCGTTTGATTGAAGAATTCATGATACAAGCCAATATTGCAGCTTCTGAAACATTAAAAGAACATCGCCAACCTTTCATTTATCGTATTCATGATAAACCTTCTCTAGCTAAACAAGAAGTCTTACGAAATTTTCTTCAAAGTTTGGGGATATCTCTTTCTCGAGGTGCAGAGCTTACATCCGCTCGTCTTAATAGCATTTTAGCAAAAGTTATGAATAGCCAACAACAAGAATTGGTCAATCAAGTTGTTTTGCGCACACAATCTCAAGCAGAATATCACCCTCAAAATATTGGCCATTTTGGTTTAAATTTGCACAACTATACACATTTTACGTCACCAATTCGTCGTTATGCTGATCTTATTATTCATCGCGCACTCATTAAAGCTCTAAAACTAGGAAATGACAAACTAACACAGACACAAGAACAAAATCTTGCAGAGATTGCTACAGAAATTTCCCTATATGAGCGTCGTGCAATGATAGCTGAAAGAGAAACCGTTGATCGGCTTGTCGCGCATTATTTAACCAATAAAATCGGCCGTACTTTTACAGGTCGTATTTCTGGCGTCACCAAAGCAGGACTTTTTATTTCACTTGATAAACTCAATACAGATGGTTTTGTGCATGTTTCAACACTTAAAAATGATTATTATCATTTCGATGAAGTACAACATACTCTTGTTGGAAAGCACAGTCATAAAGGCTATCAACTGAGCGATATCGTAGAGGTAAAGCTTATAACAGTACAGCCTTTTGCTGGCGCTTTATGCTTTGAACTCTTAACAGAACCTCAGCCAATAGCCTTTTCCTCTAAATCCTACCATAAAAGTAAATTTACAACAAAAAAACAAAAATACGCTTCTTATAGAAGAAAGAATCTTCACCAAAACTAAAAAATATTATTATAATTTTTATTTAAAAGTCTCTAAAAACTTATAAAAGAAATTTCATATTTATTTTTAATCCATAAAACCAAATATTAATATAATATCGCAAGCTATTAAAAGTAAAAATATCTCTATTAATGTAGCTATCATTATATTATTTTAATATGTACAATTATTTTAATTTAGCATATAAATTCACGTTTATTATTTAAGAAATATTTATAAAAATATGGAAGAATTTTTTATATTTAATGCTAAGAAAAATTACAAAGGGTAAATTTGTATTTCTTTTATTTCCAATTAACTTTGCGTAAGACGAATAAATAAAGGCAAAATTAAGCCATCCTCATGATAAAAAATTTGAATCTTCACAATAATTCTTTGCGTGCAATCATTGCAGCAATTACAACTATTGGTACAGTTGGAATAGCATTGGGAATGGGAACACAACTTGTTTCACTTCTCATGACAGAGAAAGGCATTTCAAATAGTGTTATTGGTTATAGCGGAACAATTGGCGGGATCGCGACCATTATTGCTGCCATCTTTACCGCTCGAATTGCTCTATACTTAGGTATTACTCAAACAATATTGATCATGATGATCATAGGATATTTGAGTTTCTTAGGATTCTATTTTTTTGACTCCCTATGGATTTGGTTCATTTTAAGATTTATATTACATTTCACTATGACAGTTCTATTTATTCTGTCAGAGTTTTGGATCAACAGTTGTGCTCCATCGAAAAGGCGTGGTTTAATACTTTCCATTTATGCTATTATATTAGGACTAGGATTTGCAGTAGGTCCTACACTATTAGTAAAAGTAGGAACACAAGGATTTACACCTTTTGCTATCGGAGGCATTTTTATCGTGCTTGCTTCTATACCGATTCTTGTAGCTTGGACGTTAAGTCCAGAATTTAAAAAGAATCAACATGCGCATTTTTTCCCTTATCTTTTTTGCGTCCCAAGTTCAATGATGGCAGTTTTTGTTTACGGTGCTGTCCAAATGGGAGCATTAACACTTATAACGCCCTTTAGTTTATCCATTGGCTATAATGAAAATGAAGCTGCAGGGTTTATGACAACACTCGCACTGGGGAATATTTTTCTCTTAATCCCTATCAGCATTATAAGTGATTATGTAAAAGATCGACGTTATCCTCTTATGGGCTGCGCTATCTTAGGTTTTTTTGGAACTCTTATGATACCGTGGATAACAAAACTTCAATGGTTTTTGATGATTGATTTCTTTCTCCTTGGAGGTGTTTCTGCGGGTCTCTATACAATCGGGCTCGCACATCTAGGTGCACGTTTTAAAGGACATGAACTTGCGTATGCTAATTCTGCTTTTATTTTTTGTTATGGAATCGGTATGCTTATTGGACCGACTCTTATTGGTCAGAGCATGGACATCTTCAAACCCTTTGGTTTTTCAATAGCTATAACTGTTTTTTTGGGCTTATATGTGATTTTAGTGTTTGTACAACTTATGAGAAAATTAATCAGCTCTTGACTTTTTTTATAACATCCTTAGTGTTGCCGCAGAATTTAATTACACTAAAGATAAATTTTAGTAGCAAAACAATATTGTTTTCAGTACAAATAGGAAACTTAAATTATGGCTAAGGCAGCAACCATTAAGATCAAGCTTTTGTCAACTGCAGATACTGGTTTTTTCTATGTAACAAAGAAAAACAGTCGTACAATGACAGATAAAATGAGCAAACTTAAATATGATCCAGTTGTAAAAAAACACGTTGAATTTAAAGAAACAAAAATTAAATAAGTGGTTACCTCGTTTAATCGATAGTTTCTACAATGTAGAGAAATATAGATTTTTGCATTTCAGAATTATTTTTTGAAAGGTTTTCTTTATTTTTTTAGTAGAAATACGATCTATCTATAGTTATATGCCTTTGTATAAAATAGAGTGGTTTGTTGTTTGATTGTCTATCCGTATTACTGCTCATAGATCTTATCAAAATAGTGTATCTGAGCTCTTTTAATATGTAGCGGAAATAATGTGGGATATAATGAAACTTCTCCATGAAAATGGAGCGGTGTTTGTATTGAAGAATTGGAAGTTTTTTACAAAGATTATAAGCAATTTGCAGTAAATTAAACATATTATAGTATTATTTCTTTTAATTTCATGACAAAAAAATCTTTTTATTTAAATCAAAGAATTTTGAATCTAAAGGTTATTGCTCTTGGTATTTTTATTGCTATTGCCATTATAACAGTTTACTTTAAATACACTCAAAGGATTCCTCTAAAAGAAGATTTTTCTTCTAAAACAGTGATAAAAGGTCATGCATCGATTATTGATGGTGACTCAATCGTGATTTCTTCTGTGATGATTCGTCTTATGGGGATTGATGCGCCTGAGCTTCAGCAATTTTGTGGTAAAACTGAAGCGCGCTACCTATGTGGACTTGAAGCAAAAAAATACTTAGAAGAGCTCATAGCAAATCAGCCTGTTACATGTTATTGGCAAAAAAAAGATAAATATCGCCGAATTCTTGCAACATGTAAAACAAAACGGATTAGCAATATCAATGCCATGCTTGTACGTAATGGCTGGGCTGTAAGTTATTATGATTATCCTGAAGAAGAGCAAGAAGCAAAAGAGAATAAGAATGGGATGTGGCAGTCACATTTCCAACGTCCAAGAGAATGGCGAAAAGCACATCCTCGAACAGAATAAAAATATTCTTTAATTTTCTTTGACAATGAAACAACCATGCCATAACCAAATTATCAAACTTGAAAAGAAAATTTATTCCTGTCGTGTTTGTAGTCAACAACCACTTTATCTTCCTCCTCTTCCTCATGAAGCAAAACCCGTAGTTTATTTATCCGATACGGCTTTGATTGCAATCGCAGGGCAAGCACCAGGCTTGCGTGTTCATGAAACTTCTATCCCTTTTAATGACCGTTCTGGTGAAAGATTGCGTGATTGGCTTAATGTTACGAAAGAAGAATTTTATAATAGATCTCTTTTTGCACTTGTTCCTATGGGATTTTGTTTTCCAGGCTATGATAAAAATAAATCTGATTTGCCACCAAGGCGTGAATGTCGAGAAATATGGCATGAAAAAATATTTCAAGCGATGCCGCAAATAAAGCTTGTGCTTGCTATTGGAAGTTATGCGCAAAAGTGGCATATTACAGAACTAAAACATAAAACCGTTTCAGCAACTGTCAAAGATTGGAGGAATATTCTTTCCATACATCAACCTAGAGGTTATAATGTCATGCCTTTACCTCATCCGTCATGGCGTAACAGTTTTTGGTTACAGAAAAATCCATGGTTTAATGATGAGCTTGTTGTGTACTTACGCAGTTTAGTGCGTAAATTTTTATAAACTGAATATTGAGAAAAAATATGGATCGTCTTGATCGAAAAATTTTACATCTTTTACAAGAAAATGCCACTCTTTCTGTTGCTGATATTGCTAAAAAAGTTGGACTTTCAACCACTCCTTGCTGGCGCAGAATTCAAAAACTTGAGGAAGATGGCGTTATTCAGCGTCGTGTTGCTGTTCTTTCTCCAGAAAAAGTAAATGCTCACCTTACTGTTTTTGTTTCTATTCGTACAAACACACACAGCCATGAGTGGTTTAAGCGTTTTTCAAAAATTGTCCAAGAATTCCGAGAAGTCATTGAGTTTTATCGAATGAGTGGAGATATTGACTATTTACTGCGTATTGTTGTTCCCAATATTGAAGCTTATGATCTTTTTTATAAGAAATTAATTACTAAAATTGATATCCGAGATGTTTCATCTTCTTTCGCAATGGAACAAATTAAATATACAACCGAACTCCCACTCAATTACATAAAATTGCAAGATAAAACGACCGAATAAAACTCTTGAAAGCTTTTTAACATATAATTATCGCTCTAAGCAATTAAGTCTTCTTACTCAAAAACAGCCATTTGTGTATGTGTTAAAACAGCTGCCTTGACAATACCAGCTGCAATAGCTGCTCCTGTCCCTTCACCAAGACGCATTTTCAAATCTAAAATCGGCTCTTTATCAATCTTTTTTAAAAGTTTACGATGTACTTCCTCAGATGAAACATGGCCAACAAGGATATGATCAAGCGCTCTTGGATGCATTTTATAAAGAATTGCAGCAGCTGCCGTTGCTACAAAACCATCTAAAATAACCGGCACTTTTTCCATTCTTGCTGCTAAAATGGCACCAACCATAGCAGCAATTTCACGTCCTCCAAGGCGGCGCATTATTTCAAAGGGATCATGAAAATGATCTTTATGTAAAGAAAGTGCTGTTTTGACCGCTGCTATTTTACGCTGATAAAATTCTCCCTCCGATCCCATAGCACTTCCTGTCCATTCCTCAACGTCGCCACCAAATAACGCTAAACACAAAGCTGAAGCTATCGTTGTATTTCCAATACCCATTTCACCTATACATAAGAGATCTGTTCCACCAGCAATAGATTCCATTCCAAAGGCCATTGTAGCAGCTGCACTACGCTCGTCCATTGCTGCATCTTTGGTAATATTCATTGTGGGATATTCTAATGCTAAATCAAATATCTTCAATCCAAGATCATAAGCTATGCAAATTTGATTAATAGCAGCGCCACCAGCTGCAAAATTTTCCACCATCTTTTGTGTCATAGATTGCGGAAATGGTGTAATATTTTCCTCTGTAACGCCATGATTACCAGAAAAAATAGCAACTAAAGGCCGCTTTACGATAGGCTTCTCTGTCCCTCTCCATCCTGCATACCAAACTGCAATATCTCCCAACTTCCCTAAAGCTCCTTGAGCTTTTGTTAATTTTTTTTGCCGCCTTTTGGCCAAAGTTATAGAAAATGCATCAGCAGTGGGTAAATTTGTGAGTAAAGCACGAAAATCATCAAATGGATGAACAGTCATGAAGATACCTTTTCAAATCTATAATGGTTCATGAGAATCTCGTCATATATACAGGATATGAATAATTTGTTGGTTTTTTTAAATATGAAATATTATTTGCTAAATTGTTTTGCAGTTTAATTTTCTAACAAAATGGTTATTCTAGATAATTTGCTTATTATAAAATATTATCAATATGTTATTTTATGTTTTTAAACCATAATCTTAAGGTTTTTTCATTATTGAATAACATGTGATGAGCATATTGTTTAACATGGTGTATCCTTTTAACAAAGATAATAAGCTGCCAAAATTTGCGATCTAAGTTTTTTAAATCTTTGTAAAGAATCATAATTTTAGAGAATCTAAGATTCAACATAGATGAATCTGTAAACTTTTGTTAAATGATGGCAGAAAAAGCTTCTTTCAAAACATGAATGCCCGCATCATTTTTTGTTGCATCATTTGACAATATTTGCCGCCATCGACGAGCCCCATTGCGACCGTGAAATAAGCCAATCATGTGACGTGTCACATGAGAAAGCCGCCCTCCTAATGCGATATGTCGATCAGCATAATCACACATAACTTCAATAAGAGCATCATCACTCAGATCATTTTGTTTTTCACCATATATTTCAAAATCGACATATTTTAACAAAGTTGGATCATGATAAACTTGTCGCCCAACCATGGTAGCATCACACAAGGTTAAATGCTCTTTGATCTCAAAAATAGATTTAATTCCACCATTTATTCCAATGAATTTATGAGGATATTTATGTTTTAACTTATAAACTCTTTCATAATTTAAGGGAGGAATATTGCGATTTTCTTTCGGACTTAGCCCTTGTAACCATGCTTTGCGTGCATGTACCCAAAGTGCATCACATCCAGCATTCCAAACTTGACGCGCTAAAAGATCTAAAGCCAGTTCTTCATCCTGCTCGTCCACAGCTACACGACATTTCACAGTTACAGGCACGCTCACTACTTTTTTCATTGCCTCCACAGCACTTGCCACAATATCAGGATGCAACATCAGACAAGCACCAAATACGCCTGCTTGAACACGATTTGATGGGCAGCCAACATTGAGATTTATTTCGTCATAACCAAATTCTTCAGCAATTCGTGCAGCCTCTGCCAATTTTTGAGGATCAGCTCCTCCTAACTGCAAAGCAATTGGATGTTCTTGATGATTCAAAGCTAAAATTTGTTCGCGAACACCATGAATTAGAGCATCGGCTACAATCATTTCAGTATAAAGAAGTGCTTTTTTTGTTAAAAGGCGATACAAAAATCTGCAATGCCGATCTGTCCACCCTAACATTGGTGCCACTGCAAATTTTGTTAATGATGGAGGACTATATAATATCATAAAAAAATTACTTTCTCATCTCCATTAAGCACCTCTCATTCATAATACAAAGTCTCTATTTTTTCTAATCTATAGAAAAATTGTTTCCCTTTACCGACACTTAAAAACGTAGAAACATATTCTCTCTCATTGTTTTTCTCAATTGATCTAAAATTTATCAAACTCCATATTCTACTATAAGAAAATATAATATACTGCTTCTAACACAATGATTTCAGATATTATATCCATGTAACTAAAGCTATAAGATGAGAAACTGTAAAAACCTCTTTAAGCAGCTTTTCTTGCCATTCATATGATCTTTTTAAATTATATCTGTGTTATCTCACACAATCTCTAAGATATTTTGAAGCTGATAAACAATAAGCAAAAATATTAATAGAATCAAATTGTTATCGTTTTTTTCCCGTAAATATTTAATTATTGTAAAAACAAAGGCGACTTAAGATACTTTGTTCTCCTTATCTCTCAATACTTCTTCCTGCCACATTCTCTAAGCAGATTAGCTCTCATCAAGTTGTTTTTTCCTGCTAATCACTCTATGCATTTCATTTTGTACAATCTGCAGGTAAGTTTAACATTTTATATTTGACTGATGTCAAAGGCGAAAAATCATATAGAAATATTTCCTATATCCCCACCCCGAAGGAAAATATTTACAGCACTGCAGAGAAACTTTGTTTTATAATGAATTGATATTATTATAAAGCGTGTTTGATTTATGTTTGATTTTGCATATAGGCAGAAAGAGCATCAGTCTCCTTTTTATTAAATAAAAGCCCAAGTTTTGAACGGCGCCACAACACATCTTCACATGTTTTTGCCCATTCCTTTTCCATTAACCATTTGACTTCGACTTCGTAGAGTCCATGTCCAAAATCTTTTCCTTTATCTGCTTTAGCCTTTGCAAATATTATCAGAGCTTCTGAACCATAAGACCGTGCAAGTCTGCGATATGTAAAAGCATCTAGATCTGGAATCAAAAGAGCAATTTTACTTTCAATTACATCTAACCCATTATATGGAAAATCACCCCCAGGAAGTGTTGAATTTTCTGTCCATGGTGCCCCCTTTTTTCCAAGTGCTTTTTCAACAAATTTCATGGCATCTTCTGCTAACTTGCGATAAGTGGTAATTTTTCCACCATAAAGATTAAGAATCTGTGGCACATCTTCTGTGCCCATTTCTTTTAGAACGTAATCTCGTGTAATTTCTTGTGCTTTTGAAGCTCCATCATTATAAAGCGGGCGAATTCCAGAATAAGTCCAAACAATATTCTCAGGCAAGATCGGTTGTATGAAATATTCACTTGCTGCTGTACAGATATAATTAATCTCAGCATCTGTAATATGAACATTGGCAGGATCGCCCTGATAGTCACAATCTGTGGTTCCAAGCAATGTAAACTTTTCTTGATACGGAATAGAAAAGAGAATACGCCCATCACCATTTTGAAAAATATAAGCACGATCATGGGTATAAAGCTTGGGAACCAGAATATGAGATCCCCTGACAAGTCGTACAGGGGAGTTCTCTTTATAGTCTAATACATTTGTTAGAACATGATTAATCCAAGGCCCCGTCATATTCGCGACATAAGAAGCCGTGACAGAATATTCTTTACCGCTTAATTTATTTCGAAGACTTATAAACCATTTTTTTTCTTCTCTTTTTAAAGAGAGAACTTCTGTCCGTACTTTTATATCAGCACCATACTTTTCTGCATCACGAGCATTAGCAATTACCAAACGTGCATCATCTACCCTTGCATCAGAATATTCAAAACCTTTACAATATTTTTCCTTAAGTATAGAGGGAAATTTTTTTGAAAAATTCACTGTTTTACTGCGCCACAGTTTTTGATTCCAGTTGCCCAAATAATCATAAATGAAAAGTCCAAAACGTAACATCCAAGCAGGACGTAACTCTTTACGATAAGGAAGAAGAAAACGCAAAGGACGTACGATATGGGGAGCCATATGCCAAATGACCTCACGTTCTTTTAATGCTTCACGAACCAATCTAAACTCATAGTGCTCAAGATAACGAAGTCCTCCGTGAATAAGCTTTGTCGAGGCACTTGATGTTCCTGATGCAAGATCATTCATCTCCGCTAATCCCACTTTAAACCCGCGTCCAGCTGCATCTCTTGCCAACCCACACCCGTTTATCCCTCCACCAATGATAAACAGATCATAATGCGCTATAGTTTTCATAATTTCACTTTTCATTATTCAAATTAATTTTTTCACTGTACTCAGTAAAGCAACAGTAAAAAGTGAATACAAGTGTTTTTAATTGGATTATCAATGTGCCTTTTCCCATAACAACATGCATAAAAAAATCTATAATAATTGTATAAATAGTAACAACGTTGATAAACATAGAAAAAATTTATCTCTAAAGAAACATAATCATCGCAAATATGCACCAAATAGAACTTTCTTTAAAAAATAATATTTTTTTTGTAATCCACTAGCTTTACATAAGTGTTAAATTCTTTATTGTGTATAAGTAGTACTTTCCGTATAATTCACGTAAAATAACAATGAAATATGAATCCATATCAATGATCCATCAGCCTAAACATTCAAAAATAACTCTCGTTACAAAGTTTTCAGTGATAATTATGCTGAGTGTTTTGATCTTTTCATCTTCTTTATCAAACGCAACAGCAAACGAGAAAGCAGCCCCCAAAGACCTTAAAACACTACTTCTAAAAGATCCTACTTTTTTATCTGAACTTAAAGAAAAGATTACCTCCCCTCTTAATGAAAATGATATTCAAAAAATTGTAAGAGATTATTTACTTAAGAATCCAGAAATTATAATTGAGATGCAACTTGCTCTGCAAGAAAAACTGGAAAAAAGAAATGAGCAAAACACTCAAAAACAGGCTTCAGCCATTAAGTTACTGAAAAAAGAAATTTTTTACTCTCCTCATGATGCTACTTTAGGAAATCCGAATGGCAAAAGAGTGCTTGTTGATTTTTTTGATTACAATTGTAGATATTGTAAGCTCTCCTATCCATACATAGAAAACTTAATAAAAGAATACCCAGATCTGCGAGTTATTATCAAGGATTTACCAATTTTAGGACCTGATTCTATAGCGGCACACACTGTTGCTTATGCTTTTCGGAAACAATTTCCAGAAAAATATCCTCAGTTTTATAAAGCGCTTTTAACGAATAAAAGTCGTGTAAATGAAGCTATAGCGATAAAAATAGCAGTTTCATTGGGAGCAGATGAAAAAGCCCTACGCAATGCAATAAAGGACCCTAATATCAAAAATTTCTTTAAAGAAAATATTCAAATTGCTTCGCAACTCAACATTACAGGAACGCCTTCTTATATCATTGATAATAAAGTATTCATAGGAGCCATAGAACAGGATGTGCTAAAAGCTTCTATAGAAGCGATAGAGTGAAACTGTTTTTTTACTGCGTTAATTTTATGAAGAATATCATCAATGAAATAATTTTATGCTTTCTCTTTTTTAACAATAAGCTTATAAATGCAAACCCACCTAGTAGGTATTGCTTTTAAATTGCAAAATAATTCTAAAAAAGTTCTCAAAGGGTCATCCGCAATCTAGAAATATTCAGTCATAAAAATTAAATAAATAATGGCGGTTTTCATTGATCAAGGAGTTGGAAATAAAATGACAACAAAAAAGATAGATGCGGCAAAACATACCGCAATTGATACGAAAATTATCCGTGACCTTGCTGAAATTTTAAATGATACAAATTTAACGAATATTGAAATTGAACAGGGTGAACTTCGTATTTGTGTGTCACGTCAAAATACCTCAGTTACTCCTGAACAAACAATTTATACCCCCATTTCTCCTACTGTTGCCGTATCTTCTTCCCCTGCCCCAACAACGGTAACTTCTATACAAGAAAACAAATCAAAAAACGCAATAACATCTCCAATGGTTGGGACGGCTTATCTTGCACCTTCGCCAGGTGCACAGCCTTTTATAGAATTAGGGCAAAATGTTGTGGAAGGACAAACTTTACTCATCATTGAAGCAATGAAAACAATGAATCAAATTCCATCACCACGCTCAGGCAAGGTGAGTAATATTCTTGTTAAAGATGGCCAACCCGTTGAGTTTGGTGAACCGCTTATTGTTATCGAATAAGACGAGGAGCAGCTATGATTCAAAAAATCCTCATCGCTAATCGGGGAGAAATTGCTCTTCGCGTTCTGCGAGCCTGTAAAGAACTAGGTATAAAAACAGTAGCAGTTCATTCCACTGCTGATGCTGATGCAATGCATGTTCGTCTTGCTGACGAAAGTGTCTGTATTGGTCCTCCCCCTGCACGCGATTCTTATTTAAGTATTCATCAAATTATTGCTGCATGTGAGATTACAGGAGCTGATGCTGTTCATCCTGGCTACGGTTTTCTTTCTGAGAATGCCAAGTTTGCAGATGTTTTAGAAGCTCACAATATTACCTTCATAGGTCCAACGGCGACACATATTCGAATTATGGGCGATAAAATCGAAGCGAAGAAAACTGCTAAAAAACTTGGAATCCCTGTAGTTCCTGGTTCAGATGGCGCGGTCAGTGAAGAAGCAGATGCTTTACGCATTGCTCATGATATTGGTTATCCAGTTATTATTAAGGCTTCTGCTGGTGGCGGTGGACGCGGTATGAAAGTTGTTCATTCTGAACAAGAGTTCGCTATAGCTCTCAAAACGACTCGTTCAGAAGCAAAAGCAGCTTTTGGGGATGATGCAGTTTATATCGAAAAATATTTGGAAAAGCCCCGTCATATTGAGATTCAAGTTATAGGCGATGGCGCTGGAAATGCTATTCATTTAGGAGAACGCGATTGTTCACTTCAACGGCGTCATCAGAAAATATGGGAAGAAGCGACATCACCTGCACTCAATGAAACTGAACGAAAAAAAATTGGTAATATTGTCGCAAGTGCCTGTGCGCAACTTGGATATCGTGGTGCGGGTACCGTTGAGTTTCTTTATGAAAATGGTGAATTCTATTTTATTGAGATGAATACACGTTTACAAGTAGAACACCCTATAACTGAAGCAATTACAGGCATAGATTTAGTTCATGAACAAATTCATATTGCATCAGGAAATAAACTTTCAGTTGCACAAGAAGATATCTGCTTCTTTGGTCATGCTATTGAATGTCGTATTAATGCGGAAGATCCTCTTACCTTTACACCATCACCGGGAACTATTACACATTTTCATACACCGGGAGGTTTAGGAATCCGTGTTGATTCAGGTGCTTATTCAGGCTATAGAATTCCTCCCTATTATGATAGCATGATTGGAAAACTGATTGTTCATGGACGTACCCGCTTGGAATGCATGATGCGTTTACGGCGTGCTTTAGATGAATTTGTGGTTGATGGGATAAAAACCACATTGCCCCTCTTTCGTGATCTCATTAACAATCAAGATGTTGCAGACGGTAATTATAATATTCACTGGCTAGAAAAATACCTTTCTAAGCAATCAACCTGTTGAGATCGTGATCCGATAACAAAATACGAACGCTCACCAGCGCTTCTATATGGCATTATACGTGAATAATAACATCCAACATCATTGTAAACTATGGTAAAAAATAAAGTAACTGATTATTTTATAATTTGTAGTAAAAGTTTTTTAAAATATGCACAAAACTGATAATTTTCTATTTTCCTTTTTGTGAGTTTGTGCTACCTCATACGTGGTTGTGCCCTTATAGCTCAGTTGGTAGAGCACCTGATTTGTAATCAGGGGGTCGGGAGTTCGAGTCTCTCTGGGGGCACCATATTCTTTTACTTATCCTATAACTTACTGATTTTATTTATGTTCTAAGAGGTGAGGGAATAAAATTTTGCAACATA
>NZ_HE997451.1:102603-126332 GCF_000312525.1 Bartonella florencae | reverse complement strand
AATAATCCCACAAAACGCTTACCACCTACCTTATTCCATTTCTGTAATTCACTAGGAACAGCTTCATAATCCCCTTGATTAAGCTTCTTCAACAACGTTGACTTACAAAAGGCTTTCGTTCCTACGTTATAACAAAACGATACCAATGCCGCGAATTGGCAATCCGTTAACGGAACCGTCACCGTTTCCTCTACCGTCTTCTCAAATTGCTTTAAGTCTTCACAAAGAATGTCTTCTGCTTGCTCTTTGGTGATACATATGCCTTTTTTGACAAGCGGTTGACCAGCATTACTTGTATGGCCATAACCAATCGTCCAGATACATGCTACATCTCTATATGCCTCTAAACGCAAGCCTTCCCATTGCTTGATAAGCTCTAAACCTTCTGTGGGTATCTTTCTCATCTGATCCTCCATAAAAAAAGCCCCACATAAGCGGGGCTCAATAACGTGGTTTTTAGATGATTCTATAAGCTCTTCACTCTTTATTCTCTCTGATCAATTGCTCGACTTCTTCAATGCTAAAGCCAAGTCTAAACAGCAGCGCGTATTCACTTTCCTGTAATTCATATTGGTAACGCTTTTCTACAGAATCTCCCTCTAAATCAAGCGGAACGTTTTGGCTTACATAAACTCTATGGCTTTCATCCTCTACTCCATCCTCTCCCTCGTCTAGTTCTTTTACCAAACATCAAGCTTAAAAATACCGTTCACTTATTTTGAGTTACATCAAGCTGAAATACCTATAATTCTTTCTCATCAAAAATCTTGAATAAAAAAGGCAAGTTGCTGCTTAAATTACTGCTAATATCAAAAAGATCAAAGCCAATTTTGCCACCATCTTTGACACTTTTAGTATATGAGATTCCGATACATGAGATAAGCGCCATATCGTTCTTCCATCGGTATGTTCTATATCTATTCACGAAACATAGCTGCTTCAGAGTGGGAAATATTATATATTTGTAGCAATTTCTTTTAATTTATTCATATTAAAATACAAATCCGATACCTTTCGGCAAAATTTATCAAGATAAATAAACAATTCATCAGAGAGATATATCTTTTTTTCTCGAATTCTCATTAAATCCTCAGTTTTATTATTTAACGGATGCGCTTCAAAATTACTTGCGCGATTTCCTGCTAATTTGGTAGGCATATAATGATTTATGATGTTACAAAAACTACAATCTAAAGGGCCAGAAACATTACTTCCAACCATACCAACGTAGTTATCTTTATTCTCAAAACACTTATATAATTCTTTAATATTACTTGCAAATGGCTTATAGACAAAAGCATTATAGCCATATTCGTGAATTTTTTCATAACCACATTTCACGAATGTCTCATCAGCGATATTTAAGAAACCCAAATCTGGAATTTTTGAAGGAAATTTCACAGGCTGTTCTATTCCAAACAAATTATTCTTATCTATCCTATCAATAAAATAATTCCACTGCTCAAAATTAATACTTGTATTGAAATCAATAATAAATTTTATTGTTTTCATTAACAATTGCAATTGTATCATCCAAATACTGATTTGATGATTTCAATTTTATCAAATCATAATTACGTATCTCATCATCAATAATTTCACCTATTCCTATCGTTTTAATAGATTTTATTAATCCAGAATTAATAATTTTAGCCATTTCAACTTTTTTAAAAAAATCTTCCAACCCAAAGAAATAGCTTAAAGAATTTGAAAAGTGTTTACTTTTATTTATTGATCTTTCATTTACAGATTTTATAAAATCGTCCGGCATTTCTCCGTGACTAGGTGACAATGGCAACTCCATAGCAAAGGGCGAAATAACTTTATCCCGAACAGTAAATAAAATTATCAGTTCTGTTTTTTCAACTAACACACCAGAAGAACTGTGAAAAGAATCTGATAGTTTATATTTATTGGTGTAAACTCTGATGCGTATATCCATATTTTATCTCACAGTCAGAAAAAAAATCCCGTATCATATTTAACTGAAATGTATTCTCGTACTTTTTTCTATTTTCAAAATTAACTAAAATGAACTCGGGAGTAGCGATACATATTAGAGCTAACACTTCTGCCAAATCGAATCTCTCCGATAAAGTAATCGTCACACTATATGGTACGCTATTTTTTTTCATACATTCTATGTTACGCACCCACTTTTGTTTATATTTTTTACTGTCTAGATTTCTTATCTCTGAAATAACATCTGTGCCTATTTGTATCCCTAAAAAGAATGGATTGCTCTTTAATAGCTTCAAATATGGTTGAATATAGATGTGCCCCCCTGTTGCAATCCGAAAATATTTTTTACAAATGAGACACATACAAGTATATTCATGAAGTAAATCATAATCGAGCTCAAAAGGCTCTCCACCAGAAAGAATAATAAAATCAGATTTTATGTCATTTATTGTATATAAAGATTCAGGAAACCCGTCATCTCTCACCATACATTCCATCGAATACGGACAATGATTGCATCCCGCACTGCAATTTTCATTACAAATTACAATATTATCGCCCATGAAATTTCTCATTCAAGTTCATATAATCCAATACTAATTGTTTCATGAAAATATTTTGGTATAGACAAAGATCAGAAATTTTTTTAGCTACAAACGCTTTTATCATTGGGAAAGCTTCATCCTTTGATATAGACAGCAAATGAGAAATATAGTCTACCCGTTCTTCTAAATTGAGAGATAATCTTGGACTGGTAAAAAATGTTAAGATATCCAATTCCGGACTGGCTTCTTGACATAAATCCCAATCCACTACCACAAAAGAACTATCAGGAGTAACAATGATATTATCAGGATGTAAATCTCCATGTGATAAGATTATATTCTTGCTTAATCGATCTTGAAAGATCTTATTGATTTGATCAATAATCGCCTTTTGATGTAGCAAATCCATTTGGCTCAATACAGTACCCCGGATAAACTCCCATTCGACTACTTCATCGCAAAGTGTTATCAAATTTGGTGCAGGATAGAGACTTTGTCGAAAAGAGCCATCCTTGATGTTTTCATTAATGCACGATGCTTCCGGATAAATTTGCCCATAGCAAAACTCTTGATGCTTGCGTTTCAAGAAATGTTGTTTTGACGATTGTGCATTTTCAGGCTGTAACCAAATGATTTCTTGTTTTCTGACAAAAATAATTAAAGCAGACACCCCAAAAATCACAGCCATAATCACTGCCAACCACAAATTAGCTTGCCAGAATGTTGAAAAAACATGACCGTATAAAAAACTGAATGCAAAGGATACAACAGCTGTAATAATGGCTGTAAATGATAAAACAGTCGCGATAGCTTTGGGATCAATCAGTGAACTTATAAGAAGAGACGACAGATAAGATCGATAAGCAGATTTAAAAACACATAGCAGTAAAAATCCTAATATAAGAGCCGCAATGACTTGAAATGACATGAGAAAAAAAGCAATGGTTACCATACAACCAATCATTACGACGGGAAAAATAGGATTTTGAAACTTTGAAAAATACTTCTGAAACAATATATTGGAACTTGCTGAAAAAAAATTCCCAATGATAAAAATAATCGAAACCAAAATAGCAGGTTGAAATGGCAAAAAATCAGAAAATGCGATAGAAACAGTTCGATTATTAACCAAAATAGCAAAAGCCGAAACTGCACTTAAAAAAATAAGAGTGAAGCGATAAGGATTTTTGACTTCTTTACGGCTGGCGCACATAACTGTGAAAATACTCGGATGAGCGTTGATATGAAAACTATCTAATCCCTTCGTCAGTTTTGAAAACATAAAAATAGCAAAAATTAATGAAAGGACTTGAAAAATCACAGGCAATGCAGGATGCACATAATAAAGTATTCCCCCTAAAAAAATAAGTACCGTTGTCACACTATAGGTAACAGCAGCCACTTCGGACTTAACGGAAAACAGTGTGCGATGCTTTGGTACTATAGAAAAGAGTAAACTATCTTCCGCACCTGAGAAACAAGCAGCTGCTAATGTAATACACAACAAATAAGTGGCGTAAGCAAAATATGCATAATTGATAAAAAGAGCTAAAAAACCGCAAAGAAAGAAAAACAGCCCAGTATAAATAACGCGCTTACTTCCATAAACATCTGATAATAAACCCAAGGGGACTTCTAAGACCAAAGGAAGCAATAAAAAATAACTACCGATTAAAACAATATCCGCTTGCGACAAATGCAATTTTTCCGACAAAAAAAGTGGTAAAACAGCAACCACTAGAGCAGTAGACTTGCTAACACTATAAATCTTAAATTGCTTAACCTTATCCACAAAATACCTTCCCACGACATCCGCTACATGCGCCAGATTCTTTCAAAGATTTTAAAACGCTTTGGGCAGACCAATCTATTGCCTCATAATTTTGTAGATTCCCAAAAGCTTCTGAATAAAAGCAATTTTTTAAATCTCCATTATAGTCCAACACCAAGGATGAAAATGGAAATAAACACATTAACGGCGACGAAACGTACGTAGAATTTTCGCCTAAGTAATAATTAATACAATTTACAAAATTTTGTGACGTCCATGAGATTTTCCTTTCTTGGAACTTTTTATCTATATAAATCTGGAGGGGAGATTCTTTCCTTGATAATTCATCTCTCAAATGAAAAAGTGAGGCGTTTGGCGGAAGAGTTTTGTTTCTCAAAGCTTTAGATCGATCCTCTGTATTATTTTTTCTAGAAAAACTAAATGACGACGTATCGAGCGGGCTGAATCCGATATAATTAACATCTTTGCTTATACAAAAATCGATAAAATTAATAATATTTTCTAGAATCTCTTTTGTAACTGTCGCTCTTATTCCTATACTTTGCAGAGGTTGAAGATTCTTAACTGTTTCAATGTTTTTCCACACGCGATCAAATTTATTCGCCCCCCGTATATCATAATATCCTTGGACACTAGTCGAATCCATAGAAATAACAATTTCTTTTATGTCATACTGTAAAATCCATAAATTTTTATGCAATAAGATGCCATTGGTATTTAATTCAACAGGCAGACCTAGTTCATTCAACGTTAATAAAATATCTTTAAGCTTCGGATGCATTAAAGGTTCTCCCCCAGAAAGCATTACTGAGGCAGCTCCTTTTTCTTTAAACATTCTAAATAAGGGTATTAAACTTTCTGGAGTATGCCAATTTTTTTCCTTAATCTTCCAGCAATCGCACATGGTACAAGGGCTATTGCAATTCTGGATAATATGTATAATAGGTGTTACAGGTACCCATAATTTTTTAAGATCAAAAATTGAATCTGACGCACTAATCAAGTTCTCCTTCTTTAAAAGAAAACCATTCTTTTCTAGTTCTCTTAACAAGATTGAAAAATCTGATGCTAAAATCTCTATCTCTACATTAAGCTTTGCCGCAACAGTTTCAATTTTCTGATTCTGTAAAAAACTGAATCAATTAAAATTATAGCTGAATCGTTAAGCACAATAGTCTGAAAATCATTTAATCTAGTTATGCTATTCTCGTCGAGATTAATACGAAACATTTCCCCTCCTAAATTGTTTCTTAATAATACAATGAATAAGAGCGCTGCTGCGCCCTTATCCTGCTTTTTTATTTTTTTCTATCTCGCACCAATGGTTTATAACAAGTTAAAGTTGCACTATTCACAGTGCTAATCACCTGCGGTTTTTTATATGACATAATATCCTCCGCATATTGTTATTATGTACCTTATTTATATTCAAGACAATTAGTATTTTGTAAAAAATCTGCGATTTTACAACTTTATAATTGTAAAGTCAATTTAACTGTATTACACAATATTCAGTTTGGAAAACAAATTGGCCTATACTGGTATAAATCGAAAAACTCTTGTGCTCAGCTAATTTCCATTTTAATTATTAAGTTCATTCAAAAAGTATTATTCCTGATTTCAATGGCTATTTCACTTCAATTGCAATAAGAAATATGCAATGCTTTGCTTTATCAAATAATTTTAAAAAGGTTTTTTGGGCTGAAATAAAGAATAGTTGTTGCGTAAATCAGCTTCTCAGAAGGAAAATTTTTCAATTATTTTTCTGTTTTAATTGTAATTTTGTGAAATACTACTTGCGGTGAAATTACCTTTAAAAGAGGTTCTACTCGACACCAAAATACAAACTTTTATTTCTTATTAAAGATACAATCATATTGATTTATAATGATAATTTAGCGTTATTCATATTGAATGAGAGACCCGAATAACGCAAGTTTCTCTCATTTCAAACCTGTTTATGTTGAATCAATCAAAACCACTCGCTTGCACATAACAAGTGGGATGAGTGTGTGGATCAAATTTGTATAAGAAAGAACTAAAAATGTTTCTTATGAATCGTCTTAATGCAAGGGCTGTCGCAACATTGGGGGCTGGCAAATAGTGTGATGGTGCCGGTTTGCTCCATAAGCGTAAAGATGGCGGTGCTCAATGGATTTATCGATATACCATTCACGGGCGCCGTCGTGAAATGGGCTTGGAAGCGTTGCGAGATGTTTCTTTAAAACAAGCCCGTGAATGTGCAAAATTGCTTCATATGAGTGTTTTAACATTCCAGCGTCATGTAACAAATGGATCTTTACCAAAGCCTTTGAAATTTGGTTTTTTGTCCCGTTGGTTACAATCGGATCTGATCAATGCTATAGAGCAAGCTAAACAGCAACGTTATAACGATGTCGCATAAAAGAAAACCTTGTCACGTAAGGACGGACAAGGCTTTCCATTTTCACTCAAATAATGAATAGCAAAATCCGTTCTGTGACACAAGTAACAGGACAATAATATGTTTTATGAAAAATTCTCAGGGTATTACACGTGCCTTGCGTGGGGTTTGACATGGGCATTATGGAAGTGCTCGTTGTTCAGCCCATGATGATCAATTGCCTAACTTATCCCTTGCCAATGGACATGATGGGCGTCTCTTACTCACTTGTTATGCGGGCTGCTCTTTTAGAGAGATCATACAAGCGCTTAGAAGAATTAGCTTGCTTGGGAAACAAGCCTTTGTTGATAAAATTTATGATTACACGCTTTCTTTCTCAAAACAGTTTTGTGCTGATCTCAAACGAGCAAAACAGAAAGCAGAAAGAGCAAAAGCAATTTGGCAACAAAGCCAACCGATAAAAGATACGCTAGCAGAAACCTATTTACGCAAGCGGGGTATTACGTGTGAATTGCCTGCTGATTTACGTTTTCACGATAAATGCCATCACCCATTAGAAATGACACTGCCGGCGTTGGTTGCTCTTGTTAAGGAAGCTGGCTCCTTTGCCATTCATAGAACCTTTTTACAAGCCAATGGCTGTAAAACAGATCAGAAACCAGCAGATGATGGGGGTCGTAAAGCAAGTTTCACCCTAGCTGCGCGTGTTTATAGCCTAGGCTTTGAGGTTTTTATCATGCAAGCCCCTAACGCTTTAGATTTCAAAGATTTTCCCTCTTTTCAAAAGGTATTAACTTTGAACACAAGCGTGATTCACACCACGGGTGAGTTAGGTGCAAATGTGAGGAAATCAAGATGAATAATGCACCGTTAACAACCATGGCCAAAAAATATGGTTTTTCTGATCATGAATTTCAAAAAACTATCATAAAAACTTGTATTGGCAATCAAAATGCCGAAAAAATCTCTGATGAAGAATTTGCTGCTTTTGTCTCTGTTGCAAATAATTATGGTCTTAATCCTCTCACTAAAGAAATCTATGCGCTCTCGAAAAAAGGCGGCGCTATCATACCCGTTATCTCTATTGATGGATGGATTAAGATTATTAAGTCTAATCCGAACTTTGATGGTATGACTTTTCAAGATCAACTCGATAAAGATGGTAATATCATTGCCATTAAATGCGCTATTCGTCTTAAAGGCATTAAAAACCCTATCGAGGTCAGCGAATATTTAAACGAATGCAAACAAAAAAGTGACACTTGGCAAAAATACCCAGCGCGCATGCTACGTCATAAGGCCACTATACAATGCGCACGCTATGCTTTCGGGTTTTCTGGTATTTATGAAGAAGACGAAGCAGCACGTATCAATGAAGCTAATCGTAACACACAAGATAAGTTAATTTCTTATGACACGCTCCAACAAATTAGAGAATTAATCGAACAAACTGGAGCAGAAGAAGTAAAGATCCTTAATTATGCAAACGTCGAAAAGCTTGATGATATGTCTGATAAAACAGCACAAAAGGTTTTGAATGTTCTGCAAGGAAGACCAAAGATCTTGAAACCACAATCTCTCCCAGCACAAGAACAAATAGACGCACCTACGCAAAATCACGAATATATTCATATCCAAGATATTGAATATGCACCAAAACAGCAAGAAACGGTGGTGTGAAATGGAACAAAGAACAACAGAATGGTTTCAAGCACGATTAGGCAAAGTCACCGCTTCAAACATTTACAACATACTCAGTAAAACAGCTAAAGGATTGCCCACAAGCAAATATGAAGATTACAAAATCAAACTCATCACAGAGCGATTAACAGAGGAAATAAGCCAATCTTATACGACACCTGCTATGCAATGGGGCATTGAACATGAAGAGGACGCACTAAAAGAATATGCATTCATTTATGACGCTGAAGTCATAAAATGTGGATTTATCCAACATCCCACAATAGAAATGGCTGGTGCTAGTCCTGATGGCTTTGTTGGTGAAGACGGTTTAGTGGAGATTAAATGCCCACAATCACCAAACCATTTACGCTTCTTTATAGATGACAATATCAAGCCTGAATATATCGCAAAAATGCAATTCCACATGGCTTGTACGGGACATAAATGGTGTGATTTTATCAGTTATGACCCGCGTTTTACGGGCGTTTCATCTCACTTGTGCATGAAAATCAAACGTATCAATCGTGATGAAAAGCAAATTGAAGAGATTAATCAAGCTGTCGAAGTCTTTTTAGCAGAAATAGAACAAGAAATACAAAGAATCTCTACAAAAGCCGCTTGACATTATGGGGGCGCTTCTTTTCTTCATCATATGCCTCTTAGCACCCCCACCCTTTCATAACAATTTTCAATCAATTCGTGATTCACGACACAGGTGAACTGTGCCTCAATGTAAGGAGAAAAGATATGGCGCCTCGTCCAGCTACCATAACGCAACCAGCCATTGCACGCGCTTTAAGAGAAGCAAAAAAGCAGGGATGCGAACTCATAGAAATAAAGCCCACTGGTGAACTGCTTATCTATCTTAAATCCGATATCCCAATACCAAATTCAGTGAATCATCCAGACAAACTCTTAGATTTGTCCACGAATGAATATTACGAAGCTTTGCTCTCTAAAATGTGAAATTTCTATGCCAAAACCACGCTCTCCTCATCTTGTTAAAGAAATTATACGGCATAGTAAAATTATATGGTATGTACGCATTGGTCATGGATCACGTCGTAGAGTACATGGAACCTATGGAACGCAAGAGTTTATTGATAACTATAAAAACGCGCTTGCTGAGTTACAAGGCATAATCCCTCCAAAACCTAAAACCAGCAAACTGATTGAAGGATCATTTGCATGGCTGCTTAAACAATATTTTAATAGTCTCAATTGCTACAGCCTTGCTAAAGCCACGAAAAGACAAAGAGAACTGATCCTTATGAAGGTATGTGATACCATAGGAAACATTCCATGCCAAACAATTGATAAGAAGCATATCATTGCCGGCGTGGAACGGCGTAAAGAAACACTATCAGCTGCTCAAAATTTTCTGAAAGCGCTTAATGGGTTGTTTTATTGGGCAATTGAACAAGATCTTTTAGAAAATAATCCAACAGTAGCTGTTAAGAGACCTTCTCTCAAAAACAAAGAAGGCTTTCCTGCTTGGACAGAAGAAGATGTTGAGAAATATTATCACAAATGGCATCATGGTACGCATGAACACGTATGGATTGATGTCCTTTTATATACGGGCTTACGTCGTGGTGATGCCGTTCGCATTGGCTGGAAAGATGTAAAAGATAATATCATTCATCTCAAAACAGAGAAAAGTAAATTCCAAACAGATGTTTTTCTTCCTATTTTACCAGAATTAGCCAAAACGCTTGAAACTGGTCCTATTGGAGATGAAACATTCATCTGTAGTAAAATTAATCAAAAATTTATCAAAGAAAGCTTTGGAAATGCATTTAGAGACGCTTGTAACGAGGCTGGAATTAAAAAATCAGCCCATGGGTTGCGAAAATTAGCAGCAACACATGCAGCTAAATCTGGTGCAATAGTCTCACAACTCAAAGCAATTTTTGGCTGGACAAAAGACCCAATGGCATCTCTTTATACAAAGAGCGCAGATTGTAAAAGATTAGCTCTTGAAGCTATAAAAAGCTCCAAAAAAGTTAGGGATAGAAGAAAAAAAACATCATAGAATCAAGATTCAACTATTCCCTTACTATTACAGTAAAGTATTGATTTTATTTGTGTTCTGTCTGTTCTTTTGGCACCAATTTTGTTTTTAGCACATTGAAATATATAGTTTTCTATTTAATTGTCTGTCTTCAGACCACCTTTCAGTTCACCTCTTGTAGTTTATACAGTTTTGCTTAATTTGTTGCTATTTGGAGTAAAGGCTAGAATCTCTTTTTTCTCCACCTCATTACTCTTTCTAGCTTGTATGGCTTTGGAAATACACCTTGAGCCCCCAATTGCGAATCGTTGGTGTGGATACACTAAAAAGCTGTGCACACTCATGGATCATTATATATCATCGCCATCATTAAATATCATCTCATTACCTTTCCATTTTTTATGTTATTTAATATTCTCCAGAAATATTTTGATTATTAAAATTATTAACTTACTCAATAAGAAAAAGTAATAGTGTGTAAATATATACACATTCTGAAATTGGAGCATGGAACGAAACAGCCGAAAGATAATTGCAAAATTAAAATGCGATGGCTTTAAACTTTTTAGAGTAAAGGGTTTTCACCATAAATTTAAAAAAGATGGTCAGATTATTATTATTCCACATCGTAAGAAGAATCTTCCAATTGGTACAGCGCGTTTTATTGCAGTACAAGCAGGCTGGTTAAAAAAAGGAGAAGAAGAATGAAAAGATTTTTTGCTCTTGTTCATAAAGATGAAGATTCTGCTTTTGGTGTTCAGTTTCCTGATTTTGAAGGTTTATTCTCTGCTGCTGATGAAGAAGAAAATCTTATCATAAATGCTACCGAAGCCTTACAACTTTATTGTGAAGATATGGATACAGTGCCTGCTCCTTTAAAATTTGAAGAAGTGATACAACAGAAAGCTGTTAAAAAAGCTTTGTCATAAGGAGCCTTTTTAATACAAGTTCCTTTTATTGAAAATGATGCGGAAGTCATACGTACCAATATATCAATTGAACGAGGACTGTTACGTGCAATTGATAATTGTGCACAAGAGAGAGGTTTAACAAGATCTGCTTTTTTGGCAACAGCAGCCCGCCATGAGCTTAATATTTAGCTATATATTAATGAAAATCAAAAAGCAGCAGGTAAACAAAATGCTATAGTTAAGAGGGATATAACTATCATTGATATCACATACATGGCATCCAATACTTCTGCTCCTGTCATTTCCTTTCCCTCCTATAATAATTGCTCAATATTTATAAATAAATAAATTTTAAGCAGCATCGTTAATACCAATTGTAACTGCTTTTCCGAGAATATGGAGAGTGGATTCTAAAGCCTCTAATTTTGTTTCATGATTTAGGTCTAATAATCGATCAATTTGTATTGGGTGCAGTTTTAAAAGACGCATAAGATCTGCCTTACGTAAATTTTTTTCGACCATAGCATTGTGTATTGCGATCTTCAAAGTGACCAATAAAGATACTTGGACAAAAGGATAGGCAGCATCACGAGCTCCAAAAGTGACAACTTCTCGATCTTGGAAACGCCCCATAATAACTGTTAAAAGGGCATTTTTAGCATGTTCCAAAGCCTCTTTTTCGTCGTTACCATAGGTAATAAATTCCTGAAAGTCTTTGGAAACAACAAGAACAGTATTATTGTCATCTTTGATAAATTTAAGTGCATATTTCATTTACATCTCTATCTTCAGGCTCACTTTATCAAGATCTTTGAGAATTCTGTTACTCACCCTGTTCCTAACTCTTTTCGAGTACCATGGCATGGGCAACACTGTCTTTTTAGAACGAAGTCTTACGATTAAATTGCCCACCTTTCCCTGAGGTAAAACAGCAACCATGTTTTGTAAGATATCTTGTTAATTCTCGACTGTTCATAAATGTAACATAACATTCTATAATGTTTAAATACAACATATATGTTATTATTTATAGAAGATAAAGAATGTCTTTAAAATACTAAATTTTTATCAAAAAAATAAACGACCCAATAGCTTTTGAAATGAATCTGAATGGTAAAACTAGGCAACTTAGCAATACTAGAGATATGATTTTTAGCTTCGGAAAAATAATATATCATTCTTAACAGTTAAAGAGTAGAGATATACAGATACTCGGCAAGAAGTAGGCAAATTTTCTCCATTTGGTGAAATAGAATTATATCTTGAAGATAGATTCATTTTAGAAATAAAGGTCACATGCAACACTAAATATTAACCTTTTTTCATAGTCTCATTTTTTACTCATCTCACTCGGACCAAATATAGCCCTTATAATCGATAATGCAACGGATGGTTTTATAATACAAATATTAAATCCCAAGGTATCAATATTCTATATAGCGGCCTTCCCAAAATTCTTATCTTCCGGTGGTGGCATTAAAAAAGGATTTGAACTTGTAACAATACATTCCTTCAACATATTTGCATGGTTTACTTTGATGACAGTTTTTATATCATTTGCTAGTACCATTTTAAAAAAGCAAAAAATAAAAGGCTATATTAATATAGCGACAGGAACAGTCTTATCTCTGTTTGCTTTTTTCATTTTTTTTGGATGACTTCATCTCTCAATAATAAGTTGCACAATTAACAGAGAAATTTTCCTATGGTTTTGTCTGTTTATCGCCCTTAATATCGATATTCTGTCGTCCACCGGAACTTATATTATCACTATTCTTCCTTATTTTCTCTGTATAACTAAACTATGAGTTGACCTCATGAATTCCTTCGAATCTTGATAAATTAAAATAAAGTTTGAGACCGCATTTTGCGAACGCTATCTCTTTTTGCAGACGATTAATAAAATGTTATAGTTAAATTCTGTTACCAGTTTTCTCCAGAATTAATGAAAAGACAATAATAACTGCTTAAACATCATAAGTCCGGTACTATCAGACAAAAAAGTTTGCGGAGAACTTTATATAGCAGAATAGTCTCATATAATTAAAACTTTAAACAGCGTCATCATACCACAGGATTTATATCCACCTCTAGCAATAATAAATAAGTGATCTCTAAACAAAAAAAGTGAAAAAAATAACCTACAATAATAATAATAAAATAAAAAATTACATAATTATCAATTTTTTTCATAAAATGTATTTTTACAAAATTAAAAATACTTTTCATAGAAAATATAAATCCTATATATTACATTAAAATAGCTATGGAGGTATCTTTATGTTAAATGTACAAACTGTTTCAATTATACTGACTTGTCCTATAACTAAAATATTAAGGCGATTTTCAGTCGCTATTTTTTTGACACTGTTCGTACCATTTCTAAGTGGTTGTGGATTTAATACGATACCAACAAATGAGGAAAAAGCAAAAGCTGCATGGAGTGAAGTGCTCAATCAATATCAACGCCGTGCAGATCTTATTCCTAATCTCGTGGAAACTGTCAAAGCCTATGCGGCCCATGAACAAGCTGTTTTTACAAATGTCATTGAAGCACGTGCCAAAGCAACGCAAGTAAATATTAATGCTGATATGTTGAATAATCCAGAAATAATGCAGCAATATCTTAACAATCAAGCAAATTTATCAACTGCACTTTCACGCCTTATGGCTGTTGTTGAGAATTACCCTGATCTTAAAGCAAATCAGAATTTTCTTGCTCTTCAATCACAATTAGAAGGAACTGAAAATCGTATTTCTGTCGCACGCCGTGATTATATTGAAACCGTACGTGTGTATAATACTGCTCTCAAAACAATGCCAACCATGATTTGGGCCAAATTATGGTTTCGTGATGCTAAACCTATGCCTACTTTTACCATCGATACAAACAGCCAACAAACACCGAAGGTCAATTTCAATTAATGAAAGCGTTTCGATATTCTATACAATGCAATGTTCTTCCATGTTTATGGGCTGTTTTGAGCGCTCTATGTTTGGTCATTGCATTGGGAAACGTCTCTTACGCCCAAAGCCAATTTCCTCCCTTAACGGGCTATGTTAACGATGTGGCTCATTTGCTTGATAATACAATAAAGCAAGATTTAACAAAAAAACTAGCTGAGCTTGAAGAAAAAACTGGAGATCAAATTGTCATTGTAACTCTCCCTACCCTTTCAGGAGTAGATATAGAAACATACAGTAATTCTCTTTTTCGTAGATGGGGATTAGGTCAAAAACAGATCAATAATGGTGTATTACTTGTTATTGCACCAAATAAACGCGAAATGCGTATTGAAGTGGGCTATGGTTTGGAAGGAGTCCTAACAGATGCTCTTTCTACAGTTATTATTAACACCTTTGCTCTTCCTCATTTTCGTGAAGGAAATTATCAAAAAGGAATTATCGAAGCAATTCATGCAATTATCAATGTCATTACAGAAAGTGATTCTGATTTTTCTTTGCGAATGAGGGAAAAAGCTAAAATTGTTGAAGCACAACGGAAACAAGCTGAAAAAGAAGAAATGATAGCGAGTACAATCATATTTTTAATATTTTTTATCGTCTTTTTTCTTCCTATTCTTGCAATGATTTTTGGAAAAAAAGTAGGACCACAAAAATATCTTTGGATGGGAATTGTTTTCACACCTTGGTTTTTAAATTTCAATGCTCACAGCAGACGTTCTGGTAGAATTTTTGGAAATAATTCAGGAGGAGGAGGATTTAGAGGTGGTGGTGGATCATCTGGTGGTGGTGGTGCGACAGGAAGATGGTAAAATAAATGTACATTTTCATGCGTAGTAAATTTTCCTAAGATAGAATTTTTGAGCGTACTCTCTTACTTTTAATAAACTATTTTACATCTTAATCTATAATTCTGTTACTTAAATTATAAAATATATTCCAACACCAACATAAATATCGCTCATGACATTTGAAACAAAACATATTGATCGTGATCACTTATCACATCAGTTTAAAGCAATCTCTGGAAATCCACCAGTTGAATGGAAAATAAGTTCTAACTTGGTCGAATATCCTGAAGCACTGGGTTATATGCAAGAGCGTGTAGAAAATATTCTTGTAAAAAATGCATCTGAGCAAGTTTGGCTTCTTGAACATCCCTCCCTTTATACAGCTGGTACAAGTGCCGATAAAAAAGATCTTTTAGCACCTCATTTGTTTCCTGTTTATGAAGCAGGTAGAGGTGGTGAATTTACATATCACGGTCCAGGACAGCGTATTGCTTATATTATGCTTGATCTGAAACGCCGAAAACAAGATATCCGTGCTTTTATTAGTGCATTAGAAGAATGGATCATACAAATGCTTGCCCAATTTAATATTAAAGGGGAGCGTCGCGAAGATCGCGTTGGTGTTTGGGTTAAACAACATAATTTCACCTCAACACAAAACAATCTTTCTGCGGAAGATAAAATTGCAGCTATTGGCATTCGCGTGCGCAAATGGGTGAGCTTCCATGGGGTCTCCATTAATGTTAATCCTAATTTAGCGCATTATTCAGGGATTGTCCCCTGTGGAATCTCAAATTATGGTATAACCAGCTTTTTTGACTTAAATGTTCCTGTAACAATGCATGATATTGATATTGCTCTCAAACAAGCATTTGAACAAATTTTTGGTCCAACAATTGATGTTTCCTAACTGCATTGATTTTTAAATAAAAAACAGGCATAAAATTTATTTTTATGAAGATTATATTTTATGAGGTGGATAATCAAACGCCATGAGCGATAATAGCAAAGATCTTTTTAGTATTTTAAATAATGCTCATTCTCGGATAAATACAAAAGAAAAAAATCTGCAATCTTCAGTGAATGCAGAAACTGTGGCTTTTAAAAAAAATACCAAAGATACAAAAGAAGATAGCTATACTGCTTTCTCTATTCGCGTACTGGAAGGCTTGGAGCCCGTGCGTTTACGCCCTGGAATGTATATTGGCGGGACAGATAGTAAAGCACTTCATCATTTGTTTGCGGAAATTATTGACAATGCTATGGATGAAGCTGTTGCTGGTTATGCAGACTTAATTGATGTATCATTAGATAGAGACGGTTATGTGAGCGTTACGGATAATGGACGTGGCATTCCTGTTGAAAATCATCCTCAAATGCCTGACAAATCTACTCTTGAAGTCATTATGACACAACTCCATTCAGGTGGAAAATTTGATGGAAAGGCTTATCAAACTTCTGGTGGACTCCATGGAGTGGGAATTTCTGTTGTTAATGCTCTTTCTGATGATATGGAAGTCGAAGTAGCACGAGAGCGAAAACTTTATCGACAACGTTTCTCACGCGGTATTCCTCAATCTGGATTAGAAGATTTGGGAGATGTTTATAATCGTCGTGGCACACGCGTTCGTTTTCATCCTGATAGCAAAATTTTTGGTGAAAAAGCAGCTTTTGATCCAGAAAAAATTTATCAAATGGCGCGCTCCAAGGCCTATCTTTTTGGCGGTGTGAAAATTCGCTGGAGTTGCGATCCTTTCATACTCGAAGGGACAAAAAATATTCCTGAAAAAGCTGTTTTTCATTTCCCTGATGGTCTCAAAGACTATTTACTCTCATCTCTGAAAGATGAATACCGAGTAACGTCAGAGATTTTTTCTGGCAAAACAAAACAGGATAATGGTCATGGCTGTGTTGAATGGGCTATCGCTTGGCATGGCGGTGATGCTCATGTACAATCTTATTGCAATACTATTCCCACTGAAGAAGGGGGAACGCACGAAACAGGACTGCGTCAAGCTCTTTTGCGCGGATTAAAATCTTATGCGGAGTTAATCGGAAATAAGCGTGCCTCTATCATTACATCAGATGATATTATGATTTCAACAGCTGCAATACTTTCAGTTTTCATTAAAAATCCTGAGTTTGTTGGACAAACCAAAGACCGATTAGCAACAATTGAAGCGCAGCGTATCGTTGAGAATGCAATACGCGATCCTTTTGATCATTGGCTGACAAATTCTCCGCAGGAATCAACAAAACTTCTTGATTGGGTGATTGAACGTGCTGAAGAACGCGTTAAACGACGCCAAGACAGAGAAATAAATCGAAAAACGGCTGTACGTAAATTACGTCTACCTGGCAAACTCGCAGATTGTAGCCAAAACCATGCTACTGGTGCTGAATTATTCATTGTTGAAGGCGATTCTGCAGGTGGTTCTGCTAAACAAGCACGAAATAGAGCAAATCAAGCGATTTTACCTCTTCGTGGGAAAATCCTCAATGTCGCCAGTGCAGCGCACGAAAAAATGCACTCAAGCCAAACGATTTGCGATCTTGTCCTTGCACTTGGATGTGGAACCCGCTCTCAATATCGTGAAAAAGATCTTAGATATGAACGTATTATCATTATGACGGATGCAGATGTTGATGGTGCTCATATTGCCTCACTCCTGATTACCTTTTTCTTTCAAGAGATGCCCGATCTTATTCGTCAGGGACATTTATACCTTGCAGTTCCCCCCCTTTATAGAATATCGCAAGGGGGAAAAGTTGCTTATGCACGCGATGACACCCATAAGGATGAATTATTAAAAACCGAATTCACGGGAAAAGCTAAAATTGAAATTGGACGTTTTAAAGGGCTTGGTGAAATGCGTGCTGAACAGCTCAAAGAAACGACGATGCATCCCCAAAAACGTACATTGCTTCGCGTTTCTATTGATGCAATGGAAATGCAAGAAACTAAAAATACCGTAGAATGTCTTATGGGAACAAAACCGGAAGCGCGCTTCCGTTTTATACAAGAAAACTCTACTTTTGCTGCCAACCTCGATATTTAATTTTTTTAAAGAGCGCTCTTAAACCACTGCAGCAGCGTCAATCACACGCAGCTGTGGAGTAATTGTTCCATTCCAATAATTCAAACTCAGATTACCAGCCAAATGGATCATTTCACCAACATTTTTAGCCAGAAAATCCCCAAGTGCTGTTCCCACAGCATGAAAAGCTATTCCTTGCAATTTTTTCCCTTCAATATTAGACATAACAAGGCGAAAATGCCCTTTACCAACCTCACATAAATTCGTTAACCGATGAGAGGGAAGCACAAAAACAGGTGTCGTATTTCCTGAACCAAAGGGGCCAGCCTTTTCAATCATATCAAAAAGTTCTTTATTCGCACCAGACGCAGAAAGACAACCATCTATATGGAGTGACTTTTTAGCGCGCAATTGTGAAACCATTAAAGAGACTTTTTCTTCCAGCCACTCTCGAAAGCTTTCAATTTTTGCTGATTGGATTGTAATCCCTGCTGCCATACTATGCCCCCCTCCTTTTGCTAATAAATTGAGTGTAACAGCTTCACGAACAAGTGCTCCTAAATCTATTCCGCTAATTGAGCGGCCTGATCCTACACCACTTCCATCTTCTTTCAATGCAATAGCAAAAACAGGACAAAAAAAACGCTCTTTCAAACGCGATGCAAGAATACCAATGATTCCCGGATGCCATTCTTGATGAGAAATCACAAGCGACAGCGGTGTTTCTGGTTCTTGATAAAGAGAAGCAATATAGGATTCTGCCTGCGCCAATTGAATGCTCTCCATTTCTTGACGTTCTTGGTTAAGTTGATTTAATTGCGCTGCTATTTTGTCCGCTTCATCTTGATCCTCACAGCTGAGCAAACGGGCCCCCAAAGCTTGATCACCAATACGCCCTCCCGCATTAATTCTAGGACCTAACAAAAAACCTAAATGAAAACTATTAAGCGGTTCACCTATACGCGCAACCTTTGTTAAAGCTGCTATGCCAGGATTATGCATAGAACGAGCAACTTGAAGCCCTTTCATCACAAAAGCACGATTAACACCTTGTAACGGAACGACATCACATATGGTTGCCAAAGCAACAAGATCAAGCATACTGAGAAGATCAGGAAGTTTTCCTGCAAACTTCTTCTTGCGCAACAAATGATGAACCCATGCTAAGGTAACAAAAACAACGCCAGCGGCACATAAATGCCCTTGTTCAGAAATATCATCAGGACGATTAGGATTGACAAGTGCAACAGCTTCTTGATGAATTTCTGACATTTGATGATGATCTAAAACAACAACATCAGCGCCTGCAAGCCTTGCTGCTTTGACTGCATCTGAACTGTTCGCTCCACAATCCACTGTGATAATCAAATGCGCGCCTTTTTTTACTAACATTCTCATTGCTTGTTCGTTGGGGCCATAACCTTCAACAATGCGATCAGGAATATAAATTTTGACTTCGATGGCCAAAGCACGAAGAAAGCGTGCTATGAGTGCCGATGAACAAGCACCATCCACATCATAATCACCAAAAACTGCAACCTTTTCTTGATTGAGAATAGCCTTTACGATGCGCTCTGCAGCGCATTGCATATCAACAAAACTTTCTGGATCAGGCATGAGCGTGCGCAATGTTGGATTGATAAAGGCAACAGCTTCAGATTCATCGACATCTCTTGCCGAGAGAACACGGGCTAATTGATCTGGAAAGCCGAATTTTTGAGAAATAGCGCGTGCATTATTGATCCCTTGAATATCAAGAGCATCCAACCAAGCCTGCCCACAAGCAGAAGATTCAACATTGAGAAAATAACGGGACCGCTGCATTGTTGCGTATTCTATAATGAAGGTAAATAAAATACAATCACGCTTGAAAGATAAAATAGTCTTTTGCCACATTCACTCTCAATAAAATATACATAAGCACTTTTCTATATACGGTATCATAATACCTCATTAATAAAGTGCTGTTTTATAAAGTTTTTATTTTCTCTTGACGTAAATCAAAAGACATTATATCAGAGCAGACAATACGCGTTAGATATTTCGCTGTGCTAACAATTTTCAACGCAAACAATGAAAATTGCCCTCGTATTACAAGGGCTTTAATAAAGGATACTTCTATGGCAACTTTTTCACAAAAGCCAACTGAAGTGGTGAAAAAATGGGTTCTTATTGACGCAGAAAACCTTGTTTTAGGTCGTCTTGCCACATTTGTTGCTAACCGCTTACGTGGTAAACATAAAGCTACATTTACTCCACATGTTGATGATGGTGACAATGTTATTGTGATCAATGCAGACAAAATATCTCTTACCGGAAAAAAATATACAGATAAAAAATATTATTGGCATACCGGTTATATTGGTGGAATTAAGGAGCGTACAGCGCGTCAGATTCTTGAAGGTCGTTTTCCTGAGCGCGTTGTTGAAAAAGCTGTAGAGCGTATGATTCCTCGTGGGCCTCTTGGTCGTCGTCAATTGAAGAATCTTCGTGTTTATGCTGGGAGCCAACACCCGCATGCAGCACAGCAGCCCGAAGCTCTTGACGTTGGTGCTTTAAATCGCAAAAACAAAAGGATTGCTTGATTATGGCTGAAATTAATTCTCTTGCCGAGCTTAGCACAGTAACAAATACTGTAGAAGCTCATGAAAATGTCGCTCCCATCCATGTGCAAAAACTTGATGCACAGGGACGTGCCTATGCAACAGGAAAACGTAAAGACGCTGTTGCTCGCGTATGGATCAAACCTGGTTCTGGAAAAATCACCATTAATAATAAAGAATTTGACCAGTATTTTGCGCGTCCTGTTCTGAGAATGATTCTTCGTCAGCCAATTGTTGCAACAAATAGGGATAGTCAATTTGATATTGTTGCAACCGTTGCAGGTGGCGGTCTTTCCGGACAAGCTGGTGCGGTGCGTCATGGTATTTCCAAAGCTTTAACCTATTACGAACCAGAGCTTCGTACAATTCTGAAAAAGGGGGGCTTTCTTACACGTGATAGCCGTGTTGTTGAACGTAAAAAATACGGTAAAGCGAAAGCACGTCGTTCTTTCCAATTCTCAAAGCGCTAATTTTCATTTTTGTGCAATGTATAGAGCCCCGTTTTCAGCGGGGCTTTTTTGTTTGTTAAAGCAGAATTTTTATGACACGAGAGTTGGTCCGTTTATCAATGCTACTTTTGAGGCAAATATAGCGGAAAATTTATATCTGTCGGAAAAAAACAGAAAGATAAAATAGCCATTTTTTATTAGATCAGTATTAAGAAATCGATCTAAAAAGCTTCAAAACTTTGATTTTAATTTTCAGAATCCGTCCTTTAATCATTCAGACATAGCGAACCGCTGGCTCATAGAAATATTGGCAATATGCCTGCAGTGATCTCAAAAACTTTTCAGTATTTGTTCCATCATCATTTAACAAAGTTTCAGTCTAAAAAATTCTTTACCATTGAGATAAAATGCGGAACGGAAATGGGCTTTGACATATATTCCTCACATCCACTGGCACGAATTCGTTCTTCATCCCCTTTCATCGCAAAAGCTGTTACAGCAACAACGGGAATAGATCTCAACTCCTCATCCTCTTTTAATTGCTTAATCACATCTATCCCTGATACTTCAGGCAACTGAATATCTACAAGAATAAGAGAGGGCATGGATGAACGCGCCAAATCTAATGCCATAAGACCGTTACGCGTCTCAACAGTTTGATAGCCACTCGCTTCCACAAGATCACGGAATAACTTCATATTCAGTTCGTTGTCTTCCACGATCATGACTTTTTTTGACATTACTGTAACTCCACCCTTTGAGATAAATAGATCAAGAGAAATGAATACATACTCCTTTACTTGTAAGATAAAATGATCAAAAAAATTGTAAACCACAAAACAATGAAATAATGCCCAATAAAAGCATTTTTTTGCAAATATTTGTAATATTCATCACTATGCCTTTTCAGTTCATAAAAATAAAATCCACAATAACCGTAAGATTACGTTATCGTATATCTTCAAATTTTGTGCGCAAAATTTATGGATAACTCGACTAATGCATATGTCTTTTTATCGTGAAAGATATCAATCACGAAAGTGAACTCAAACGCATATTTTAAAGAGAAAAGTTTAAGTAACATTAATATGTACAAATCGCGTGTTCAATAAGCAGTCTTTTCTGTTAAATTAGAGCATTCATTCTTATAATATTTTATATTTTTATCATTCATCAATAGAATACTTTAAAGAACAGATTCAAATAGCGCCTTACTATAAGCTTAAAATGGAAATTTTAGGATTAATCACACATGCAATGAATGATAAAAGCATCATTTTTGTTTATTGAAAGAGAGGATATGAAGCTTTATTTTGCTCTTTTTCTCGTTAGCCAAAATTGAGAAATAAGCCTAACTAAGTTTTTTAATAATAGAAAATTACTTTTTTATAATACAATAATATAGATTATAATTAAAACAGACTATTTTATATAATTTAATACATTATCAAGTAAATTATATCTATAAATCACAATAAAAACAAATATACAAAAAGAAGTTGAAGATATAAGTATAAAAAATAACTTTAATAACATTACTTTGTTTTCTTTTTTACTATAATCTTTAGACTTAAAAAACAAATTTAAATAAAATATAGCTGTAATTACACTTATTATTGAAAATAACATATTTACAATAAAACTACTAAAATCTTTCCACATAAATAATAACCACTACAAATTATTTCATTAAATAATAAAGTCCAAAATATATTATAAAATATATAATAATTATAATTGACCCTAATTTTATAGACTGCCTCCAAGTAGGAAATTTTAATTTAGAATAAAACATACTTAAAACTACAAATATATTTGTTGCAAGTAATGTATTTTTAATATTAAACATAAGATCAATCATAACAAACTCCAAATTAAATATATGAAGTTATATAAAAATTAACTAAATAAAATAATAAGAAGAAAAATACAAAAAATGAAATTATTCTTATAAATGATTTTTTACTAATATCTTTTTTAAGACACTCCTTAGATTTATAATACAATTCAAATAAAGCTATAAAGACAAATAAAATAGATATTGATAAAAATAATTTAATTAATTCGCTAATAATATGAAAAACATCCATAACATAAAAAATTTCCAAATTAGAATATAGAATTATTATCTAAGAGTTAATTTTATCAACACTTATAGACACATTAATAAAAATGCGTCTATAAGATTATTATAAAATAAAAGATATATTTATAAACTAATAATAGCACACATTATACTGAGCATCTAACCCTGCAATTCCTCCTACACCGTAACCAACAGTACCACCAATCGTTTGTCCGAGTCCGACCCCGCCCCAAAAACCTACTCCACCTGTTCCTGCAGCTCCTGTTAGCCCTCCTATAGCTCCTCCACCAATTTGTCCTATAGTAGATCCGGTTAATCCATATGAATGTGCTGTCGAGAGATAATCCCCAATTGTACACCCATACTGTGTTCCACTGCTTGAGAGATTTATTGATGTAAAATTAGACCAACTATTAGATATACTATTAGATAAGCTAGACCAACCATTAGATATGCTAGACCCAAATGAACCAAACATATAATTCCTCCTCCTTGTTTATTGTTTATT
>NZ_HE997451.1:97973-101348 GCF_000312525.1 Bartonella florencae | reverse complement strand
ACTTATTTAGCCAATCGACTTACGCTAGAATTTGGACGGCGCATTTATACCCATCTTTTAAGCCCTTCCTTGCCCACTTTACGTCATTGGCAAGCAGGAGAATTGTTTTTGCGTATTGGAGAAATTGACACAGTTTACGGGATTTTAACAGCAAACCCTATGCAAAAAATAAAAAATACTGTTTATAAACCAATATAATTAATAATATAATGAAAAATATGAGATATTATAAATATTAAAATCATTACTAATAGTGATTTTTTTATAGAATCTTTCCAACTATAGCTTTTAAATCTCAATAACAAAGTACATACAAAAAAACCTGCAAGAAAACCTATAAATTCTGGAAAAAATAATTTTATATAAATAATATCCATAATAAAAAGCTCACAAAATGTTTATTGCCATAAATGAATAATAGATATCCCTGAAATCATTTTTTTCTAACTTTTTATTAAATATTACTGATCTCAGGGAATATATTGATCTCTATTTTCTAATAAATTAGAATCAATAATCTTTTATTTTACCGATGAAAGCATTCATCTAATTTATGTACTAAGGTTGTAGCGCTTTCGTATAGTCCGGCTGATAATGCTCCTGGGCCAGCGCCTACACCTGCAACTGCCGCGCCGGCTGCCGCTCCTGCACCAAGTCCTAAAAGTCCATGCATACCCACGTCATAAGCATAACCACCCACATCACAACTGTCAGAGTGAAACCAACTTGATGAATGTGAACTATTTGAATCATGTGATGAGCTTGAACTACCCATTTTAATCCTCCTTAATTTATTAAAATAACGTATCAGAGTGATACAGTTAAAACGGCTATCATACGGTTTAGAGCGCTGTCAAATATAATTTTAAAAATATAAATAAAAATTATTTATAAATAATAAATACATTATAATTAAAATAAACTATTTTACATAATTTAATACATTATCAATGTAAATTATATCTATAAAGCATAATAACAACAAATATAAAAAAAGAAGTTGTAGATATAATTACAAAAAATAAATTTAATAATATTTCTTATTTTATTTTTTACTATAATTTTTAGATTTTTAAGGTAAAAACATTGCATAGAAAATATATAAATCATATGTAGAAGATAATAATTCTTCAATAATACGAATAAAATTACTCATAAAAAAATATTTACAAATGTATAAAATAATTACTAAAAATAAAGCTTACTTAAACTGATAAAAAATTAATATTATAATAAACATATTGTATGTATAAAACATTTTCATTTTAAGATGTCTATCTATTTTGTGATATGATTTTATATATAAATAAGATAAAAATAATAAATTAATTATATATTATTTTAAAATTCCCATATATTTAACTAATAAACTTCCAGAATAATATATTATAAAAAATACAATTGTCCCTAATATTATTCTTTTTATACTCCAATTCTTACCTTGAAATATATTACAAAAAAACATGAAAAATCCAAATGCAATTGCTGTCACTAAGGAACTAATAAAAGTATACATAACAAAAAATCCAAAATAAAATATCTATTATCATAAACAAAAATATCCCTGAAATCAGTTGAGCCATAGCTTTAAAGTATGTTTACAACATTACTGATCTCAGAAATATTTTACCCACTATTTGCTAATAAATTAGAAACGGCGTCTTTTCACTTTACGGATGGCATTGATTGTACTTATCTATCAAACCGCTAGCAGCTCCTTCTAATCCCCCTCCTACTGCTCCACCGAGCGCACCAACAGGACCTCCAGCAGCTCCTGCTATTCCACCTCCTATTGCTCCTAGACCTCCGTGTATGGCCGCTGCTTCAACATAATCGCCTACTTGACAGCTCGGATTCGGATGACATTGATTATACTTATCTACAAAACCGTTAGCAGCTCCTGCTAGTCCGCCGCCTACTGCTCCAGTGACCACACCAACAGGACCTGCCACTACACCACCTGCTCCTCCTCCTATTGCTCCTATACCTCCGTGTATGGCCGCTGCTGCAACGTAATCATCTACTTCACAGCTCGGATTCGGATGAAATTGATTGTACTTATCTACCAAGGCATCACCAGCTCCTCCTATTCCGCCACCTACTGCTCCACCTAGAAAGCCAGTACCTGCACTTCCTGGTCTAGCAATAGAACTTCCAGCTGCACCAGCACCACCTCCTAATATTGCTCCTACCATGCCGCCTGTACCTGCCGCTTGGGCATAAGCGTCTGTACTATAATCATCTTCTGGAAAAAGCCAACTGTGCGGACGTGAACTACTATCTGAATCATGTGATGAACTTGAACTACCCACTTTAATCCTCCTTAATTTATTAAAAAACGTATCAGAATGATACAGTAAAACTGGTAGCATGCGGTTTAGAGCACTGTCAAATATAATTTTAAGTTAAAATAAAATAAAAATAATGTATAAATAATAGATACATTATGTTGATATTATATTATCACAAAATGTATATTTTAATTAAGCAATAATAATATTTACAATACTGTTAAAATATGCGACATCCATCGCTCTTTCTCTTAAACAAACATAAAATCAAATGGACCCTTCACAAGAAAAACTAGTAGCCTTTTCTTGGTTTACAAGAACAACAAAGAAATATATTTATTATGTCATCGAACTCAGCTGTGTGGCCATCGTTTTGCGTTTGCTGGGTTTGGTGAATCCTTTTATTTTTCAGGCGATTATTGACCGTATTCTCCCTTTTTAACGCCTTGAAGGTCTCTATGCTATCGTTGTCTTGATGGTTGCTATCATGCTATTTAGCACTGCTCTTAGTACTCTATCAGGTTACCTAGGCACTTATTTAGCCAATCGACTTACGCTAGAATTTGGACGGCGCATTTATACCCATCTTTTAAGCCCTTCCTTGCCCACTTTACGTCATTGGCAAGCAGGAGAATTGTTTTTGCGTATTGGAGAAATTGATACAATTCATGTTTTTTAACAGAAAATTCTATGTAAAAACATAATAAATATGGATAAATATTTATTATAAACCAATATAATTAAATAAATTACCATATCTAATAATATATTTAGCTTACAATTTAATATCCATAATAAAGTAATTAAAAATAGAATATAATATAAAAAAAGCGATAATTTTAAATAATTCACATTTTATATTTTTTTTAAAATTATTTAATTTAAATATATAAGGAATAATACATAAAATTCCATATATAATTGTTACTCCTATTGAAAATTTAATGCTACTAAAGAAATGATCCATAAATAAAGTCCAAAATAAAATATATTATTATAATAAAAAAAATAGCTATAAAATCAGTTGTATTAATAAAATTTAAACTATATCAATAACATTACTATCTTAGAAATATTTTTCTAG
>NZ_HE997451.1:8402-97478 GCF_000312525.1 Bartonella florencae | reverse complement strand
CAGCTTGAACTACCCATTTTAATCCTCCCCCTTGTTTATTAAAAAACGTACCAGAGTGATACAGTTAAAACGGCTATCATACGGTTTAGAGCGCTGTCAAATATAATTTTAAAAATATAAATAAAAATTATTTATAAATAATAAATACATTATGATTATATTATATTCTTACAAAATGTATATTTTAATTACTTAATAATACTCTTTACAATACTGTTTAAATATGACACACAAAACCCTCCTTCTCTTAAACAAAATCATAAAATCAAATGAACCCTTCACAAGAAAAACCTGTATCATTCTCTTGGTTTACAAGAACAACAAAGAAATATATTTATTATGTTCTCGACCTCAGCTGTGTGGCCATCGTTTTGCGTTTGCTAGGTTTGGTGAATCCTTTTATTTTTCAGGTGATTATTGACCGTATTCTCCCTTTTTAACGCCTTGAAAGTCTCTATGCTATCGTTGTCTTGATGGTTGCTATCATGCTATTTAGCACTGCTCTTAGTACTCTATCAGGTTACCTAGGCGCTTATTTAGCCAATCGGCTTACATTAGAATTTGGACGACGTATTTACAGCCATCTGTTAAGTCTCTCTTTGCCTGTGTTACGTCATTGGCAAGTGGGGGAACTGTTTTCGCGTATTGGAGAGGTTGATACAATTCGCGGTTTTTTAAGAAAAAAACTCTGTAAAAAAATAAATTTATATGGATTTAGTATAAACCAATATATCTCATTAAAAAATTAGTAATAAAAAACACAGTTATTGTTACTATTAACACTTTATTTTTAAAATCATTTAACTTAACATTTTGAACCCTTAATAAAAAGACAAATAAAAATCCAAAAATAACTGTTAAAATTAATGATTTAATAACATTATCAATAACATCTATCATAAAAAAAATTCCAAATAAAAATATCATAATATACCTCTAAATTCTGCTTTATGCATAATTGTAAATATATTAGTATTTTTAATATATCCGTAATAATAGAAATTTAGAGGTATATTTTTAGATATTAATTATAATTTAAAACATTATTAAGTAGTTTTACTTTATGCATTGATCTTTCTTCTCGTAGAGACCATCACCAGCCGCTGTTACGGACGCTCCAAGTACAGCTGCACCAATAATCCTTACAGCACGAATTTCTGGAAAGAAAATAGATGCTACCGTCATACCTAATGCTGTTGTTTGTGCAGTTCGACTTGCCTTTTGGGCTGAATGTGCAATATAATCACTAGGATGACATGTGTCCCAAAAACCGCTTGCACCATGTGAATCATGTGATGAGCTTGAGCTACCCATTTTATTCTCCTTTATATTTATTAAAATAACGTATCAGAGTGATACAGTTAAAACGGCTATCATACGGTTTAGAGCGCTGTCAAATATAATTTTAAAAATATAAATAAAAATTATTTATAAATAATAAATACATTATAATTATATTATATTCTTACAAAATGTATATTTTAATTAATTAATAATAATCTTTACAATACTGTTTAAATATGACACACAAAACCCTCCTTCTCTTAAACAAAATCATAAAATCAAATGAACCCTTCACAAGAAAAACCTGTATCCTTCTCTTGGTTTACAAGAACAACAAAGAAATATATTTATTATGTTCTCGAACTCAGCTGTGTGGCCATCGTTTTGCGTTTGCTGGGTTTGGTGAATCCTTTTATTTTTCAGGCGATTATTGACCGTATTCTCCCTTTTCAACGCCTTGAAAGTCTCTATGCTATCGTTATCTTGATGGTTGCTATCATGCTATTTAGCACTGCTCTTAGTACTCTATCAGGTTACCTAGGCACTTATTTAGCCAATCGACTTACGCTAGAATTTGGACGGCGCATTTATACCCATCTTTTAAGCCTTTCCTTGCCCACTTTACGTCATTGGCAAGTGGGGGAACTGTTTTCGCGTATTGGAGAAGTTGATACAATTCGCGGTTTTCTAACAGGAACTATTGCAACAACCGTGCTGAATGTTTTGTTTTCTATTATTTACCTTGCAGCACTCTTTTCCATTAGTCCCAAACTTACCTTTATTGTCCTTATCATTTTACCCTTACAAATGGGCTCTTTAGCATCTGTTGGTCCCTTTTTGCGCCGCCAATTACGCCGCGCATTCACTCTGCAAGCAGCCCATAAATCACGCCTTATTGAAAGTTTTACCAATCTTGAAGCCATCAAAGCACACGTAAAAGAATCAGCACACACAATACGTATGCAAGAAACCTTAATCCGCAGTCTCGATCAAAGCCTCACTACCAGTAAATTTCATCTTTTAAATGGAGCTTTAAGCCATATTTTTGGTGATCTTTTCACTATTTTTATCATCTTTTTTGGCGCTCAAGCAGTGCTGCAAAACCAGATTACGCTAGGCCAACTTATTGCCTTTCATCTTCTTGCTGGCAATGTTTCTGGTCCTATCTTAAGCCTTGCATCCTTATGGGAAGAATGGCAGCATTTAAAAATCTCTCGTCTTCGTTTAGGTGATATTCTTAACGCACCTTCAGAATGGAAAGAAGAAAAACCACCCCTTCAGCTCACTACGCCCCCTTATCTTGAAGCTAAAGATATCTGCTTCTCTTACGGAGATAAGTCCATTATCAACCATCTTGATACCTGTTTGCAACCTGGCAAGCCTATTATGTTGCTTGGTCCTTCAGGCTGTGGAAAATCAACTTTAGCCAAGCTCCTTTGCTCTCTTTATTCCCCGACGAGTGGACAAATATTAATTAATGATCAATCTGTGCAAAATTTTGATATCCGTAGCGTTCGTAAAACAATCGCATATTTTCCTCAAAACCCTTGCCTTTTTTCCGGAACCATTCTTGAAAATATGTATCTTGCCAAACCAGATGCTACTGAAGATGAAATCAACACCGCCCTTCATGCAAGTGTTTGTTATGATTTGATTTCCCAATTACCTCAAGGACTTCATACCCAAGTGGGCGAGCAAGGGGGATTTTTATCAGGTGGACAATGCCAACGCTTAGCATTGGCTTGTTTTTTTCTCATCAAACCGCAGATTCTTATCTTGGATGAACCCACTTCCGCATTGGATGACAAGGTCAGTACACAAATTGTTGAACATTTATACAAGCTTTCACAAGAGCGCATTGTTCTCGTCATTACCCACAAACGTGATCTTTTTCCCAAGCATGCAACCATATTAAATTTCTCTGATCTGGAGACAAAAAAATGGCAGATAAGGCTCCCCATTTGCGCCCTTTATCGCCAACACTTCATATGGTGGTTGCTGTTTTGGTCGCCTTATTCCTTTTTATTGTCATTGGTAGTTTTATCACCAAAACAGAGATTGTTGCACGGGGACAAGGAGCGGTTATTCCCACTGCCTATGTCCAATTGGTGCAAGCGCAAAATACAGGACGCATTGAGAAAATCCTCGTAAAAGAGGGGCAATTTGTTCATCAAGGCGATCTTCTTATTCAATTAGATCCTCGTGAAGCCCTCAATGAGTGCGCACGTGTTCAAGCCGATATCGCGCAACAAACCCTTCAAGGGCAAATTGCCGCTGCGATTTTAGCTGCCTTGAGTGAGCGAGATCCTTTGGATAAAGATTTTGTAACCAAAGGGCTCACTTATTTGCAAATCTCTTCCTCTAGCAACAAAACAGCAAAAATGGAGGGAGAAAAACTCATCCACGCGACCCTTCAGTCGCTACAAGATAAAGTAAAAGCACTGAAAGCACAAGCTGATCGTGTCATACGTAGCGGTGCAGTCCAATACGCGCAATTGGATAAATTAAAAGATGATCAGCAATTAAGCCAAGAAAAACTCCAAGCTGCCAAAAGTCTGATGGAAACAAAAGTCATCAGCAACTCCCTTTATCTAGAACGTTTACATGATTTTAAAAATGTAGAACATGAAATTTTAGCCAATAAAAGGCGCTTGGAAGAAAACACGGCTGAAATAGAAGCACTCCGCCAACAAAGACAAAGCCTTATTTCCGATGAAATCGCCCGCTATCAGCAGCTTTCTCGTGAAACAGAACTCACTCTGCAAGGATTAAAAGCCAAACTTGACAGCAGCCAATATCACCTTGACCACTTATCACTTTATGCACCTGTTGATGGACGCATTGATGATTTAAATATACACACTTTGGGTGGCTTTGTAGAAGCGGGGAAAACGCTCATGCGTATTGTTCCAGGCTCAGGGGGGCTCATTGTTGAAGCGTTTTTTGATAACCGAGATATTGGCTTTTTAGAAAAAGGCCAGCGTGCTTACATAAAATTTTCTGCCTTTCCACCTGAACGCTACGGCGTTGTCTACGGCACAGTTATGAATGTAGGTGCAACAGCGCGCCATGAGCAAGAAATTAATGGTGCTTATGCTGTTTTAATCAAAATCGACAAAGATCATATCACTTTTAATCAGAAAGAGCTGAAATTTATTCCGGGTATGACTGTGACAGCTGATGTCATTACCTCAAAACGGCGTCTCATTTCTTATTTCTTTGAACCTATTATAAAAATTTTAGAACAATCGCTAAAGGAAAGATAATGTCTGTAAATGAAAATCCGGCATCATCTCCCATAGACCCAATTACGGCTTTGGGAGCTATGATCATTTTAATGCTTCAATCCCCCTTATACCGTCGCTGGCGAATGTGGGATATTGAACGCAACATAGGACCCGCCTTACAGACTGGGCAATACAGGCTCTATAAAAATGAACATGGAGAATTTTGCGCCTTTACCACTTGGGCTTTTTTAGATGAAAAAAATCACCAATCTATGCTTGAAACGGGAGAATTTTTGTCCAATGCCAATTGGAAAGGTGGAAAATATATGTGGTTCATCGACTTTGTAGCACCTCATAGTCATGCTGCTCGTATCGTACGCGACATGCAGCGGTATGTATTTCCTAACCAGCATTATTGTTATGCTGTCCGACGCGATGAGAACGGTGGGATCAAAAAGATCACCCGCTGGTGTTGCTATAGAGCACAAAAACCATCCGAATAGCTTTTAAAAGCGATAGTGTAATCCACCAGAGAAACGAATTCCAGTAAAACCAGCTTTGGTAAACTTATGTTGATAATTTAGATCACCGTGGAGTGTAATTTTAGAAGACAATTGTGAATTGATCCCCAAACCAGCCTCTAAGGAAGATCCAAAGCCCCCTAAATGGAAAGCATCTTTAAAATGCACAAATTGTTTTTCTCCAAAACTATGAGAAAAGTGCATCTTTCCATAAAAGGAAATAACACGGTCTTTTTCAAATTCTGCAAATGTTTTGCTTAAACGTCCCCCAATACGCATCATCCATTGATCAAGCTTTCCCATATCAATTTCAAATCCGTCAGTATCACGAGCCTTATGAAACTGAAGATGTTGATAAATAAATTGAATTTGTGGATCAAAAACAAGACCTTCATACCCAGTGTTGAATGCTTTACCAGCAAAGAATGAGACATTTAGAGGATTTCCTTTTAATGTTGCGGTCTTACCCCGTGCAAAAGTGAGAACATCACCTTTAAAAAGACCATAAGATAAAAGACCATCCACATAAAATCCACTCTCATGTTCCATGCTGCCATATGCTGTAATTGATTGTTTATGGAATATACTTTTTTGACTTTGTTCAACATCTCGCGGACGCAAGGAAACTTTTCCATAAGTCCCCATAACTCCAAAAGATGTCGTATTAAATGCTCTTTCAAATGTGCTCAATAAAAGGCCTGCCTCTAAAGCATTATAATCAAGAGCCCCCCCATAACCATATTCAAGTGGAGAAAGATTTGAGACATAATGATAACTCCCACCATAACCATGAACAGCTAACATAGGAGTTCCATTGATTTTAAATGGTCTATCAGAAGCAGAGCGCATAGTTTTCAATTGTTTATTTTGACTGTTAATATCCATCAATCCAGCATGAAATAAAGCATTTGGTAAAAGAAGATAAGTTGGAATTTGTGGAACAACATCCCTTACCCTTAGCTCAGAACTAGGTAAATGAGATATATCTGGAACAGCTTGAATATATTTACTTTCAAGACGGAAATCCCAAAAATCTCCATCGCCTTTTACTAATCTTTGAGAAGCCTTTGCATTCCCAAGAGAAGAACCTGGTCCATAAGCACGGAGATAATATTGATAAGGTAAACCTTCCAACGCGATATAAGGACTACTCAGCTGAAAAGAATCTTCTGCTGCTTTTCCAGAAACTTGAATAAGTGAAATATTTTTAGAATTCTCACTACCGACTGCCTCACCCTGATTTGCTGTAATAAACTGCACATGGACTGTCGTTTTTCCAGTAACATTACCATGGACCAAAAGCCGGTCAGATTTTTGATTATTCAGAGAACCATCCACATTGAGATGTGTATTAAAGTAAATATGAGCATTTTCCTGTGCATTGTAAACTTCTTCTCCTCCCTTTCCAACATAAAGCGTTTGATATTCTTGAAGAGTTGGAGCTTCGAAAATAATAGAACTATCAGAAAGTTTTACAAATGAAACAGATGAAATTACACGGCTTAAATTTTGTGAATCCCCCCCTTTTCTTTTTGTTAAAACCCATGTTGAACCTCTTGTCAAATAAAGTTCAGCAAGAGAATCATCAGCAACACGGGAGCCCCCTATAAGGTAAGCAGAATCTGCTAAAATTGCTAAAGAAGCATTCTTCTCAGCTGTAAATAATAAATTACCCCAGATCTTTGTGCCTTCCGTTACACCAATATAACCACTGCTCTTATAACTATGAATAGCTGTGCCATCTGGAACATCAAAAACCGTATTTTTTAAAAAAACAAATCTTTGTTGAGATGCACTGCTTCCTTTGTCCATATCAAAATATATACCGTGTTGGTTACCTGTGACAGTAATTTTCGAGCCTTCGATATTAACGCGTGAAATTAAAATGTTTTCTTCGCCGCCCATACTTAATTGTGCATCAGCATCTATTCCCATCCATAAACCATGAATATCCGCAGCAAGAACATTGCTATTCTTGACATAAACAGAACCATGCTGTTTTACATTTAAAACTGCAGAAACAATATCATCTTCTTTATCTATTTGTTTATCTTTTGCAGAAATGCTAACCCCCTCTAAAGTTGCACTTCCCCTTATGCCCACATAAAGTGCTGCTGCATTTGTCACATCAATCGCCCCACCCCTCATCTTAATAACAGCATCGATACCACTAAAAAGAGCAACCCCTTTATTAACCTCCTGACCTTTCACCCTAATTTTTGCATTTGTTAAAAGAACAGATGCCCCCCGCATTTCTGCATGGACCCCTCTTTGAGTTGCCTCAACTGTTCCACGATTTACCTCTATAATGCCCCTATCAGCTCTAAAACCTGTTGACAGCCCCTGAATAATTGAATCATTTAAAACAACTTTTCCTCCTTCTGACGCCACTACACCATAAGTATCCTCTACATCATCAACACCACTAATTTGTAAACGATTTGCTTGAATAATTGTATTTGCCTCTTGTGCGACTATGACAGCAGACGATGTGAAAAAATTGTCTTGCTCTTTTCTTTCCTTAGAGGACTTAACGAATTTATATATTTTATTACTAATTGTATGCTCCACACCATCACTACATTTATAAGGTAATTTGCTTTCATTACACAATAATGATAGAGGTGAGTTAGAATACGCTTCAACAGTTATATTTAATGAAAAAGAAAAAACAGCTGTTGTAAAAACGCACGAATATAAGTAATTTTTAGATACCCTAATCATCATTCCTCTTTCAAAAAATAAAAAATGCAGGCGAAATATAAGCTGTTGATAAAAAAACAATAAGAATTAAATAATAAAATTATTTAATTCTTATTGTGTTAATTGCATTAGACATAATACGTTTAGTATTTTATGTAAAGTGAGAAAACAAGAAAACACAATTTATGCTTGCAGCTTTTATAAAGATTTTATACCAAATAGTTAAGAACGGTATTATAATTTCCTATAGAAAACAAATTCTGTAGGATAAAAAAACTCTGAAAAGAATTATATATTAGAACACATTATATCTTTCGAAAAATGAAAAAATATCAGACTGAAAAATAGAATATAAACTGCATTGATAAAAATATGAAAAAGACGGATCACATAGAAAATGAAACTACATGCATTTTTCTGATAACAGCAAAAGTCTAGAAAAATACTCAGCAATATATAACAACAGATATATCCAAGTTTGATAATAAAATTGCTAGTGCCTAAAATAAAGGTATTACCTAATAGCCTATAAGAGATGATTTAAATAAAAATCACAATACACTGGAGAACTCCCCCTCCGCAAATTGAAAATAATCAAACAAAATATCTTACACAAACTCGTTTTACGGTTAATGTAACCTAAGAAGCAAAATTGAATGAGATATTCTCGTAAAGCTGTTTTATATCAAATAAATTTTGGTTAAGAACACCCCGCCAGAATACTTATAAAACTCAAAGCGATAATAATAGCATCGCCAATTTCACCTCATAGGTTTCACTTATGTTTTTGTTAAGAAAGCGATTGTTTTTTAGCTCTCTATCTTAGTATTTTTATCCAGTTACTTCTTTAAAGATGGGCGTGTTGATGATGTCTGTTTTTGCAAAGTTTTTTTCGTTTTCTGGTGTCTTCTTTCATTCTCAAAATGCGCTAGTAAAGCGCGTTCCTTTTTCGTTTTGTTGGTCACACCAAAGGTGTCATTATCCATAAATTGCTGATATCCAGCTACCATCAAATTAACTAAAAACGAGTCACTTTTCACAGGTTGTGTAAAATAGATCCCTTTTGAATCTTGCATTTTGTACCGGAAACCGGCTTTTTTCATGCACTCATAAACTGAGGCAAATTCACTTGCATACGAATCCATATTGTCAGGAGAAGCATAATCTGGTTTCCAACCACACGTTGATAAAGCTTGCTGAATTGTAGCTTTGTTCACACCTGGTTTTTCCCATAATGCCAAAGTGGATGGCGGTGGTTGATTAATACATCCAGCCGTGCTTAACAGAGCTACTCCGCTTAATAATTTCAAGATTTTCTTCATCTCTCCCCTCCTCTAATGGGTTTCTTTACAATAAGAAATGCTTACAACAAAAAAGCTCATAGAGCTATTCATTTTTTGTCCTCGCTTTCCAAGATGGTTTAAAACTCAATTGAAAGTGTACTTTGAAAAAACAATTTTGCACAGGAAAATGAAAACAAGAAGGTGGAGATTGTTGATTATCGCCAACAGCAAAACTTAAGGCTGGCACTCAGGTTGTTCTTTATGCTCTTTACAATGAGGACTATTCAAGCGCCTATCGACACTTCGCTGAGGAACAACGGCACTAGGCTGACAAATCGGAAGATGTCCATACTTCTCACACCATTTCACCATCCCCAATTTATCATGGAAACCTGCTTGTATCATGCATAAACGCTCTGTCTCCTCCGCATTGAGCTTTTCATCGAGGCTTGTTTCTGTATCAAGACGACCATCAATTTGCTCTGCTCCGCATTCTAATAAGGCTTTTTTTATCTCAATTTGATCTGCACCGGGCTTCTCCCATGCATCTACAGCTGTTCGAGGAGTCTCCTCTGGAAAACATCCAGCAATCATAAATAGAAATACCCCGCTTGATAATTTTAAAATATGCTTCATTTTTTTATCCTTGAATAATTTAATCTTAATATAATTGGCAAATTATTTCACACCGTGTATTTTACTTCCAAACCAGTAATGAACTTATTGATCTTTATTATTATTTTGGCTATCTTCATCAAATACCATGTCAAAAATATGTAAAAATACTGCTAAAGTTTTATCTTATCAAAACTATCCCTATAATTATTACCAATATTTGCATTACAACTTGGATAAATATTTTTATAAGTTATTGTGCCTATATTTGTATTGCCAGTTATAAATAAAATAGTATTGGAATGGTGCTTTGAGAAAACAATCCCACACAGACATGTGAAAATATGGATGTGGAAATTGTAATTTCTGCCATAAGATGCACATTCAGGCGCAATTTTATATTGTTTACAAAAAAGCCTGTTTAAGCACTTCTTGACACTGAGCTTTGTTGTCACAGCGCTAGGGCGACAAATGGGAAAGTTTTCTTCTTTATAATTTTCATACCACTCTTCTCCTATGTCATTTATAGCGGAAACATAACTGAAACATATAAGCATCAATAGTTGTCATTTGATTTAAGCTGAGAGTATAGTTTTCTGGATCAGTATTATAAGGCGTTGCCATGCCGCATTCTAACAATGCTTTTCCTATCTCAACCATATCTGTAACAGGCTTCTCCCATATCCCTAGATATAACATAGGAGTTCGATTAAACTGACAACCAAATTATAATTAAAAGAACTACAGCTTTTCCTGCCTAATTTGATTGAAGCTTATTTGTATAGGATTAGATGAACTATAAAATATGCTGCGCATATGGTTCCTATTTCTAAGACAAGTGTGAACACTGTTAGAATTTAAAAACATTCTCATGCTTCTTTCCAAACCTCGCTGCCTAAAAGCACTGTTCAATAAGTATAGCCTTTGCCGTCAATTACTTTGCTTACAAAGTTATCTTTATACTTATCAAAATCAACACTGGTTTGTTTACCACCACACAGCTAACTTAACAGATCTGACTTAGCAAAACATTAAAGGCTGGTGCATAAAGATGAATACTCGTATCGTCGACTATACCATGTACACCTTGTTGTTTTTAAGAATTAAGCATATGCCCAATGTCATCCCACCGCGACTATAGGCAAAAATGCTAACCCTGTGTTCGCAATACAACCTCGCATTATGAAAAAAGAAACTTATGACTGTAAAAAACTTTAAGTTTCATCTGCATAAACAATCCCCTCTCCTCTTTAAAAGAGGAGTTAATTTTTTCAGTTCATTGTGGTATATATAGAAAAATAATATTTTTAATGGTTATAATATATATTCAATTTGTATCCTCATAGTCAACAAAAGATTCATAGTTGATACTCTAATATTTCTATTAAAAAATATATTTAAACAGTGTTGCCTAACAAGATTTACTTTGTTTGTCGCCGAGCTACTGTTATCGTAATGAATTTTATATAGATTCAAAATAAAATGATGATTAGAAAACTGCTTTTAATTTCTAGAAGATGCTTACCAGACATCTTTTTTGTTGAAGTAATCAGCTATTTGCTTCATTCAATCGCTACTTATATTCTAGTTTAGCTTTCTTTTTCTTAAAATTTACAATTTTAAGTGCATAAAAACAAATAATAAGCCAAATAAGCCAAATAACACCCACGATTAGAATTGGCCGCGTATCATCGAAAAACCATAATAGAGTAAAGATAAAAAGCATAAATAAAATAGAAAAAATCGATCCAATGGGCCAAAATGGAATTGGAAATTTTAAACTATCTTGCACTTCTTTAGACATTTTAAAGCGCATAAAAATTTGCGAAAGTAAAATCATCATCCAAACAAAAACCGTTGCAAATGTTGCCATTGCTGCAATGAGAAAAAAAAGCCCTTCATGATAAAAATAATTAAGGAGCACACCAAAAAGGAAGATGACAAAGATTAGTAAAATAACCAAAATAGGTATACCATTTTTTGATAGATACTGAAACTTCTTTAAAGCATAACCTTCCTGTGATAATCCATGTATCATACGACAAGCACCATACATTCCGCTATTCATCGCCGAAATAGCCGCAGTAACAACAACAATGTTTAAAATATTCGCTGCATATGAAATCCCAAGATTTTCAAAAATGGAAACAAAAGGACTGTCCATAAGACCAATTTTATTCCAAGGATAAAGGGACATTAAAATAGCTAAGGTCATGATATAAAACAGCAAAATACGAAATGGAGTAGAATTAATTGCCTTTGAGATGGTTTGATCAGGATTTTGTATTTCCATTGCTGCCATTCCTATGATTTCTATGCCACCAAAAGCAAAGATAACAACACTAAAACAAGCCAAAAAACCAAACCAACCATTGGGAAAAATACCACCATTTTCCCATAAATTTTGAATAGCAACAGCAGAAGAATTTACACTTGTATTCCAGCCAAACAAAATTATTGCTATCCCTAAAATAATCATTGCAATGATAGCAATAATTTTAATGGAAGATAACCAAAACTCTAATTCACCATATACTTCCACTGCAGCGAGATTAATTCCTGTAATGATCAATGTAATGCTCAGAGCCCATATCCAAGGCGCAACATGAGGATACCAAAACCCCATATAGGTTGCAAAAGCTGTGATATCAGCTAAACCAACAAGAATCATCTCAAATACATATGTCCATCCTGTTAAAAAACCAGCTAACGGTGATATATAATTCGCAGCATAACGGGCAAAAGAACCGGGCAATGGATTATGAATAATCATCTCGCCTAAAGCACGCATAACCATAAAAATAGCTAAACCAGCAATACAATAGGCAATCAAAACACTTGGGCCTGCAAGCTTAATCGCTTGTGCAGATCCGTAAAAGAGACCTGTACCAATAGCAGAGCCAAGAGCTAAAAAAATAACTTGGCGCTTGTTCATACCCCGTTTCAGTTCATTTGTTACCATTTTTTCCTTCTTCACTGAAATGTTGAAAAAACCATATGACAACATCAGCTCTACAATAAATAAAGCCCCATATTTTTTCACAAATATATTTCAAAAAATATCGAAGACCAGTAAGTCAAACACTTTGCTCTCAATAATAAAAAAATACTTTCATTGCGAATTATTCAGCTTTTATAGCCCGCAATTTCATATCATTTTATCGAAATAAGATAATAATGAATTTTTTATAATTGTCATTTAATTCATTTCGTGTTCTATAATTTTTTACAGAAAAATGAACTTTAATATAATATCAGTGCTTAAGCTTCTATTTTAGTACACTGAAATAGAAGCTTAAAAATTCATAACAGATGCGTTAAAGATGTGCACATTAAGATTTTTTATTACTTTGAAATAAATTCTTTGTGCCAAAAACAATTACAAATTGTAATAGCACATAAACAAACTTTTTACGCCTGATATAGCCCCTGATAAAGTGAAGATCGCCATTCTTCAGAGATGTCAGAAGATTCAGCTTTACCCCATGTCTTAATATCTCTGATCGGCTTAAACGCAAGCACCCAAATAAAAAAAGCGACTGCAATAAATATCACCTTTGCAACCTTTAGCCCAATAAAAGAATTACCCTTTTCTCTAGCTATTTTGCCTGAAATACTCATAACCTTTCTCTTTTTTACCGGAAAAAACTATCCTTTTCCTGTGCCCGCATAGCAATAAAAATATCTTGTTAATAGCTTTCTCTCCAAAGAGTCGCATAAACTTCCATCATTTGTGAAAAATAATTGTTATGAAAATATATAATAGGCGATTTTTAGACATTTATTTCCTTTTTTTTGTGATTTAAAAGTATAAAATCGTAAACCATCTTTTAAAAAGAGAAAAAAACAAATAAAAATGATTTATTATTGAGTAATAACAATTATAGTATAAATTTTATAAATATAAATAAAGTTAAAATAATAAAAATAAACTGTAAATGACTCTCCAAAAAAACCTTTCCAATATGTTATTCCACAAAATTATATAAAATGGATCATATTATGAAATGATAATATTAGGGAGATAATTGGACACAAAGCCAATACATAGTAGCCAATAAATGAGAAAATATTTATTAATTATTATAAAGATATACTAGCTTTTCCCAATTCTTGTATAAAGAAACCTAATTAATTAGGTTTCTTCTTTTCTCTTAAACTCAAAATAAATATTATTTAGATTCTAGTGGAGGAAAAATTGTTTTTGGTAAAACAGATAATAATTCCCCTTCACGCACGAGCATATGTCCTGTATGAAGATCTGAAGCTAGATAGCGATCTTCCTTAAGAGAAGCAACATTTTTGCGTAAACATTCTATAACAGACTGCAAAAGAGTACTTGTTTTTAAAGGTGCACGATATTCAATTCCTTGTGCGGCAATAAGCGTTTCAATGCCAATAATTATAAAAAGGTTTTCGCTCATTACCAATAACCGACGAGCTCCATGGCAAGCCATTGAAACATGATCTTCTTGATTGGCTGAAGTTGGTGTTGAATCAACAGAAGCAGGATGAGCCATTTGCTTATTTTCAGACATCAAAGCTGCTGCTGTTACTTCAGCGATCATAAAACCTGAATTAAGACCTGCATTGTGCGCTAAAAAAGCTGGAAGACCATAAGAAACTGCTGGATCAACCATAAGAGCAATACGTCGTTGAGAAATAGAGCCTATTTCACACAAAGCAAGAGCAATCTGATCAGCAGCAAAGGCTACAGGCTCAGCATGAAAATTGCCACCTGATACAACCTCACCATTCCTTAAAATCAATGGATTATCTGTAACAGCATTTGCTTCAATAATCAGTGTTTTTGCTGCTGCTAGCAAAATATCAAAACATGCCCCCATAACCTGTGGCTGGCAACGTATACAATAAGGATCTTGTACACGCTCATCACCCCGTAAATGTGCTACACGAATTTCTGAATCCTTTAAAAGCTCTTCTAATGTTTTCGATACGACAATCTGCCCATAATGGCCTCGTAAAATATGAATATCAGGATGAAATGGCGCCGTTGATCCCATAATAGCATCTGTCGTTAAAGCCCCTGCCAACAATCCACCACATAATGCCCGATAAGCTCGAAAAAGACCGGCAAGTGCAAGTGCTGTTGATGTTTGAGTGCCATTAATAAGAGCTAGACCTTCTTTTGCCTCTAAAATAATAGGGGACAATCCCGCTTTTTCTAAAGCAAGCGCTCCACTCATACGAATATTTTGAAAAAACGCTTCTCCTTCTCCCATCATAACAGCCGCCATATGAGCAAGTGGAGCAAGATCACCTGATGCACCAACAGATCCCTTTTCAGGAATGACCGGAATAACCCCTCTTAAAAGCATATTTTCCAGTAAATGCACTAACTCTAAACGAACACCAGAAGCTCCTCGGCCTAAAGAAAGAAGCTTTAAAGTCATTATCAAACGCACAATATTTTCAGATAAAGGTTCTCCTACACCACAACAATGTGACAAAATAAGATTTCTCTGTAAAATAGTTACATCGCTTGCATCAATCTTAATTGAAGCTAATTTACCAAAACCAGTATTGATGCCATAAACTGGTTCACTTCCAGCAGAAATTTCAGCAATACGTTCTGCTCCCTTTCTGATAGCTAAATGCATATCACTATGAAGTTTACTTACTTTACCATTGAAATAAACAGCCTCAAGTTCGCTCAGTGTTGCCTCACCCGGTTTTAGTAGAATAGTCATAATTTTCTTTCATTTAATTTAAATATAATATCTGGTATTATTGGCCTTAATCCATAAAATAAAAACGCTATAGCGACTCCTTGAGAAAAATTAAAACCCATTAGAAAAATGAACTCTGTACATTTTTTTAATTTATTAATAACAAAATCAATAACTTGCCTTTTAAATAGATCATTTTATGAGAGAATTTTTTATCCACACTTCCTCAACTCGAAGCAATATCCAGTTTGTTATTATTTGCAGAATCCATTTGTACTTTTTGCATCATACCCCCCTCTCGATAATAATGATAATAAGAAAGTGTGGTAAATTCAAATATTTTAAATATCAATAAAAATTACGCTATTGGAACATCATACAAAATAGTATCTTAGTTATAATTTAACGATATTTAAAAATAAATTCAAATAATAAAATGCATATTTTAATACTGTAGATATAAACAATTAAGAAATGATTGGTTCACATTATTGTATTGTGAATATAAGATCGTAAAGTCATCCCCAATCACATGTATGAGATTATAGCTTTTTCTGTATCAATGTTATTATGATACAAGAGAGCAGATAAGATGGTTATAAAAAATGACACGAGGTGGAATTGAAAAGTTTGGTGCACCCGACAGAATTCGAATCTGTGACCTCTGCCTTCGGAGGGCAGCGCTCTATCCAGCTGAGCTACGGGTGCTTATAATTTAAACAGTTGCTTTTTAACTGATCATACTCTCAGCTTCAATGACGAATTATCATTCTTTTAAAAAAAATATGCATTCATAGCTTTATACTACTGTTCAATCCCTTGTTCTATCATTCTATGATACATTGCTTTAAACAGATTAATTTTCGCACATAATGCTTTTTCTTACAAAAATGCTTTTACATATACAGCTTCAAAACTTCTCCTAAATAAGCTAAAAGATAAGTCATGAATATCAGGATAATTTTTAATGATTACATTACCAGACCGCTTTCATTTTATTTCTGCAGAAACTGAAGAAGCTCTTAAAGCGACTCATAAATTAATTGCTGTTTATGGTCATTCTTCTCTGGAAGAGGCAGACGTTGTTATTGCAATCGGTGGCGACGGAACAATGTTACAAACAGTTCGAGACGTTATGAACATAGGAAAACCTATTTATGGCATGAATCAAGGTTCTGTAGGATTTCTTATGAATGAATTTCATGAAAAGAAATTGCCAAATCGTATTGCTGCTGCGCATAAAAAAGAAATTCATCCCTTACGCATGATTGCAGAAGCTGCATGTCAAGGGACTATTGAAGCACTAGCAATCAATGAAGTTTCTCTCTTTCGCCAATCTTATCAAGCAGCAAAAATCCGCATTAGCATTGATGGCAATGTACGTATGGAACAATTAAGCTGCGATGGTATCCTTGTTGCCACACCAGCAGGATCTACTGCATATAATTTATCAGCACAAGGGCCTATTCTCCCCCTTATGGCTCCTCTTATGGCACTTACTCCCGTTAGTCCCTTTCGTCCAAGACGTTGGCATGGAGCATTGCTTCCCAATACGGCAACCGTAAGTTTTGACATGCTCGAATCAGACAAACGCCCTGTCAATGCTGCAGCAGATAATGTTGAAGTTAAATCTGTCCATTCAGTGACCATTTCAACAGCAACGGAATTGACAGCCTCAATCCTTTTTGACTCTAACCATTCATGGGATGAACGTATTTTATCAGAACAATTTCGCTATTAATTATTGTATTATGTTTTCTATGCGTATATGGCTGTTATAGTTGACTTTTTTATGAAGCCGCCTTACCCCTCTAAAAATGGTTTAAAATACTTAACTTTAAAAATGGTTTAGAAAGAGAAATTAAAATCGTAGAGCAATTGATAAAAAAAATGATACCACCTTTAAATAGTTTTGATGATTTAGGGCTTTCCGAGAAGGTTATTAAAGCCATAAAATCGGCCGGATATACAGTTCCAACGCCTATTCAGAGTGGGACAATTCCTCATGTACTACAAAAAAAAGATGTTTTGGGAATTGCTCAAACAGGAACGGGAAAAACAGCTTCTTTCGTTTTACCTATGCTCACACTTCTTGAAAAGGGCCGTGCAAGAGCACGAATGCCACGTACCCTTATACTAGAACCAACACGAGAACTTGCAGCACAAGTTGAAGAAAATTTTGATAAGTATGGAATAAATCATCGTTTAAATGTTGCACTTTTGATTGGTGGGGTGTCTTTTGAACAGCAAGATCGTAAACTTGAAAGAGGAGCTGATGTTCTTATAGCAACACCAGGACGTCTTCTCGATCATTTTGAACGCGGTAAGTTGCTCCTGATGGGAGTTGAAATTCTTGTGATTGATGAAGCTGATCGTATGTTGGATATGGGATTTATTCCTGATATTGAGCGTATCTGTAAACTCACTCCTTTTACGCGTCAAACTTTGTTCTTTTCTGCAACAATGGCGCCAGAAATCACCAAATTAACAAAGCAATTTTTACATTCTCCAGTCTCTGTTGAAGTTACAAAAGCCTCCTCAACAGCCAGCACAATTACACAACGACTTGTCAAATCTGGGAATAAGTCATGGGATAAAAGAGCTGTCTTGCGAGAACTTATTCACAATGAAGGCAGTGAGCTTAAAAATGCTATTATTTTTTGTAATCGAAAGAGAGATATCTCTGAACTCTTTAGGTCACTGGTAAGACATAATTTTAGTGTAGGTGCACTTCATGGAGATATGGATCAATATTCGCGCACAAACACGTTAACTGATTTTAAAAATAATAAACTTAAACTTCTTGTTGCTTCTGATGTTGCTGCCCGTGGACTGGATATCCCAGCTGTAAGCCATGTTTTCAACTATGATGTTCCGACACATGCTGAAGACTATATTCATCGTATTGGCCGGACAGGACGTGCAAATCGTAGCGGAAAAGCTTTTACTATCGTTACAAAAGCTGACCAAAAATATATTAGTGCCATTGAGGAAATAAGCAACGAAAAACTTGAATGGCTCAATGGAGATCTCTCTACTCTAACGAACGATGATCAAGAAGATGATATCGTTTTAAAGAAAAAATATCAAAAACCGTTAAAGAAAGCTACTCAAAGAGAGCATATAGCACAGAATAAAAAATGCTTAAAAGATGATAAAGCAAATTATGCTCCAACCGTAAATAATAAAATAAAACCATCACAACAACACCACTCTCGAAAAAATAAAGAGGCCTCTCCACTTGGATTCGGCAATGATGTCCCAGCATTTATGCTCATAAAAACCCGTAATTAAACTAAAAGCCTACTATTGTAGAGAATGCAAAAATAGATAAAGCATTTTGAAAACATTACTTTTATTCGCTTTGTGGAGATAATCTTTCGATAACTTTTTCACGTCCTAAAAGTTGTAAAATTTTTCCCATTTCAGGTCCATGATCCATCCCTGTAAGTGCTTGGCGTAACGGCATAAATAAAGCTTTCCCTCTACGATCTGTTTTTTCTTTTAATGCCGTCGTCCAAACTTTCCAACTTTCTTCATTTAATGCACCTTCAGGCAAAACATTGAGTGACTGACACACAAATGCACGATCTTCAAGATCCACTGTATCAAAGCTTTGTTCATCATGAATAATTTTCCACCACAAGACAGCATCATTGACTTTATCAATATTGCTTCTTACCGTATTCCAAAAATATTCTGCTTTTTCTCCTTCAATAGAAAGATTTTCAAGTCGTGTCTTAACCTCTGCATAGGTTAATTCATGAACAAGATGACTGTTCAAAGCAAAAAGATCCGCTGTATCAAATTTTGCAACCGATCTTGACGTATCTTGCAGATTAAAATGCTCTAAAAGAGCTGCTTGATCAGGATAGGGATGTACATTTTGCGATGTCCCAATTAAAACAGCAAGACACTGAACAGCCATTGATTCAAACCCTTCTTCCCGTAGAGAACGAATAGAAAGATCATTGTCACGTTTTGAAAATCCTTTTCCTAAAACTGTCGCCAATAAATTGGTGTGACCAAAAACCGGTAATTCTGCACCAAGAGCTTTAAAAAGAGCAATCTGAGCACCTGTATTTGTAATATGATCATCTCCACGAATAATATGTGTAATGGCCATATCTACATCATCCACAACAGACGGTAATGTATAAAGATAGGTTCCATCTTCACGAATAAGAACAGGATCTGAAAGAGAAGACAAATCAATCGTCTGCTTTCCTTTTATAGCATCATTCCAGCAAACTTCTGTTCGCTTTGTTTGTAAAGGATTATTTTCAAAATTAGGAAGAAGAAAACGCCAATGGGGTTTGCGACCTTGTGATTCAAAGTTTTTTTTCTCTTCTGCTGTCAACTTTAATGCTGCACGGTCATAAATGGGAGGCAGTTTGCGTGAAAGTTGGATTTTACGACGCCGCTCTAATTCTTCCGCTGTCTCATAACAGGGATAAAGCAGACCACGTTGTTTAAGAATTTCTGCCGCTTCATCATATCGATTAAATCGCTTAGATTGGTAATAAATTGCATCTGGTTTAATACCAAGCCATTCAAGGTCAACAGCAATAGCATCGATATATTCCTGTTTAGAACGCTCAATATCTGTATCATCATAGCGCAAAATAAATTCCCCCTTATACGCCCGCGCATAAAGCCAATTGAAAAGCGCACTACGGATATTACCAATATGAATATAACCTGTTGGAGAAGGAGCAAAACGAACTTTAACCATAAAAAAAATACTCAAATTTTATCGCGAAAATAATTGACAATAGGATAACGACGATCGCGTCCGAAATTCTTGTAACTGATTTTTACACCAGGTGCAGATTGTCGCCTCTTATATTCAGCAACATAAAGAAGCTGTTCAATTTTCTCAACAGTTTTCCGTGAATACCCACGTTGAACAATATCACAAATACTCATGTCATTTTCTACAAGAGATTGCAAAATATCATCTAGGATAGGATAAGGAGGAAGAGAATCTTCATCTTTTTGATTTTCCCGCAGCTCCGCAGAAGGTGCTTTTGCTATAATATTAGCTGGGATTACAATTCCCTCTGGACCTTTTAAATCATGCAAGTGATTTTTGTTGCGCCACTCAGCCAATGCATAGACTTGGGTTTTATAAATGTCTTTAAGAGGATTAAAACCTCCATTCATATCACCATAAAGTGTTGCATATCCTACAGCCATCTCGGATTTATTGCCTGTTGTCACCACCATGGAGCCAAATTTATTTGAAAGCGCCATCAAGAGAGTGCCACGTATGCGACTTTGAAGATTTTCCTCTGTCACATCAGATGGCAAGCTTGAAAAAAGAGGCGATGTTATATTTAAAAAAGCCTCAACAGCTTGCTCAATCGCTATCACTTCATAACGACATCCTAAAAGATGTGCGCATTCTTTAGCATCGTTCAACGATTCTTGCGAAGTATAATGATAAGGCATCATTACGGTGTAAACCCTCTCAGCACCAAGAGCATCCACCGCCATTGCTGTACAAAGAGCTGAATCAATTCCTCCTGAAAGACCAAGAATAACATTCTTAAAGCGATTTTTATTAACGTAATCTCTCAACCCCAAAACACAAGCTTGATAATCAGCCGCTAAATCCGTTAAAAGGTTTTCATTTGCTCCCGAAATACATTGCCATCCTGTTGTTTTTTTTTGCCAATGACTTACAGAAATATGGCTTTCAAAATGTTTCATTTGAAATACCATTTTGCCTTTTCCATTTAACGCAAAAGATCCTCCATCAAAAACCAGCTCATCCTGACCACCTACTTGATTTGCATAAATAATGGGTATACCAGATTGAAGTGCATGCCCACGAACAACTTCTATCCGTTTGAGTGTTTTATTACGATGATAGGGAGATCCATTAAGAACCAGAATCATTTCAGCCCCTTTATCCTTCAACTCTGCACAAAGAGAGAAATCATTCCAAATATCTTCACAAATCACTATTCCTAATTTTATCCCATGATAATTAATCGGCTCGGGACGTGGTCCGGGAGAAAATAGTCGCTTTTCGTCAAATTCAGCATAATTAGGTAAATCAAACTTCAAGCTTTCAGCAATGATTTGTCCTTCATTAAGAAGCATAGCAGCATTGTAAATACTATTATTACGCCTTACAGGAAGGCCAATAACAATTCCTGGTCCGCCAATTGTTATCTTTGCTAACTTTTTAACAGCATCTTCACATGTTTTGATAAAAGCGGATTTTAGAACAAGATCTTCTGTTGGATAAGCAGATATAAAAAGCTCCGTGAATAAAACAAGATCAGCTCCTTCTTCTTTGGCTTTCTGATACGCCATTAAAACAAGAGAAAAATTTCCCTCAATATCACCAACAACAGGATTTAATTGAGCAACTTCTACCCGAAAATCATTTTTCATAAGCCTTTGTATCACTCCATCTATTTGATGAGCATAACTCTGTTGTAACCATCATAAATGTCCCTTTTGCAGAAAAATCTCTTCTCCCATAAATAGCTCAAATAAAAAATGTTATGCCATTTTTTCTAAGCATTTGCAGCGAGAGCCGATAAATCAGTATGACGATTTCTCTTAAGAAGTTCCGCAACAAGAAAAGCTAATTCTAGTGCCTGATCTGCATTTAATCGCGGATCACACTGGGTATGATAGCGATCAGACAAATCTTCTACAGAAATAGCATGCGCCCCACCTGTACATTCAGTTACATCACGACCAGTCATTTCAATATGGATACCCCCCGGATAAGTTCCTTCTCCATAATGAATGGAAAAGAATTTTTCTACTTCTTTTAAAACATAATCAAAGGGGCGTGTTTTATAGCCATTTACAGTAACTGTATTGCCATGCATTGGATCACATGACCATATAACATTGCGCTTTTCACGCTCAACTGCACGGATCAATTTAGGCAAATAATCTTCTACCTTATCATAACCAAAACGCGTAATGAGTGTTAACCGTCCCAATTCGTTTTCAGGATTTAAAATATCAATCAATCTTAAAAGCTCATCAGGTTCAATGGAAGGACCACATTTTAATCCAAGGGGATTTTTGATACCGCGGCAATATTCAACGTGAGCATGATCAATCTGACGGGTACGATCACCAATCCATAACATGTGACCAGATGTTGCATACCAATCTCCAGAAGTTGAATCAATTCGTGTCAAAGCCTCTTCATAACCAAGCAAAAGAGCTTCATGACTGGTATAAAAAGATGTTTCACGTAACGAAGAATTTGTTTTAGATGTAATCCCTATCGAACGCATAAAATCAATCGTTTCAGAAATACGCTCTGCCAACAACTCATAACGCTCACCTTGAGGACTGTTAGAAACAAAACTCAACATCCAAGCATGAACATTTTCTAAATTGGCATAACCTCCCTGTGAAAAAGCACGCAAAAGATTCAGCGTTGCAGCAGATTGGCGATAAGCCATGGACATTCGTTGCGGATCAGGAATACGAGAATTTGCCTTAAATTCAATGTCATTAATAATATCCCCCCGATAAGAAGGAAGCTCAATCCCTTCTTTGTTTTCCATATCTGAAGAGCGTGGCTTTGCAAATTGTCCTGCAATACGACCAATTTTAACAACAGGCTTAGAACTGCCAAAAGTTAAAACTATTGCCATTTGCAAAACAACACGAAAGAAATCACGAATATTATCAGCTTCATGCTCTGCAAAGCTTTCTGCACAATCCCCACCTTGTAATAAAAAAGCCTGCCCCTGTGCAACAGCAGCTAATTCATCTTTCAAATCACGTGCTTCCCCAGCAAAAACCAAAGGAGGATAACTCCGTAGTTTTCGTTCAACATCTGCTAACACAGATTTATCCGGATAAGCCGGAATTTGTTTAACTGGTCTTGTTCTCCAAGAATCAGGCGTCCATTCTTTTATCATTTACACTCTCTCCAGAGCTTAAGCATATATACCTACTGTACTAAATTTTCGCTTGCCACATAACATATGTTATTCAATTTTCTACTTTTTTCCTATTTTCATATACATAAGTTGGTTTATACATCGTTACCAGTTCTTCTGCCACTGTTGGATGCACTGCCATAGTTTCGTCAAAGATATCCTTAGTCAATTTTCCCTTAAGAGCTATACCAATAAGTTGCGCTATATCACCAGCGTTTTCTCCTAAAATATGTGCTCCCACGACAATGCGGCTTTCACCATCAACAACAAGCTTCATAAATACTTTTTCTAAACTTCCCGAAAGAACATTGCGCATAGGACGAAAAACTGTGCGATAAATCTCAACACGCTTATAACGATGAAGCGCATCTTCTTCTGAAAGACCCACTGTGCCAATCTCAGGCTGTGAAAAAACCGCTGTCGTAATCAAATCATAATCAGGCGTTGTGGGTGTATTTTCAAATGCAGTCTTAACAAAACACATTGCATCATGGATCGCAACAGGTGTCAATTGAATATGGCCTGTTACATCACCAACAGCCCAAATATGGGAGACATTAGTGGTCATCCTTTCATCAACAACAATTGCACCAGAGGCATTTACTTTTATACCAGCTCGCTCAAGACCTAAACCCGTTATATTTGGTACACGCCCCGTAGCCAACATAATCTGATCAGCACTCACTGTTTGTCCATTCGATAAAACGGCATCATAACAATCACCTGTCGCTTGAACTTTGGAAACTGTTACCCCATAAATGATAGAAATTCCTTTTTCAATCATTGCATCATGAAGTAATTTTCGCAAATCATAGTCAAAGCCACGAAGAATTAAATCACCACGATGAAGAAGCGTTGTTTTTACACCTAATTCATGGAAAATATTAGCAAATTCAACACCAATATATCCACCACCAACAATGACTATTGATTTTGGAAGCTTTTCAAGGTCAAAAATTTCATTGGAAGTGAGGCATAAATCACTCCCTCTTATTGCAGTGTTTGGCGCAATTTTTGCCCCCGTCGCTATTAAAATTTTTTCTGCACTTACCCGTTCACCTGTTGCTGAGAGCTCTAATGTGTGCTCATCAACAAAAACAGCTCGGCTTTCATAAATACGTACATTATTACTTTCTAAGCCTTTACGATACAGTCCTTCTAATCTTGCTATTTCTTCATTTTTAGCCGCTACCAGTTTTTTCCAATTAAAAACCAGATCCGCATATTCCCATCCAAAACCAACACTTTTGCGAAACTCCTTTGCATATTGTGAGGCATAAACATACAATTTCTTGGGAACACAACCGAGAATAACACAAGTCCCCCCTATACGATATTCTTCTGCTATAGCAACACGCTTACCAAGCCCTCCAGCAAGGCGCGCTGCACGCACTCCACCTGAACCACTTCCAATAACAAATAAATCAAAGTCAAAAGATTCCACGAGTTATCCCTTCTTATACGCCTGCAACAATAGGTTATGGTGATTCATTATCAAGTAAAAGTTTTTTATTCGAATTGCCATTTTTCTATAAAGCAACATTTAAAAAAAAACAATTCTATTAAAAACGGCGGAAAATCCGCCGTTTTTAAATAAATGAGGAATTGCGCATTATTTAATTTATCCGTAAAATTATTTTTTATTTTCTGAAGAGTTTGATTTTACAGGCGCAACAGAATTATCCAAATTAAGTGTTTCGGACATTTCCTTTTTTACATTTTGTATAAGATCCTTCATAACAGCAGAACGCCATGTATCAAATGTGGAATAAGCATCACGCGCAAGATTTGGAACTTCTGTTAAAAATTTCTTACCGGTGTCAGAATTATAAAATGCTGTAATTGCATCAAGTTCTTTTTGTGTAAAATATTTTGCATACACATGAGCAATTTCTTTTTCTAAATCAGAGCGTCGTTTAGCTAAAGCGAGTGCCTGCTTATCAACAATATTAGAAATATCCGTTGCCAAATTTGGATCATCGCCTATGAGTTCGTCTTTTAGATCACGTGCCGCATTTGGTAAAAAACTATCAAATTGATCCGTTGCACGAATGGCACTGATAGTCTTTCTTGCTGAATCTAAATGCTGATCACTCACACCTTGTGCATAAGACATTCCAATATTCATAACCAAAACGGCAATTGCACCAAAATATACGATAAAACGCTGATAAGAAAATATTTTTTTCATTGTAATGATTACCCCGATAACTAATTGTAAACTTAAATTTATTATTTTATTTAAAATCTTCCAGACTTTTTATTATGTTAACATAATTGTTATGTAAACTGTCTTCTTTAAAATCAATCATTCTAAAACTTTTATTTGTCCATTAGCCATAGCGACAATTGCACGCGACGCTAATCCCAAAAAAAGACCATGCTCTACCACACCTGGAATTGCAAGAAGTGCATCTGACAATGGCTTTGGCTGCAAAATGCACCTCCAAAACGCATCAAAAATAAAGTGACCACCATCTGTTTTAAAAGGGACTTCTCCATTCATTCGTAGTACAACTTCTCCAGAAAGCCCTAAATCACCCGCTACCTTTTCTATGGCTTTGCGTGTCGTATGCATACCAAATGGATTGACTTCAATGGGTAATGCAAAAGCACCAAGTTTTTTTACTACCTTTGTTTCATCTGCAATAATAAGCATTTCTCGAGATGCTGATGCCACAATTTTTTCATGCAGTAATGCCCCACCTCCCCCTTTAATAAGAGACATTTCTGGACAAATTTCATCTGCTCCATCAATATCAAGATCTAGTTCAGGTATTTGCTCTAAGGTACTGATAGGAACTCCAAACTTGCAACAAAGTTGTTCAGAATATCGCGAAGTTGCGACACCCGTCACACACAGACCATCTGCAACACGCCCACCAAGAAGGCGAATAAATTCATTTACTGTTGAACCAGATCCAATACCAAGCCGCATACCATCTTCAACAAATTCAAGCGCTTTTAAAGCTGCCATTTTTTTTAACTGCTGAACATCCATGAATTACTTTACCTTTTTAGCAATCAGCGACAGCTCTTACAACGTGATAACAATTAAAGTAGCTTATTGTTTCAATCTGTCATAAATTTAATTCATCACCTTTTGATTGAAGAAGAAGTGTTAATGATTATAAGATATATGGATAAGAGTAAAATAGAATAATTAACAATTTTATCTCTTTTTAAAAATTTATTGACATATCCATATCAACAAGAATTTTTAATTTATCTTGCACTACCAACAAGCTCAGTACATAAGAATCCTCTGCAAAAAATTATATAAATTGTTTAGATATCAAAAACATCGTTCGTTGTAAAAAATTGCAAATAGTTTCATGATTTTAATAAAGCTGAGAAATAGATCATAAAAAAGAGAGATCTTTTATTTTTCTTGCTGTTCGAACACGAAAAAAGATGGAAAATTATAGCCTATGCAATTTTTGTGAATATTGTCTGTGCATATTCCACGGTCTATAAAAGCCCATCGAAGACCAAATAATATCACCGCTTTTTGTCATCATAGCACTCCCTCTTGATAACAATTGTTGAGGAGTCAATATTATTTTTGCCTTCTTGTTACATATTTTGTTATCCGTTGTGAATGTCTTAATCACAATATCTGCTGTTACGCATCGATCTGTTTCTCCTTGCAACACAATCACTCTTAATCCATTTTCTAATAAGGACGCACATAGATGATGATCGCAAATGAACTGTCCATGAAATGGCGGACCATATTTTGTTAACTTGATTGTCTCATTCAGGTGAAATGATTTTTTCCATATGGATGTCGTGAAATTGGAAACATGGTAACGATCAATATATAATTTCTTGTCATCGATAACCCCAACAAACTTCATATTATCTGCTATAATGAGTTGCACAGGTGAACCTATCAAGCAAGTCGCAAAACCAGCCAAAATAAAAAAACTAAAAACGAATCTGATGAATGTTTTGCAAAAAGTCAGCCCAACCAAACCTATACTGAATAAAATTAACGCAGATAACGGTATAAATCCAAGATTTAAAGCAGGAGAAATAGAGCTTATAGCGTAAGCAATTTTTATCACAAGATCAACACCAAAACCCATAATTTGAAGTGGCAGCCATTCAAGCCCCCAAAACATTGCAAGAGTCGCGATCAATCCAAAAGGTATGATGAAGATTGATACGATAGGCAAAGCTAAAGCATTACTAATGACACTCAAAAATGCAATATTAGAAAAATGATAGGCAGCATAAATTCCACTGGCAGTTCCCGCCACAAACGAAGATACACCTATTGAAAATATAGATAAAAAAACCAGATGAATAACTCCAGCTCCAGCATAAGATGGTGTTGTTTTTCTTGTGCCATAAGATAATTTTCCACTCCACCAATCAAAAAAAGCAATTAAAGCAGCAGTGGCAGAAAAGGACATTTGAAAGCTAGGACCTAATATTTCATGAGGCTTAATCGCGAGTGTTATTAAACCAGCAATAGAGAAATTACGCATTGTTAAAGCAGAACGGTTACACAAAACAGCAACTAACATAACAGCAATCATCACAAAACTTCTTTGTGCTGATACAGCACTACCAGAGAGTAGTAAATAAAAGGCTGTCATCGTTAATGCAGCGACAGCAGCAAATTTTTTAGTTGAATAATAGGATGCGAAAACAGAAAAAAGTGCTAAAAAACTACGAATGCTAACAAGAATTATACCGCTCAACAAAGCCATATGTAAACCTGATATTGATAAAATATGTGCTAATCCAGCTGCACGCAATGCTTCATTTGTCTCATTTGAAATACCAGCTCGCTGGCCCGTTATAAGTGCCGCTGCAACATTACCCTTTTCTCCGTTAATCGCTTTACGGATTCTTTGTGTCATATTCGTCCGTAAATTTTCAATTTTCTGCAAGCCTCTCTCTAATATTCTATCGGACTGCGAAACGAATATTTTACTTGGTTTTCCTAAATAAATTCCCTGTGCTCCAATTCCTTTGAAATAATTATGAAAACTAAAATCATAACCTCCTGGATATACCGGTCCAGATAATGCCCTAATTTTAACTTTTCCATATAATCCATCACCAATTGCCAATCCATAGGGCAAACGTCTTGCCGATAAACGGATACGGTGAGGGCTATGGCGTAATCTTGGATTTTTTGTGCTTAACACATCTAAAACCAAACGAAATTGTCCTCTTTGCCCTGCCTCAATAGAAACAATTCTCCCTGTTAACGTGGTAACAATATCGCCGCTTAACATTGGTGTCGCTATACGCCACGTTTCTATCTTTCCAGCCAAAGCGCCCAATAGAATACAAAATAGAAATCCTGCAATACTCCATACTCTCCGATAAAACCGTAAAATGTACAATATTCCAATGAAGAGAATAAACAATACACCCAATTGCACCCAACTTGGCTCGCGCTCTAAATTAAAATAAAAAAATGATCCCTATGGAAAAAAATACTAAAATTAAGGAAAAAAGAATTCCAAAAGAAATTTCTTTGTTGATACAATCTAACAACCATTTCCCCAAAAAAGTTATTGCTTTTTTTAAGGGGGCAAATAAAAAAGTCTTTTGTTTATTAGGACTGTTATTTTTTGCCTCATAAGAAGTATAAAAAACTTCTTGCCATATCAGACGTAACTTTTTTGTCTTTAAAACAGATCTTACGGATAAACCATCCTTAACTTTATTTTGATTAAACATCCGCAAATCCCCACTTTACTTGCAATGCGGCTCTTGCACCCCTTATCAGCTATGCTAACATAATCCTTCTATAAAGTCCTATAAATAACATCTTAACTTTAAAGGAAGAGATTCGTGTCCGTTATTACCCGCTTTGCTCCCTCACCAACAGGCTTTCTTCATATCGGAGGCGCTCGTACTGCTCTCTTTAATTGGCTTTATGCCAAACACACTGGTGGCAAAATGCTGCTACGAATTGAAGATACAGACAGAGAACGTTCAACAGAGGCAGCTGTAAAAGCCATTATAGATGGCCTGCATTGGATGGGGCTTAGCTATGATGGTACTCCTATTTCGCAATTTGAACGAGCAAAACGTCATCGCCAAGTTGCTGAACAATTGGTAAAAGATGGTAAAGCCTATTATTGCTATACTTCTTCGGAAGAACTCGCTGAAATGCGTGAAAATGCGCGTGCGCAAGGTCGTCCACCGCGTTATGACGGACGCTGGCGCGACCGTGATATCTCTCAAGCTCCCAAAGATGTTAAACCTGTTATTCGTATAAAAGCGCCACAAGATGGGGAAACGGTTGTGCACGACCGCGTCCAAGGTGATGTTCGTTTCCCTAATAAAGATCTAGACGACTTTATTATTTTGCGTTCCGATGGCTCACCTACTTATATGCATGCTGTTGTTGTTGATGATCACGATATGGGAATTACACATATTATACGTGGTGACGATCATCTCACCAATGCAGCGCGCCAAACAATTATCTTCAAGGCGATGGGATGGGATATTCCTGTGATGGCACATATTCCTCTTATCCATGGTGAAAATGGTGCAAAATTATCAAAACGGCATGGTGCGCTCGGTGTTGATGCTTACCGAACAATGGGCTATCTTCCTGCTGCTTTGCGAAATTATCTCGTTCGTCTTGGTTGGAGTCATGGTGATGATGAATTGATGTCAATAGAAGATATGATTTCTTGGTTTGATATTGATGATATTAACAAAGGAGCTGCCCGTTTTGATCTCAAAAAGCTCGATGCCATCAATGGGCATTATATACGTATGAGCAATGATCAAGACCTTTTTGATGGAGCTGTTAGTATTTTATCAGAAATTGAAGGTGGTGTACAAATAATGGAAAGACTTGATGAACAACGCCGCGTTCAATTCTTAAAAGCTATACCAAATTTGAAAGAACGTTCAAAAACCTTGTGCGAACTTATTGACAATGCTTCTTTTATTTTTACACAACGACCATTACAGCTTGACGAAAAAGCGCAGACGTTCTTGGATAAAAATGGACAAGCCATTTTAAATGATATTTATATTGCTCTGAAAGAAGTCCACTCTTGGGAATCCCAAACACTAGATGAAACTCTTCGAACTTATGCGCAGACACAAGATCTCAAACTTGGATCTATTGCACAACCGCTTCGTGCTGCTCTCACAGGTCGCTCAACATCCCCTGGAGTTTTTGATGTACTTGTTTTACTGGGACGAGAGGAATCTCTCAATCGTATCAATGATCAACTCATTACAACCGCATATTAGCGACATGTATACAGCTTCTTACTCTCATAAATATTCGCATACAGATGTCTCTATGCAAAATAAAAGTTAGCTTCTTTTTTAAATCGTTGAAAAATATATTCGGTAAAATTACAAATAAAAATATTTTTTAGATTGCATGAACTAACTTTTAAGGTAAATCTACCTTTCAATATAAGTAAGAGAAGCTTCAATTATATATCTCCTACTCTGATAAAGCGGCATCTTGATTTTTAGAAGCAAAGGACCTGAAAGGAATATCTAATGTCTGAAAATAAAGCACACATTACTGTGAATGATAAAAATATAGAACTTCCTGTACGCAAAGGTACTCTTGGTCCTGACGTCATTGAAATTGCTTCTCTCTATAAAGAAACCAATAGTTTTACTTATGATCCTGGCTTTACCTCAACCGCTTCTTGTGAATCAAAAATTACTTATATTGATGGTAATAAAGGACTATTGCTTTATCGAGGTTATCCTATTGATCAACTGGCTGAAAAAGGAGACTTTCTCGAAAGCTGCTACCTTTTACTTTACGGTGAACTTCCAACACAACAAGAAAAAAATGACTTTGACCGCTGTATCATGCAACACACGATGGTACATGAGCAATTTTCGCGTTTTTTTCATGGATTTCGTCGCGACTCACATCCTATGGCTGTCATGGTTGCATGCCTTGGGGCTATGTCTGCATTCTATCATGACTCTATTGATATTACAGACCCACAACAGAGAATGATTGCTTCTGTTCGTCTCGTCTCCAAGGTTCCAACCCTTGCTGCTATGGTTTATAAATACAGTATTGGACAAGCATTTGTTTATCCAAGAAATGATCTTAGTTACGCTGCAAATTTTCTTCGTATGTGCTTTTGTGTTCCTTGTGAAGAATATAAAAGCAATCCAGTTCTTACTCGAGCAATGGATCGAATCTTTATTCTCCACGCAGATCATGAACAAAATGCTTCTACATCCACTGTACGCCTTGCAGGATCATCAGGTGCTAATCCATTTGCATGTATTGCAGCAGGTGTTGCTTGCCTTTGGGGGCCAGCGCATGGTGGAGCCAATGAAGCATGCTTAAAGATGCTACAAGAAATAGGTTCCGTTAAAAGAATTCCTGAATTCATTGCACGCGCAAAAGATAAAAATGATCCTTTCCGCCTTATGGGATTTGGCCACCGAGTCTATAAAAACTATGATCCACGTGCAAAAATTATGCAAAAAACCTGTCATGAGGTGTTAAAGGAACTAAATATTCAAGATGATCCCCTTCTTGATATCGCTATAGAACTTGAAAAAATCGCTCTCAACGATGAATATTTCGTTGAGAAAAAACTTTACCCCAATGTCGATTTCTATTCTGGTATTACATTAAAAGCTTTAGGTTTCCCAACCGAAATGTTTACTGTTCTTTTTGCATTAGCACGCAGTGTTGGTTGGGTTGCACAATGGAAAGAAATGATCGAGGATCCCGCACAAAAGATTGGTCGGCCTCGCCAACTCTATACAGGTTATGGTATGCGTGACTATGTTCCTATAGATAAACGTGTCAATTGAAATAATAAAGCACCAATCAATAAAGCTTCAATTTATTGGAGCTTTATTTCGAATAATAAAAGGCCTATGATTGAAAGCATTTTTATGAATCTTGATTTTGAAGCTCTTTTTGTAGTTGTAAGACTATCATAGAATTTAGGAAAAATCTGATGGCTTTTACTTAATAAATTAAGAGAATCTATAGTGTTTTTTTCGTTTAACAAAGTATATACTTAAATTTCAAAAAAATTTTAATTTTCTATTCTTAAATATTTAAGAATATTGTAATAATAGTGATAACAAAGTAATTTTCTTTTATTCTCCTCATGGCATAAATTTTCTTTGTATTTAAATTAAATTTTGTATCTTTTGAACAAAATGATAAAAATTACCTATGATAAATAATCAACGAACTATTTTTTTCCGTATTTAGCATAACCATATTTGATATAGTGAACATTTTTTCTGATAACAGCTCTATTAATAGTAAAATAAATATCAATAAATTTTTTGCATTGCTCCAGAAAAGCTTACAGATTATAAAATACAAGACAATCTTGTATTTTTCCGCTTATCTCATAGGAGAATAGAGTGAAATTATTACCAGCAGCTCTTATAATAAGTATAACACTTTTTGCCCAATCAATTCATGCTCAAACGCTGAAAATTGCCAGTGATGCTTCCTATCCTCCATTTAGTTACATTGATTCAAACAATGAACTCAAAGGATTTGATATTGATATATCTTATGCGCTTTGTAAAAAAATGAATGTTGAATGTAGAATCGTCATTCAAGACTTTGAGGGTATGATTCCTGGTCTTCTTGCAAAAAAATATGACGCCATTGTTTCTTCTCTTGCTCCCACAGAGGAGCGCTTGCAAAAAATTGACTTCACAGACCCTTACTATAATACAGCACTTGCTATAATTGTTACCAAAGACTCAGAAATTAAAGAGATCTCAGCAGAAGCTTTTAAAGATAAAAATTTGGGTACACAATCGAATACAACACAAGCAGCCTATGCAGAAGATCACTATGCCTCTAAAGGGGTGAATATTAAACTCTATCCTACAGTCATAGAAGTTAATCGCGATCTTTTAAGCCATCGTCTTGATTTGATGATCTGCGATAAAACACACGCTTTAAACTGGCTTGCAAATGAGGGAAAAGATTGTTGCAAACTGCTAGGAACTTTGGAAGATACAAAATTCCCTATTGCAATTGCACTTCGTAAAAATAATCATGATCTTAAAAATAAACTCAATGAAGCAATAAAAGCAATCCGTTTGGATGGAACTTATGAAAAAATTATGAAAAAATATTTCGCATTCGATATTTATTAAATAAAATATCAATATGAGTTAAACTTTAAAATGGTACTATAAAGAGTAGAGAAGTAATTTTAAATTTACTGTTTTTATTATTTTTTAGAAGAAAAATACCCACTTACCTAAAGAACAATTTTTATGTGTTTCTGTCCTTTAAGCATTTCACGCTATCAATAATGAAAACAATTTTTTATTTTGTCTTTGACCTCAAAGCTAAAAATTTTCTTCATGCTTAAATTGAATAGTTTTTTACAATTAAATTCTGTATTTTTTGAGAAAATGATGAAAACGTAGTCTCATAATTAATCATCATGCAATGTAATCAATAAAATATTTCTTTCTCTCCTCTGTTTAGCATGCTCATACTTGATAAAATAATTCATTTTTTGATAATAATGTTCATTATCATGAACGCGAAATGAGCATTCATAAAATTTTGCATTGCTCCTAGAAGAGCTTACAGACTATAAAATACATGACGATCTCATATTTTTCCGCTTATCTCATAGGAGAACATAATGAAATTATTAGCAGTAGCTCTTATAATAAGTGCAACACTGTTCACACAATCTGCCCATACACAAACGCTAAAAATTGCAAGTGAAGGTTCTTATCCTCCATTTAGTTACATCGATTCAAACAACGAACTCAAAGGATTTGATATTGATATATCTTATGCGCTTTGTAAAAAAATGAACGTTGAATGCACTATCACTACTCAAGATTTTGAGGGTATGATTCTTGGTCTTCTTGCCAAAAAATACGATGTCATCATTGCTTCTCTTGCTCCCACAAAAGAACGCTTACAAAAGATCGATTTCACAAATCCTTATTATAACACAGAGCTTGCTGTAATTATCGCCAAAGATTCAGAAATTAAAGAGATCTCAACGGAAGCTTTTAAAGGTAAAAATCTCGGTGTCCAATCAAATACAACACAAGCAGCCTATGCGGAAGATCATTATGCTTTTGAAGGAATAAATATTAAACTCTACCCGACAACAATAGAAGTTAATCGTGACCTCTTGAGCCATCGACTTGATGTGGTTATTGTTGATAAACTGCAAGCATTAAACTGGCTTAAAAATGAAGGGAAAGATTGCTGCCGTCTTCTAGGGACGTTGGAAGAAACAAAATCTCCTATTGCAATTGCCTTACGCAAAAATAATAACAACCTTAAAAATAAGTTCAATGAAGCAATAAAAGAAATCCATTTGGATGGAACTTATGATAGAATTATGAAAAAATATTTTACATTTGATACTTATTAAATATCAAATGAACTAAAATTGGACAAACTGTTTATTTCTAATGAAAATATTTATCTAACTCTCTGTGAGGTACGCAAGAATGATTGAAGATTTAGCATTGCTATCATTTAGCAATGGAGGGTGGGGTGTAGTTATACTTTCTAGTGCTGGAATGACATTATCATTGGCTTTATGTTGTGGGCTCTTAGGACTTCCTCTAGGACTTCTAAATGCAGTGATGATTCGATCCAATATCAGGGTAGCTAAAACTATCGCTACCCTCTTTTCTACAGTATTTCGTGGACTACCAGAGCTTTTAACCTTATTTTTAGTTTATTATGGCTTGCAAAATATTATTCAAATTGTTCTTGATTATTTTAATATTGAAATCATGTTTAGCATTAACGCCTTTGTTGCGGGAGTTCTGGCTCTCAGTATGGTTCTTGCCGCCTTTTCTTGTGAAAGCTGGCTTGGAGCATTCAACATTTTTGATAAAGGTCAATATGAAGCAGCTAAAACCTTAGGACTTTCACGCTCAACAACGTTTTTTCGTGTTGTCTTTCCTCAGTTAATCCGGAATGCTTTACCAGGGCTTTCTAACAATTGGCTTACTTTGCTAAAAGATACATCCTTGGTATCAACCATTTCACTTGTTGACCTTATGCGACAAACAAATTTAGCCGTTGCAGCCACTGATAAAGCCATGCTGTTTTATCTTGTAGCATGCTTACTCTATTTGTTATTTTCAGCGTTTTTTTCTGCAATCCTGCGCTATCTGGAAATATACATGCAAGCAGGATATAGAAAGGTATCAAGCTTATGATTCCTGAGTGGCTTCATTTCCTTTTTAATCCTGCTCTTTTAAACCGTTACGGACCTAAATTTGTTGAGGGCTTTATTGTTACTGTTGAGCTTGTTTTGATTGCTTGCTCTGTCGGTTTTGTTCTTGGTATGCTCATCGCTTTTGCGCGTTTGTCAAAGAATAAGTTTTTACGATATATTGCACATGCTTATGTCTATTTTTTCCGCGGTTCTCCTTTACTTGCCCAACTTTTTCTTTTCTACTACGGACTCGGTTCAATGAACAATTTCTGGCAACAGATTGGTCTATGGTGGTTTTTTCAGAACGCATGGTATTGTTGCCTTTTCATTTTCGCACTCAATTCTGCTGCCTACCAATCCGAAATCTTTAAAGGCAGTTTTCTATCCGTAACAACCGGACAACGTGAAGCATCAAAAGCTCTAGGGTTAAGTAATTCTGTCACATTTTTTAGAATTATTCTGCCGCAAGCAATGGTTTTAGCATTACGTCCCTTGGGTAATGAGTTGATTTTAATGATTAAGTCGAGTGCTATTGCCTCACTCGTCACTATTTATGATTTAATGGGTGTTGCCAAACTAACCTATTCGCGTACATTCGATTTTCAAGTTTACATTTGGGCTGCTCTTATCTATCTTTTGACCGTTGAATTCATTCACCGCTTTATTGTTCTTATCGAATATCGTCTAACCCGATATTTGCGATAAATAAAACAGTCATAAAAATCTTTATTAAATCAAAATGTTAAATTAATAAGTTTATTTATCAATGAAAGAATACAACAAGATGAATTTGAAAAATAATAAATCTGCCCATCCTGAACAAAACTCTGTAATTTCCATTCGAAATTTAAATAAATGGTATGGAGATTTTCAAGTACTTTACAATATTAATTTTGACGTTAAAACTGGGGAACGAATCGTTATCTGTGGTCCTTCTGGATCAGGAAAATCGACTTTAATTCGTTGTATTAATCAATTAGAAAAAGCACAAGAAGGCTCGATTTGCATCCATAATATTGATATTCATGCTGCTCCTCCATACCAGCAAAAAAATGTTCTCCGTAAAATAGGAATGGTTTTTCAGAACTTTAATTTATTTCCCCATATCAGTGTTATGCAAAATTGTATTTTAGCGCCCATGACTGTTCAAAGACTTTCTAAACAACAAGCACAAGAACGGGCAATGCGTTATCTAACAAATGTTGGTATTGAAAAACACTGTAATAAATATCCTTTACAGCTTTCTGGAGGCCAACAGCAACGTGTCGCGATTGCCCGTGCACTTTGTATGGAACCTGAAGTGATGCTTTTTGATGAACCAACATCTGCTCTTGATCCAGAAAGTGTTGGAGAAGTTTTGGAAGTTATGGTTAAATTGGCAGACACAGGGATAACAATGCTCTGTGTAACCCATGAAATGGGTTTTGCGCGTGAAGTCTCGGAAAGAATCCTCTTCCTAGAAAACGGAAAGATTATTGAAGATACAGCTTCTAACACATTTTTTACTAATCCTAAAAGTCAGCGCGCCCGTGAGTTTCTTGCTAAAATTAAACATTAATCACCAATATTGTTTTGTCTTTACAATTCTAAATGTCTTGTTTTTCAAGAAGGCTGATAACCGTTTGAGCACAAATAATCCCTGATGGAACTTCCGTTTTCATTTTCTCTTCCACCACTTCAAAAGAATCAAGCTGTGCTTGTCGTAACAAAGGATTATATAACAGTTGCTCTACCTGCCTTGCTAACATACTAGGACGTATGAATTCATTCATATATTCTGGCATAATAGGCATATCAGAAATAATATTTGGAAGAGCAGCACTCCATAACATCATTTTGCGAAAAATGAATAACTTAGAGAAAAAATCAAGTTTATAGCAAAGAACCATGGGAATTTTTGCTAATGATAATTCCAATGAAACCGTTCCATGTGCAGCAAGTGCAACATCTGCTTGTGCAAAAGCACGCCATTTTGCATCTTCCCCCACAACAACTTCTACTTTGCTTGTCCAGCTCTGTAATAAATTATGAATTTCATCGACCAAACGTGGTAAGGTTGGTAAAATAATATGTAAATGAGGAACGCGTTGTGTAAGAATTTCTACTGCTTCTCGAAAAAGCGGCATTAAAGAGCGGAGCTCTGAATGGCGTGATCCCGGCAAAAGAACTAATGTAGGCGATGATCTTTGTTTACCAGACAAATGTTTTTTTTCTGCTTGGCGTTTTTTTTCCGCTTGAATCGCCAAAAGCGGAGGATGTGACAAAAGAGAATGCCCAACATAGGTAGTGGCAGGACCTCTCAAATCCTGCATAATCTTTTCTTCAAAAGGGAAAACCGCTAAAACATGATCAATAAACTTGCGCATAGCACTAGCGCGCTCTGGGCGCCACGCCCAAACGGTTGGTGCAACATATTTAATGATAGGAATAGAAGGTGCTAGAATACGCACCTTTTTTGCAACACGATGGGTAAAATCAGGACTGTCAATAAGAATTAAACAATCGGGTTTTTCTTGTGCGATAAACTTGGACAAATTACGTATATGCTTCAGCAATGATGGTAGTTTTTTTAAAACTTCCTTCAAACCAATTAAAGCAATATCACGAGAATCAAAAAAGCTTTTTAAACCTAATGCTTCTAAATGTCTTCCGCCAACACCAATCAAGTGAATATTACATCCTGTCTGTTGTGCTAAACAAGAAATCAAATCTGCTCCAAGAAAATCACCAGATTCTTCACCTGCAACAATAGCAATTTTTAAAAAAGAATTATGCATGATCAAAATCCTCAAATGTTTCTATAAATAAGGAATATTGATTAGCTTTTTCTATTGTTGTTTTCACCGATAATATAAGACTTTTATTTGCCTCCACCGCAATACCAGATAATCCACTTTTTGCAATATTCATTACTGTTACAGGTCCAATTGATGGTAAATCAACGCGATGATCCTGTTGTGGTTTCGCACATTTAACCAAAATACCACCTTTAGGTGGAATTTGCTTTCTTTCTCGCATTTCACAAACCCGCCACAGCATATTATCAGTTCCCTCTGCTCCCTCGAGAGCAACCACCCTTCCATTAACCGCAACTGCTGCTTGCCCAATATCCAATTGGCCTAAAAGCTTTGCTGCTTTTACTGCTAAAACAATATCTTTTTTCTCTTTTCGAGTAGCGCGTCGTAATGTTAAATCAAATTCTAATGGTGCCAAAAGATCTGGTATTATCTCATGAGCACCAATCACTCTAAAACCATATGATTCAATCAGTCGTATAAAAGCTTTTAATAATGCATCATCTCCAGCTCTCAATGCAGCGATTAACTTAGGAAGAGCTAAAAATGTCGTCCAATCAAGTCGAAATTGTGTGAGAAGTGGCCGCCTTTTCACGCCACCTGCTAACACAATATTACAAACTCCAACTGCCTTTAAAATTTTAACAAGTCGCGTTAATTCTACAATTGATAACGTGCAATGCTCATAACGACAAAGCACAGGGTCCGCATCATCACGCAAAAGTACAATAAAAGGACTCTGTCCACGTTTCTCCAATTCCTGCGCAATAGTAATCGGTAGAATACCATTTCCTGCTATAATAGCAGTACGGCTGGAAAGAAAACTTCTAGCACAAAAGACAGGCATTTTTTAATCCTCATGATCTTTTGTTCTATCACTTTCAAATTTTGGAGTACAATAAAAACGTTTTCCTTTTTCTTTAACAAAATTAACAACATCAATAACTGACTGAGAAGTAGAATAGAAAGAAGCAACATCACTAACACGTTCTTTAAACGGCTTACTGTGATCAAAAAGCATAGTAACAGCATGGCGTAATGCATGAATATCTTTACGCTCAAGACCTGCACGTTTCATACCAATAATATTTAATCCTGCAAGTTTTGCTTGCACACCAACAGCTGTTCCATAGGGAATGAGATCACCAACCAATGCAGATACACCGCCAATAAATGCATGATGCCCAATGCGAACAAATTGGTGAACAGCACCACCTCCACCAATAATAACATAATCTCCAACAGTAACATGACCTGCGATCATTGCATTATTAGCAAATGTCACGTTATTGCCTACATGGCAATCATGAGCAATGTGCGCATAACAAAAAAATTGGCAATTGTCTCCAACAATTGTCATTCCTGCACTCGAATCAGAGCCTCTATGCATTGTTACGCCTTCACGAATGATACAATTTTTTCCAACAGAAAGCGTTGTATGCCCCCCCTTATGTTTACTATTTTGCGGCTCTGCCCCCAAAACTGCATGTGAAAAAACTTTACTATTAGCCCCTAATGTTGTGTCTCCCATTATTACAACATGACTCATCAAATTACATCCATCGCCAATAACGGCCTCTGAACTAATATGACAAAACGGCCCAATTTGTACATTCTCACCAAGCTGCGCCCCCTTCTCTACAAGAGCAGTCGGATGGATTTTCGTACCGGACATTTTAAAATTCCCATTAATATCGTTTACTCTTCTTCAATAATCATCGCAGCAATTTCTGCTTCAGCCACACGGACATCTTCTACTTTTGCAACACACGAAAAACGCCTGATGCCTGCCCTCTTTTTTAAAAGTTGAACATGAATCCTTAACTGATCACCAGGTACAACGGGCTTACGAAATTTCGCATTATCAACAGTCATAAGATAAACCAAATTTGTTTGCTTATTCCCTAATGCCAAGAGTGCAATTGCACCCGCTGTTTGTGCCATAGCCTCTAAAATCAATACTCCAGGCATAACTGGCCTTGCAGGAAAATGCCCAGTAAAATGTGGCTCGTTAATGGTTATATTTTTAATACCGATAGCTTCTTTCTCACCATTAATGTCAATGATGCGATCAATCAACAAAAATGGATAACGATGCGGTAAGATCGAAAATAATTTTTCAATATCTACAACTTCTAAATTTTTAATTTCTTCGGTGTTGACCATATTAGCGTTTCTCCTTTTTAACTTTGCCAATATTACGCAACGCCGCTACTTCTCGGAACCACTGCTTAACTGGTCGCGCTGGACTCCCTCCCCATTTTTCACCATCCGGAATGTCATTCATAACACCACTACGACCAACAATCTGAACAGACTTGCCTATTACGATATGATCCGATACTCCGACACCTCCGCCAAGCAGAGTCATATCACCTATAGATGTACTTCCCGCAATTCCACATTGAGCAGCAATAAGGCAATAACGGCCAATTTTTACATTGTGCGCAATTTGAACAAGATTATCAATTTTACTTCCCTCACCAATAATGGTATCTTCAAACGTTCCACGATCAATTGTAGTGTTTGAACCAATTTCTACACCGTCTTCAATGATAACACGACCAAGTTGTGGAACTTTTTCAATTCCGGAAACACCACCAACATAACCAAAACCATCTTGCCCAATACAAACACCAGGGTAAAGCTGAACTCTGTCGCCGATTAAAGAATATTGAATTGTTACCTTTGGACCAATATAGCAGTCACACCCAATACGACAATTTTCACCGATAACAGCTGTAGATGAAATAAGCGTTCCTGCACCAATCTCAACATTTCGACCAACAACAGCACCTGCTTCGATACATACGTCATGCCCAAATTTAGCAGTTGGATGAATATACGCATGAGGCGAAATTTCTCTCTGCCCAAACCACGGTACCTGCTTGACAGAATCAGGAAATAGGATGCGCCCAATCTGAGCAAAATCACGCTGTGGTGTGGATGTAACCAAAATTGCCATAGATTCAGGAACTTTGAAAACAATTTCATCCGTACAAAGAACAGCTACAGCAGAGCTCCCTACGAGAGCATCAGAAAACTTCCGATGCTCGACAAAGACAAGAGCCCCCTCCACAGCTCTCTCAAGTGAAGAAAGAGTATTGATAACTGTGTTAGAAAACTCTGGAGTAAGAAGCTTTGCTCCTGTCAACCGGGCAACATTCGCAACTGTTAACCGCCGAGATGGCGTAAAAAAAAATGTATCCGCCATCAAAAAACTTTCTCTCCCAGCCTAACCAATTTTCTATTTTCCGTTCAATTTTCCCTCTACGGAAAACTCAGATTAGAACTTCGTAGAAATACCAAAGTTCAATTTCTGCAAACGATCACCTTCCTGCTTCTTTATTGGCCAAGCATAATCAAAACGCAAAGGACCAAATGGCGAATCCCACATCAAACTTACACCTGCAGATGAACGCCAAGCACTTTTAGTATGTGTAACCGGCGCTTCACCTTGAAAAACAGGTTGATAATTATTTCCATAAAGCGTCGCAACATCTGCAAATAAAGCACCGCGCAACCCTAATCCTTCAGGAACAACAGGGATAGGGAACTGTATTTCAGCAGTTGCATTCATATAGGTTGTCCCTCCCAAGAAATAGACTTCACCTTTATTAGAAATCTGACGCGGACCTATTCCATTGTACTTGAAACCTCGGATCATATCAGAATTTATCTTAAACATATCAAAGATACGAACACCATCTCGTCCAATTTTGTGGATATATCCCCCGCCAAAAGAAAGCAAGCCAACAAGATCCATCTGCTCAGATAAAGTCTTATACATCATCGCTTTACCAGTTGTTTTCAAGAATTTCGCACTCCCGCCAAGCCCCGCATACTCTTGAAGAACATGTGCATACCACCCTTCATGTGGATTTTTCATATCGTCAATAGTATTATAGGTAAAACCATAACTGATTGATGAGCGCTTCCAAGGACTGTGCTTTGCCGCCTGAACAATTGCACCAGAATATTTTCCATATAATTCCTTTATGTCAGCTTCTTTGTTTAAGTCATATTCTTTACCAAAATCGTATTCTTCCTGAACATAAGAATAAGCTAAATTAGCAGATAATTGATCATTAATTGGTATCGAGAATCGAAGAGAGCCACCAGTTTGTCGTACATCATATGCTTTATCAGCACGATAGGTACTACGAAAAACATCAACACCAGCAGATAAGCGATATCCCAAGAAATAAGGATCAACAAACGACAAATTATAATTCCGAGATTTTTCTTGCCCTGCACCTAATCCCAAACGAACATACTGACCACGCCCCCCAAGATTACGTTCTGTAACAGATACTTCAAGTGACATACCAGGACTTGTACCACCTGTTGTATAACCTCCAGACAAAGAAAGATCGCCGGTTGGAGCTTCAACCACATCGATAACTAAAGTAATCTGATCAGACTGATCTGTAGGAACCATGGAAATATTAACAGCTTTGAAAAAACCTAAGCTTTCTAGACGACGCTTTGCCCGCTGCACGAGGGTTTGATTGTAAGCATCCCCTTCATTTAAATCAATCTCACGACGAATAACATAATCACGTGTCTTTTCATTTCCCCGTATTTCAATACGCTGAATATAAGCACGCGGACCTTGTTCAATGTTATATAAAATCGAAATTGTATGATTTGCAAAATTACGATTGCCCCGTGGCTCAACTTTAGCAAAAGCATATCCAGAATCAGCAGCCTTATTATTGATAATCGCAACAGACTGCTCAATGTCCTCTGCACTATAAATATCACCTGAACGCGTTTTAAGAATTCCCTTTACAGATTGAATATCAATTCCATCAATATCACTTTCAATCTGAATATCACTAATTTTATAACGTACCCCCTCATCAAGAACAAAATAAATTTTGTATGTATTGCTCGCTACATCAAAAATTGCTTTAGAGGAAACAACCCGAAAATCGGCATAACCACGATTATAGTAAAAACGACGCAGAGCTTCTTCATCAACAGCTAAACGTTCTTCACTATAAACATCCCCCCCCAACAACATCGAGAAAATTCCTGAAGATTTGGTTGAAATCACATCACGCAAACGGCTGCTTCCAAAAGCATGATTCCCCTTAAAGATGATATCACCAATCTTTGTCTTTCGTCCTTCAACAACATTAAAAACCACATTTACCCGCCCTTTTCCCAGATTAATGGTTTGGACGGTAACAGCAACATTATTACGACCAACAGTTTTATAAGCTTCACGAATCGTATTAATATCCGCTGAAAGCTTTGCAGAACTGAAAGGTTCATTCGGTTTTAAAGAAATAAATCGCTTAAGATCAGGGTCTTTAAGAGATTTGTTTCCCTGAAACAACACCTGATTAACAATCTCATATTCTTTGACAAACACAACGAGTCTATCGCTAACCTGATTTATCTTTACATCATAAAATAAGCCTAATCCAAAAAGACGCTTTACCGCAGCATCAACATCGTTACTAGAAAAACTCTGTCCAGCTTTAATGCCCATATTATCTCGAACTGCCTGAGCACTTACAAATTTGTTTCCACGAACCTCAATAGAACGCACCACAGATGCCTGCACTTCCCCAACCATTGCAATCGACATAAAAGCCGTTGTAGGAGCAATCATCCCCACACTTAACACCAACACAGATGCTGCACTTAAAAACTTTGAATTTATAGTCATTGGCTTTTTTTACCTTATCTTATTCTCTAGACATGATGTCTCAAAAAGCTAACCGCCATAACAACTCTTTTTTCACAGCGAGACTTTTCACCCCTTAATTACTGATTATAGCAAACAATGCCACAACATTTTGCGGACATGGTAAACGACATTCAATTTAATTTTTCTATTATTACCCAATTTATAAAATATTTTCCATAATTTAATTAGCCAAACCAACAAAAATAATCATTAATGAACGCAAAAATCATAAATAAAAGGACAATTAAAAAACCTACGCGAAAAATAATTTCTCGAATTTTAGCAGATATTGGTCTTCTCGTTACGATCTCAATAGTATGAAACAATAAATGACCACCATCAAGTGGCAGCAAAGGAAAAAGGTTAATCACTCCAATCCCTATAGAAAGAAAAGCCGCAAAATTCAATAAAGAGATAAAACCTGTTTCACTCACTTTCCAAGCAATTTTAACGGTCTTAGAAGGGCCACTTAGCCGACAATGATCTTCTTTTCCTCCTATTAAACGACCAATAAAAAAAACTGTTTGGGTAGCAATAAATGTGGTGCGTTTTGATGCTTCTCCTATAGCCCTGATAAAATCGTAGCGGATATGTTTTACATAAGCTGGATCTAAACGCGCCCGATTGTTTGGATCCACAGGAGCACCTACACCAATCATAGCGCTTTGAATCCGATTGCCAAACCCATCATCTCGCTCAACCACCTTTGGTGTAATCACCTTGGTAAATATCTGCCCCATACGTTCTATTTTAAATTCTATAGGATCTTTACCGTGAAAAGTTACATAATTCATCAAATCGTCAAAACTTCCAATCCGTCGACCATCCATTTCAATAAAACGATCACCTAATACCAAACCTGCCTGAAAAGCGGGTGAGTCTTTTACTAAAGAACCAACAACCGGTTCAATGGCTACACGACCATACATAAAGAAAAAAAATGTTAAAATAATAACAGTAAAAAGAATATTGAATAAAGGACCTGCAAACACCGTTACTGCTTTTTTCCAAGTATGCGCACAAACAAATGAACCCTCAATATCTCGAGAAGAGTGGAATGATGATACATCTTCTCCATCCCCAATAAATTTTACATAACCTCCTAAAGGAATAAGTGATAAACGCCACTGTGTACCCTGCTTATCTCTATACTCTACGACTTTGGGTCCAAATCCAAGTGAAAAAACAGCTGCCTTAATACCGCACCAACGCCCAATAAGATAATGCCCCATTTCATGCACAAAAATAATAATCATAATGACAAAAAAAATACTCAAACTTCTTAAAAGTAAGCCACCCACTGTAATCATATGATCCATAAGTTCCAAAATATTTTCTCCCAATTAAACCATACAAAAGAGATTAAAAGGTGCATTCATATCAGACACAGATGAGCCAATTAAATAAAGGAGGAAAGCAGCACCTACCAATCCATCCATACGGTCCATAAAGCCGCCATGTCCAGGCAATAAAAAACCGGAATCTTTAACAGAAAAATGTCTTTTAAGCCATGATTGCCCCAAATCACTCAATTGCGAAAAAATTGATAAAATAAGAACAAGGAATAGTATAAAAAAATTTGTTAAATTTATATCAAAAAACCCAACAGCGACCAATATACCACCAGTAACTCCGACAAGCGTACCACCAATGGCTCCTGCCCATGTCTTATTAGGAGAAAATTGTGGTGCTAATTTAGGTCCACCAAATGTACGTCCACTAAAATATCCAGCAATATCTGTTCCCCACACTATCGAAAATAAGAAGATAATAACTTGGAACCCTAACGTTTCATGTCCGCGTAAAAAGCATAAAGCCACAACTGGAAAAGATGCATACAAAAAGCCAAAGAAAATCCATCCACTCTTCTCAATGGGCCCAATAGCCAATACCGCTGCTAAAACGATAACAACACAAAAAATCAATAAAGCCGATACACTCGAAAGCAACAAAGAGCCAAAAATCAAATAAAAAATACTCGCTAATATTTTTTGTGAAACACGCCACTTTTCTTTAGTGATACTAATCCATTCATAAAGAATAAAACCACCAATGCTCCATACAAACAAAAAAAGGGAGTTCCTCCAAGCCATGTTAAATATAAAGCGATAATACCAAAAACAAAAGCTGTTAGAATACGATAAGAAAGATTAGACAAAATAACATCCAAACAATAAAAATAAACAATACACACTCACAAATCGACGCAAGCAAAGCATTTTACTATGCAGTATTTTTATATTCACTTTTTTCAAAACCTTTGTAATTTATCATAAATTATTCAATATACCAAGAGAGTGCTCATCAGACCAATAATCAATGAAAATAGCCTAAAAATCTACAGATCAAGACTCATTCTAAAGTATGTTTTAAAACATTACTATCAACCTTAAAAATGAGAAATCTCACTTTATTATTACCAATGTGAATGATGAAATGTAAGCTGAGCTTTGCTTCGTGTAAAAGCACTTTTCTATAACAACCCCCGCTCTCTGAAAATAAATTGCCTAAAAAAATGATCGTTTGATCTACTATACGACATCTTTCACAATGAAAAGTAATAGGAAAATAAGTCACTTTCCTTTGTGTCAGGTTTTCTCAAAAACCTTCCATTCAATATTTGCGAATCTTCAATAATGAAATATGTTCACTATACTACTCAACAACAACTTCTTATTGTCCTATTCAATAATTTTTTCCAACAAAAAACCTCACCCGCAATGCAGATGAGGAAATCAAAATATCCACTACATCAAATCAATTTTATTTTTTAGTATGGAATTGCGACAAAAAAACCTTGATCACTCCCGATCTATCACTCTTTAATAGCATATAAATCTCTTTCACCTCATCCACAAAAAGATGTTACACGCCACAAGTAGATATTTTTTAACAGCCAAATTATCTTAAACATGCATAATTTCGGATTCTTTTACAGCTAAAATTTTATCAATATCAGCAATCGTCTCATCTGTGAGTTTTTGAACTTTCTCAGACAAGCCATGCGCTTCATCTTGTCCAATCTCACCTTCTTTTTCTAATTTTTTCAAATTATCCATACCATCTCGGCGAACATGACGGGTAGCAATACGTGCTTGCTCTGCATATTGATGTGCAATTTTTACAAGTTCTTTACGCCGTTCTTCATTTAACTCAGGTAAGGGAATACGTAAATTTACACCATCAGTGATAGGATTTAAGCCAAGACCAGAATCACGAATAGCACGCTCTACAGCTCCTACCATCGTTTTATCCCACACCGTAACTGAAAGCATCCGTGATTCTGGGACAGAAATATTTGCAACCTGATTTATATGTACAACGGATCCGTAAGCTTCAACTGTTAATGGCTCTAATAAACTGGCAGAAGCCCTTCCCGTTCGCAAACCACCTAACTCATGTTTAAAAGCGGAAATGGCGCCATCCATGCGACGTTTCAGATCATCCATAATCGATGCAACATTCATATCTCTGTCTCCTTCAATCATACCTTGAAGCTTATCCTTATTCCGATACTATTGTAAACCGTCCTGTTCCATTTAATACCTTAGCTAGACCACCTTTTTCATGAATAGAGTATACAATAATTGGTACATTGTTCTCACGTGCTAAAGTAACCGCCGTTGTATCCATAACAGATAACCCCCATTGCAAAATCTCAACATGCGTCAATTGGTCAAAACGCTTTGCCATAGGATCTATTTTAGGATCTGCAGAATAAATACCATCCACTTGTGTTCCTTTCAAAAGGACATCTGCACCAATTTCTGCAGCACGTAAAGTCGCGGCAGAATCAGTAGTAAAAAATGGATTTCCCGTACCGCCAGCAAAAATAACAACCTTTCCTTGATTCATATAACTTATCGCTTTACGCTGAGAAAAACTCTCACAAATTTGCGGCATAGCAATCGCAGACAAGACAACTGTTTCAATCCCTAATTTTGTCAACGATGTTCGCAATGCTAAAGAATTAATAGCAGTTGCAAGCATTCCCATATGATCACCTGTTACACGATCCCCACCATGCGAAGCAACAGCAACCCCACGAAAAATATTTCCACCACCGATAACGATCGCGACTTCCACGCCCATTGTCCGCACTTCAGAAATATCAGCAGCAATACGATCTGCAACAGAAACATCAATTCCAAAGCTTTGCTCTCCCATAAGGGCTTCACCAGAAACCTTTAAAAGAATACGCTTATATTTTGGCACCAATGTCATTGACAATCTCCCCAAAAGCACATTTATTTTTTGCTTTTTACTCACACTAAGGGCACCACTCTATCAAGTGACGCCCTCTTCATAATCATTCTATCTTTATAGCAATGATTGTACCATCAATGCTATGATTTCAGACTTCTCATAATAACTTACAAAAAGTTATCCTTTTGCAGCCGCAGCAACTTCGGCAGCAAAATCAGTCTCTTCTTTTTCCACACCTTCCCCTAGTGCAAAACGAACAAAGCCTGTTATTTTTGCTGGGGCACCAATCGATTTTTCAGCATCCTTTAAAGCTGCTTCAACAGTCATATCAGGATTCATAACAAAAGCCTGTGAAAGTAAAACAACCTCTTCAAAAAACTTACGCATACGCCCTTCCACCATTTTTTCAATGATATTTTCAGGCTTTCCAGATTGACGTGCCTGCTCTGAAAAAATCGCTTTTTCACGCTCAATGGCACTCGCATCAACATTTTCTGCTGTTAGTGCCAGTGGATTAGTTGCCGCAATATGCATTGCGACCTGCCGACCAAAAGCAGCTGCTGCATCCTTATTTCCTGTGGTCTCAACAGCAACCAAAACACCAAGTTTGCCAAGACCATCAGCCACACTATTGTGTATATAAGTAGCAACGACACCATTCTCAACAGAGAGCTTAGCAGAACGTCGAAATGTCATATTTTCGCCAATAGTACCAATCGCATCTTTAATTGTCGTCTCTACAGTCTTCTCAGAACCAGGATAAAGAGAGGCAGAAACAGCGTCAACTCCTCCCTGCGTATCCAAAGCAGCTGTTGCAACATTGCGCACGATGTCTTGAAATACGTCGTTGCGCGCTACAAAATCTGTTTCAGAATTAATTTCAACCAAAACCGCACTTGAATCTTTTGATACAATTCCGATTAACCCTTCAGCCGCTGTACGACCAGCTTTTTTATCTGCTTTTGCTATCCCTTTTTTACGAAGCCAATCAACAGCAGCCTCCATGTCACCATTGGTCTCTGCCAGCGCCGCCTTACAGTCCATCATACCAGCGCCTGACAATTCTCGAAGTTCTTTTACTTGTGCAGCAGTAATGCTCATATTTGCCTCTTTACTCTGTAACGAGGAAAGCATGCTAAAAGAAAATTCTCCGCACGCTTACAACCTCTTCTTTAGAAAATAAACACCCTAACAGTGCATCTTAATAACTACTCGGAAACTGGAGCTGTATTTTCCAAAACAGTTTCCATAGGCGCATCAGCTTGAGCTCCTAAATCGACACCCATTGCACCTTGTTGGCGAGCAATACCATCAAGAGCCGCACGAGCAAAAAGATCACAATAAAGAGAAATTGCACGGGATGCATCGTCATTCCCTGGAATGGGGTGTGTAATATTATCAGGATCGCAGTTGGTATCAATAATAGCAATAACTGGAATGCCTAAACGTTTTGCTTCCTGAATAGCAATATTCTCTTTATTTGTATCGATAACAAATATAAGATCTGGAACAGATCCCATATCCTTAATACCACCAAGTGCACGATTAAGCTTCTCACGATCACGTTCAAGATTTAAACGTTCTTTTTTGGTAAAGCCCTGTGCTTCAGCAGCAAGAATTTTGTCTAGTTTACGCAAACGATGTATCGAATTAGAAATTGTTTTCCAGTTCGTGAGCATGCCGCCAAGCCAACGCGCATTAACATAATATTGTGCTGAACGATTCGCTGCATCAGCGATAATATCAGATGCTTGCCGCTTAGTGCCAACAAAGAGAATACGACCACCACGTGCAACTGTATCTGAAACAAGTTTAAGTGCTTGGTGTAAAAGAGGAACTGTCTGGGCAAGGTCAATAATATGAATATTATTACGCTGACCGTAAATATAGGGAGTCATTTTGGGATTCCAGCGATGCGTTTGGTGACCAAAATGGACACCTGCTTCTAAAAGCTGGTGCATAGTAAAATCTGGTAGTGCCATAATATATCCTTTCCGGTTTAACCTCCGCGGAAAAAGTAGGAAATCCTACTACCGGGGGACGTTTGCTAGATTTTTCTCGCAAACACCCAAACTCCGCGTGTGGAATAGTGTCAACATACTAATATTTGATTCTTTTTCAAGTTATTTTCCAAAATTCTTTAATGTTTACACTGATCAAGATTTTTCGTAGCCTCGAGGAATTCAAGACTGTTCAATTTGGCACGCACTGCAAAAGTTCCATAATCCACATGAAGATCCCTCATAACGCCATTCTCGTATAAAAGAAAACTTGTACGATAGACAGGCAAACCATCTTTTTTTTCTACATCATCAAAATAAGAAATTGTAATCGGCCAAGATTCTTCTTCCTCCATTTTCCCCATCTTTTTTGTTTCAATATCAGAGTGTAGGAATGTTTTTTCCCCAATAACTATACTTTCTCTAATAACTTTATCCGCCTTATCTGTTCCATCAAAGACATTAACATTGTAAAAATGATGCCCTGCTTTCGCATTGCGGATAATATTCTTTAGCTGCATAATTGGAAACTCAGCCATTGCAAGTTTGTATTCTTTTGCTTTTGGCTTTGTTAGTTTTACGATAAGCTCATCTTGAATACGCTCAGCTACACCTTCTACACGGTGTACAATTTCCTGTCCGATTTGATCTGTAACATTAAAATGAAATGTACGACTATCACCCGTTTCATAACTTACCGTTTGTTGATCAGTCAAACGCACTGGCATATCATCCATATGAAGACGGCGAATGAAGCGAAAACGTGTGGTATAGCCCCGACATGCTGAACCCGTCAGCTCATAAACCATGCGCCCTGTCATTCCCGAAATTGTCATTTCATGGGAAACACTATCAAGCTGAAAATCATAAATTGCTCGGTGAGGTGCAATAAAAATAGACTCTTCAGCTTTCACAGTACATGAAAAAACAACATATAAAAATATTATAAATAACGACCTGAGCATTCCTAATTTCCAATTCTTATCCCCGCTCCATAACACCATACACGAAGGCAAAAAAGGCTCATCTCTCAATTAACCACACATTTCCTTAAATCAAAAAATAGTTTATGCAATGAATATGTTCATTAGAAAGCTACGGAATTTAAATTATGACAGATACAATTGAAATTCATCTTCAAAAACTGGGAATCGCTCTTCCTGAAGCAATACAACCTATTGCCAATTACGTAACCGCCCTACAAAGCGGCAACCAACTCTTTGTTTCTGGACAACTCCCCCTTGTAAATGGAAAGCCCATAGCAACTGGCAAAGTTGGCGCAACAGTTAATGCCGAACAAGCAAAAAAAGCAGCTGAAGTCTGTGCACTCAATATTCTCGCACAAATTAAGGCAACTCTCGGTGATTTAAAGAGAATAAAACGTGTGGTAAAAATCACTGCTTTTGTCGCTGTGGATCCTCATTTTACTGATATTCCTCTTATTGCAAATGGAGCTTCTGATTTATTCGTCAATATTCTTGGTGAATCTGGAAAACATGCTCGTTCTGCCATTGGTGTTACCTCTCTTCCTATGAACGTTCCAGTAGAAGTTGAAGCTATCATAGAGATTTAAAGCTTCATCAATGGTCACGCATCTATATAAAGTGATAACTCAATGCGAAATCTTTTCTTTATTTACACCCTAGCAACTTTCACATTCTTCGATCTCGAATTAAAATTTATAAATTAAATAAATAATAAGGAAATATTGATATGAAAAAAGCTTATGACGACAATAACGTTTTTGCTAAATTGATTCGTAATGAGATCCCTTCCGTTCGTGTCTATGAAGATGATGATGTCATTGCATTCATGGATATTATGCCACAAGCACCAGGTCACACGCTGGTCATTCCCCGGAAAGGCTCTAGAAACTTATTAGATGCAGATACTGATACATTGTTTCCAGTTATTAAAGCTGTGCAAAAAATTGCCAGTGCTGTCAAAAAGGCCTTTCTCGCGGATGGTATAACAATCATGCAACTTAATGAAGCAGCTAGTCAACAAACCGTTTATCATCTCCATTTCCATATCATTCCACGTATGGAAGGAATAGAACTTATTCCCCATAATAATGTTATCACGCCTACAGAAATACTTGAAGAACACGCAAAAAAAATCCGCGCTGCTCTTTAAAGCTTTTTTAAGTTGTTGAGCTTCTTTTCTTCATACGTTTTTTGGTAAAATGCGTTGTTTTGCTATTTTTTGAAGACAAAGATACATCAGAAGATGAGATTTGTAATTGCAACCCCTCTTTTTCTCCAATTAATTTCTGTGTCGACACGTGAACTATGCCACCACTGCGCAACTTTCCAAATAGAATTTCGTCAGCTAATGGCTTCTTAATATGTTCTTGTATAACACGACTTAATGGACGTGCCCCCATCTGGGGATCATATCCTTTGTGAGCAAGCCAAGCCATTGCGGAAGAAGTTAATTCAAAACAAACGCCTCGATCAGCTAATTGTGCTTCAAGCTGAAAAATAAATTTTTGTACGATCTGATTGATAATAAACCGAGATAAAGCTGCAAACGGAATGATTGCATCCAACCTGTTACGAAACTCCGGCGTAAAGAGTCGATTAATTGCTTCAATATCATCACCATCGCGATACACTTTGCCAAATCCGATAGCTGCTTTTGTCATCTCTGAAGCACCAGCATTCGTTGTCATAATTAAGATAATATTGCTAAAATCAATTTTTTTACCATTATGATCTGTTAATTTCCCATAATCCATTACCTGCAATAAAATATTAAATAATTCTGGATGCGCTTTTTCAATTTCATCCAGTAAGAGAACTGCATGAGGATTCTGATCAACTGCATCTGTAAGAAGACCTCCTTGATCAAATCCTATGTAACCTGGAGGTGCACCAATTAAGCGTGCCACTGTATGGCGTTCCATATATTCTGACATATCAAAACGTAACAGCTCAACGCTTAAAGAAGATGCAAGTTGTTTTGCAACTTCAGTTTTTCCTACCCCTGTTGGTCCTGAAAATAAATAACTTCCTATTGGTTTGTTTGGTTCTCGCAATCCTGCTCGGGCTAATTTAATGGATGACACTAATGCGGAAATTGCCTGATCTTGTCCATAAACAGCCTGCTTAATTTCTTTTTCTAATTTTCTAAGCATCTTCTGATCATCACCAGAAACTGTTTTTTGTGGAATCCTTGCCATAGTAGCAACAGTCGTTTCAATTTCTTTAACGCCTATAGTCTTTTTTCGTTGTTTTTTTGGCAAAAGCTTTTGTGCAGCTCCACTTTCATCAACAACATCAATTGCTTTATCAGGTAATCGCCGATCAATCATATAACGTGAAGACAGTTCTACGGATGCCTTCATCGCCTGATCTGTATATTTAATCTGATGAAAATCTTCAAAATAAGGCTTCAACCCTTGCAAAATCTTAATTGCATCAGCGATAGAAGGTTCATGAACATCAATTTTCTGAAAACGGCGCTCTAGAGCACGATCTTGTTCAAAAATTTTGCGATATTCTCTGTAAGTCGTTGAACCAATACACCGAATGGTTCCAGAAGATAATGCAGGTTTTAAAAGGTTTGCCGCATCCATATTCCCTCCCAATGTCGCCCCTGCTCCAATTAAGGTATGAATCTCATCAATAAATAAAATAGCATCTGGATATTGCTCAAGTTCTTTAATAATTTGCTTTAAGCGTTCTTCAAAATCGCCACGATAGCGCGTACCAGCAACAAGTCCTCCCATATCAAGAGAAAATATCGTTGCATTTGTTAAAACTTCAGGAACTTGTCCATCAACAATGCCTTTTGCTAACCCCTCAATGATAGCGGTTTTTCCAACTCCAGGATCACCAACCAAAAGCGGATTGTTTTTTGATCTTCGACATAAAATCTGAATCATGCGTGAAATTTCTACTTCACGACCAATTAATAAATCAATTTTTCCATTACTTGCTTTACAATTAAGATCAACACAATAATTTTTCAGTGCACTCGTTATCTTTTCATCACTGTCTGAAATCTGCTGATCTAATTGCTCTTCAAGCCCCTCAAGCAACATGGATAATCCCTCATCCCGCGTGATACCATGTGAAATAAAACGCACAGCATCATAGCGTGTCATCCCCATCTCTTGAAGAAAATATGCCGCATGACTTTCACGTTCAGAAAAAATGGCAACGAGAACATTTGCTCCCGACACTTCATCTTTTCCAGCGGATTGCGCATGAATCACTGCACGTTGGATAACACGCTGAAAAAATGTTGTTGGTTTTGTATCCTCATTCGCTCTAATCTGCACATCCAATTCTGACTGGATATAGTTGGTTAAGCGTTCTCGCAATTCTTCCACATCTACCCGACAAGCCTGAATAACTGAATTTGCATCGGCATCATCAAGCAGAGCGAGCAGAAGATGTTCTAATGTCGCATATTCGTGCCGCGCTTGCGTAGCAATTGTTAATGCGCGGTGTAAAACCTCTTCAAGACTAGGTGTAAAAGATGGCATAATCCCTCACTTCCATTCCATTACACATTGTAATGGATGTTCATTTTGACGCGCGCACTCCCTAACTTGTATTATTTTCATTTCAGCAACTTCATAAGTATAAATCCCGCATTCGCCTACCCCATTGTGATGAACATTTAGCATAATACGCGTTGCTTCTTCGAAATTTTTATTAAAAAAGTTTTTCAAAATAAAAATGACAAAATCCATAGGAGTATAATCATCATTAAGTAAAAAAACACGATATAATTTAGGCTTTTGGAGTTTTATTCTCATCTTTGGCATTAAAATAGCATCATGCCTATATTCATCCCAATTTTTGCCCTTTTTATTTCGTATAAGGTAGAATATGGAATTTGTTATTAGCTCCTGTAACATCATTATTTCCTATGGAATATATTTAAATTTTAATTTTTTTCATAACTATTGCAACAATTGTTTGTCTAAAGAAAAAAACTTTATCTTATGATTATGAGGTTTAAGACCCATATGGGAACTCATAAAATAATTTCTGTAAACAAATTAGTAATACCATTCGGCTAAATTGTATCAATAAGCTGCAAAAGAAAAAAACTTTACAAAATTTTCAAGATAAATGGAGAAATAGGATATCGCAGGTGTATATTAATTGCCAAAAAATTGTACGTTGCTACTCAAAACTAGCAATTGCTTTTATTATTTTAGCTCTTTCTTACTCTTGGGCATCGGCTACTCCCCAAGGAGCCTATCCTGATAAATATGCTGCAATCGTTATAGATGCCAATACAGGAAAAACTCTTTTTCAAGCCAATGCAACATTGAAGCGTTATCCTGCTTCCTTAACAAAAATGATGACCTTATACATGCTCTTTGAATCTATGCATATGCGTCGTGTAACACCAAATACACCAATTCCTATCTCATATTACGCAGCGACCCGTCCGCCAACAAAAATCGGCTTTAAAGTAGGAGAAACAATTTCTGCAGAAGCAGCAGCTAAAGCTCTCATTACAAAATCGGCAAATGATGTTGCCACTGCCATTGCAGAATATCTTGGTGGTAGTGAAAAGAGATTTGCTCGAATGATGACAGCTAAAGCTAAAAAACTTGGCATGATCCATACAAATTTTGCAAATGCTTCAGGTCTTCCAGATGTACGCAATTATTCCACAGCACGGGATATGGCGACTTTGTCATTGGCTCTGCGCAAACATTTTCCACAGCAGTATAAATTGTTCAAAACAAAAAGTTTTACTTTCCGTGGATATACAATTAACAGCCACAATAAACTCGTCAAAAGGATGAAAGGTGTCGATGGAATTAAAACAGGTTATACACAAATGTCAGGTTCTAATTTAGCATCGTCTATGCGTCTTGAAGGACGCTCTATCGTTGCTGTCGTTATGGGAGGTAAATCATCTACCGCACGTGATGAGCATATGGCCAGCTTATTGAGTCAATATTTGCCAAAAGCCAGCCAAATGAAAAATAATGGACGCTTAATAGCTTCTGTAAACCACAACTTACCCACTGGGAATAATATTCCTATCCCCCTCAGTAAAGCTGAACCAAACAATCTTGAAGATGAAGTTTCTACTCTGTTGACAGCGTTTGCAGAACAACCTCGAAATTCCAATACAGCAATAGCTGCAGTAAACCAAGCAATTATACCAATTCCTAACCCTCAGAAAAGCCGATCCGTTGAGACTAAAATTGTCACAGCCTCTCTATCCACAAACGCTGAATGGGCCATCCAAATTGGTTCACTTCCTAGTAAAGAACAAGCACAAACTCTGCTTTCAAAAGCAAGAAGTACCGCTTATTCTTCTCTAAAAAATGCATCTCCACATATGCAATTATTTGAAAAAAGCGGACATCGTTATTATCGCGCGCGGTTTTTAGGCTTTCAATCAAAAAAAGAAGCATTTAATGCTTGTTCTACATTAAAGAAAGCAAATTTTAACTGCTATACTGTAACTTACTAAAAGTTTTTAGATTATGCGTTAAGGATAGTATCATGACACACAATGCTCTTGCTTCACCCTATGAAAAAGAAAAGTTGTTGAAGCAATCATCTTACCTCTCATTACGCTCTCTTCATAACGCTATGATAAAACTTGCTGGTTTTAAATATACTCCGCCTGCATTAGACACGCAGTCTCTTGTCAATCTTCTTATTTGCCAAACAATGCGCAATCGTCGTCTTATAATGCCTCCTGTGCGTATTCATTTACGTGTTGCAAGCCAAACCGGTAATGTGCCTATTAAAATCCATCTGGGTGCAACAAATATCTGATTTTGTAAATAATTTTCGCGGCAATTATTTACTTAACAAAACTATTTGTACATTAATTACAGCCTTTTAAAATGCTTTAGAAGGCGTAGTTCTTTCCTCATATTGATGAGAATTTTACTTGTCAGTTTTTCCCAAATTTTTTCTAACTTTTCAATAAATTTACCTTAAAATAAAGAAAAATAGTAAATATTAATTTATTCTTGAATTTGATTAGAATAAGCCCCTTTTTTATGAAAAAACGTTTTTAATAACACCAAAGTCCACCAAGTGGAGTAAACATTATATAAAATTTTTCAACTATTTTCTAAACGCATGTTCTTTATAAAAATATAAAATAACTTAGAATATTCCCTTAGATGCTCCTCCACCACTTCTTAACACTACCCATGAATCATAAATGCAATCCCCCCAAAAGACTAGCACTATCACTTTATCTTCAGTGCTCATTATGTTTGTAGCAACTTATTGTATTAGATGTTTTTTTACATGTACAAAGACACATTTTCTACTGTAATTGAATAAATGCTGCTGTTTATGGACAATTGTGAAAAGATCAATTCATTAGCCCTTATGCAATACATTCTTCACAAAATTATCATTTTACACTTTGAACGAGAACCAGAAATACAGAAATATTCTCATTTCAAATCTGTTTTAAAATCGAATAATAAAAACTATTTTTTTACATCACAAGCGGAAGAACTAGATAAAAAAGCACTTAAGAAGAAACTGCATATGCTCCTTATGAAGCATCTTAATGCAACAACAGGTGACAATATAGAAAGTAAAAAACAAAAGATAGTTCTCACTTGCACCTTCATAAGCGGCAAAAAATACTTAAAAATTTACCAGATTAAATATCTGCCGCGTTCTTTAACAGGATATTGCATTGACTGCGAGTCCAGCTTTACTCGTTTCTTTATAGCGTTCACTCATATCATGTCCAGTTTGTCGCATTGTTTCTATACAGGCATCAAGAGAAACAAAATGTTCTCCATTACCATGTAAAGCAAGAGAAGAAGCTGTTACAGCCTTAACGGCTCCCATTGCATTGCGCTCAATACAAGGCACTTGTACAAGACCTGCAACAGGATCACACGTCATTCCCAAATGATGCTCAAGCGCAATCTCTGCTGCATTTTCAATTTGCGCTGGTGACCCACCTAATGCGGCTGTCAATCCTGCTGCTGCCATTGAAGATGCCGTTCCAACCTCACCTTGACACCCTACTTCTGCACCAGAAATAGAAGCATTATGCTTGATAACGCCACCAATAGCTGCTGCCGTCAACAAAAAATTATGTATTCCTTCTCGATCTGAATCGTCATAAAATTGAAGATAATAGCGCAAAACTGCAGGCACAACACCAGCAGCCCCATTTGTCGGTGCCGTAACAACACGACCACCGGCAGCATTTTCCTCATTCACTGCTATGGCATATACCGAAAGCCAATCATTTGCTAAAAGTGGAAAGTTGCGGTTTTTCTTTTGATTTTCCAAAAGTGTTTCGTGCAGCTTTTTGGCGCGTCTTGGAACATGCAATCCACCTGGCAACTCACCTTCTTGTGCTAGACCTCTCTCAATGCAATTTGTCATAGCTGAAAAAATTTCATCAAGCCCCGAATCAAGAACAGAACGCTCCATCATCACTTCTTCATTTAAGCGCTTCATTTCAGCAATTGAAAGTCCTGTTTTTTCTGCCATTGATAACATTTCACGCGCAGAATTAAAGGGATATGGCACTTCAGAAATTTCTGATTTTATATTATCATTCACATGATTTAATTGATCTTCAGTCATAACAAAACCACCACCGATAGAATAATAAATTTGCCGTAAAAGAACATTTCCATCAGCATCAAGCCCTTCAAAGGCAAGTCCATTAGTATGGCCAGGGAGAACTTTTTTTCTCTCAAAAATAAGATCATTTTGCAAATTAAATTGATAAGCAGGATGGCCTTTGGGGTGCACTTTTTTTTCATGTGCAACCTTTTCTAATAAAAATCCCATAGAATCAGGATCAACAGTTGAAGCCTTTTCTCCCAAAAGCCCTAATATAATAGCTCTATCTGTAGCATGACCAATTCCTGTAAAAGCCAAAGAACCGTAAAGATAAACACGGATACAAGCAACTTCAGCACCAAATGGTTGAGAAAGACTCCGCGCAAGAATTTCTTGCAAAAACATATTAGCAGCCGTCATCGGGCCCATTGTATGTGAACTGGAAGGACCAATACCAATTTTAAAGAGTTCAAAAACAGATAAAAACACGCATCACCTCAAAACTATATATATTCTAGGTATATGCTTTTTTATCACGCTTGTCTTATTTAAAATTAAAATGAAAGATAAGCAAAAAAATAACCGCAACAAATATAAATATAGCTCGTCTTGCTACCACCCAACACTTACTTTCTAGAGTGCTTTCCATAGCCAACCTTCAAAGATGAAAATAATCATTCTATTAACGTTTTAAACGTAGTAAAATAAATATTAACATGCAATATTAAAATTCAATAAGAGTGAAAACTTCCCACCAAAATATTTTTATGATGCCCAAAACTCTTAAAAAATTACACTCATTTACATAAAAATATTCTATGGATATCATTCAATAAAACGCACAAAATTCTCTATTGGTTCGCGTTCAGTCTCAAAATTGTTCTCTGGAGCACTCTCATCACGATAGCCAAGTGCCATACCACAAATAATATGCCGATCAGTAGGTACAGACAACAGTGTACGAATTTGTCTATGATAATCAGCAAAAGCCGCTTGGGGACATGTGTCTAATCCAAATCCACGTGCTGCTAACATAATGGTTTGCATAAATATACCTAAATCAAGCCAACTTCCTATTTCCATATCATGATCCATTGTAAACAAAAGTCCTACAGGTGCACCAAAAAATGAAAAATTTCGAGCTTTTTGGCGAAGCATTTTTTCCTGATTATCTTTTTCAATTCCAAGACTTTTATAAAGATCTAAACCATTTTTTCGGCGCCTTGAAAGATAAGGCTCACGCCATTGACGTGGATAATAATGATATTCACGCTCTCCTTTTATACCTAAAAGTGCAAGACGTGATAGCTCTTGCCCTAATTTCTGTAATGCATCTCCTGTAAGTACAATAACTTGCCATGGCTGAAGATTTGTCCCCGATGGGGCACGTGATGCAAATTTTAATATTTCTCTAATTGTTTCCTGCAAAACTGGCTGACTACTAAAAGCGCGAATTGACTTACGTGATAGAATGGATTGGAAGATATCAAGAGGAGAATTATCTATCATTGTTTTTACTTTCTCTAGGCTACCATTCTCTTTATTTTATTGCACACAACATTGCTTCAATGAATATTTTAAACGTTAGGAAGCTTTCAAATAAAAAAGAATAGGATCTTTTAATACACTTCTACAAAGCGTATTCTTTTTTGCCAACTTATTTCTCATCATTCTTTGAATGTATCTTAGCTCTGTTGAAAGAAATTATTCATAGTGCGAATAAAAAACAATAACTTTATAATTAAGGTAATCAAAGGATTCTAGCAAAAAATGCACCATAACCATCGGTTCTTTTTTAAACTCCTATGATCTTTTAAGTGCACTGTTTTCTATGAAATTGAAAATATTTTTATTCGCATATTTTGCTCAATTTTTTCTAAGCTTTAACATTCTTTTTCAAAAAGATGTGGACTTTCAACAATAAGCTTTTCTCGTGCTTTTTGTAATTGCTTAATGACTTCATCAATTTTTGATGGAGAATGAAAAGATTCTTGGCTATTTAATAAATTCTGCCTCTCCTGCCCATCATTAAAACATTGAATCTGAGACTGCACTATTCTAATCTCTTGAAAGAAAAGACGTCCAGTTTCCTTGAATGCACTGTTAAGTGAAAAAAGTTGATCGGAAATTGACAACAAAATCTGTTTTAAAAAGCGCTCATTTTCTTGGCGTTTACGATATTCTAAAATAAGAGCATGGCTTATCTCATCCAGATGTTTTTTTGTAGAATCAATTTGACGCAATAAATTTGGTTTCTCCCCCATATGACCTTCTTTCGCCTTCAAAAGCATAGCATGAATACTTAATAACTTAGCTGCGGAATGAGATAAACAATCAACTAATATAGACGTATTGGTATAGTGCTTTCCTGTAACCATCACAAACTCGCCTAATGACTGGTTTTTACATTCATTCCGCTATTCATTTTTTATTTTATACAACCATTCTAAAGAAAGTACTAAAAACAATCGAGCACTTCTCCTCTATTCTTTTCATAGTTAATGTGGAGCGAGTGGAGATAATAAGCGTACTGGTGTATAAAGAATAATATGTGTTGTTTTCTCCAATACAGTACTACTATCAGCAAGAAGTGCCTGACTAGGTGATAATTCTGTGCCTTGCATAATTGTAGAAGCCAAAGAACCTTCTCGAGAGAGTGCCATCAAAGTTGGCGAAGATGCAAAAACATTGTGTGCTCCACCATCAACATTAGAAAAGTCGAGGACAGCTATTCCATTTTTACGCAACATTTCAATATCTGCACCATCCCCCACACGATGATGACCACCTGTAAGACGCCCTGAAACAGCAAGAGCTTTATCCGCTCGAGATACCAAAATAGCGGTTGGTTGAGGCAATTTTTTAATATCTTTAAGCTGGCGTTCAAAAACATCAACATCAATATCCGGCGCTGCCATTAAGAGACTTGTAATACGACGAATAGGTTTATATTTTCCCTGTAATGCTAAAGTTCTAAACGCCTCCATGATAACGAAATTGCCCATAGAGTGTGCAATAACAGAAATCTGATCTGCATTGGTTTCACTAATAAGTGTCAAAAGCTCTATCAATCCGTCACGTGCAAAATTGGCGCTATCACGGTCATAAATATAAAGAGGAACTGATCCAGCAGAGGGCCATGAATAATGTACAGTGACAACATTTAAAGAATAATCATGCGTAAACTGAGCAGTCCGAAATGTACCATCTGCAAAATTGTTATTATAGCCATGAATAAAAAGGAAAATTTCTCTTTTTCCCTTTGGTCTTTTTGCTAAAGAAGCATTTAATTGTTGTTTAAATTGTTCTTTGTCATCGTATTTTTGTAACGCTACTGCTGCAAAATATTTATCGTGAGTAGGTTTGTAAGCATTTATTTCAACAAACCCCTTCACATGTTGTTGAGGGATTCCTACATCAACGCGGTTATAGTGTACTTTATTTGACCGTTCTGCTCCATAAGGTTGAGAATAGTTTTTTTGCATCATACGACTTGTTGCAACATATACCGGAACAATAGCTTTGGGAAGAATTTGTTTTCCTTCAACTTCTCTTTGTACTGCAACCATAGACGGCGTTGCATGCACCCCATGCCAAAGAACTGCACGCGATGTACTACATGCCGTTAACAAAGATATATAAATAAAGAACGCTAAATACTTTAAAAACGCTGCGCCTCTCACTAACACCATTCCGCCCTCTTTAAAAGATTTAAATCTACCGTAAAAAACAAAACTCCCATTGATCTGAAATCAAATCATTACGCAAAACACTAACGGATTATATACAAAGAAGAAATTCACTGCAATGCAATACAATGTACAAAATGGGCGCTGCATAAAATAATGCCCCTCAATATAAAAAACTCACCCCAGCTCTAGAGAACTTAAATGGTGCGGTCGAGAAGACTCGAACTTCCACGGGTTGCCCCACAGCGACCTCAACGCTGCGCGTCTACCAATTCCGCCACGACCGCACATGATGGTGAAGCAAAGTATTTCAGTTTCTTGGCTTTAACAAATCACAAAGCAAGGTACAAGCCTATTTTCATTTTCTCATGATTTATTTTACCCGAAATAATTTATAGCCCAACTTAAAATCATAAAAATACAGATTTTACTATGATCTTTGCACCATTCTCATAAAGTTATCTTGTGCAGCTCGATCTTTTTCATAACAACCACGAAAACACATTGTAATCGTTTTAGCCCCTTGCTTTTGGATTCCTCTCATAGCCATACACAGGTGTTCGGCCTCAATCAATACAGCAACACCACAAGGCTGCAAACACATAGCCAACGCATCAGCTATCTGCGCTGTCATAGCCTCTTGAGTCTGTAAACGACGAGAAAAAATACCTACAACGCGCGCAATTTTTGAAAGACCAACAACCTTTGTATCAGGAAGGTATCCGATATGAGCTTTCCCAATTATTGGAATCATATGGTGCTCACAATGAGAATAAAAAGGAATATCTTTGACGATTATTGCTTCATTGTATCCTGAAACTTCTTCAAAAACCGTGCCCAAAATTTTTTCAACAGATTCGTCATAACCAAGAAAAAGCTCGCGATATGCTTTAGCTACACGTTCTGGAGTATCTAAAAGCCCTTCTCGATTTGGATTTTCTCCCACCCATAAAAGCAATGTACGAACCGCTTCTTGTGCTTCTTCAAAGCTTGGGCGCTTTTCTCTCGGTAAAAATGGATCTTTCGTACCTCCTTTAACAACATTATGCATTTAAAAACTCCAAGCTTACCCTCTACAAAGCATTTGCCACATATCAATTTCATTTTGTATAATCTTTATATAAGAGAATGAAAAGCTTAAACAATCACAACTCTTAAAATTTCAGGCAATGATGCATGATTGACAATATCTATAGTGATAAAATATTTGAATATGCTGCGCATATAAGCAGAACTGGGCGCCTTAATAATCCGGATGCAACGTCAAAAAAATCTGCACGCCTTTGTGGTTCAACAATCACTGTAGATTTAAAAATAAAAAATGACATTGTTACAGATTTCGCCCATGAAATACATGCATGCGTACTAGGGCAAGCTTCTGCTTCACTTTTAGCATCCCATATCATCGGACAAACAACACAAGATCTGATAATGTTACATGAAATTATCTACTGTATGCTAACAAAAAATGGTCCCCTTCCTCAAGCACCCTTTGAAGCTTTTTCTTGCTTACAGCCCATTAAAGACTACAAAGAACGTCATGCATCAACGATGCTTCCCTTTGATGCAATTGTAGATTGCATTAAGCAAATTAAAGAAAAATAAATGATCAAATCACAGCCTCAACAAAAAAAGAAACAAACGCGAAACTATATGGGCCCTTGGAGGAAAACACCAGGCCGATTACTTGGAATTTTCTTGATACGTCTTTATCAAATAACACTTTCCAGTTTCATAGGCAATCAGTGTCGCCATGCACCGACTTGTTCGGAATATATTTATGAGGCAATCGCACGCCATGGACTGTGGGCTGGTTCTTGGATGGGACTTTTTCGTATTATACGTTGTGGCCCATTTGGAACACATGGATTTGATCCAGTCCCTATCTCTCTTGAGAATTCTTATTGTTTTTATAAGCCTTGGCGTTATTGGAAAATTTATAAGAAACATCATAAATAATTCTTTTATTTTTTCATACCTCTTGATAAAAAAATCAGTTATAGGCTTTAATAATTATTAATTTTTTACAAAACCATCCGCAATTGTTGGCGGAATTGGCTTAAAGGGGTATTTTATGTCCTGTTCTGTTTCTCTTTCTTTTCCTGATGGTTCAAAACGTGATTATCCAGCCCAAATGACTGGTTTGGAATTAGCAGAATCCATTTCTAAATCACTGGCAAAAAAAGCGGTCGCCTATAACCTTAATGGAATCACTCGAGATCTATCAGATTCATTGGGGCAATCTGGTCAAATAGAAATTATTACCCGAGAAGATCCACGTGCTCTTGAGCTCATACGTCATGATTGCGCACATGTTCTAGCTGAAGCAGTGCAAGAGCTTTTTCCTGAAACGCAAGTAACAATTGGACCCGTTATCGAAAACGGCTTTTATTATGATTTTGCACGCCAACAACCTTTTACCTTGGATGATCTCACCCTTATTGAAAAGAAAATGCGTGAAATTATTCAACGTAATAAAGCTTTCAAAAAAGAGATTTGGTCTCGTGAAAAAGCTCGAGAAATTTTTTCTGAAAAAGGTGAATTCTATAAAGTCGAGCTTATTGATAGCATCCCTGAAAATCAAGATTTAAAAATCTATTATCAAGGTGATTGGTTTGACCTTTGCCGCGGGCCTCATACGCAATCTACTGGACAAATTGGCAATGCCTTCAAATTGATGAAAGTTGCAGGAGCTTATTGGCGTGGTGATGCCAATAAGCCAATGCTCACGAGAATTTACGGTACGGCATTTGCCAATGAGGCCGATTTAAAAACCTATTTGCACATGCTAGAAGAAGCTGAAAAACGTGATCATCGCCGTCTGGGACGTGAAATGGACTTATTTCATTTCCAAGAAGAAGGACCAGGCATGATTTTTTGGCATAAAAAAGGCTGGAAAATGTTCCAAAATTTGACCAACTATATGCGTAGACGTCTTGATGACCATCAATACGCTGAGGTTAATGCACCACAAGTTCTCGATAGATCACTTTGGGAAATATCTGGACATTGGGGGTGGTATAAAGAGAACATGTTCAAAGCAATTCCAGCAGCTGAAGATTGGGATAATGAAAATGTTTATGCTCTTAAACCAATGAATTGTCCTGGTCATGTGCAGATTTTTAAACATGGTTTAAAATCTTACCGAGATTTACCTGTCAGACTTGCTGAATTTGGTGTTGTTCATCGTTATGAGCCGTCAGGCTCTCTGCATGGTCTTATGCGTGTACGTAGTTTTACACAAGATGATGCGCATATTTTTTGCACTGATGAACAACTGTCTGATGAATGTCTTAGTATTAATGATTTAATCTTATCAACTTATGCTGATTTTGGTTTTAAAGAAATCAGCCTTAAGCTTTCAACGCGCCCAGACAAACGGGTTGGATCTGATGCATTGTGGGATCATGCAGAAAATATTATGAAATCTGTTCTTAAAACGATTGAGAGCAAATTTTCAGGACAAATCAAAACAAGTATTTTACCAGGTGAAGGCGCATTTTATGGTCCAAAATTTGAGTATACATTGAAAGACGCTATCGGTCGTGAGTGGCAATGTGGAACCACACAAATAGACTTTAATCTTCCTGAGCGTTTTGGAGCATTTTATATTGATAAAGATTCAGAAAAACGTCAACCTGTCATGATACATCGGGCTGTCTTTGGCTCAATGGAGCGTTTTCTTGGTATATTAATCGAAAATTTTGCTGGGCATATGCCACTATGGCTTGCACCTGAACAAGTCATTGTGGCAACAATTACCTCAGAGGCAAATGAATATGCAAAAAAAATAACAGCAAAACTTAAAGCCGTTGGCCTTTCCGCAACATCAGATCTTCGTAATGAAAAAATTAGCTACAAAATACGTGAACACTCTTTACAAAAAATTCCTGTGATTTTGGTATGCGGTAAACGTGAATCCGAAACAAATAGCGTAAGCATGCGCCGCTTAGGAAGTACGGATCAAGTATTTCTATCTATAGAAGAGGTGATTAAGAAACTCACAGATGAAGCAACACCCCCAGATTTACGCCGTTTAATGAGTGCCTAAAAAACTAAAAAGAACTATAAAGCGGAAAGAGTTGCTGCTATCGTGCTCTATCAAGCACACGCTTACATTCAATGAGTTCAAACAGAGTCTCTTGTAGCAATGCTTTATCAGTTTTGTCTTTGTAGATATTAACAGAACCGATAGATGTTTCTTCTTCATTCCTCATGAAACTTAAAAGTCCAAAAGAAGACTTTTTAGGCTTATTGTTACTCGATTCAGAAGTATGACCCACATGTCTCTTTTCTACAACAATATTCATAGCATCCAGATCGCCATTTCCAAATGCAGTAACAAAAGCAACTCCATTTTCTTTCAAAAGACGTTGCACACCTTTTATAGTATAACCCTGATCATACAATAACTGCTTAATACCATTGAGCAAATCAATATCGGCTGGGCGATAATAGCGTCTTCCCCCACCACGTTTCATCGGTTTAATCTGCCTAAAACGTGTTTCCCAGAACCTCAACACATGTTGTGGAAGCTCCAACAACTCAGCTACTTCGCTAATTGTGCGAAAAGCATCGGAGCTCTTATCCATTTTACAACACCTTATCTAAAACACTACAAATGATTTCACAGAGACTTATCAAGCCCTAATTTCTCAAAAAGATTGGTCAAAAATAAAACCATATTTGATAATCTTTAAACTAAAAAGTACTTTTCTTAACAAAAACGCATAATTTGATCTTATACAATTTTTTTTAACAAACACCAAACATTGTAACAGCTTCTATTTATGCACTATCGCCTTTTTGTCTTGCACGATGCGAATCAAGAATTCTCTGTTTAAGTATATTTGCAGCTTTAAATGTCACGACACGTCGCGGCGGGATAGGCGCTTCAATACCAGTTTTTGGATTACGCCCTACCCGTTCATTTTTATTGCGGACTTGAAAAGTCGCAAAAGAAGATAATTTAACAGCCTCACCTCTTACCAGTGAATTGCAAATTTCATCCAAAACCAACTCAACCAAAGCTGCTGACTCGGTATGTGACAAGCCCACCCTTCTACAAACTACGCTCGCTAAATCTGCACGCGTTACTGTCTTACTTGTCATTATAACCACCTATTCAAATATTAAAAATTACCAAGTGATTTATACGTTTTATTCAAATATGGTCAAGTGATATACTACCAACGAATAAGAATTGCTCCCCATGTAAAACCGCCGCCCATAGCTTCTAACATGATGAGATCTCCTTTTTTAATTCTCCCATCACCAATAGCCGTAGTTAAAGCCAACGGCACCGATGCGGCAGATGTATTACCATGCTGATCAACGGTAATCACCACTTTATCTATAGCAATTCCTAACTTTTTAGCTGATGCTTCAATAATACGCTTATTGGCCTGATGCGGTACAAACCAATCTAATTGTGAAGAAACCATACCAGCAGCCGTAAAACAATCATCAACCACATCCGTTATCATACCAACTGCATATTTAAAGACCTCTCGTCCTTCCATACGCAAATAACCCGTTGTTTGCGTTGTTGAGGGACCACCATCCACATAGAGCTTATCCATATACGCACCATCAGAGCGTAATTTTGTCGATAATATACCACGATCAAAAGTTCCCCCTTTTTCACTTTTCTGTGCCTCCAAAATAGCTGCACCTGCACCATCACCAAATAAAACACATGTCGTGCGATCTTTCCAATCTAAGATTCGAGAAAATGTATCAGATCCGATAACTAAAATTCTCTTGGCCACTCCGCAGCGTAAATAAGCATCTCCGGTTGCTAGCGCAAAAATAAAACCAGAGCAAACAGCTTGAATATCAAAAGCAAATCCATGGCGCATTCCTAAAGCACGCTGAATTTCAACAGCAGAAGCAGGGAAAGTACGATTCGGCGTAGAGGTTGCTAAAATAATACAATCAATATCTTTTATTGTTAAACCAGCATTTGTAAGTGCTGCTTGCGCGGCTTCAACTCCTAAAGAAACAGTTGTTTCATTTTCACTGGCAATATAACGCTGACGTATTCCCGTACGCTGAACAATCCATGAATCTGATGTTTCAACAAATTTTGCAATCTCATCATTCGATAAGCTTTTTTGAGGCAAAGCACTTCCTACCCCACATATAACGGATCGAATCATTCTCTCCTAGCCTTCTCTTTATATTTTCTATTTATATTACAAAAGCTTATCATAATCCCTCCCCTTCATTATCACTTCATTGTCTTGATCAAAAAGCGTTTCTTTATTCTCATGAAAGTGCCGTAAATCAGCAGTTATTTTTTTCAACAGTCCATTATGAACCATCTCATAACCAACACGGATAGCAGAAGCAAAACCGTTAGCATTAGCACTACCATGGCTTTTAATGACAACACCATTTAAGCCTAAAAGCACACCACCATTCACTCGATCGGGATCCATCTTGTGTTTTAATGCACGAAAAGCGCTTCGCGATAAAAAATAACCAAGAGATGTTAAAAGAGAACTCCTCAGTGCAGAATTTAAGATCTCCGCTATCTGCCGCGCAGTTCCCTCTGCAGTTTTTAAAGCGATATTACCAGTAAAGCCTTCCGTTACAACAACATCTACGGTTCCCTTGCCAATGTCATTGCCTTCAACAAATCCCTTATACTCTAATCCTTCTAATTGCACTTCACGTAATATCATTCCCGCCTTTTTAATTTCATAAAGGCCTTTAACCTCTTCAACACCCACATTTAAGAGTCCAACAGTTGGTTTTTCAGTATGATATAAAGTGCGAAACATCCCCGCTCCCATAACAGCCAAATCAACCAACTGGCTAGCAGAAGCTCCAATAGTCGCTCCAATATCCAAAACAATACTTTCGCTACGAAGTGTTGGCCAAATACCGGCAATGCCAGGACGCTCAGCTTCCGCCATCATTTTTAAACAAAAATAAGACATTGCCATGAGCGCACCAGTGTTGCCCGCAGAAATGCAAGCATCAGCTACACCATTTTTTACCGCTTCAATTGCATACCACATAGACGATTTACCGCGCCCATTACGAAGTGCTTGGCTTGGCTTCTCATCCATACGTGTATAACTTTCTGTAGGATAAAAGCGCGACACAGAAGCCAGACAAGGATATTTTTTTAAAACCGGCTTAACAACTTCCTCTATACCATAAAATAAAAAATAAATATTTGGCAACTTTTTTTGTATAATTGCTGCTCCTGCAATAGTTGCTTCTGGACCATAATCGCCACCCATGACATCTACAGAAATCCTAATCACGCTTGCATATCCCACATCTTTTCATTTACGCATTTTGAATGCCTATGACAATTTTTTGTTATTAGAACAACAAAAAAAACACCGTGCGAAAATAACTTCGCAGAAGGCAACCCATTTTTATAATAGTTATAGTATAGAATAGATACTTTTTTTATATTTTTACAATTACTTCCAACTTTTCAAAACAGAAAATGGCGATAATTTTTGTTCAGTTTGTTCTTCATTTTCTATAACACGCATCTTTGCTCCCTTTTTGCGCGGATAATGATTAATGGATAACTCAAAAAACTCTTCCATGACTGCACCAATATCAATTTTATCGCCACAAAATACTTCTGGCGTATCTAACCCCTCCGCATCTAAAAACAATTCTCCTGTATTCTCTAATATTTTGGGTTTCAACAAATTTGAGTCCTCAGGGAGAAAAAAAACCTCAATATTTTCATGGAGAACATTTTCTAATGACTCTAATGTGACAACACATAACTGTATTATGCGCGCCCGCAATAGACCTTTTATATGTACCCCGCGTTTTTTCCACGGAAAAATATGGAATTTTCCCTCACAGGATTTTACTTCAACTAAAGCATGACTTTTCGCTAAATCTGCACGTTCTCGTTGGTTTGCACAAATATGAACCTTTATACCTTTTGCAGATAGGGAACGTACTGATATTGGATACGTTAAAGCAAATGCCATTTGAGAAACATTTTGAACATTCATTGGCAACTCCCGAATAGAAAAGAATGTATTGCGCTTTTATTCAACCAAAATACATTTTATTCATTTTTTTCTTTTCTAAAGAAATTCTGTATGGCATAATTTGTTTTTATAACAGGGAACCTCAATGTAAGCTACGATAGATTAAACTAAAATAGTAAAAAACTTGAGATTGCCTTCTTGTAATATTTATATTTGAGTATAAAGGGAGATACCATTGTTTCAAATGCCTCACGGAGTGGACATAATCAAACGTAAATTATTGATTGGACTGTCAATAGCAAGCATGGTAGCGATCGCGGGTTGTAGTATTCTTGATTCCTCAGGCACAAGCCAAATATATCAAGAGGGTTACATTATTGATAAAGATGCTGTTAGTTCTATTTCCATTGGATCAAGCCAAGAGCAAGTTCTTCTTGCGTTAGGAACCCCCTCGCTAAAAACAAAATATGATAATGAAATCTTTTATTATATCTCACAAACACGTTATCGTGGGATGCAATTTATGAAAACCAAAATTATTGATCGTAAAGTTTTGGCCATTTACTTCAACCAAAATAATCAGGTTACTAAAATAGCTAATTACGGTCTACGAGACGGTCAAGTTTTTGATTTTATTGCACAAACAACACCAACGGCAACAAAAGAACAGCCTTTTTTGATTCAAATTATAAAAGGCCCTGCGAATTTACCAACCCATAATTAGACATACATATAATCTGTCTACAATCCTGAGAGCATCAGAATTGTAGACATGTTTTTAAGTGCGAACTTTTTTTGCCATGCTGTCAAGAACTGCATTAACGAGCTTTGGCTCCTCACCTTCAAAAAATGCCTTTGCTATATCTACATATTCATTCATAACAACAGCAACAGGGACATCTTGACGATTGATTAGCTCCCATAAACCTGCACGCAAAATTGCACGCAATATAGAATCAAGGCGTGAGAGTGACCACTCGGCAGAAAGCTGTTGATGAAGCATAGGATCAAGTTTTTTTTGACTCTTTACAACACCAGTAATAATAGCCAAAAACCATTGAAAATCAGCATCAAGATACTGATCTCCGTCAATATCTTTTCCTAAACGATAAGCCTCATATTCAGCTGCTGTTTCCATCACACCAGAACCAACAATATCCATTTGATAAAGTGCTTGAACAGCAGCGATTCTTGCTGCACCACGTTTATTAGCTAAACGCGGAGAATGCCTACTTTTCATATCAGACATATTTATTGATTAACTCCAAATCTTTTTTTAGAGCGATCATACATAAAGCAGCTTCAGCAGCAAAACCACCTTTATTTTTTTTATCCTGCTTTGCACGCTCCCATGCTTGGTCTTCACTTTCAACAGTTAAAATACCATTGCCAATAGCCAAATGCTTATGAACAGTTAAATCCATCAAAGCACGACAAGAATCATTGGCAACAATTTCAAAGTGATATGTTTCCCCCCGAATAACACAACCAAGTGCGACATAACCATCATAAAATAGCTTATTTTTTTCAGCAAAAGCTATTGCACTGGGTATTTCTAAGGCTCCTGGAACTGTTACAACATCATAACTTGCTTCAGCTTTTTGCAAAGCATTTACTGCACCTGCCAGAAGTGCATCAGAAATCTCATCATAAAAACGTGCTTCAACAATCAATAGATGCAGCTTTTTATGTTTTTCTTTTATCATAATAAAATCCCACGAGAAAAATGAACAAAAGAATTGAGGATTATAGAGTGCAAAATTCTAAAAACTATCAATAACTTTCAAACTTTCGGCTTATTCATCTTTCATTTTAAAGCTAGAAAATTTTGCAGCATAGCGAGCAAAATGATCAATTTCTAAGTTGACTTGATCGCCAATTTTAGCTTGTCCCCAAGTCGTCATTTCCAGTGTATGACGGATAATAAGAACATCAAAAATACAATCTTCAATATAATTAACAGTCAAAGATGTTCCATTAAGCGCAAGTGATCCCTTATTTACAATAAAGGGCGTAAACCGCTTTGGAACTTTTAGAAAAAAACGAACTGCATCACCTTCATTTTTTTGGTCAATAATCTCAGCCAAACCATCGATATGCCCAAAAACCAAATGCCCACCCATTTCATCACCCAATTTGAGTGAACGTTCTAAATTAATACAAGTTCCTTTTGTCCACTGTGCAAGATTCGTCAAACGCAACGCTTCTTCCCACGCCTCTACAGCAAAGCAACTCAGATTCGCATGTCGTGTTGCTCTCTCAACGATTGTCAGACAAATTCCTGAACAAGCAATAGAAGCGCCAATTTCTAAGCTCTCTAGATCATAGAGTGTAGAAATATTTAAACGCATCCCTTGCTTTAAAGATTGCACATCTTCAACACAACCAATATCCGTTATAATCCCTGTGAACATAATGTCTTACGTCTCCATTTATAAAAACGATCATCTCCAAACATTCTGGTTTCAACTTCGTGAAACTGTGAAAGATAATTTCTAAAATGAGGAGCCTCAATACGATTTTTTCCTAAAATAACAGGGGCATAAAAGCATATCAAATGATCCACACAACCAGCATTTAAAAACTTTTCCCCTGTCTTTACCCCCCCTTCAAGTAAAATACTGTTGATCCCACGTTGATAAAGCAGCTGTAAGATAGCAAGGGGCTGCATATAAGCATTTTTTATTTCTACTGAATACACAGACACACCATACTGCTCTAGTGCACTTTTTTTTGTCTTTCTTTGCAAGATTCCTATCACAAATAACCCATGTAGGAATTTTTGTTGCTGTTTGGACAACTTTTGCATCAAGGGGTATAGATAAATCTACATCCAAAACAATACGTATAGGTGAACGCCCTTCCATCCCTGGTAAACGACAATTCAATTGCGGATCATCTGCTAATATAGTACCAAGACCAACGAGAATAGCATTATTTTGAGCACGCAGAATATGCGTATGGTTATGAGACATCATACCACTAATTTTTATTCCACCCTGCCCCTTTTTTCCTACACCATTATCAGCAGAAATTGCCATTTTAAAAGTAACGGAACAGCGTTGCATCTTCTTTATGCACCAATGGGTACATAAGGCTTCAAAAGCTTCTTTAGCCAGAATGCCTTCAACAACTTCAATACCAGCCGTCCTTAAAAGAGCAATACCACGACCATTAACTCGCTTATCTAAATCTGTCAGAGCAATAACAACCCGAGAAATACCTGAATCAATGAGTGCATTTACACAGGGTGACGTTTTTCCATAATGCGAACAAGGTTCTAAAGTAACATAAGCAGTAGCACCATACGCCAAAGAACCAGCCATACGCAAGGCTTGCACTTCAGCGTGGGGTCTTCCATCAATGGCTGTGACGCCATAACCAACAATGAACGCTCCTACATCGTCATCGTTTCGCACGATTAACGCACCAACCGAAGGATTCTCACCCGTAAGACCAACATGACGCTCCGCCAAACGGATAGCTGCCGCCATAAATCGCTCATCTTGCATTTTCTTATTCATCAAAATGAAATTCTGTATCCGTTATACCCTTTGACAACTCATCTATAACATCGTGAAAATCGCTGGCATTACGAAAATCTCGATAAACAGAAGCAAAACGAATATAGGCAATATCATCAATTCTTTTCAGTGCTTCCATCACAAGATGTCCAATTTTCTCCGAAGCAATTTCTGGTTCCCCCAAACTTTCAAGTTGACGTACAATGCCAGAAACCGCTCGTTCAATATAGTCGGGATCAATATTACGTTTACGTACAGCTATATTAACCGATCGCATTAACTTATCACGATCAAATGGTTCGCATTTTCCATTTTTTTTAGAGACCAAAAGCTCACGTAATTGAACACGTTCAAAAGTTGTAAAGCGGCCGCCGCAAACAGAACATACACGCCGACGACGAATAACAGTCCCTTCCTCCGCCGGACGCGAATCTTTAACTTGTGTATCCTCGTATTGGCAGTAAGGACAGCGCATCTCTTCCCGTATCCTTAACAAGTACTAATATAAGAGTAGAGAGGAAATTGTTGTGTTATATCTTTCACTTTTTTCTTAACGGCCATTTCAACAGCGCTATTATCCTCATCATTTTTTGCTTTTCTAAGCCCCTCAAGAACTTCTGAAATCAGCTCACCAATTTGAATAAACTCCTTTTCTGCAAAACCACGCGTTGTCGCAGCAGGCGATCCCAAACGAATTCCTGATGTTATAGATGGTGTTTCAGTATCAAAAGGAATACCATTTTTATTACAGGTAATATTTGCCCTCCCTAAAGCTAATTCAGCACGCTTTCCTGTTACATTTTTGGAACGCAAATCAACCAGTAATAAATGATTATCTGTACCACCAGAAACAATATTAAAACCATTACTCTGTAATGTTTTTGCCAAGGTTTTGGCATTAGCAACAACATGAGCACTGTAACTCTTGAAAGAAGGCTGTAAAGCCTCTGCAAATGCAACAGCCTTAGCAGCAATCACATGCATTAAAGGTCCACCTTGAAGTCCAGGGAAAATTGCTGAATCGATTTTTCTGGATAAAGCTTCATCATTTGTCAATATCAAGCCACCGCGAGGTCCACGCAACGACTTATGCGTGGTCGTCGTTACAATATGTGCATGGGGAACAGGTGAAGGATGAACACCGCCAGCAACAAGACCTGCAATATGAGACATATCAACGAGGAAATAAGCACCAATTTCATCTGCAATTTCACGAAACCGTTTCCAATCCCATAGCCGTGAATAAGAAGAACCACCTGCTATAATAAGCTTGGGCTTACGTTCTTTTGCAAGGCATTCAACTTCCTCCATATCAATAATCTGATCTTCTTGCCGCACACCATAGGAAACAACATCAAACCATTTTCCAGACATATTGACCGACGAACCGTGGGTTAAATGACCACCAGCATTTAAATCCAATCCCATAAACGTATCACCAGGTGTGAGTAAAGCTAAAAAAACTGCTTGATTCATTTGGCTACCAGAATTAGGCTGAACATTTGCAAAAGTAGCGCCAAAAAGCTGTTTTGCTCGCTCGATTGCTAAATCTTCAACTATATCAACAAACTGACACCCTCCGTAATAGCGCTTTCTTGGATAACCTTCTGCATATTTATTGGTTAAAACTGACCCCTGCGCCTCAAGAACCGCTCTTGAAACAATATTCTCTGAAGCAATCAATTCAATTTCATGTTGTTGACGCTCAAACTCTCCCCTAATTGCATCAAAGATTGCAATATCAGCGGTCTGTAAATTATCATTTAAAAAGCGCTTTTGTATGTCATTTCCTTGCTGATTCATAAAACACGTTCCTAATATAAAAAATAAACTCATTGAACGATAACACAGCAAACCATGCAAACCAAACATTTTAAATCATTCTTACTTAAAAATGACGCAAACATTTATCTTATTCTTTTGAAGCCTAGTTTTTACTAGTATTTGTTGCAATGCTATATTTATCCTGTTGCATTGGACCTTCCGCAGAAATCTTAAACCTTGGCTTTTTTCCTTCACGCGGATAAGCATAACTTGCACTCTCATAATGAAAAGTCTAAGTGTTTATTAAAAATTCACATGTCAATGCACAGATTGAATAATATTCATATATTTACTCCTCTGGTTTTGTAAACATACTCTTAACAAAAATATACCTATTTTTATAAAGTTTTAAGTTAGCAATTTACCATCTGCTTCCCTGAGCATATGAAAGAAACGCAGAAAAATTTCACCCCATAAAAATTATATAAAATAGAAAATTAATATTTTTTAGATAATAAAAAAGACTTTTTTATCTTTTATAGAAGATATCCAATCAAGAAAACATTTAAAATCAACGGTTAGCTTATTTTTAGATAAACCACCTTTGTCTTTAAGATATCTCCACCTAATTATCTTATGCAGATATTTTAAATATTTTGGAAATAAAGCTTTTATTTAGCCGCAATAAGTAAGAAATTCTATAAACAACAGGAAAGGTAAATCCATTATCACAAAATGCAATAAACTATAAAGGATGCTAAAAATAGCAGAAACTTTACAGATATAGTTTGTAAAAAAATACTCTGAGGCTACATTTCGTAAACCAAAGAGCACCTAAATTTTAAACTCAGGTGCTTTTATTACTTTTTTTGAGTACAGTCCCAAAATTATTCAGCAACTGCTTCCGTCGCCATATTTGTCAACATAGCCTTAGCCATCTCGTTATTGCTAGACTTGCGTCTCTCATCTACGATTAAATCATCACGAACAGCTGCAATACGGCGAATTTGTGCAATCGTACCACCTGTACCGGCAGGAATAAGACGACCGACAATAACATTCTCCTTAAGACCTTGCAAAGTATCAATTTTACCAGAAACTGCAGCCTCTGTAAGCACTCTTGTTGTTTCCTGAAACGATGCTGCCGAAATAAACGATGGTGTTTGAAGAGAGGCTTTTGTAATTCCAAGAAGAATAGGTGTGCCAGATGCTGGCTTTTTCCCTTCTGCAATCAAGTTATCGTTGATTTCATCAAGTTCAATACGGTCAACATTATCCCCTGGAATATAACCAGAATCTCCAGATTCAGTAATTTCAACTTTTTGCAACATCTGGCGAACAATCACTTCAATGTGTTTGTCATTAATAAGAACACCCTGCAAACGATACACTTCCTGAATTTCATTAACAAGATAAGACGCCAAAGCCTCAACACCCTTAATCGCTAAGATATCATGAGGAGCCGGATTACCATCAAGGATATAATCCCCTTTTTCAATTTGGTCGCCTTCTTGGAAGTGAAACAGCTTACCCTTTGGAATCAAGTATTCTACTGGTTCAACAGTTTCATCATTTGGTTCAATAATAATACGACGCTTATTCTTATAGCCACGACCAAACCGAATTGTACCACTGACTTCAGCAATGATAGCGTGATCCTTTGGACGTCGCGCTTCAAAAAGCTCAGCCACACGTGGTAGACCACCTGTAATATCTTTGGTTTTCGCGCTTTCCATTGGTAAACGAGCAATAACATCGCCGGACTTAACATGTGAACCAGGTTCAACAGACAGAATAGTTTCCACTGACATCATATAACGGGCTTCACCACCCTTATACAATTTGGCAATGTTTTCACCCTTTTTATCTGTGTGAATGATAATAGCTGGTTTTAGATCAGCTCCACGAGGATTAGCACGCCAATCAATCACCAAACGCTTCGTAATACCTGTAGATTCATCAGCTGTTTCTGTAACTGATAAACCATCAACCATATCTTCAAAACCTATATATCCATCAACTTCCGTTAAAATTGGACGTGTATAAGGATCCCATTCTGCTATACGTTGACCACGCTTAACCACGTCACCATCATCAACAAAAATATGCGCACCATAGCTAACGCGGTGGACCACACGCTCTTTTCCAGATTCATCCTTGATAAGGATAGCCATATTACGTCCCATAACCACCAAATGGCCTTCAGAATTGCGAACCACATTGCGATTACGAATCTCTACCGTACCTTCATAAGAGGCTTCTAAATAAGATGAATCAACAACCTGCGCCGTTCCCCCTAAATGGAAAGTACGCATAGTAAGCTGCGTTCCCGGTTCACCAATGGACTGAGCAGCAATAACACCAACTGCTTCTCCTTGATTAACCGGTGTACCACGCGCCAAATCACGACCATAACATTTGGCGCAAACACCAAGGCGTGTTTCACATGTTAAAGCAGAGCGAATTTGAACAGACTGAATTCCAGCTTCTTCAATCTTAGCAACATCAGCTTCCTCAATCATTGCCCCACCTTCAAGGATAACCTCTCCAGAAACTGGATGCAAAATATCAACAAGCGCTGTGCGACCAAGAATTCTTTGCCCAAGAGAAGCAACAATTTGCCCAGCATCAACAATTGGCTGCATAGTCAGCCCCTTTGCAGTACCACAATCCACAGCTGAAATAATAGCATCCTGCGCAACATCAACAAGACGTCGTGTTAGATAACCAGAGTTAGCAGTTTTTAATGCAGTATCGGCAAGCCCTTTACGAGCACCGTGTGTCGAATTGAAGTATTCATTAACGGTTAGCCCTTCTTTAAAGTTTGAAATAATGGGAGTTTCAATAATTTCACCCGATGGCTTTGCCATTAACCCACGCATTCCCGCCAACTGTTTCATTTGGTTAGCAGAACCACGCGCCCCAGAATGAGACATCATATAAATCGAGTTCATTGGACGTTGACGACCAGTTTTAGGATCAAACTCAACAGCCTGAATACGTTTCATCATCTCATCAGCAACGCGATCTGTACATTTCCCCCACGCATCCACAATCTTGTTATATTTTTCACCCTGCGTAATAAGACCATCATTATATTGCTGTTCATATTCTTTAGCTAAGGCTTCCGTTTCTGCAACCAAACGTGATTTACTATCAGGAATAACCATATCGTCTTTGCCAAAAGAAATCCCCGCACGACACGCATAAGAAAAACCAAGTTGCATGATACGGTCACAGAAAATAACTGTCTCTTTCTGCCCACAATGCCGATAAACCTGATCAATCATTTTAGAAATATTCTTTTTCGTCATTTCTTGATTGACAATATCAAATGAGATATTTGGATTTTTAGGCAAAAGCTCACCAATAATCAAACGACCAGGTGTTGTGTCATAAAGCTCAGCAACTTCTTTCCCATCCTTCCCCATATTTTTAACACGACCTTTAATCTTTGTATGAAGAGTCACAACCTTATTTTCCAAGGCATAATGAAGCTCCCCTATATCGGCAAAAGCCATTCCTTCACCTGGTTCTTTTTCAGAAACAATAGAAAGATAATAAAGACCAAGAACCATATCCTGTGATGGAACAATAATTGGTGCACCATTGGCTGGATGAAGAATATTATTGGTTGACATCATCAAAACACGAGCTTCAAGCTGTGCTTCAAGAGAAAGAGGAACATGAACCGCCATCTGATCACCATCAAAATCCGCATTAAAAGCAGTACATACCAAGGGATGAAGCTGTATAGCTTTTCCTTCAATCAAAATAGGTTCGAAAGCTTGAATTCCCAAACGGTGCAATGTCGGCGCACGATTAAGCAATACAGGATGTTCACGGATAACCTCATCCAAGATATCCCAAACCTCTGGATGCTCTTTTTCAACAAGCTTCTTTGCTTGCTTCACAGTTGATGAATACCCCTTCGCATCAAGCCGTGCATAAATAAATGGCTTAAATAATTCGAGAGCCATTTTCTTAGGAAGACCACATTGATGCAACTTTAATTCAGGACCTGTCACGATAACAGAACGTCCCGAATAGTCAACACGCTTCCCAAGTAAGTTTTGACGGAAACGTCCTTGCTTACCCTTTAGCATATCCGAAAGAGATTTAAGCGGACGCTTATTTGCTCCAGTGATCACACGCCCACGCCGACCATTATCAAATAATGCATCAACAGCTTCCTGTACCATACGTTTTTCATTACGTACAATAATTCCAGGAGCACGCAATTCAATTAATCGCTTCAAGCGGTTGTTACGATTTATGACACGACGATAAAGATCATTCAAATCTGACGTCGCAAAACGCCCACCATCGAGGGGAACCAAGGGACGCAAATCAGGGGGAATAACCGGAATCGTCTTCATAATCATCCATTCTGGTTTGTTGCCAGATTCAAGGAAATTTTCAACGATCTTAAGCCGTTTAATGAGCTTTTTTTGTTTTAACTCAGACGTTGTCTCAGACAATTCAAGACGTAAATCATTAGCGATTTTCTCTAATTCCATACCTGCTAGAAGCTCGTAAATAGCTTCTGCACCAATCATAGCCGTAAACTGATCTTCCCCAAATTCATCAATAGCAAGCATATATTCTTCTTCCGAAAGAAGCTCATGAAGCTTAAGAGATGTCAATCCTGGTTCCGTTACAATATAATTCTCAAAATAGAGAACCCGCTCAATATCCTTCAAAGTTAAATCTAAAAGTGTAGAAATACGACCTGGTAATGATTTAAGAAACCAAATATGAGCAACAGGAGCTGCAAGTTCAATATGCCCCATCCGTTCACGGCGCACACGTGAAAGGGTTACTTCCACACCGCATTTCTCGCAGATAATACCCTTATATTTCATGCGTTTATATTTACCGCACAGACATTCATAGTCCTTAATCGGGCCAAATATACGTGCACAAAAAAGACCATCACGCTCTGGCTTAAAAGTCCGATAATTAATAGTCTCAGGCTTCTTGATCTCACCGTACGACCAAGACAAAATCTTCTCAGGACTCGCAATGGAAATACGAATAGAGTCAAATGTCTGCGCTGACGTTTGAGGATTGAAAAGATTCATGACCTCGTGGTTCATGCCGTTCTCCTTCAAAGATTCTTAGAACCTATTGTAATATCTCATTAGTTTTGTTACAGATCTTATTTAAAACTTATTTCTACTTTTTAAACTGATCTATACTCTCTATAATAGAAGTTTCTTGATTTTTTCTCTCAAGATAACCAGAGCGCACTCATTCCAGTACGCTCCTTGGATTACTGTTCTGCTGCCTCAGATAATGCCCGTTGTGCAATAAGTTCACGTGCATCATCAAGCTCTACATTAAGAGCAAGTGAACGCATCTCTTTTACCAACACATTAAAGCTCTCAGGAATACCTGCTTCAAACGTATCATCACCGCGCACAATTGCTTCATAAACTTTTGTTCGACCAGCTACATCATCTGATTTTACAGTCAGCATTTCCTGTAGAGTGTATGCAGCACCGTAAGCTTCAAGTGCCCAAACCTCCATTTCACCAAAACGTTGACCACCAAATTGTGCCTTACCACCCAATGGCTGCTGTGTTACAAGAGAATATGGTCCTATCGAGCGTGCGTGAATTTTATCATCAACAAGGTGATGTAATTTCAGCATGTAAATATAACCAACCGTTACTGGACGATCAAAAGGCTCTCCAGTACGACCATCATAAAGCGTAACCTGCCCTGAACTATCTAAACCCGCATCCTCTAACATCATATTGATATCAGCTTCATGCGCTCCATCGAAAATAGGAGTTGCGATTGAAACGCCTTTCTTCATTTGCTGCGCTAATTTGTAAAGACTTTCATTATCATACTGGCGCACTGGTTCATTATGATTATTATCAGGCATGAGATTTTCAATACGCTGACGCAGAGGCAATATATCACCCGTCTCTTGATATAACTCTAGCAAATCACCAATCTTCTTGCCCATACCAGCACATGCCCAACCAAGATGCGTCTCAAGAATCTGACCAACATTCATACGACTAGGCACACCAAGTGGATTCAAAACGATATCAGCATGGGTTCCATCTTCAAGAAAAGGCATATCTTCTACCGGAAGAATGCGTGACACAACCCCCTTATTACCATGACGTCCCGCCATTTTATCACCTGGTTGGATTTTGCGTTTTACAGCGACAAAAACCTTAACCATCTTCATAACACCAGGAGGCATTTCATCGCCCCTTTGGACTTTTTCAACTTTGTCCATAAAGCGCCGTTGCAAAGCTTCTTTTGATTCATCATATTGCTTGCGCAAAGCCTCAATTTCATTTTGAAGCTTTTCATCTTCAACAGCAAATTGCCACCATTGTGAGCGCGGATAATTCCCCATTATTGTACTGTCAAGCTCTTTGCTGCTTGAAAAACCTTTTGGTCCTTCTACAGCAACTTTACCTGTCAACATATCAGCAAGACGCGCATAAACATTGCGATCAAGAATCGATTGTTCATCATCGCGGTCTTTAGCTAAACGTTCAATTTCCTCACGTTCAATTGCCATTGCACGTTCGTCTTTTTCCACACCATGACGGTTAAAAACACGAACTTCCACAACAGTCCCAAAAGTCCCAGGAGGCATTCGCATAGAAGTGTCACGAACATCTGAAGCTTTTTCGCCAAAAATTGCCCGCAACAACTTCTCTTCTGGGGTCATAGGGCTTTCACCTTTTGGTGTAATCTTGCCAACCAAAATATCACCAGGTTGAACTTCAGCACCAATATAGATAATACCAGCCTCATCAAGATTCCTTAACGCTTCTTCTGCAACGTTAGGAATATCGCGGGTAATCTCTTCAGGACCAAGCTTTGTATCCCGTGCTGCAACTTCAAATTCCTCAATATGAATCGAAGTAAAAACATCATCAGCAACAATGCGCTCAGATAACAAAATGGAATCTTCATAATTGTATCCATTCCAAGGCATAAAAGCTACAAGAACATTTCGCCCAAGAGCTAAATCACCAAGATCCGTGGATGGACCATCTGCAATAATATCGCCCTTTTCTATTCGATCACCAACATGAACGAGAGGACGTTGATTAATACAAGTAGACTGATTAGAACGTTGAAACTTCTGTAAACGATAAATATCAACACCCGATTTCGAAGGATCTAAATCTTCTGTTGCACGAATAACAATACGCGTTGCATCAACTTGATCAACAATACCACTACGCTTTGCACTGACAGCAGCACCTGAATCGCGCGCAACAACGGATTCCATTCCCGTACCAACAAATGGTGCTTCCGCGCGTATAAGGGGAACTGCCTGACGCTGCATATTTGATCCCATCAAAGCACGATTCGCATCATCATTCTCCAAAAATGGAATAAGCGCTGCAGCAACTGAAACCAACTGTTTGGGTGAAACATCCATCAAATCTACGTGATCACGCGGCGCCATCAAAACTTCACCAGCATGACGACAAACAACAAACTCTTCTGTAAAGCGTCCTTCACTATCCAATGAAGAGTTAGCTTGTGCAACATAATGCTTCGATTCTTCCATAGCAGAGAGATAAATAACTTCTGTTGTTACTTTACCATCAATAATTTTGCGATATGGACTTTCAATAAAGCCATATTTATTAACGCGCGCAAATGTCGCTAAGGAATTAATCAAACCAATATTAGGACCTTCAGGCGTTTCAATCGGACAAATACGACCATAATGCGTAGGATGCACGTCACGAACTTCAAAACCTGCTCTCTCACGTGTCAAACCACCTGGCCCAAGAGCAGAAAGACGGCGCTTATGGGTAATTTCCGATAATGGATTGGTTTGATCCATAAACTGCGACAATTGCGAAGATCCAAAAAACTCGCGAACCGCTGCCGCTGCAGGCTTCGCATTTATTAAATCCTGAGGCATAACCGTATCGATTTCAACCGATGACATACGCTCTTTTATTGCACGTTCCATGCGAAGCAAACCAATGCGGTACTGATTTTCCATCAATTCCCCAACAGAACGCACACGACGATTGCCAAGATTATCAATGTCATCAATTTCACCGCGGCCATCACGCAATTCAACCAACATCTTAACAACAGCAAGAATATCCTCTTGACGCAAAATGCGAACTGTGTCTGGGCAATCAAGATCCATACGTAAATTCATCTTAACACGCCCAACAGCAGAAAGATCATAACGCTCTGGATCAAAAAATAGCGAATGGAACATCGCTTCTGCTGTATCCATTGTTGGTGGCTCACCTGGACGCATCACCCGGTAAATATCAAATAGTGCATCTTGGCGACTTTCATTTTTATCCACTTTTAAAGTATTGCGGATATACGCCCCAACATTCATATGATCAATATCAAGGATATTGATTTTATCCGCATTAACATCAAACAAAATCTTTAATATTTTCTCGTCAATTTCATCACCAGCTTCAAGGTAAATCTCACCTGTCTGATAATTGACTATATCTTCTGCTAAATAGCACCCTAATAAATCATCCTCAGTAACTTTAACCGCCTTAAGACCTTTCTCGGCTAAAGATTTTGCAATACGAACCGTTAGCTTTTTTCCTGCCTCAGCAACAACTTCACCACTGTCTGCATCAACAAGATCAGAAACGAGCTTCATTCCTTTAAAACGATCAACAGAATAAGGAATACGCCACCCATCTCCATCTCGCTCATAGGTAACTTTGTTATAAAATGTCGACAAAATATCCGAGGCATCCATGCCTAATGCCATCAAAAGACTGGTAACAGGAATCTTACGGCGCCGATCAATTCGAGCATAAATGATGTCCTTCGCATCAAACTCAATATCCAGCCAAGAACCACGATACGGAATAACGCGAGCAGCAAAAAGAAACTTGCCCGATGAATGAGATTTCCCCTTATCATGATCAAAAAAGACACCAGGAGAGCGATGCATCTGCGAAACGATAACACGCTCCGTACCATTAACGATAAAAGTACCATTGGTCGTCATTAAAGGCATATCGCCCATATAAACGCCCTGCTCTTTAATATCTTTAATATCTTTCGAGCCAGTATCCTCATCAACATCAAAAACTATTAAACGTAATATCACCTTCAATGGTGCAGCATAAGTCAAATCACGCTGACGGCATTCTTCAACATCAAATTTTGGTAAATCAAATTCATAACCAACAAACTCAAGCATAGCTGTACCGGAAAAATCCGAAATAGGAAATACCGATTTAAAAACAGCTTGCAAACCTTCATCTGGTCGTCCGCCTTTCGGTTCCTCAATCATGAGAAACTGATCATATGACGCTTTTTGAACCTCAATAAGATTCGGCATCTCTGCCACTTCAGGAATCTTACCAAAAAATTTGCGTACGCGCTTACGACCATTGAATTGAGACATCATCGTTAGGGTCTGAGCCATCGTCGCTCCTTGATCTTTAACTCTTCAAGATAGACTAAACCTTGAAGGCTTTATGCCATTAATCTGCACATGCAGATCAGTTCACTTGATACCCGCTCATGGGGGCACCACCAACTTGTCCCACTAACACAAGCCATCCCATTTACTTGGCCCACGATGAAGGGACTAAGAACAAAACCTCCCCCTATACAGTCACTAAAACACTGGGGAAAGGCCTTCATTGTTTCTCTTTCTTCTTGCTAGAAGAAAGGAAATCGGCGAACATAAATGCTCGCCGATAAAATAAAGTTTACTTAAGCTCAACCTTAGCACCAGCTGCTTCAAGTTGAGATTTAATTTTTTCTGCTTCCTCTTTAGAGGCCCCTTCTTTAATAGGTTTGGGTGCACCTTCAACCAGATCTTTTGCTTCTTTAAGACCAAGACCCGTAAGAGCGCGAACCTCCTTAATAACATTAATCTTCTGCGCACCACCTTCAACAAGAATAACATCAAATTCTGTTTTTTCTTCAGCAGCTGGAGCAGCAGCACCAGCAACAGCAGCTACAGCAACAGGAGCAGCAGCTGAAACACCCCATTTTTCTTCAAGCAATTTAGAAAGCTCTGCAGCTTCCAAAAGAGTTAGATTAGAAAGGTCTTCTACGATCTTCGCTAGATCAGCCATTTTTAAATTCCTTCAATTAAAAGATTTGAACCATTGTTTAAAATTTATTCAAAAAAATAGAAAAGCAGCAAAGCTCTTCCATAAATATGAATACAAAACAGCCTTAAGCCGCCTTATCCTCCTGAGCATATGCTCCAATGACACGCGCAACCTTACCAGCAGGTGCATTAACAACCTGTGCGATACGGGTCGCAGGAGTAGAAATCATACCCACAAGCTTTGCCCGCAACTCGTTAAGTGAAGGCAATGAAGCCAATGACTTCACAGCATCTACACTCAAACTTGTTGCACCCATCGAACCACCAAGGATGATAAATTTGTCATTGCTTTTCGCAAAATCAACAGCAACTTTCGGTGCTGTAATTGGATCTTCTGAATAAGCAATAAGGGTCTGCCCAGTAAACAGACTCGCTATTGATTCAGATTCCGTGCCCTGAAGAGCGATTTTAGCAAGACGGTTTTTGGCGACTTTAACGGCACCGCCAGCTTCACCCATTTTTGAACGAAGATCGTTCATCTGGGAAACTGTCAGACCGGAATAATGTGCAACAACAACAGAACCAGACTTTTGAAAAGCCTCGTTAAGCCATGTAACAAATTCGCGTTTTTCCGCTCTATTCACTGTCTCTCTCCATTTAACAGATTTGCTTAAAACAAACCCGTTGGTTACCTTTGATAACATAAAATATTTCATGTCATCCATGAGGATCCTGTCCCCTTTTTCACGCATAGCGATCAAAGGCAACCTTGGCTCAAACCCTTTAAAGTCTTTTAACTCTCAGTTTTTACCCCAGTCTCATGCGGGTTTTTTTGATTAAGATACTGCAAATAGCATCACCCACAATCTCGGACAGGATATTCCGGAATTTCTTCCGGTATAACCTAAGCTCTATAAAGCTCAGATAACACAATGCCGATAAAATACCGACATTTTAAACACAATTTCGATATTCACACACCCCAAAATACAATTACAAATCCGCTCATATCTAGTCTGAACGAACAGTTGCAGGATCGACTTTAACCCCAACCCCCATAGTCGAAGAAATTGCAACGCGCTTAACATATTCACCTTTTGCACCTTGCGGCTTAGCTTTCATAACAGCACTAGCAAAAGCTTTAATATTTTCCACTATTTTCTCAACTCCAAAAGAAGCCTTGCCGATACCAGCATGTACAATACCAGCTTTTTCGACACGAAATTCAACAGCACCACCTTTAGAAGCTTTGACAGCACTAGCAACATCGAGCGTCACTGTACCAACTTTTGGATTAGGCATCAAACTGCGTGGACCAAGAATCTTACCAAGACGACCAACAAGAGGCATCATATCTGGTGTTGCAATACAACGATCAAAATCAATCGTCCCACCATTAATGCGCTCAAATAAATCTTCAGCCCCTACAATATCAGCACCAGCAGCTTTAGCTTCCTCAGCTTTATCTCCACGTGCGAAAACAGCGACACGAACGTTCCGTCCCGTTCCGTTAGGCAAATGCGCAACACCTCGAACCATTTGATCTGCATGACGAGGATCAACACCCAAATTCATTGAAACTTCAATTGTTTCATCAAATTTAGCAACCGCACGCTCTTTAACCATTGAAACCGCATCATTTAAAGCATAAAGTTGATTAAAATCAACATCTTTGCGGATATTTCTTATTCTCTTTGCTACTTTTGCCATAATATTAGCCCACCACTTCCAAGCCCATAGAGCGAGCAGAACCTTCAACCATGCGCATCGCTGCTTCAATGTCATTTGCGTTAAGATCTTTCATCTTTGCTTCTGCAATTGAACGTATCTTATCACGAGAAATACTCCCTACAGACACCTTACCAGGCTCTTTCGAACCAGATTTCAAATTTGCTTCCTTTTTCAAAAAAAACGATACAGGAGGCGTTTTCAAAGAAAAAGTGAAAGACTTATCTTGGTAATAAGTGATAACAACCGGAATCGGAGCACCCTTTTCCATTTCTTGCGTAGCTGCATTAAATGCTTTACAGAACTCCATGATATTAATACCACGCTGACCAAGCGCTGGACCAATCGGTGGAGATGGAGTAGCAGCTCCTGCAGGAACCTGCAATTTGAGCTGACCTATACTTTTTTTTGCCATAACAATCTGCCTTTAATTTTATTGGTATGCTAGCAACTTATCTTACCTGCACCCTCTGCAGTTGAGTGGTTCGGATCATTAAGCCGACAAAAGCCATAAATCACCTCCCACCAGTTTCTTAAAGCGACCAAAAAAAACCACTTTAAGCTTCATCAAAGTTTTTCAACCTGATTAAATTCTAAATCAACAGGCGTAGGACGCCCAAAAATAAGCACCTCCACCTTAAGGCGAGAACGCTCTTCTTCAACCTCCTGAACAATCCCATTAAACGAAACAAAAGGACCATCAGCAACGCGAACTTGCTCTCCTACCTCAAACAACACGGAAGATTTCGGAGCATCAACTCTTTCTTGAACTTGTTTAAGAATTTGCTCAACCTCCCGATGAGAAATGGGAACTGGACGCGCATCTGACCCTAAAAAACCTGTCACTTTAGGTGTATTCTTAATAAGGTGATAAACCTCATCTGTTAATTCAGCACAAACAAGAACATAACCAGGAAAAAACTTTCGCTCAGCATCGACTTTACGTCCACGACGAACTTCTACAACACGCTCTGTGGGAACAAAAATCTTTTCAAATAGATGATCAAGCCCTTTTTGCTTCGCCTCTTTCTCGATAGCTTCCGCCACCTTTTTTTCGAAATTTGAATACGCTTGAACAATATACCAACGAGCAGCCACAGTCACACTTCCTTACACTATCAACTAAAAAGATACGTTAGAAGATCAACGCCCCGCCAAACACCAAAATGCATAACCTGATCGACAACAAAGAAAAAAGCAGAAGCAAACGCAGTCACCAATAACACCATAATAGTAGAAATCACCGTCTCGCGACGTGTGGGCCACTTGACCTTAACTGTTTCTGCATAAACTTGCTTCAAAAAGGTAATTGGATTGGTTCTAGATGCCATCAGTCACACTATATTCTTTCTAACCTTACTGTGATACAAAAAACAAAACAAACACAGTAAAGCAGCTTCCTCATTATTTTTACTTAATAACAATACAAAAAAATAACTTCTATAGGAAAAAAGTGAAGAAGGCAATTAAAAAATTATCCTCCTCACAGCCAAGACCTACTTCTCTTTGGCAGGGGCAGCAGGACTTGAACCCGCGACCTGCGGTTTTGGAGACCGCCGCTCTACCAACTGAGCTATACCCCTAACTCTTAAAATTACACCTTTAAGACTCTTCAATAACCACT
>NZ_HE997451.1:0-7134 GCF_000312525.1 Bartonella florencae | reverse complement strand
GCTCTTTGCCATCGCTATCAATCTCTTGTTTTGTTCTCTTACTTTTTAGCACTCAAGAACAGGACTATAGAACTGGATGAAACCGGACTCCCCTACTCAGCCCGACTATTACAACTCTTAAAGACGGATAACCCGTCCAATTATGATGAAAAAATCTTTCACCATACTCAATGAGCCTAATCATCAGCAACTGTTTGGAGCGGGTAGCGGGAATCGAACCCGCGTATTCAGCTTGGAAGGCTGCTGCTCTACCATTGAGCTATACCCGCATGCCCCACGTACTAACTCTTCTGCGATGAATGGTGGAGGGGGTTGGATTCGAACCAACGTAGCATACGCAACGGATTTACAGTCCGCCCCCTTTAACCACTCGGGCACCCCTCCCATTACATCGGCAAAGCTGCGTGACGAGGCATCACGACAACCAAATTTTGATTTCTCAATTCAAACTGGCTTCGAGGCGGTTATGACGATTACTATCGTCTCTGTCAACAGAATAAATACAATTCTGTACAAATTTTCTGCTAATAATTTTTAAATTATGGTTTTTTTCTATCTATTTTTGCTCCTAAAGCGCTATAAAGAAACTATGAAAGAAAAAATATCGAAAAATTCTCATTATGCTCGTTTACGTCGCCGATATCGAGATGCAAAGAGTATTTCTCCTCGCTCTCTCATACAGCCGAAAAAAAAAGCAGAATCCTTGCAACAAGGGACAATCCGTCTTTACGGCATCCATACCGTTCAGTCTGCTTTAAAAAACCCAAAAAGGATTTTTAACTCTCTCTATATTACAGCTAATGCTTTAAAACGATTAAATATACCCGAATCAGAATTACCTTGTCCTGCTACATTATGCTCTCCTAAACAACTTGATGTGCTTGTTGGAAGTGATGCTGTTCATCAAGGAATCGTTCTAGAAACGGAACCCTTAAAGCCATGCAAATTATCTGAATTAACCAATACCGATCTTGTTGTTCTCATGGATCAAATTACCGATCCACATAATGTCGGTGCTATTATGCGCTCTGCAGTTGCCTTTAAAGCTGAGGCACTTATCACAACGTCGCGCCACTCACCCCAAGAAAGCGGAGTTCTTGCTAAAGCCGCATCCGGAGCTTTAGAGCTCATCGATTATATTACTGTACGAAACCTCGCTGAAGCTCTTCAAGAACTTCATAAAGCTGGTTTTATCAGCTTTGGACTTGATTCTGAAGGAAAATATCCTTTAGAAGCTGCATTAAAAGGGGAAAAAATTGCTCTTATTTTAGGGGCAGAAGGAAAGGGTCTACGTAAAAAAACACGTGAAACCGCTTGCACATTAGCGCGTCTTGATATGCCTGGAAATATTAAATCATTAAATGTTTCAAATGCAGCAACAATAGCGCTTTATGCTGCCCATAAATATCTTAGATCATAATTTTCAATTTTTTTGCGAAGTATCAAGAAAACCAATCAAAAAAAAGCCAGAAAAAAAACCACCAATATGTGCTTCCCAAGCGATTGAAACATCCTCTCCTACAAATAAAGAAGAAAAAATTCCTATGGTGAGATCAATACTCAACCATACACTTACAAAAACCAGTACACTCTTTGAACGTAATACTTTTTTTACAGGTAAGAGAGGACCTAAAAACCTTTCATTCCGTATACTGTCTCCCAAATAGTTTAGAGGAAAACCATAACGTACAATAGCCCCCACCATTCCACACACAGCACCAGACGCCCCAACAAGCGATATCGCACTGTTTTGGTGAAATACAAAATACGTCAATACAGCTATAATCGCTGTTAATATCCAAAAAACTAAAAAACGTAATCCACCCAAATGCCTTACCAAAGGAGAACCAAATACCAAAAGCCAAGCCATATTAAAAGCAACATGTTGAAAACTACCATGCATGAATGAATAACTAATAATTGTATAACAAAATGCTAATGGCTCAGCTTTAAATAACATTGGTGTAAATGAAAAAAGCTCAAAGCTTTCAAGAGATAGTGTATGAGAAAAAAAATACTGAGGAATAATATAAATACAAAAACAAAGTGCGATCAAAAATACTATAATAAACGGGACATTTAATAATGGTTCTTTAGGTTTTTTTGGAAAAAATGACACGTTATTTTGCTGATTAACATATTTCATTATATAAAATCTCATACTCTCCAGTGAATTGATCGTTATTTGTACAAAAGAGATCTATCAATTTTGATAATAAGGCAGTTTAAACTTAACTTCCTTTGCTTCTCACTCCTAAACTGCAAATATCGTTCTATGAAAACATTTCTATCTTATATAAGAGGATATTTAAAATATCCTCTACAAAGCTATAGCATTATAATAAACTTAAACCGAAATCATTCATTTGAATAAAATTTCTCTTATGGAAACATATATAATTTTGTTGATTCAGTTTTTTAATATACTGCTCAATCAAAAAGAAAAGATTCTATTACCATAAGGAAAAATCCCAGAAATTCCTGTATATTTTCTCTGTAGGAAAATAGACTGCCTTATCGTTTAACAATTAGCCTCTTAAAGGCGCAACTATTCCCCTCTTTTCAGCATCTCATCACTCCTGTTTTAAAAAAGTTACATTTAGCTTCTTTAAAATAGGACTATAAAACAATAAGCTATATTGAAGCCCCCTTTTATATAAAAAATTATTGAACAGAAAAACTCTGAGAACTTTGTTTACAGTCTTTTAACCACACATCATAGATAGGATGTTCAACAGCATTCAAACCAGGACTATCTGCAAACATCCATCCTGTAAAAATACGCCGTACCTTTTTATCTAACATAATCTCATTCACTTCGATAAAACCAGTTGTACGAGTTGGTTCATCCTTGGAGCTCGTATAGCATGCTCGCGACGTCACCTGTAAAGCACCATATTGATAAACTTCACCAAGAGAAACTTCAAAACGGGTAGTTCGACCCGTAATCTTATCAAGACCAGAAAAAACAGCAATTCCATTGCTAATACGCTCAGCTTGCACTTCACAAATCGTGGAAAATACTACAATACCCGCTACAAAAAAATAACAAAAAAAACGCCTCAATTCTAACAGTAAAAAAGCTCTCATCACATCAAATCAATCGCATTTAAAAAATTCTACTTATAAAGTAGTTCAAATTAAGAAAAAACACACACACGCACCAAAATAGTTTACCTTTTAGGCGACCATGCATCATAATCTTCATGCACATAAGAAGGCTTGCCACTATAAGGAATAGCTCCCTTTGGACGATAAGCTTCACTTGTTCCTGTCATATTTGCAACATGGGGCTTTTCCCATGCATATGGATGATAATCTTCCTGCGTTGGGGGACAGTCACAGCGATGATGGATCCAGCCATGCCAACCTGGAGGAATAGTAGAAGCTTCAGAATAATCTTTATAAATAACCCAACGACGCGGATAACCATCCTTATGCATCCCTCCTTCATAATAGACATTCCCAAACTGATCTTTCCCTATCCGCTTACCTTTACGCCATGTGAAAAAGCGTGTGTTTATAGTATTGCCATTCCACCATGTGAAGAATTGCTTTAAAAAACGAACCATCTGTTGTTCCATTCTTTTAGTGCGCTCATGAAATCAATCGCTGAAATAATTTTTTTATAACATTTGAAATTACTGAAAACAAAATTTTACTGGTAAAATCACTAACAGTTTCATTTGATAGGTAAATGCATATCCATTAACTCTAAAAATATCACATTTATGGATTTTCCTCTACCCCTAACTTAATCTATGCCAAGTTTGCTCTTAACCAACTCATTAACAGTTTGAGGATTTGCCTTTCCACCTGTTGTTTTCATAACCTGTCCAACAAACCAACCAGCTAAAGCAGGCTTTTGTTTAGCCTGGGCAACTTTATCAGAATTGTTGGCAATAATTTCATCTACAGCTCTCTCTATAGCCTTTGTGTCTGTCACCTGCTTCATATTGCGTTCTTCTACAATCTGACGCGGATCCCCACCTTCATGCCAAATAATTTCAAAAAGATCTTTAGCAATTTTCCCAGAAATTGTTCCTTCTTTAATAAGATCAATAATTCCCCCCAATTGATCTGGTGATATTGGTGTTTCCTCAATCTCACGATTACCTTTATTTAAAGCGCCCAAAAGATCATTAATCACCCAATTTGCAACTATTTTTCCATCACGCCCATGGGCCACTTTTTCAAAATAATCAGCAATGGCTTTTTCTGTAACGAGAATAGAAGCATCATATACAGTCAATCCCATTTCTTTGATAAAACGGCTCCTTATATCATCAGGCAATTCAGGCAATTCAGCCGCTAGAGAGTCCACAAATGCTTGGTCAAATTCCAATGGCAAAAGATCAGGATCAGGAAAATAACGATAATCATGCGCTTCTTCCTTTGAACGCATAGACCGCGTTTCACCTTTTGCAGCATCAAAAAGCCGCGTTTCTTGATCTATGATACCACCATCTTCTAAAATTGCAATTTGACGACGTGCTTCATATTCAATCGCTTGACCAATAAAGCGAATAGAATTCACATTTTTGATTTCACAACGCGTTCCAAAACTTTCACCAGGGCGACGAACTGAGACATTAACATCCGCACGCATAGACCCCTCATCCATATTGCCATCACAAGTCCCTAAATAACGAACAATCGTACGCAATTTTGTCATATAGGCCTTGGCTTCATCTGAGGAGCGCATATCTGGTTTAGAAACAATTTCCATAAGAGCCACACCAGAACGGTTAAGATCTACAAAAGACATTGTTGGATGCTGGTCATGCATTGACTTGCCAGCATCTTGTTCAAGGTGCAAACGTTCAATGCCAATTTCAATGTCCTCAAACTGACCATTCGAATCAGGACCAACAGATATAACAATCTTCCCTTCTCCGACAATTGGATAACGAAATTGAGAAATTTGATACCCTTGTGGTAAATCTGGATAAAAATAATTCTTACGATCAAAAACAGATTTCAAATTAATATGCGCCTTTAACCCTAAACCCGTTCGAACTGCCTGACGAACACATTCCTCATTAAGAACAGGCAACATACCAGGCATAGCTGCATCAATAAGCGATACGTGACTGTTTGGCTCAGCACCAAATTTGGTTGATGCCCCTGAAAAAAGTTTTGAATTTGATATAATTTGTGCATGAACCTCCATGCCAATGATGACTTCCCAATCACCTGTCGCTCCAGAAATAAAACGTTTAGAATTAGGAGTGCGCGTATCAACGATGTTCATTGCCAATCCACTATTAATATTTTCTAAATACAATAAATGGCTAATCTAAAACCATTCTCAGTGCAAGCCTAGAATATAAATCTCATAAAAAAGCCCGACTTTATCGGGCCTGTTTGTGTTGGTGAATATTAATCTTTTTTAGATGCCTTTTTTTTAGCTGTAACTTTTTCTGCTGTTTTTTTCTTGGCAGGTTTTTCTTCTGTTACATCTGCTTCGTCAGCTTCCTTCATCAGTTCTTCAATTGTCACTTCTTTATCCGTAACTTTTATCCGTTCCAACAAATGATCAATGACTTTTTCTTCAAAAATTGGAGCACGTAAATTTGCCACAGCTTCCGGAGTATTACGGAAAAAATCCATAATTTCTTTTTCTTGTCCAGGATACTGGCGAACCTGATCAAAAACCGCTGCTTTTAATTCATCTTCACTTACTTTAACACCAACCTTCATGCCAATTTCAGAAAGCACTAAACCAAGACGGACACGACGCTGTGCAAGAACACGATACTCCTCCCGTGCCTGTTCCTCTGTAACCCCCTCATCTTCAAAACTGCGTCCAGCCTTTTTTAAATCATCATTAACCTGAGCCCATATATTGTTAAATTCAATTTCTAAAAGTCCTTCAGGAATATCAAAATTATAATCAGCATCTAAAGCATCAAGAATTTGACGTTTAATTTTTTGACGTGTCATTGTGCCATACTGGCTTTCAATCTGTCCACGAACAACTTCACGCAAACGATCTAAAGATTCTAAACCAACTTTTTGTGCTGCTTCATCATCAATTTTTAGCTCATCAGATTGAGAAACAGCTTTAATAGTGATATCAAATTCCGCATCCTTGCCAGCTAAATGAGCCGCATTATAATTATCAGGAAATTTAACAGAAATTGTTTTCTTATCACCCGCTTTTACACCAACCAATTGCTCCTCAAAACCAGGAATAAATTGCTTCGAGCCTAGAATCAATTGTGCATCATGATCTGCCCCCCCCTCAAATGGAACTCCCTCGAGCTTACCAAGATAGTCCATTGTAATGCGATCACCTTCTTCAGAAGGACCATCCTTTGGTGAATAATTACGAGTAGAAGAAAGAATACGTTTTACTTGATCATCAATCTCTTTTTCAGGAATAGCCGCAATTTCACGGGTAATCGCAATATGCTCAAAGTCCTTAATTTCAAATTTTGGTAAAACTTCATATTTTAAACTAAAAACAAAATCGACTTTTCCATCCAAAATCCGTTCATCTTCAGCTATATCAATTTTCGGCTGCATAGCTGAGCGTTCACCACGCTCAGCTAAAATAGAACTGGGCACATCATTGACAATCTCATTGAGAATTTCTGCCATAAAAGACTTACCGTACATCTTTCGTAGGTATCCAGCAGGCACCTTACCAGGACGAAAACCATTGAGTTTGATCTTATCCTTGGTATGATCCAACCGTTCATTCAATTTTTCTTCTAAATCTCTCGCCGGAACCACGATCTTAATTTCGCGCTTCAGTCCTTCATTAAGCGTCTCGGTAACCTGCATTTAAAAAAACCTTTATTTTCTTAAGGAGAGGGATGCCCCACTCTGATAACAACCACATTCTAACACTTGAGTGTTAAATCACCATAAAGTGAAATTCCACACATATAGATACCTATATGGACTCAAAAAATTCTTTTGGTGCGGATGGAGAGAACCATTTCATAACAATTTCTTACTATTTTTCAATAAGTTAATAAAAATACCAAATAATAAAACCACCTTTTGAACCACCTGATACATAGAATCTGTAGCGCTACCAAATAGCATCATCATCTATATATTGCAATTACGAATCGAGAAAGTATTCACATCTTGAATTTACATATTAATTGATAAAAGCAA